>NZ_JCAFRH010000002.1:0-617624 GCF_059367875.1 Stenotrophomonas sp. YJH_SMC_16 | reverse complement strand
GAGCAATTCGTGGACTGGTACAACCACCGTCGGCCGCACAGTGCCAACGGCCTTGTGCCACCTGCGCTTTGTGAAGAGCAGGTGGCCTGAACTCCCTTTGGGAGTGTCCAAAAATACTTGACCACCACAGGTTCACGGCGTCCCCGGCCTACCCACCCTCCCGGCCAGCCCGCAGGAAACCGGCTTTCCGCGACCAACCAAACCACCCACCAGGGGCTGCGCCGTTGGCAGGAATCCCCCACCGATTCGTTAGCCGGAAGTTAAAGATCCGTAAGCATTCTGCTGCGATCCCGCCGTCATCTGCATGCAACCGATCGTCATTAGCCTTCGTGACGTTCCAGTCAGGTTCGACGCGGTAAGCTCTCCCTCGATGAGCTCGCAGCATCGCTCATCGAGTGCAGTACGCAGTAGCAATTTGGAGGAATACATCACATGGCAATCGTTCTTTATGTCGGTGGTAGCAAGGATGGCGAGAAGGGCGTGGTGCCCTACGGCTTCAGCAAATCCCGCGCCGACACCGCGCTGGGGCCGGAGTTCTACACGGAGCGGTTCATGGAACTGCAGGGTGTCGGCAAGGTCCGCCTGATGGCCTTGGAAGGCATGCGTGACGAGATCGTCATGCAGCGCGCCGCCCGCCACTACCGCTGACCTCCGCAACACGCGGCAGGGCGCGCCCACCATCGCGCGCCCGCGCCGGCATCCCAGCCCAGGGCCAGTCCGAGCCCTCTCCTTGCCAGGATGCCGGCGTCCAATCCGGCCCCGCCGCTGAACCTCGCCCCCTGTCAATGCCTTGTCCGGCTCCGTCGTGGGTTGCCAGAATGGGGTCTTCCCGTACCGCGGCACAGACCTGAAGCAATGCACGACGCCAAGAACGCACAGAGCGCGCTCGCCCAGCAGATCGCCCAGACCATCGCCGATGAGATCGGTGCCCAGTCCGCCCAGGTACGCGCCGCGGTCGGCCTGCTCGACGAGGGCGCCAGCGTTCCGTTCATCGCGCGCTACCGCAAGGAAGTGACCGGGGGCTTGGACGACACCCAGCTGCGCAACCTGGAAGTGCGCCTGACCTACCTGCGCGAGCTGGAGGACCGCCGCGCGGCGGTGCTGGCCAGCATCGGCGAGCAGGGCAAGCTCAGCGACGAACTGCGCAACGACATCCTCGCCGCCGACACCAAGAGCCGCCTGGAAGACCTGTACCTGCCGTACAAGCCCAAGCGCCGCACCCGCGCCCAGATCGCCCGCGAGGCCGGTCTGGAGCCGCTGGCCGATGGCCTGCTGGCCGACCCGACGCAGGACCCGCAGACGTTCGCGGCCACCTTCGTCGACACCGACAAGGGCGTGGCCGACACCAAGGCTGCGCTGGAAGGCGCGCGTGCGATCCTGATGGAGCGCTGGGGCGAAGACGCTGCGCTGGTCGGCGAACTGCGTACCTGGCTCGGCGAATCCGGCGTGATCCGTGCCCGCGTGGCCGAGGGCAAGGAAACCGAAGGCGCCAAGTACCGCGATTATTTTGAACACGCCGAGTCGCTGGCGAAGATTCCCTCGCACCGCTTGCTGGCGCTGTTCCGCGCGCGCCGCGAGGAGATCCTGTTCCTGGAGCTGGACCCGGGCAGTGATGCCGAGGCTGGCCACCAGTACGCCGAAGGGCGCGTGGCGCGCAAGGCCGGCATTGCCGACCAGGGCCGTGCCGCCGACCGCTGGCTGCTGGACGCCTGCCGCCTGACCTGGCGCGCCAAGCTGCATACCCATCTGCTGCTGGACCTGTTCAACCAGGCCCGCGAAAAGGCCGAGGCCGAAGCCATCGCGGTGTTCGGCGACAACCTGAAGGACCTGCTGCTGGCGGCACCGGCCGGCCCGAAGACCGTGCTCGGCCTGGACCCGGGCATCCGGACCGGCTGCAAGATTGCCGTGGTCGATGCCACCGGCAAGCTGGTCGCCACCGATACCATCTACCCACATGAGCCGCGCCGCCAGTGGGAGCAGTCGCTGCAGACCATCAAGCAGCTGTGCGCCAAGCACAACGTGGAGCTGATCGCGATCGGCAACGGCACCGCCAGCCGCGAAACCGACAAGCTGGCCGGTGAAGCGATCAAGGCCGCTGGCAACCCGAAGCTGCAGAAGGTGGTGGTGAGCGAGGCCGGTGCCTCGGTGTACTCGGCCTCCGAGTTCGCGGCCAAGGAGTTTCCGGGCCTGGATGTGTCGCTGCGTGGCGCGGTATCGATCGCCCGCCGCCTGCAGGACCCGCTGGCCGAACTGGTCAAGATCGAACCCAAGGCGATCGGTGTCGGCCAGTACCAGCACGACGTGGATCAGTACCGTCTGGCCCGGGCGTTGGACGCGCGCGTGGAGGACTGCGTGAACGCGGTCGGCGTGTACGTGAACACCGCGTCTGCCGCGCTGCTGTCGCGGGTGTCCGGCCTGTCGGCCACGGTGGCCGAGAACATCGTGCGCCATCGTGACGACAACGGCCCGTTCAAGCGTCGCAAAGACCTGCTGAAGGTTGCGCGCTTGGGCGAGAAGACCTTCGAGCAGTGCGCCGGCTTCCTGCGCATCGCCGACGGCGATCAGCCGTTGGACGCCTCGGCGGTGCACCCGGAGGCCTATCCGGTGGTCGAGCGCATCGTTGCCAGCACCGCGCGCCCGATCAAGGCGCTGATCGGTGATGGCAGCTTCCTGCGTGGCCTGAAAGCAGAACAGTTCACCGACGACACCTTCGGCGTGCCGACCGTTCGCGACATCCTGAAGGAACTGGAAAAGCCGGGCCGCGATCCGCGTCCGGAGTTCAAGGCGGCGCGCTTCGCCGAGGGTGTCGAGGACATCAAGGACCTGCGCGAGGGCATGGTGCTGGAAGGCGTGGTGAGCAACGTGGCGGCCTTTGGTGCTTTCGTCGATATCGGCGTGCACCAGGACGGCCTGATCCACATTTCGGCGCTCTCCGATACGTTCGTGAAGGATCCGCGCGACGTGGTCAAGGCCGGCGATATCGTCAAGGTGAAGGTGCTGGAGGTGGACGTGGCCCGCAAGCGCATCGCCCTGACCCGGCGCTTGGACGACACCCCCGGGCAGGCCACCAGCCGCTCGGGCCAGCGCGATGAGCGCGGGCAGGGGCCGCGCCGCGACGCAGGCGGCCCGAACCGCGGGCCGAACCGGGGCCAGGGCAATGGTGGCCGTCCCGCCGTGTCCGCGCCCCCGGCCAACAATGCCCTGGCCGAGGCCTTCGCCCGCGCCAAGCGCAGTTGAGGACCGTGTCCCCCGTCACGCTTGATTCGTGGTGAGGGACTTGTCGGTTTTCCCCGTGATTGCGCACACTTGCGCTTGAGGGGAGGCGTTCGGCCACCCCGCTGTCGCTGGGGAGGGCCATGACGCCAGCAGGACCCGTTGTCTTCGTCGAGGGCTGCAGCGTTGTGCTGCGGCCACTGCCCGCCTGTGCGGGCCGCGGGGCGGGTTGATGGCGGGCCAGGGAAGCAACGGCAACGGGCTGCTCGAACGGCGCCTGCAGGAGCTGGCCGAGGAGCGCCGTCGCCTGGCGATGATCATCGACGGCACCGCAGCCGGCACCTGGGAATGGAACGTGCAGACCGGCGAAATGCGGGTCAATGCGCGCTGGGCGGAGATCGTCGGCTATCGCCTGGAAGAGCTGGAGCCGGTGTGCCAGAAGACGTTCCTGAAGCTGGTCCACCCCGACGACATCGTCCTGTCCGATGCGGCACTGGAGGACCATTTCGAAGGCCGCAGCGACAACTATGTCTGCCTGCTGCGCATGCGGCACAAGAATGGCCAGTGGATATGGATCCACGACCGTGGCCGCGTGTTCGAATGGGACGGGCAGGGACGACCGCTGTGGATGGCCGGTGCACACGCCGACGTGACCGAGCTGCAGCAGGCGCGACAGGATGCGGCCGAGAGCCGGCAGCGATTGCAGGCCGTGGTCGACGCATCCGACGAGGTGGCGGTGATCGCGACCGATACCGAAGGCACCATCACCTTGTTCAATACCGGCGCGGAACGCCTGCTGGGATACAGCGCCGAAGAAGTGGTCGGCCAGCGGCGACTGGGTGATTTCCACGATCCGGACGAGCTGGCGGCCTGGCTGCGTCCGCTGGCGGCTGCGGACGGAAGCCTGCCGGGCGCGTTTGAAGCACTCAGCGCTCGCGCCGATGAGCAGACCTATTCACGGCAGTGGACACTGCGGCGCAAGGATGGCCAGCCACGCCAGGTGCGCCTGTCGATCAGCCGCATGGATGGTGCCGGCGGCGCGCGGATCGGTTATGTCGGCATGTCCATCGACATTACCGAGATCCTGCAGGCGCGTGCCGAAGCACGCCTGTCGGCAGAGAAATTCGCCGGTGCGTTCACGTCGGCGGCGCTGGGCATGGCGCTGGTGTCGCTGGAAGGGCGCTGGCTGGACGTCAATGACGCACTGTGCCGGATCCTGGGCTACCCCCGCGAAGAACTGCTGCAGGTTGATTTCCAGCGCCTGACCCATCCCGACGACCTGCAGACCGACCTGGCCCTGGTGCAGGACCTGCTGGCCGGGCGGCGCAGCCACTACCACCTGGAAAAACGTTATCTCGATCGCGACGGCAAGGTGATCTGGGCACGGCTGTCGGTTTCGCTGGTGCGCACCGAGCACGGCGAGCCGCTGCATTTCGTGTCGCAGATCCAGGACATCAGCGCCCAGCGCAGCAGCGAGCAGCGCCTGTTCGAGAGCGAGCAGCGCAGCCGTATCACGCTTGATGCGGTGGCCGACCTGGTGCTCAGTGTCAGCCTGGATGGTCGCATCGACTACGCCAATGCCGCCGCGGTGCGCACCCTGGCCGGTGATGGCGCGCTGTCGCTGGCCGGGCACAAGGTGCAGGATGTGCTGGCACTGACCACTGAGTATGCACCCGGTTCAGTGCTGGATGTCTCCGTGCTGCTGGACCCGGAAAGCAACGCAGTGGACCTGCACGCTGACCTGTTGCTGCGCCTGGGCACAGCCACGATTCCGGTTGACCTGACCCGTGCCTGGCTGCGTGATGATGAAGGTCATGTACGGGGCGCAGTGTGGGTGCTGCGCGACGATACCCAGCAGCGCGCGCGCCAGCGCGAGGCGCGCCATCTGGCCGAGATCGATCCGCTGACCGAGCTGAGCAACCGCCGCGGCTTCGAGGTGCATCTGCAGCAGGCGATCACCCGCGTCGAGCGTACCGGCCAGGCCGCCTCGTTGATGTACATCGACCTGGACCGCTTCAAGCCGGTCAACGATACCTGGGGCCATCTGGCCGGCGATGCCGTGCTGTGGGCGGTGGCCAGCGTGCTGCGCCACGGCGTGCGCGATTCGGACGTGGTGGCGCGGCTGGGCGGCGACGAATTCGCGGTGATCCTGTCCGGCTGCACACCGCGTCGTGCAGCGCGCATCGGCGGTGAACTGCTGCACACCCTGGCATCGCTGTCGATTCCGTGGGACCGGGATCGCCTGCATGTGGGCGCCAGCATCGGTATCGCGCCATTGGCGGGCGGGATGAGCGTGGACCAGGCTGTAGCGGCGGCTGATGCCCAGTGCTACCGGGCCAAGGCAATGGGTCGCAACAACGTACAGGTGCAGGGCGAGGCCAGTGAGCTGCCGAGCGACGACATCGACCCGATCGAGGGCTGATCTCAGCCTGTGAGAGGGCGTGCGCGAATACTCCGTGCACTTCCCCTCGTACAGGTGATCCCATGAATGTCTGCAACCCGGTGACGGTGCGTGCCTTCGCCCCGGCCCTGGTCGGTTGGTGCCTGGCCCTGGCCGCCTGCCTGCGTGCGGAACAGCTGCGCGGCGACCTGCACGCGCAGGCCCTGCTGCCGGTGCTGCAGGGCGGCGCGGTCGCCCTGCTGGTATTCACGCTGTCCTGCATCGGTGCCGCCTGCATCGTGCTCTGGCGGGCGGGCAGGAACGCGGTGGAGTGATGCGGTGGATGGTCACCGCATCCCCCATGTCATGTTGCGTCAGCGCAGAACTTCATCCGAACTGACCAGCTGCACGTCGTGCATCAGGTTGAGGTAAGCCTCGTAGTAGCCCTTGTGCGAGGCACCGACGATGGTCAGCATGCGGGTGCCTGGATGCTGGCCCAGTATGTCGCGCATGTTGGCGACCATGCGCAGGTTGCGGGTTTCCCAGTAGCCCACGTAGTTGCGGCCGAAGCCTTCCGGCGAGGGTTCGACGAGCGTCGCGCCGAAATCGCTGTTGAAGGCCGCCATCACGGCCTCGGGTGCGTTGTAGGCGCGATACATCGCGAGCAACCCATCCGCTTGGTCAAGATTGGCTTCGAGCCGTTCATCGGCCGCCCTGCGCGCTTTGACGAAGGAATTGTCCCAGGCACCGCGTATGGCGGCAGCGTAGGCCTTCTGCTGCGATTCCGGTGTTGGCGAATCCGCAGTGTGGTCGTCGACCGACCACAGGCGCTCCAGTCCCAGGCGTGCGGCAAGGACGCCGGCCACCAGGCCGGCCTCGTTGCGGCGGGTCATGCGCGTGTCGAGGAACCGCACCAGCTCCGGCGTCAGGCTGTCCGAAGCACGTCGCTCTTCCCTGGGCAACCGCAGCCATTGGACGACTGCCGAGCTGCTTTCGCCCGCGGCCAGGAAGACTGCGGCCAATCGGCGTCGCTGGGCAGCGGTTGGCGCCTTCGGCCATTCCGCAAGCAGGCGTTCCATCTCCACGTTCGCGCTGGGCACGTCCAGGCCGGTGGCGGCCTGCGCCGGGGCCGGATCGACGCAGTAGTCCGCTACGCTCTCCGCGTATCGGGCTGGATTGCGGCGCATGAAGTCACACTGCAGGCCGGACAGGTTCTCCACTGCGATCGCGGTGGGCCGCCAGGCTTCCAGGCGCTGCAGCAGAGGTTCCAGCATCGCCGGCGTGAAGGTCTCCGGCAGGCTGGACAGGTGCGGGCTGCCCAGTACCAGTACTTCGTTCGGGCGTCCTGCGGGCGGTCCCTTCAGCTGGTCCGGGTGGAACGCCGGTCGATAGGCGGTGTCGTTGGCCAGCGCGCTGCTGCTGCACACGGCCAGGAAGAGAAGGCTGGCAAAGCGAGGGAACATGCGATCTCCATGTCGATAAGCGTCCTGCGGGACCTTCATGCTGGTCATTTTCTCCGGCTGGGGAATCCCGCATTGGTCATGTAAACCTTTCTGCCTTGAGCTGCATCCTTCTGCTGAGCGATGCTGTACTCAGCGCTTAGGCAATGCAGAACATGACATCCGACGACTGGACCATCGACAGTCCGCGGCTGCACCTCCGGCCATTCACGCCCGGTGACGCCGACGAGGCATTTGCGGGAATCACGCCCGGGCTGACCCGCTACATGGCCTTCGAGCCGCCTCCGTCGGAGGCGGCGTTTGCTGCGGTCTGGCAGACGTGGCTGCCCACCATTGCCGACGGGACCGACATCACGTTCGTGATCCGCAGGCGCGAGGATGATGTATTCCTTGGCTTGGCAGGCCTGCATCGAGCCGGGGAAGCAGAACCCGAGCTGGGCATCTGGATCGCAGAAGTGATGCATGGGCACGGCTATGGCCGCGAAGCAATGGCGGCGGTGTGGTCGGCGGCCTCCGAGCGCCTGCGCTGTGCGGCGTTCCGCTACCCGGTGGCGGAACGGAACCGGTCCAGCCGTTCACTGGCTGAGTCCCTCGGTGGGCAGGCGGTGGCACGTGAGCGGGGCGTGAAGTACACAGCAATCGTCTACCGCATTCCGGCTGCAATGCATGGAGTTGCGACGGACGTCGCGGAATCCCGCTAAAGCGGCCGACGGCATCGCCGATACTCCCTCTGGATCCCGCTCCAGTCACCCGCCGCAGGACCCGGGACTGCCCCCGATGGGCGGTCCGCGCAGTGTGTTCCGCCGCTTCCAGATGCCGATCGCACCCGCAGCAGACGCTCTTGGCAGTCGCTCGAGAGGTGCCGGTTGGCACCTGTAGTCCCTGGCAACTGATGTTGCCGCCGGGCATCCCGCCCGTCGGGTCACAACCGCTTACCGGACACCGAGGATCAGACAATGCTCATTCCAGGCTTCACGGCGGGCGCGCAGGCGCCGGCCGAGCTGCATACCCGTTGGTCGCCGTGGCGTGCGCTGCTTGGCGTACTGGCGCCACAGCAACGCACCCGCACAGAGAAGGCGGTGACCGACCGCACCGAGCTGGAAGCGCAGGTGGCCGCGCTGCATCGCGTGCAGGCCGTCATCGAGTTCGCGCTCGACGGCACCATCCTGCAGGCCAATGACAATTTCCTGCAGGCGATGGGCTACCGGCTGGAGGAGATCCAGGGCGGGCATCATTCCCTGTTCGTCGACCCCGAGCAGGCGCGCAGCGCTGAATACCGCGACTTCTGGGCGCGCTTGGGGCGCGGCGAATATGACGCCGGACAGTACCGCCGCTTCGGCAAGGGCCAGCGCGAGATCTGGATCCAGGCCTCGTACAACCCGGTGCTGGACCGCCAGGGGCGGCCGTACAAGGTGGTCAAGTTCGCGACCGACATCACCGCGCAGAAGCTGCAGGCGGCCGACTCGGCGGGGCAACTGGCCGCGATCGCCAAGTCGCAGGCGGTGATCGAGTTCAGCATGGATGGCCGCATCCTGTCGGCCAATGACAATTTCCTGGCCGCCACCGGCTACAGCCTGGACGAGGTGCGCGGGCAGCACCATTCGTTGTTTGTCGAGCCCGAGCATCGCAGCAGCGTCGAATATCGCCAGTTCTGGGAGAAACTGGGGCGTGGCGAGTATGACGCCGGGCAGTATCGGCGCCTGGGCAAGGGCGGGCGCGAGGTCTGGATCCAGGCATCCTACAACCCGATCCTGGACATCAACGGCAAGCCGTTCAAGGTCGTCAAGTACGCTACCGACATCACCGTGCAGGTACATGAGAACCAGGCCATGCAGCGCGCCGTGGCGCAGACCCGCGAGGTGGTGGCTGCCGCCAAGCAGGGCGACCTGACCCAGCGCGTGGCCACCACCGACAAGAACGGACCGATCGCCGAACTGTGCGAAGGCGTGAATTCGCTGGTCGAGGCGATGGCGGCCATCATCGGCCAGATCAAGTTCGCTGCGGACACCATCGCAGTCGGCGCGACTGAAATCGCACAGGGCAACAGCGACCTCTCGCAGCGCACCGAGCAGCAGGCGGCCTCGCTGGAGGAAACCGCCGTGTCGATGAAGGGACTGGCCGAGACCGTGCAGCGCACGGCCACCAACGCGCGCCAGGCCAGCCAGCTGGCCGGTGGAGCGGCCGACGTCGCCGCGCGAGGCGGCAATGTGGTGCATGAGGTGGTCGAGACGATGGCGGTGATCAATGCCTCGTCGCGGCGCATCGTCGACATCATCGGGGTGATCGACGGCATCGCCTTCCAGACCAACATTCTCGCGCTGAACGCAGCGGTGGAGGCTGCGCGTGCCGGTGAACATGGCCGTGGCTTCGCCGTGGTTGCAACCGAGATCCGCGAGTTGTCGCAGCGTTCGGCCAGCGCAGCCAAGGAGATCAAGCACCTGATCGATGAGTCGGTTGCCAATGTGGGCGCCGGCACGGCGCAGGTTGAGAGCGCGGGCCGCACCATGGATGAAATCGTGACCAACGTGCGCCGGGTCAGTGACCTGATGACCGAAATCAGCACTGCCTCGCAGCAGCAGAGCGACGACATCCAGCAGATGAATCATGCGGTTGACCTGATCGATCAGGGCACCCAGCAGAACGCGGCCCTGGTCGAGGAGGCGTCGGCGGCGGCGCGCAGCATGGAAGAACAGTCGGCGCAGCTGCTGCAGACCGTGGCCAGCTTCCGCGTGCAGGGCGGGGCCGGGCATCGGCATGGAGCGGCGGCGCTGCACGCGGTCTAGACGCGGCGCCCGGACCAGTCTTCCGTGGTGCCGGTGTCGCCGCGTACGCAGTTGCGGCCGGCATGCTTGGCGCGATACAGGGCCTGGTCGGCGCGTTCGACCAGGTCGCGCGGATCGCGGTCTTCGCCCGGTGCCTGACAGGCCACGCCGATGCTGATGGTGACGGTGGCTTCAGGGGCGGGCAGGGCTGCGGCTTCGACCGAAGCGCGCAGCCGTTCGCCCAGGCCCAGGGCGTGGGCGGCATCGGGCGAGGGCAGGGCGGCGATGAACTCTTCGCCGCCATAGCGGGCCAGCAGATCGTCACCCCGTTGCAGGCAGCCATCAAGGATGGCAGCCACCGACTGCAGGCGACGATCGCCTTCCGGGTGGCCGTAGGTGTCATTGAGCCGTTTGAAGTGGTCGATGTCGATCATCAGTACCGCCAGCCCGAGTCCCTGGACGAGGCGGCTGCTGCCGCGTTCGCCCGGGTGATGGCGGCACTGGAGCCGATCCGGCGGCCGGCGGAGACCAAGCCCAGACTGACGGATCCCGCTAAGGCTCGGTTGAGGGAGGCAAAAGTCGGATCAAAGCGGCGCTGACGCGGCGCTGGGCCAATGCCCAGCGCTCGCCGGTGTCGTTACTCGGTAGCGGGCTTGGCACGGGGCTTGAGCCTAAAGCTCACGCCTAGCCGATTGATCGCGTTCATTGCCGCGATGGTGAGCGTAAGATCGACAAGGTCCTTCTCGCTGAAGGCTGCGGCCACGGCCTGATACGCCTCGTCAGATGCGTGGGTCTCGCTGACAAGCGTCACTTCCTCAGACCATGCCAACGCGGCGCGCTCTTGCTCCGAGAACAGGTACGAGGCTTCGTGCCAAACAGGCAGAAGGGTGATTGTGTCGAAGGGCATGCCTTCCTTGAGTAGATCGCGTGTGTGGATGTCTATGCAGTGCGCGCATCCATTCAGTTGAGAAACGCGCAAGAACACCAGGTGGATCAATTTTGAGGGCAACGATGTGCCGGTGGTCACAAAGTGATGGAGCTGTCCAACCGCTTTGGCACCCTCGGGAGAGACCACAAACCAGTTCGCTCGGTTCATTTCTAACGTCCTTTTCCTCTAAGTGTGGGCCGGAGTCGGTCCACTCAAAGGTAGGGACGCCGAGCAGGGACGGTTCGTGACAGCTGATAGCGTGCGCCAGAATAGGCGCTTGGCTGAGCACTGGTGTGCGGTGGGGCTCTACCCGGGCCTGCCGCCGCGCGAGGCCGTGGACCCCCTGACCGACAGCACGCTCATCGCGCCGGCCACGCCTCTGCCGGGCCTACCCCCGACCCGCGAGCAGCAGCAACAGGCCCGGCGCCTGGCTGAGGCTGGGGCGAAGGAGATCGAGCGGATCAAGGCAGCGCTGGAGCCGCGCAAGCCGCCGGCGGAGACGAAACCCCGAGCGAGGGACATCCGCAGCAAGGCGCGGTTGAGGGCGGGGCTGCAGCAGATGCGCGGCGGTGTGTAGCGAGAGAGAATGAAGAAAAAAGGCGGAGCCGGAAGATTCACGACTCCATTACGCCATTTTCTTTTAAACCCTTATGCCGCAAGGGTCTTTGGTGCCGGTGAAAGGACTCGAACCTTCATGGGGTCACCCCCGGCTGATTTTGAGTCAGCTGCGTATACCATTCCGCCACACCGGCAGGCAGCGTGCGATTGTAAACGAGGTCGGCACGGCTTTCATAGTGGGGAGGCCGATCAGGGCGCGTCCTGTCGGCTTCGGCCCAGTGATGGCTATACTGCGGCGGCTTGAATGCCTCCAGGAGTGGTAGCCGATGACAGTGTTGCAGGACCTGAGGGTGCTGGTGGTCGAGAACGACGAGATGAGTGCCGCACTGCTGCAGATGCAGCTGGTGCACGCCGGTGCGACGGTGGTGGGTCTGGCCGCGAGCGTCGCTGAGGCACTGCGCCTGCTGGAGGCGTCGACCCCGGACGTTGCCCTGCTTGATTACCGCCTGGCCCGCAATGAAACCAGCGAGCCGGTGGCCGCGGCGCTGTCGGCGCGTGGCGTGCCGTTCGTGCTGGCCACCGGCATGCTGGCCGAGCAGCTGCCCGAGCCGATGCTGGCCGGCGTGCTGCTGGTCAAGCCGTATCTCTCGGCAGACCTGAGCCAGGCACTGGTACGCGCAGTGGGCCGCGCCAGCGCCAGGGCCTGATTGGCGCATGCTGAAGCGGTGGGCGTATCCTGCCCGGGCCTGAATGCTCAGGCCTACAAGGAGAGTGGCATGAAGAAGTGGATCAAGCGCATGGTTGCTGCGGGTGTCCTTTCGATGGCGGTCTTCGGTGGTACGGCCTCTGCCGCGTGGTGCGGCCAGCCCTGTTTCCAGCTCTACAAGAGCTGCATCGCGCGGGGTGGTGAGGTCGAACAATGCCTGCAGGAACAGGCCTTCTGCGAAGAGGCGATGTGCGGCGGCAATCCCTGATCCATGAACCCCGCCCAGGCGGGGTTTTTCATCTGTGCGCGGTATTCAGCCGGCTTCTTCGTACACGTAGCGGATCTCTTCGCGGTCGTCGAGGATGCGGTACTGCCGCGCCAGATCATCCGGATCGGGATTGAGCCAGGCATCGAGGTGTTCCCTGCGGATGGGAACGACGCCGCGGTCGTGGCCCGCAGCGGCGACGTCGTGCGGAGGCGTGTCGGTGATGGTGGCAAATGACAGCAGGCGACCTTCCGGTCCTTCCCATTCCGCCCACAGGCAGGCCAGCAGCAGATCGCGCGGGGGATCAGGCCGGAACTCCAGCACCACGTCCTGCTCTTTCTCATCGGCACCCAGCGTACGGCCGGCGATGGCGTGACGCGGTACGTGCTCATAGAACGCCTGCACCACCACCACGCCGTGGCGCAGGCCGAACGCACCGCGCCAATAGCCTTCCAGGCTATCGCGCCTCGCGTTGTAGGTGCCGGGATAGAGGATGTCGTTGCGCACCGGCTTGTCCGGCAGCCGGCACTGGTAGCGCATCGGCTTGATCACGCGTTTGCCGCCCTCGCTGACCATGACCGGTGCGTAGGTGCCAGGGAAAATGCGGTTGTCGCGCGGCAGCAGCTGCACCCGGTGCAGGTCTTCCAGCCGGGCCTGCGCACGATCGATGCGGTTGCCGGCTATGCGCAGGTCGTTGCGTGCCTTCTGGGTGGGGCGGGTCGCCAGCGTGGCGTTGGCGATATCGCGTCGCTCGCGCTGGCGGGCCAGCTCCGCTTCCAGATCCTGGCGCTCCTGCGCATGCCATTGCTGGATTTTCGCGACGATGTCGCGGCCCTGCTCGGTGCGCGCACCGGCGAAGCCGTCATCCATGGCCTTGGGAGTTCTGGGGCGCTTCTTGCCGGGATCGTGCGCGTACAGCTCCGCGAATTCTTCCAGCGACAGGATGGCGCCGAACTCGCGCACCAGCTTGGCGTAGTCGGCGCGGATCAGGGCGGAATAGCACATGGGAACTCTGCAGGCGCGGGTCGCAGCAGTTGCGACATGGATGAGGCAGGATAGCCCGACCTACAGGGAGAAAGCGCATGAATGATTCCGTCGCCTGCCAGTTCCGCGACGCCGTGCCCACGGTCGAGGACTATTGCCAGCTGCGTGTGCTGGCGGGCCTCAGTGCCAAGAGCCAGGAGGCGGCGGCACGCGCGCTGCCCAATACCCTGTATGGCGTGTGCGCCTACCAGGGCAACGAGCTGGTGGCGATGGGGCGCATCGTCGGCGATGGGGGCTGCCACCTGCAGGTCTGCGATATCGCCGTGTTGCCGCGCCTGCAGGGGCAGGGCCTGGGCAAGGAAGTGATGCGTCGCCTGGATGGCTGGATGCAGGCAAACCTGCCGCCGTCGGCATACGTCAGCCTTCTGGCAGATGGTGAAGCGCACCGGCTGTACGCGCAGTTTGGTTTCGCACCTACCGCACCTGCATCGATCGGGATGTATCGCCGGTTCTGAGGTGTGTCCAGGCTGAGGCCAGCCATGCGCGGCTCGGGCCTTCCCAGGAATCACAGGCAAAGAAAAACCCCGGCCGAAGCCGGGGTTTTAAAGAATTGGCGTCCCCACGGGGATTCGAACCCCGGTCGCCACCGTGAAAGGGTGATGTCCTAGGCCTCTAGACGATGGGGACGCACGAAAACTTCAAGTTGTAGATCCTTCGACGGCCTAATGTCGAAGTGGTGGAGCCAAGCGGGATCGAACCGCTGACCTCCTGCATGCCATGCAGGCGCTCTCCCAGCTGAGCTATGGCCCCAATGAAACTCCGGATGATCTGCCGGGAGCAGAGTCCGTTTCGAAACTGGCGTCCCCACGGGGATTCGAACCCCGGTCGCCACCGTGAAAGGGTGATGTCCTAGGCCTCTAGACGATGGGGACGCACGAAAACTTCAAGTTGTAGAACCTTCGACGGCCTAATGTCGAAAGTGGTGGAGCCAAGCGGGATCGAACCGCTGACCTCCTGCATGCCATGCAGGCGCTCTCCCAGCTGAGCTATGGCCCCGTGTTACCGAGCCGCCTATCATACCTGCGTGTTCACGTTTGTGGAAGCTTTTTTTGAGCTTTTTTCGTTCCGGTTCAACCGCGGCCACGAGGGCAGGGGAACCGCAACGCCACTACCTGAATGCTGGTAGGCGGTGAACAAAAAAGACCCGGTTATCGGCCGGGTCCTCGTTGTTCGTGATGAGTGGCGTCCCCACGGGGATTCGAACCCCGGTCGCCACCGTGAAAGGGTGATGTCCTAGGCCTCTAGACGATGGGGACGCAATTCTCATCAATGTTCTTTAGCGACCTTTCGACGGCCTAATGCCGAAAGATTGGTGGAGCCAAGCGGGATCGAACCGCTGACCTCCTGCATGCCATGCAGGCGCTCTCCCAGCTGAGCTATGGCCCCACGTCGCTGAGGAGCGAAATAATAGCCTTGCCCCAGGGGGTTGGCAAGCATTTGTTGCACTTTTCTTCACGTGCGTTGCGAAGGCGATGTCAGTCGCCTTTCGCCTGTGCAACGTTGTCGGTCAGTGCCGCCAGGATCGGGCACTGGTCCAGCGTGCCGTGACCGGGGCAGGCGTCGACCAGCTGCGAAAGTGCGGTGTGCATGCGCTGCAGCTCGGCCATCCGTTGCGCGATGTCCTGCAGGCGGGCCTGCGCGGTGTCGCGCACGCTGCCCATGTCCTGCGAGTGCTGATCGCTCAGTACGAGCAGCTCGCCGATCTCTTCCAGGCTGAAGCCCAGCGCCTTGGCGCGGCGGATGAATCGCAGCCGGCGCAGATCCTGCTCGCCGAAGATGCGGTAGCCACCCGCCGAGCGGGCCGCGGTCGGCAGCAGCTGCTGTCGTTCGTAGTAGCGCACCGTATCGATCGGCACGCCCGCCTGGCGGGCCAGTTGTCCAATGTTCATGGCGGATTCCTGCGGATGCTGCCGACCATTGTGAAGCCTGGAGTCTGGTCGAGAGTCAAGGCTTGGACCGGGTGCGCGCATTCAGCGCACTTTGCAACTTTCTTCATAGCCCCGCCGATGGGCCAGTTCCTACCCTTCGCCTGAACCGGCCGTTCGATGGCCTGCAACGAACCGAGGAGGTGGTCTGTGGAAGGATTCAGGAACGAAGGATTCGTCGAGATCGCGGTGGTTGAATACCCGGGAGGTGATCCGTCTGCCGCCTCCGTACTGGCCGAAATGGCGCACGTTGCCAATCGCCTTGCCCAGCAGCAGCGCCGGCCGTTCAAGCGGGTGCTGGTCACCCGCTGGATCGTGCCGGCCAGCCAGACTGGTGTGCACCGTATTGCGGGTGCGGAAATGCTCGATGCGGCCATCCCGGCTGTGATTGCGGTTCCCGGCCAGATCAGTGCCGGCGCGTGCCTGCGCGCGGATGAGGTACTGCTGGACTGGCTGCGCGCGCACTATGACGGTGGCAGCCTGCTGGCCGCCGCCAGTGATGGCGTCAGCGTGCTGGCACGGGCCGGATTGCTGGCCGGGCGTACGGTCAGTGGCCCCGATCTCGGGCGCCATCCAGGCCTGCAGGCGCAGGCCGCGAGCTGGGTGCCGAGCGAGCGGGCGCTGGTGGATGACGGCGACCTGCTGACGGTCGGCGGGGGCCAGGCCTGGCGCTTCCTGGGCCTGCGGCTGTTGTACCGGCTGCATGGGCAGGGCGTGGCCAGTGCGGTGGCGCAGCAGCTGGGCATCACCGTGCCCGCCACGATCCAGCAGGATCTGGAACGCTTCAGCGCCAACTTCGCACATGGCGATCGTGATGTATTGAAGGCACAGCGCTGGTTGCACACCACGGCGGCACGCGGCGCCACCCTCGCCGCGATCTGCGAAGTCTCCGGATTGGAGCCGCGCACGCTGCAGCGGCGGTTCCTCAAGGCCACCGGCCTGCGGCCGATCGAGTACTGCCAACGGCTGCGCATCGCCAAGGCGCAGACCCTGTTGCAGCAGGGAGCGGGTATCGATGAGGTGGCCTGGGGCGTCGGCTACGCCGATCAGAGTGCGTTTCGCCGGTTGTTCCTGCGCATCGTTGGCATGACGCCGGCGAACTATCGGCGTCACGTCAGCAGCAAGCGCCGCGAGCGGCCCTTGATGCCGTCGGTGGCGGGCAGTCTGCGCGGGCTGCAATCGCCGTCGGTGATGCAACTGGGGCGCAGCGCGGCCTGATGCGGGCAGCATCGTCGGGCTTGCAACCGGAGCGCGACACTTCGACCATGCAGCCAGTGGACGATTGAACAGGTGGTCTGATGTCGAGCGTTGGGCCGGTGCCGATGCCGGTGGTATTGATTCTCGTGTGCGTAGTGCTGGCGATGGCCGTGGCGCGTCTGTGGCCACGCAGGAAGGACGGCAGGCCGCTGCCTTCCGCACCCAGCATGGTTCTGGACATGCTGCTGGTGGGCCTGCTGTGTGGTCGCATCAGCTTCGTGGCCTTGAACTTCGCGCTGTATCGCGAGGCGCCGTGGAGCATTCTGCAGATTGCCGATGGTGGCTACCACCTCGCGGTTGTCCTGGTTGCGGGATTGGCATGGGGACTGTGGCGGTTGCGCCCATGGCGGGCGTTGCGCGCCCCGGTGCTGGGCGCGGCGTTGGCAGGTGTGCTGCTCTGGGCGGGCGGCAGTCAGCTGTTGTCCGCCTGGCAGGAGCGGCGGATGCCCTTGCCGGTATTGCAGGTTGCTGATCTGCAAGGGGGCAGAGTGGATCTCCAGCAGTTTCGTGGCAAGCCACTGGTGCTGAACCTGTGGGCCAGCTGGTGTGGTCCCTGCAGGCGCGAGATGCCGGTCTTGGCAGCGGCACAGCAGGCACATGCGGACGTGCAGTTCGTGTTCCTCAACCAGGGTGAAACCCTTGAGGAGGTCCAGGGTTTCGTTGCGCGCGAACGGCTCCTGCTGGGCAACGTATTGCTGGACGATGACGCTGCGGCATCCACGGTGCTGGGTGTGCGGGCCTATCCCTCGACCCTGTTCTTCGACGCCGAAGGGCGCCTGCGTGAACTGCACCTCGGCGAACTGACGGCAGCGGGTCTTGAACACAAACTGCGCCGGCTGCGGTAGCCTGCGCGGGCATCTCACTACGGAGTTCCCATGTTGTCGACTTCCCTGCGCACCGCCCCGGCGGTGCTGTTGCTGCCGGTCCTGCTGGCATTGGCCGCCTGCAGCCAGGCACAGACGCCGCCGGGCAAGACCGCCGCGGCACCGGCAGCGAGCGCCACAGCCGCTGCCAACAAGGGCGATCGCCCTGTGGTGCTGAAGGGCATCGAGAAGCATGGGTTCGAGGTCGTCGCCGAATTCGATGCCCCCGGTGGCCTGCGAGGTTTCGCCGGCGTGGTCGGCGGCCAGCAGCCGGCAGCGGCCTATGTCACTGCTGATGGCAAGCATGTACTGGTCGGCAGCCTGTTCGATGCGGAGGGCAACGATGTAGCCGCTGAGGCCGTTGAGAAGCTGGTGGCCTCGCCGATGTCGGCCAAGATGTGGACCAAACTGGAATCCAGCGCCTGGGTACGTGACGGCAAGGCCGATGCGCCGCGCGTGGTCTATACCTTCAGCGATGCCAACTGCCCTTACTGCCACAAGTTCTGGGAAGCGGCACGGCCGTGGGTCGATGCGGGCAAGGTGCAGTTGCGTCACATCATGGTCGGCGTCATCCGCGAGGACAGCCCGGCCAAAGCGGCGGCCATCCTCGCAGCCCGTGACCCGAGTGCAGCGCTGCTGCAGAACGAGCACGATTTTGATCGCGGTGGCATCAAGGCGCTGCCGAACATCAGCCGCGAGATTGCTGGCAAGCTCGATGCCAATCAGGTACTGATGATCGAAATGGGCTTCCAGGGCACGCCGGGCATTCTGTTCCAGGACGCACAGGGCCAGGTACAGCGTCGTGCGGGCCTGCCGCAGGGTGCCGATCTGCAGACGGTGCTTGGCCCGCGCTGAGTGGCGCCAGCCTCATGAAACATTGCACAGGCCCGCATGGCAGCATGCGGGCCTGTCGCATTCTGTGGCCGGTCTTCCGGTTGCAGGCCTGCGCAACGTTGGTTCATCGTCACGTCTGAATCGTGACTGACATCAAGCATCGCGCCTTGATTCCAATCAAGGCCAAAAACGACAGGCGGATTAGCCTGTGACGCATGGAATACAGCGTCACTGCGCGACGGATGCCGCGCTCGCCACGCCCTGATCAGGGTCGGCCGGCACAGCCATTCACGACATTCTCACTCCGTGCTTGTTACCCAGACCGCTGCGGTCGCCACCTCTTTGGCAGCGCGGCCTTGATGGAGTCGACGTCGGTGCGGGCAGGGCAGTGTCATCGTCCTGTTGCCTGCAGTGCGCAGGCTGGCCGCCGCCGTCGACGCAGTATCCGCATTTCCAGCAACGGCAACGTGGGGCCGGAGCCGCGCATGCGTGCGTTCGGCCTGCGAGATGAACATGGACGTCCAGGGAGGATGCAATGCGCGTGGCGGTACTGAGTCTGGCCTGCTTGACCGCATTGGCGATCACGCCGGCATATGCACAGGCTGATGACAAGGAGGACGCGCAGGCGCTGCGCCGTGAGATCGTGGCGATGCGTCAGGTACTGGAAGGCATGCAGCAGCGGCTGGATCGGCTTGAGCAGCGCGATGGCGCGGTTGCGCCTGCCATCGCGCAGATCCCTGCGCCTGCAATTGCACCTGCAGGCGCTACCCATCTGCTGCATCCCACCCAGGTGCCGGGCGTGGCACAACCGGTGCTGCCACAGCGTGAATCGGTGGCCGATCCTTCCACCGCGGCATCGCGACCGGACAGTGCGGCCGGCCCAACCGACCCGGATCTGAAGGGTTTCTTCGCCATTCCCGGCACCGATACGGTGATCCGCATCGGCGGCTACGCCAAGCTCGATGCCATCGCCGATTCGCGCGCAGCCGGCGACGAAGATCAGTTCATTCCTTCGTCGATGCCAGTGGGCGGCCGTCATCGTGACGTGTCCAATTTCAACATCCATGCCAAGCAGACCCGCTTCAGTTTCGAGGCGCGGCGCCCGACCTCGCACGGGAACCTGCGCTTCTACCTGGAGAACGACTTCTTCGGCAGCAGTGATGGTTACGAATTCCGCCTGCGACACGCCTATGGCCAGCTCGGCAATACCTACGCGGGCTACGGCTATTCCAGCTTCATGGATCCGGACAGCCTGCCTGACACGCTGGATTTTGCAGGTCCGGGTGGTGCGGGCTATCTGCTGGTGGCCGGCATCCACCACAGCTTTGCGATGGGCAAGGGCAACACCCTGACTGTTGCCGCCGAAGATCCTAAGACTGAACTTGCCGGTGCCAGCGATGAGCGCACGGCGGTGAACCGGCTGCCGGATGTGACGGTGACGGCGCGCATGGAGCGCGACTGGGGCCACCTGCAACTGGGCGCGGTGGCACGCAGCCTGGCCTATGACGGTGACGATGAGCGCGACCGGCGCATGGCCGGTGGCCTGCAGCTGAGCGGATCGGCGTCGGTGGGCGAGCGCGACCTGCTGCTGTTCGGTGCCCTCGGTGGGCGCGGCCTGAGCCGTTACACCGCTGACCTGACCGGCTCCGGGCTGGACGCGGTGGTCGGTGCCGATGGCCGCCTTGATGCGCTGGACCTGCACGGTGGTTTCGTTGGCTACACCCATTACTGGTCCGAGCTGTGGCGTTCGAACCTGATCGTCGGCCAGCTGACCCTGGAGCGGAATGCTGCACTGGCGACCGACGCATTCCGTCAGAGCCGCTACGGCGTGTTCAACCTGATCTGGAGCCCGGCACCGTCGTGGACGATGGGCATGGAGCTGCTGTACGGGCGCCTGGAACAGCAGGGCGGCGCGCGCGGCGACACGGTCCGGGTGCAGGGCAGCCTGCAATACAACTTCATCAAGTAAGCGCCAGCGGCGTTACGCCAGCGCAACCGTCCCCACGCCCGGCCGCACCGGGCTCATGCCAGTACAGGAGATTGTCATGGCAGAAGCAAAGAAAATCGGGGTGGTCGGAGCCACCTTCCTCGTCGCCGGCAACATGATGGGCTCAGGCGTGTTCCTGCTGCCCTCCAGCCTGGCCAAGATCGGTACCGCCTCGATCTGGGGCTGGTTGATCACCACCGCCGGTGCGCTGCTGCTGGCGTTCGTGTTCGCCAAGCTGGGCAAGCTGGCGCCCAAAGCGGGCGGTCCATACGCCTATGCGCGCGACTGGTTCGGGCCCTACATGGGCTTCCAGACCAATACGATCTACTGGTTCGCCAACTGGATCGGCAACGTCGCCATCCCGATTGCGGCGGTCGGCTACTTCAGCTACTTCTTCCCGATCCTGTCCGAGCCACTGGTGCGCTGCATCGCGGTGCTGGTGCTGGTGTGGGCGCTGAGCTTCGCCAACATGATCGGCCCGGCCTTCGTCAGCCGTGTGCAGACGGTCACCACCAGCTTCGCACTGGTGCCGATCCTGGGCATCGCCATCTTCGGCTGGTTCTTCTTCGATGCCGACATCTTCAAGGGCGCCTACAACGTGTCCGGTGAATCCAACTTCGGCGCGATCTCCAGTGCTGCGGCATTGACCCTGTGGGCCTTCATCGGCGTCGAATCCGCTTCGGTCACCGCCGGCGTGGTGGAAAACCCGGAAAAGAACGTGGCCCGTGCCACCCTGGCCGGTGTGTTCCTGGCTGCCATCGCCTACATCGCCAGTTCCTCGGTGATCATGGGCATGGTGCCCAACGGCGAGCTGCAGACCTCCGATGCGCCGTTCGCGCTGGCTGCGGCCAAGGCCGTCGGTGGCTGGGGCGGTGCGCTGGTCAGCCTGTGCGCCTTCATCGGCGCGGCGGGTTCGCTGGGCGGCTGGATCCTGCTGACCGCACAGAGCGCCAAGGCGGCGTCCGACGACGGGCTGTTCCCGAGCATCTTCAGCAAGACCAACAAGGATGACGTGCCGGTCAAGGGCGTGCTGATCGTAGCGGTGCTGATGACCCTGGCGGTGCTGGTCACCTCCACCTCGGAAACCGCGTCGGCCCAGTTCGACGTCATCACGTCGGCCGCCGTGGTACTGACCCTGCTGCCCTACATCTACTCGTGCGTGGCCTGCTACTTCGTGGTCGAGCGTTCGCACACCCTGGTCCATACCGGTGCGTTCTGGACCCTGACCAGCCTGACCGTTGTGTACTGCCTGTGGGCGATCTACGGCTCGTCGGGAACCATCGTGCAGTACGCCTTCCTGTTCGTGCTGTTCATCACCGTGTTCTATCCCTTCTTCAGCGAGGAGCGCCGCCAGCAGCGGCAGCGCGCCCGCGAGGCATCGGCCATCAGCGCCGGCGCCCAGCGTTCCTGAGTTCGACAAGGAGAATCAACGTGTACTTCAAGTCCCTGGACTATCCGGTCATTGTCATCGACAACGACTACGAGTCGCCGCGCATCGGCGGCATCCTGATCCGCGCCCTGGTGGAAGAACTGCGCAGCAACGACCAGCGCGTGCTGTGCGGCCTGAACCTGGATGATGCCCGTGCTGGCGCCCGCACCTACGTAGCGGCCTCGGCAGTGCTGATTTCGATCGATGGCAGCGAAGAGGTGGACGGCGAGTTCCAGCGCCTGACTGCCTTCCTGCGTGAGCAGAGTGCGCGCCGCGCCAACCTGCCGGTGTTCCTGTACGGCGAGCGCCGCACCATCGAGAAGGTGCCGAGCAAGCTGCTCAAGTACATCCACGGCTTCATCTTCCTGTTCGAAGACACCAAGAGCTTCATCTCGCGGCAGGTGATGCGCGCAGCCGAAGACTACATGAAGAACCTGCTGCCGCCGTTCTTCAAGGCGCTGATCCATCATGCGGCCGAGTCGAACTATTCCTGGCATACGCCGGGCCATGCCGGTGGCGTGGCGTTCACCAAGTCGCCGGTGGGGCGTGCATTCCACCAGTTCTACGGCGAGAACACCCTGCGCAGCGATCTGTCGATTTCGGTGCCGGAGCTGGGCTCGCTGCTCGACCACACCGGCCCGATCAAGGATGCCGAGGAAGAAGCGGCACGCAACTTCGGCGCCGACCATACCTTCTTCGTCACCAATGGCACCTCCACCGCCAACAAGATCGTCTGGCACGGCACGGTGGCGCGCGGTGACGTGGTGTTCGTCGATCGCAATTGCCACAAGTCGCTGCTGCACGCGCTGATCATGACCGGTGCAGTGCCGGTGTACTTCACCCCAAGCCGCAACGCGCACGGCATCATCGGCCCGATCAGCCTGGACCAGTTCACGCCGGAGTCGCTGCAGCAGCGCATTGCTGCCAACCCGCTGGCCAGCCAGGCCTACCAGGCCGGTTCCAAGCCACGCATCGCAGTGGTCACCAACTCGACCTATGACGGCCTGTGCTACAACGCCGAGAAGATCGCTGATGAGATCGGCAGCGCGGTCGATTTCCTGCACTTCGATGAAGCCTGGTACGCCTACGCCGCGTTCCATCCGTTCTACGAGAACCACTACGGCATGGCCAAAGGCAAGCCCCGTGAGCAGGATGCGATCATCTTCACCACGCATTCAACCCACAAGCTGCTGGCGGCGTTCTCGCAGGCCTCGATGATCCATGTGCGCAACTCGGCGCAACGCAACCTGGACGCCGAGCGCTTCAACGAGTCGTTCATGATGCACACCTCGACCAGCCCACACTACGGGGTGATCGCGGCCTGCGACGTGGCCTCGAAGATGATGGAAGGCGAGGCTGGCCGTTCGCTGGTGCAGGAGATGCACGACGAGGCGATCGCGTTCCGCCGCGCGATGCTGCACGTCCGTGACGATCTGGGCCGCGACGACTGGTGGTTCAGTGTGTGGCAGCCGACCCAGGTCGAGCGCAGCCTGGACAAGGGTGATACGCCGGCGCCGCTGGTGGCCAAACGCGAGGAGTGGTACCTGCAACCGGATGCCCATTGGCACGGCTTCGAGAACCTGGTCGATGACTACGTGCTGATCGACCCGATCAAGGTGACCCTGCTGACCCCGGGCCTGGCGATGGACGGCAGCATGGGCAAGCTGGGCATCCCGGCGGCGGTGCTCAGCAAGTTCCTGTGGGGCCGCGGCATTACCGTGGAGAAGACCAACCTGTACTCGGTGCTGTTCCTGTTCTCGATGGGCATCACCAAGGGCAAGTGGAGCACGCTGGTCACCGAGCTGATGGCATTCAAGGAGCTGTATGACCGCAACGCGCCGCTGAGCCAGGCACTGCCGACGCTGGCGGCCGACTATCCCAATGCCTACGCCGGCTGGGGCCTGCGTGACCTGTGCGATGCACTGCATGCGTTCAACCAGGAATTTGCGGTGGCCAAGGTGATGCGCGAGATGTACGTGGATCTGCCGACCCCGGTGATGACCCCGGCCGATGCCTACAACCACCTGGTCAAGGGCGAGATCGAGCGGGTCGACATCGAGCAGCTCAGTGGCCGCGTCGCCGCGACCATGCTGGTGCCGTACCCGCCGGGCATTCCGACCATCATGCCGGGCGAGCGCTTTGGCGACAGTGACGAGCCGATCATCCAGTCGCTGCGCATCGCCCGCGAACAGAACGCTCGTTTCCCGGGCTTCGAGTCGGACGTGCACGGGCTGATCATCGAGCAGGAGGGTGATGCGGTTTCGTACAAGGTGGAGGTGCTGAAGGCCTGACCGGCAACGGTCGGCCGTTCGGCGGACGATGGATACCGCGCGCGAGCAACGCATCCTGAAGTTCTCCATCGGGGTCACCCTGGCGGTGAGCGCGGTCGGCTTCGGCGGTGGCCTGCTGGTGGGATCGCAGGCCATCCTGTTCGATGGCGTGTACAGCCTGGTCGACGTCGCGCTGACCCTGGTGTCGTTGTCGGTGCTGCGGCTGGTGGCGCGGGAACAGAGCCCGCGCTTCCAGTACGGCTACTGGCACCTGGAGCCAATGGTCGAGGCACTCGGTGGGGTGATCCTGTCGCTGGCCTGCGTGTATGCGCTGGCCAACGCGGTGATTGGCTTGACCACGGGCGGGCATGAAGTGAAACTCGGGCCCGCGCTGTGGTGGGCGGCACTGCTGAGTGCCAGCAACCTGGCGATGGCGCTGTTTGTCGCCCAACGAGCGCGGCATCTGCGCTCGGCGCTGTTGTGGCTGGACGTGCGTGGCTGGCTGCTGGGTGGGTTGATGAGCCTGGCGGTGGTACTGGCCTTCGTACTGGCCCTGGCCCTGCAGGGGGGCGAATGGCACCACTGGGTGCCGTACCTGGATTCGATCGTGCTGGCGTTGATCAGCCTGGCGGTGCTGCCGGTGCCGGCGCGCAGCGCGTGGAAGGCCATGCGTGAAGTACTGCAGGTGGCGCCGGATGATCTGGACCGGCGCGTGCAGCAGGTGATGCAGGCATTCGTGGCCGAGCGCGGTTATGCCGGTTTTACCAGTCACGTGGCGAAGATGGGGCGGATGCGCTTCATCGAGATCCATGTGCTGGCCGACCCAGGTACGCCGCTGGGGTCGGTGGGCGAGGTTGATGCGATGCGCGATGAAATCGCGGTACGCCTGGATGCGCGGGGCAGCACGTTCTGGCTGACCATCGATTTCACGGCAGACCCGGCGTGGACGTGAGCGGGGAACGGTAGAGCCGAGCCCATGCTCGGCTGCCATTCGCGCAGCGCAGCCGAGCACGGGCTCGGCTCTACACGTCGGCGTGATCGTTACGCGTGGCAGACCAGTCTGTTGCACCGGATCTGTTTGACCTCAACCAGAGTTGAGGTCGCAGACTGTCTCGCATCCCCTACGAGGCATGCGGCATGAACCTGCTGACCACCCCGGACCTCAGTCATGGCCTGCTGGAACTGTTCAATCCCCCGGGGCTTTACGACTCTTCCGCCAACGGGTACTCACACGTTGCCGTGGTGCGGTTGCCGGCGCGCGTGATCCATATCGCCGGGCAGGGCGGTGAAGATGCCGAGGGCCGTCTCTCACCCAGCTTCGAAGACCAGGTCGGGCAGGCGCTGGACAACCTGCAGACTGCGCTGCGCTCGGCGCAGGCAAGCCTGGCCGACGTGGTACGGCTGCGTATTCTGGTGGTCGACCACGACGAGGACCGGCTGGGCATCATCGCCCATCAGGTGCGGCGGCGCTGGCCGAACCGCGCGGCGCCCACCTGCACGCTGATCCCGGTGCCGCGGCTGGCGCTGGACGGCATGTTGTTCGAGATCGAGGCGGAGGCCTATGCCGCCTAGCGCAGGTAGTACTCCACGGGCACCACCCGCTCCTGCGGTGCCTTCAGTTCATCGGGAATGGGCGGCAGCGGCTGCGCGCGACGGAAGGTCTGCAGCGCGGCGTCATCGAGCATCGGCTGGCCACTGGACTGCTCCAGCCGCAGCGCCAGCAGGCGACCTTCGCGGTCGATGCTGGCCCTGACCCACGCAGTGCCCTGCTGCCGGCGCGAGCGCGCGGCGGCAGGGTAGTAGCGGTAACGCTCCAGCCGCGCCATCAGGCGGGCTTCCCACTGGTCGCTGGCGGCGCCGGCCTGGAAGTCTGCCGGTGGCGCGTCTGGAGCGGGCGGCGCGGCCGTGATCGATGCCGGTGCGGGACTTGCATCGGTCGCGGCCGCAGGCGGGGCGACTGGCAGTGGCTGGCGGCCCGTCCCACCCGTTTCGCTGGCGGCCAGCTCTCCCTCGCGCGCCGCCGTAGGCTTGGGTGGCGGCGGCGACTTCGTGGGCTGCGAGGCGCGGGCCTGCTGCGCCTGGCTGGGGGTCTCGGCCTGGCGTTCCTCTACCGGCTGTGGCGGCGCGGCCGGTGCCAGCAGGCGCAGGCTGATGCGCACGTCCTGTTCCGGTGGCGGCAGCATGGGTGGCGTCGCGACCCAATGCACCAGCAGCAGCAAGGGCAGCAGATGAAGGCCGATGGTGATCGCGATGGCCTGCCAGTGTTGGCCGCGCTCACTCATCGTCCAGCACCCACAGCAGATCTGCATCGGCGGCGTCGACCGATTCGCCGGGTGACGCAAGTGCGATCACCAGAGACGGCGCTTCTGGCGGCAGGTAGCCAGGCACGCCGGTGCCGCGCAGTACATGCCAGCGGCCGGCAACCAGCAGCGCCGGTGCAGGCGCATGGGTCAGCACCTGCGCCATGCGGCTATCGCGGGCCTGCTGCACGGCCAGCATGCCGTCCAGCATCGGCGCGGCCTCTGTATGCTGGGCCAGCACCACCGCCGAAAGGCGTTGCCGTGCAGTGGCAACCGGGAACCGGACTGCCTTGGTCGAAGCCAGCAGTGTGTTGACCTCGGCGCGTGACAGGTTGCCACCGAACAGGGGCGTACCCGCAGCGGTGGCGTCCTGTACCAGCCCGCCATAGGCCGTCCACGGCCAGCGCGCATCCCAGTCAAGCAACTCCTGCAGGCGCGTATCGTCGGCGTGGTTGCCCTTGGCCAGCCAGCGCTGCACCCGCTGCAGGCGTGGCTGGCGCTCACTGGCGATCATCTCCAGTACCAGGGCAGCCTGCGGGCGTTGGTGTTGCAGGGCCTGCAGCAACCAGCGCTGGGCGGCGTGGTCGCCGGCCAGGTCATGGCGCTCGCCGAGCAGCATCCGTTGGGCTGTGGCCGCGCGCTTCACGAAGGCGGCCTCGTCCAGGGGCTGGCCACTGGCCAGGTCGATCACCGTGCCGGGCATCGGCTGCGCGCTGGTCACTGTGGCCAGCGCGAGCATGCATACGGGCAGCCAGCGACGGCTAGAACGCCACATTGACGCCCATCGAGACGGTGCGGCCACGGCCGTTGCCGCGGTCCAGGATCGGGCTGAAGATGCTGTCGATCGAGGCATTGTTGTCATAGGCTTTGTTCTGCAGGTTTTCGATGTTCAGCCACAGGGTTGTATTGGCCTGCGGCTTGAAGCTGGCGTAGAAGTCCAGCAGCACGCCGGTGCCGCCGGTCTTGCGGGTCTGGAAGAAGTCGTAGCCTTCCTCGGTCGGCCCGGAGTACTCGGCACGCAGGCCGGCCTGCACGCGCTGCTGCCACCAGCGGCCACCCACGTCCAGCGTCCAGTAGCGGTCGGGCAGCGCGGTGATGTCTTCCAGGTTGACGAACTCGATGGCCGGCGCACTGGTACGCGAGCGGGTCCAGCTCAGCGTGGCGTGGTAGTGCTCGCTGGCGTAGTGCGCCTCCAGCTCGATGCCGCGCATGCGCACGATGCCTGGGTGGTTCATCCAGCGCGTGGTGGCGCTGAAGTCGTCGGCGTCCAGCACATCGGTCCAGGCATTGAGCTGCGGATCGCTGTCGATCGGCACCACGAACGGTTCCACTTCCGGCGGATGCACGATCAGCAGGTACTGCGGCTTGATGTAGTCGCGGATGCGGTTGTCGAAGCGGGTGACCCGCAGTTGTGCCAGGTCACCCTCGACCAGCAGCGAGTCGGTGCTGAGGTTGGCGCCGAACTGCAGGTTGCGCGAGCGCTCGCGGCGCAGGAACGGATTGGCGCCGATGCCGTCGGCGACGCTGGCGTCCTCCAGTGGGATCTTCTCGAAGAACATTTCCTGCACGCGCGGCGGCCGCGACGTGCGCGAGACCTCGGCGAACAGCTGCAGCCAGTCGGTAGCTTGCAGTGAAACCGCCAGGCTCGGGCTGAGTGCACGCTCAGTGCGACGCACGCCGATGTCGCCGCCATTGATCTCCGTGCATTGGCCCGGCACATCCGAACACACCGGAATATGGCCACGGATGCCGAAGCGGTCCTGGCGCAGTCCTGCGGTCAGGGCATAGATGTCGTACTGAAGCTCCAGCGTGCTGAACACACTGTCCAACTGGCTGCGACCCTGCGGGTTGGCACCGCGCAGGATGGGCGTATCGGCGACGTAGATGTCCGATTGGTGCTTGATGCCGGTGTTCCAGCGCGCCTGCAGTGCGCCGATGTCGAAGCGGCTGGTGTTGTCGAGGGTCCAGCTGCTCAGGCTGCTGTGGGTGCGGCGGCCGATGTAGCTTGAATCTTCCACCGGCGGATAGAACAGCCGGGTCTTGTTGCTCGCGAAGGTCGCGCGCAGGTCGATCCATGGCGAATAGGGTGTGTAGTGGTAGCTGGCGCGCTGGTTGCGCGCGGAAATCTGCCACGGGTAGTTGTGGTAGAAGTCGTTTTCGTAACGCATGTGGCTCAGGTCCAGCCGATGCTGGTCGCTGGGCTGCAGGCGTGCTTTCAGCAGCCAGCTGCTGGGCTGCTGGCTGCCGGGGTCGGCGTTGTTCTTCTGCCCACGCGCGGTCGCGTATTCGCTGCTGCGGCTGCTGCTGGCGGCGGCCAGCAGGCCGAACTGACGGTCGCCACCTTCTTCGCTGTGGCGCCATGCACCGGCGAAGGTGCGGCCGCTGCCATAGCCGTTGTTGCCATGGCGATAGCCGGCGCGCAGGCCCCAGTCACGGCCCTCACCCAGCAGATCGTCGATATCCAGGGTGCGGAAGTTGGCACTGCCGGCCAGCGTACCAGCGCCGTCACCGCCAGCGACCGCACCGCGCTGCACGTCCACACCGGCCAGCAGGAAGGGATCGACATAGGCGAACGGACCGCCCGAACCATGCCCGGCATTGTTGCGGAAGGTCTGGGTGACACCGTCGATCATGGTGTTGACCCGGCCGGCACCGGTCATGCCGCGGATGTTGACCTGCAGGCCCGGCTGGCTGCGCGAATGGAAGCTGTGGGTGCCGGGCATCGAGCGCAGCAGGCTGTTGCCTTCCTGGCGTTCGGCCATCGCCACGCGCTCGCTGCCGACCGAGGGCGCAAAGCCATCGCGGATGGCCGGTACATACTGGCTGGCGCCGGCCCCCGGTGCCTGGCCGTGCGCGGTAGTGCCCTGCACCCGCAGCGGGCCGGTGCGACGGCTGCCATCGATGCGTTCAGCCGGCGCCGGTTCCAGGGCGGCGCGGCGCGCATCGACGAAGCGCGGTCGCAGGCCGCTGCCTGCCAGCAGGCGTGACAGGGCCTGCGCATCGTCGAAGTCACCGCGCAGAGCAGGGGCCGAATGACCGGCAGGCAGCGCCGCGCCGATCACCAGGTCGACACCGGTCAGCCGGCTGTAGGCGTCCAGCGCGGCCGCCAGCGGCTGGGCGGGCAGATCGTAGGTGCGTGTGGCGGTCTGTGCGTGGGCACTGCCGGGCAGCAGCGGAAGGGCGCTGGTGCAGGCCAGCGACAGGGCAAGGACAAGGGGGCGGGGGCACAGCATCGGGGGCTCCAGGGGCTGACGCAGAACGTCGTCATCCTGGGTAGACGCAGTCGCAGGCCGGATGTCAGGGTCCATCACGCTGCTCCCTGCGTGGCGGCAGCCACACCTGTATGCCCGCGCCGAGGCGCAGCACGCGCACCTGCAGTTGCGTGGCCAGCTGGTCGCGATTGCTGGCTGCACCGTCGGCACTGCCGAGCAGGGTGACCGGCTGCTGGCGCAGCTGCTCGCCGACGACCCACGTATGCCCGCCATGCCAGCGGTCCAGGCCCTGCGTGACGTCGGCCAGCGGGGCCGAGACCCAGTGCAGGCGCCGCTCGCGCCAGGCCAATGTTCCGGGGGCAGCCGTTGTTGCATGGGCTGTTGCCTGCCCATCGAAGCGCAGCTGCTCGCCGTCGTCGGCCAGCATGCTGACGTTGCCGCTGTCCACGCGCACGCGATGCTCGGTAACGGTGACCACACTGCTGTTGCCCTGCACGGCAAGATCGAATGCGGTCCCCAGTGCAGTGACGGTGCCCTGTGGGGTATGCACCTGGAATGGCCGGTCGGCATCGGCGGCGACCTGGAACCAGGCCTGGCCGCGCTGCAGCTGGAGCTGGCGGCGCTGCCCATCGATGCGCACCTTCACTTCGCTGCCAGGTGACAGCAGGACATGCGAACCATCCGGAAGAGTTTCCTCGCGGATCTCGCCAGCGGCCGTACGCAGTACCTGTGCCACGGGTGGCGAGGCATGGCGGCTGTAGAGACCCAGCGCGCACAGCAACAGAACCGCAATGCCGGCTTCGCGCAGGCGACGGCGTTGCCTGCGCTGCTGTTGCCGCTGCAGGCTGGGCGTCGCCGCACCGGCCTGCCACAACTCCTGCAGGTGCAGGTACTGCGCCGCATGGCGTGGATCGGCCCGGCACCATTGCTCGAACGCGTTCTCATCGCGGTCACCGTCGTGCGCATCCAGCCACCAGCGTGCAGCTTCGCGTGTAATGGTCTCCTGGCTCATGCGCCCGGCACCTGCTGCAATGCGACCAGGGCGCGCAGCAGATGGCCGTGCGCGGTCTGCCGGCTGATCCCCAGCTGGCGCCCGATCTCGGCCAGCGCCAACTGTTCCACACGGGCCAGCAGGAACACCTGGCGCGAGCGTGGCGGCAGCGCGGCGATGATCGCGTCGAGGTGGCGCAGTTGTTCGGCGTCGAGCAGTCGCTGCTCGGGCAGGGGCGCAGGATCGGCGATGGCATTCAACTGCGTGTCATCCAGCACCTCTTCGCGACGGCGCTGGCGTTGCCGGTAGTGATCGGCGATCAGGTTGTGGGCGACGCGGTACAGATAGGCGCGGCCATTGCCCAGCAGGCCACTGGTGGCGACTTTGACGACACGCAGCCAGGTTTCCTGGACGACGTCATCAGCGTCGCTGCGTTGCGGGAGTTTGCGGCGGACATGGGCGTGCAGCGGCCGGTAATGGGCTGCGCACAGCTGCGCGACATCCGTCGGTTCGACAGGCGTGGACACGTGGCGGGCGACAACTGGGAAAGGGAACAGCCCGCGGCGGCAAGGGCAGCGGCTGCACCTTACAGCAAAAGAGAATCATTTGCATCTATGGCATGAGGCGCAGTACACATGGGCCACCGCAGCGTCAGCGCGGGCGGTAGTCGCAGTGGATCTGCAGGGCTTCGGTGGGGTTGCGATGCAGCTCGAAGCCGCAATGCTGCAGGCTGCGCTTCACCTGCGCGACCGCTTCGGCATGATGGGCGACGCGACGATCCTGCCAGCGCGGTGGGGTGAATACGCCCAGAGGCAGCAGCCGCAGCCGCTTGCCGTGCAGTACCAGTGAGACATCGATATGACGGCCATCGATGTCGTGGCCGTTGGCACCGAAGATGGCATCGATCTCATCGCGGCGCTGCGGGTAGCAGGTGCGGAACACTGCAATGCCGAGCCGTCGCACCACGCCGCGGAAGCCACCGATACGGCTGTGGCTGGGTTCGAAGCCGCGAGTGAGCAGCAGGCGCAGCCCGGCAGGCAGCATTGCCTGCGCGTCGAGCAGGCGTTGCAGTACCTCTTCTTCCAGTTGGATACGGGTGGAGGGCCAGCGCGGGGCGATCAGCAGTCCGTGGTGGCTGCCGCGTTGCAGGGTCAGCATCCGTGAAGCTTCGCACGCGGGCGAACAGCCAGGGTAGTGCCGGCCGCTGGCCGGCAAACCTGTTCTCCCGTCGGATGCCGACCAGCGGCCGGCACTACCATCGTCGGGTCAGATGTCGCGGTACTGGATCTGCGAAGCCAGTACGCGCAGGCCATCGGCATTGCTGGACAGGATGCGCTCTTCGCTGACCCCTTTCTGCCGTTTCAGCTGGAAGCCCTGATCGGCAGGCAGCTGTGCGGCGATGGCGTCCATGCGTTGCAGGGCATCGGGGCCGCTGCAGTCGAAGTGACCCCAGTGGGCGCCATCGCGGTGGATCTGCAATCGGTAGTTCATTGTGGTGTCTCCGGCAGGTCCTGCAGCCAATGGTCGAACATCGCGGTGGCGGCCGCAGCCAGTGGTGCGCCATAGCGACGCGCCTGCGCGCGAAGGTCGTTGGGATCGATGCCGGTCTGGGCCAGCTCCAGCGTGTGGCCGATCAGCCAACGCTCGAACTGGCGGGCGTCCAGTTCCGGATGGCATTGCAGGGCCAGTGCGTGGCTGCCGATGGCGAATGCCTGGTGACGGCAGGCCGGCGTGCTGGCCAGGCGGCGTGCACCGGCCGGAAGTTCGAACGCTTCACCATGCCAATGCAGTACCGGAATGCCCTGCAGGGACTGCAGCGGAGAACGCTGGCCTTCATCGGTCAGCAGCAGTGGCGCAAAGCCGATTTCCTTGCCACCACTGGGAGCGACACTGGCACCGAGTGCCCGCGCCATCAGCTGTGCACCCAGGCAGATGCCCAGGGTCGGCCGCTGCCGCTGCAGCCGGCGCTGCAGCAGGGCAATGCTGTCGTTGACGAAGGGATAGGTCCCTGTGTCATTGGCACTGATGGGACCGCCCAGCACGACCAGCAGATCGGCGGTTTCGGTGCCATCGAGCACATCGACGCCGGCCTGCAGCACGTGCAGCTGCCAGCCCTGCGCCAGCAGCAACGGTTTCAGGGTGCCGAGGTCTTCAAAGGCAACGTGTTGCAGGACAACCGCGTGCTTCATGCCGGTGCTCCGCTGTTCGGCCAGTAGAAACTGTCCGGGGTGGCACGGGCACCGAAAATGGCCTGGCCGACGCGGACCACGGTGGCACCTTCCTCGATGGCCACTTCGAAATCACCGGACATGCCCATCGACAGCTGCGACAGGTCCAGGCCGGGCGGGGCGGTGCGTTGCAGCTGGTCGCGCAGTTCGCGCAGGCGCACGAAGCAGGCGCGCACGCGCTCGACATCGGGGGTGAAGATGGCCAGGGTCATCAGGCCGCGCACGTGCAGGTGATCGAAGGCCGGCAGCTGCTGCACGAAGGCCTCGACCGCGTCGGGTTCCAGGCCGTACTTGCTCGGTTCGGCCGAGGTGTTGACCTGCACGAACACATCCAGCGTGCGGTCTTCCAGTTGCAGGCGCTGCTGCAGGGCCTCGGCTACGCGCAGGCTGTCCAGCGCCTGGAACTCGCTGGCAAAGCGCGCCACGTAGCGCGCCTTGTTGGTCTGCAGATGGCCGATCACCGACCAGTGCACGCCCAGGTCGGCCATCGTTTCAGCCTTGCGTTGTGCCTCCTGCACCTTGTTCTCGCCCAGTTCGTGGCAGCCTGCGGCTACCGCCATGCGGATGCGGGCGTCATCGACGGTCTTGCTGACCGGCAGCAGGCGCACGCTGGCCGGGTCCCGGCCGACGCGGGCGCAGGCATCGGCGATGCGTTGGCGCACCGTGACCAGGTTGGCGGCGATCTGTTCAACGGACTGGGCGACGGGCCAGTCGGCAGCGGCAAGGGGCATGCGGGCACCTCCAATGCAGGGTGGCCAGGGTGGGATACACTGGCACAGGACAAGAGATATTTTGGCATAGGACAAAATGAAAATCACCGGGCATAGCGCCGAGTCGATCTTCGACAGCATCCGCGACGGCATCGGCAAGGGCCGCCTTCCGGCCGGCAGCGTGTTGCCGCCGGTGCGTGAACTGGCCGAGCAGCTGGGAGTGAACCGCAACACCGTGGCTGCTGCCTACAAGCGCCTGGATGCGGCGGGCCTGGCCAGCACGGCGGGCCGCCGCGGCACGGTGGTGCGTGGCCTGCCGCCGCCGCTGGCGCGTGAAGGCAGTACGCCCGGGCTGGCCCTGCAGGACCTGGCCGGTGGCAACCCGGATCCACGCCTGCTGCCGAACCTGCGCCTGGCCCCGGCCGCACCACGGCTGTATGGCGTGGGCACGGTCGACCCGAGGTTGGAGGCGCTGGCACGCGCCTCGCTGGATGCGGACTGCCCGGAGGGCTATGCGCTGGAACTGACCCATGGCGCGGTCGATGGCATCGAACGCCTGCTGTCGGCGTGGCTGCTGCCGGGGGATCGCATCGCGGTGGAGGATCCGTGCTTCCTCGGCAGCCTCAACGTGCTCAACGCTGTGGGCCACGCGCCGTTGCCGGTGGCGGTGGACGCGCATGGCATGCAGGTCGATTCGCTGCGGCAGGCACTGGAGGCCGGTGCACGCGCGGTGTTGCTGACCCCGCGGGCACACAACCCGACCGGGGCCAGCCTGGATGCGAAGCGGGCGCGGGCGTTGCGGCAGTTGTTGGCGGCCTACCCGCAGGTGGCGGTGTTGATCGACGATCACTACGCGCTGCTCTCGCAGCAGGCCTATCACTCGGTGCTGCCGCTGGATGGCCGGCGCTGGGCGCTGCTGCGTTCGTTGTCCAAACCGCTCGGCCCGGACCTGCGGCTGGCCTGGCTGGCCTGCGATGAAGAGACCGCGATGCGGCTGCGGCTGCGATTGGCGTCCGGCACCGGCTGGGTCAGTCACCTGCTGCAGGATGCGGCGACCTCGGTGCTGTCGTCGGCAACGCAGCGGGCGAAGATCGCTTCGGCAGGTGAGCGTTACCAGCAGCGCCTGCGCTCGCTGCAGGAGTTGCTGCATGCGCGTGGCCTGCCGACACCGTTGCCGATGGAAGGATTGAACCTGTGGCTGCCGTTGCAGGCCGACAGCCATCCGCAGGTGCTGGCCCTGGCTTCGCGTGGATGGCATGTGCGCGCGGGCGAAGTGTTCTCGGTGGCAGCGCCGGGGCATGGCCTGCGCATCACCTGCGCTGCGCTGGGGGCAGCGCAGCTGCGGCAGCTGGCGGATGACCTGGCGGCGGTGTTCGCTCTGTAGCGTCGAGCCATGCTCGACGTTGCTTCGCCTTTGTAGAGCCGAGCCATGCTCGGCTGCTGTTGATAGAAGCAGTCGAGCATGGCTCGACGCTACACAAGCAGATCAGGGCGCGGCGTTGGCGCCGGGGCGCACGTAGTAGGACTGGCCGCTGTCATCGACGAACATCAGCTCCGGCTTGCCCTGCCAGGAGGTGAGCATGGCGCCGGTGTTGTTCTGGTGCTTGACCATCAGGCTGGCGCCGCGGTCCGGGTTGGCGACGACCTTGAATACTTCAGTGGTGCCGGTGGCATCGTCCAGGGTCAGCAGGGCTTCGCCGCCGCGGTCGCTGGTGCCGTAGCCGCCGCGTTCGGAACCATCGGGACCGAGCAGAATCAGGCCTGACAGGGCGGTGGCACGCGGCCCCTGGGTGCGGCCCTGGCTGAGCGGATCGGGAACCGGTGCGCCGAGGATCACCCGCGGCTGGCCGCTTGCATCGTGGATGACCAGCCCGCGCGCCTCGATGATGCGCTGTGGTGATTGGCTGCGATGCAGGCTCCAGGCGGTCCAGCCGGAAACCAGCAGGGCGAGGGTCGAGACCACCAGGGTGGTCAGCAGCAGCGCACGGGGCATCGGGTCGTCCTTCCTTGGATGTGCCGACGATAGCGGATGCGGACCGGCAATGGCCAGTTCGTTGTGTGACGTTGTGTATCGTCAGTGGAAATCGCGGCTGTGGCTGCGCAGTCCCTGCAGCAGTTCATCCAGGCAGTGCATGCGCTGCACGATGACGTGCTGCACGCCATCGACGCGTTCCAGGCGGCCATCGATCTGCATCAGCTGGGTATCGACCAGCACCCGGTGCTGGCGATCGGCCAGGTGTCGCCAGACCACGGCGTTGACCATGCCGGTCTCATCTTCGAGCGTGAGGAAGGTGACGCCGCTGGCGGTCTGCGGGCGCTGGCGCATGCGTACCAGGCCGGCGATGCGCACGCGACGGCCATGGCCATGCCCGGCCAGTTGTGCAGCGTCCAGACAGCCACGGCTGCGCAGCTGCGCGCGCAGGAACGAGATCGGGTGGCGGCCAAGTGTGGTGCCGGTGCTGCGATAATCGGCCTGCATGTCCTCCCAGGCGCTGGGCAGGGGCAACGGCACACGGGCTTCGGCAGTGGCGCGGGCCTGGTCGAACAGTGGCAGCCGGTTTTCCACGCCGGAGATATCCCAGCGTGCACGATGGCGATGGCCACTGAGCCCACGCAGTGCACCGGCATCGGCCAGCAGGCCCTGCTGGCGGCGGTCCAGTGCGGTGCGCTGGCACAGGTCGCCCACATCGTCGAACGGGCGCTGCGCACGTTCGCGCATGATGGCCTGCACGACGGGTTCGTTGCAGCCATCGATCAGGCGCAGGCCGAGCCGGATCGCCGCCGGTCCCTTGCTGAAATCCAGCGTGCAGTCCCAGTCGCTGTGGCGCACGTCCACCGGCAGCACGCCGATGCCATGGCGGCGTGCATCCTGCAGCAGCTGGTCGGGGCTGTAGAACCCCAGCGGCTGGCTGTTGATCAGGCTGGCGGTGAACGCGGCGGGATGATGGCACTTCAGCCAGCAGCTGTTATAGGTCAGCAGGGCGAAGCTGGCAGCATGGCTTTCCGGGAAACCGTAATCACCGAAGCCCTTGATCTGCTCGAACAGGTGCTCGCCGTAGTCGCGGCTGAAGCCATTCTTCAACATGCCGGCCAGCAACTTCTCCCGATGCGGTTCCAGGCCGCCACGACGCTTCCATGCCGCCATCGAGCGGCGCAGGGCATCGGCTTGCCCAGGTGTGTAACCTGCTGCTTCCACTGCCAGCTGCATCACCTGTTCCTGGAACAATGGCACGCCCAGCGTACGCGCGAACACGCGTTCCAGCTGCGGTGGGTAGAGCGGATTGTCCGGATCGTTCAGTGCCTCCGGGCCTTGCTCGCGCAGGATCCTCCGCCGTTCCAGATAGGGGTGCACCATGTCACCCTGGATCGGGCCGGGGCGCACGATCGCCACTTCGATCACCAGATCGTAGAAGCAGCGCGGCTGCAGGCGTGGCAGCATCGCCATCTGCGCACGCGATTCGATCTGGAACACGCCGATGGTGTCGGCGGCGCAGATCATGTCGTAGGTCTTCGTATCCTTGGCAGGGATCGCATCCATGCGTCCACTGTGCAGGCCGTGCTGCTGCAGCATCGCCAGGCATTTACGGATGGCGGTGAGCATGCCCAGCGCCAGGCAGTCGACCTTCATCAGGCCGGTGGCATCCAGATCGTCCTTGTCCCACTGGACGACGGTGCGGTCGGCCATCGCCGCGTTTTCCACCGGTACCAGCGTCGACAGCGGGTGCTCTGAAATCACGAAGCCGCCCGGGTGCTGCGACAGGTGGCGCGGGAAATCGATCAGCTCGGTGGTCAGTGCCAGCAGCCGCCGCATCAGCGGTGTTTCCGGATCAAAGCCGCGCTCGCGCAGGGTCTCCGGCAGTGGTACGTGGCCGCCCCAGTGGTCCATCGCCGCGCCCAGTTCGTTGACCTGGTCCATCGGCAGGCCGAGTGCACGGGCCACGTCGCGGATCGCGCTGCGGCCACGGTAGCTGATTGCTACTGCGGTCAGTGCGGCGCGCTCGCGGCCATAGCGCTTGAACACGTACTGCAGCACTTCTTCGCGGCGCTCGTGCTCGAAATCGATGTCGATATCCGGTGGCTCGTCGCGCTCGGCGGAGATGAAGCGCTCGAACAGCAGGTTGCTGCGCGCCGGGTCGATCTCGGTCACGCCCAGCACGAAGCACACCGCGGAGTTGGCCGCCGAGCCGCGCCCCTGGCAGAGGATGTCCTGGCTGCGGGCGAAGCGCACGATGTCCTGCACGGTGAGGAAGTAGGAGGCGTAGTTCTTCTGCTTGATCAACGCAAGTTCGTGTTCGATCTGCTCGCGCTGTGCCGGCTGGATGCCGTTCTTCCAGCGCCACGGGATGCCACGCTCGACCAGCACGCGCAGCCAGCTGTCCGGATCATGCCCTTCGGGCACCAGCTCACGCGGATAGGTGTACTGCAGCTGTTCCAGGGTGAAGTGGCAGCGCTCGGCGATGCGCAGGGTCTCGACCAGCAGCTCAGGCGGGTACAGCTGGGCCAGCGCGGTGCGCGGGCGCAGGTGGCGCTCGCCGTTGGGAAACAGGCGCCAGCCGGCCTCGGCCACACTGCAGCGGTGGCGGATCGCGGTCAGCGTGTCCTGCAGGGCGCGGCGGCGGCGTACGTGCATGTGCACATCACCACTGGCCACCAGCGGCAGGCGATGGCGTTCGCCGAAGGACTGCAGCTGTTGCAGGCGGCGTGCATCGTCGTGTTCGTGGTGCAGCTCCACCGCCAGCCACAGCCGATCATCGAAGCCGGCGCGCAGCAGTTCCAGGTCGGTGGCGGCCGGTTGCCGGTCCAGCCACAGGCACAGCAGGCCGACGGGCAGGCCGAGAAGGTCCTCGCGCAGGCAGCGGTACTCGCCCTTGGCGGCCCGCCGCCGGCAGGTGGTGATCAACTGGCAGAGCCCCGTATAGGCGGCCTGGTCGGTGCACAGCAGAGCCAGTTTCGGCCCATCCTCGACCTGGAATTCGGCGCCGACAATCAGCGCCACGCCATGCGTCTTCGCCGCCTGCCAAGCGCGTACGATGCCGGCCAGCGAGCATTCGTCGGTGATCGCCAACGCTCGATAGCCTTGGCCGGCGGCGCGCGCGAACAGTTCTTCGGCGATCGAGGCGCCACGCTGGAAACTGAAGGCCGACAGGCAGTGCAGTTCGGCGTAGCCGGGCAGTTCGTCGTGCATGGCGGCTCAGCCGAACCAGCCGTGCAGCATCCACGGCGCATGCGGGTCGTTGCGCTCACGAAAGACCCAGCCGCGCTGGCCGTGAGCAGTTTCCACCACGTAATAGTCGCGCCGTGCATCGGCCTGGTCCCACCAGCCCGATTCGATCCGCTCCGGTCCGGTGACGATGCGCAGCCGCGGATCACGCAGTGGTTGCGGCGTGTCCAGCAGCCAGCCGGGGCGCAGTGGCCAGTACGACGGAGGCTTGGCTGGCGGCTGGATGCCACTGGCGCGTTCGGGGCGATGGTCGGCCTGCACCGCCAGCGGCTGCACGGCGTCATCGCCCAGCCGCGCGCGCAGGCGCTCGCGCAGCTGGTTCCAGGGCATCGCCTGTGCCGGCCGGGTATCGAACAGGTCACGCGCGGCGGGCACGAACGGTGGCAGCTGCTCGGCCTGCAGGCGCAGTGCGCGGCTGCCGGCCGGCAGGGCAAACGCTTCCATGCGGTTGCGTGCGATCTCGAACAGCAGCGCGGGATCGCGCTCGGGCGCCAGCAGGCCGATGGTCAGCACGCTGGCCGGCAGCATGTCGTGCTCGAAATGCAGGTCGAAACGCTGCACGCCACCATCGCGCGAACACAGGAACGCGGCCAGATCCAGCAGCAGGCGCCGCAGCGGAAACAGCAGGGCCTGGCTGGATTCGATCTCGTATTCGAATTCGATGCGCGCATCGAACCGGTCCGGCGGCTGGTAATAGCGCAACGGCGCGCTGCCCAGGCCGCGCACGGCATCCAGCTGCTGCAGCACCTCGGGGGCGAAGCGGCGGGCCAGGCTTTCGCGTGGCAGATCGAAGGCCGCGCCCAGCGTGCGCAGGCCGGAGCGTGCCAGTACGGTCACCGCATCAACGGGCAGGCCACTGCGCGCCAGTGGCAGCTGCGCCAGTGCGGCGGGCAGTTGCTGCGCGTCGATGCCAAGGCCATCGTGCACATTGGCCAGCACGCGCGCGGCATGCGGGTTGGGGGCGGCGACCAGGCGATGGCGGAAGCCCAGTTCGTGCAGGCCGTGGCGCAGGCGTTGTTCGATCGTCAGCCAATCGCCGAACAGGGCACGGCTGGCACCGATCTCCAGCACCAGCGCATGCGGAAAATCGAGGCTGACCTGCGAGCTGTAGGCATAGGCCCAGCTGGCCAGCAGCTGCCGGGTCTGCTGTTCGGCGTTGGGATCGTAATCGTGCAGATGCAGGTCCTGCACCAGTACCTGCGCAGCCGACAGCAGCATGCCCGGGCGCAGCCCCGCTGCGCGGGCGGCCGGGCTGACCGCACGCAGTACGCGACGCTGTGCCGGCCCCTGCAGCAGCACCAGTGGCCGCTGCGGGTCGGGCTGCAGGCGCAGCACGCTGTCCAGCGCCAGCTGCGGCAACAACAGGCAGGCCCAGTGCATGGCGCGGCCTCAGTGGGCGATGGCCAGTGGCAACGGCTGCGCTGGCGGCAGGCCGCCACGGCACTTCAGCACCCGCACCTGGCCGTGGTCGAGCTGCAGGCGCAGGCTGGCCGGGGAAGGATTGCGTGCTGCCTGCGCCTCGCGGAACACGAAGCCCAGGCACTGGCCGCTGTCGGCCGCCACCTGCAGGCGGCGCAGTGAGCGGTCATCGGGCTGGTGTGGCCAGCACAGCACTGCTGCACAGGCGGCCGAGCGCAGGCACTGCTCGGTGGCCCACAGCGCTTGTTTCGGCGCGGCGTGGATGATCTGCAGCTGGGTCAGATCCAGCCCGGCCGCTGCCCAGGCCGGAGCGTGCGGGCGATAGGGTGGGGCGACCAGCACGATCGGGCGGTCGCGCTGGCTCAGCTTCGCCAGCGCTGGCCAGACCAGAGCCAGTTCGCCGACGCCGGGCGCGGCCTGCAGTACCTCGCATAGCCCGCTGCTGGGCCAGCCGCCGCCGGGCAGGCGCGCATCCAGTGCCGGGTGACCGCTGGCCAGATGGTCGCTGGCCGGCCCCTGGCGGGCCGGGCCGCGCCACAGCTGGCGGCCGTCAAGCAGCCGGTCGAGGGCGACGACGGCACCCATCAGCGGGTCCTCCAGGGGAGGCGCCGGGCAGGCTGGAAGCGGCAGGAACGGGCGGAAACGGCGGGCATGACGCGAGTATCGACGGGCCGGTATCAGGGGCTGAGACCGGACATGCTACTCGCCTTGTGAGTAGAATTACTAATGAAATCGGAGGGTCGGATTTCAGGTTGCTGAAGGGGTAGGGGTGCCGACCAAGGTCGGCCCCCCGGCATGGCCCGGCGCTACCCGGGTATGCCCCCGGTTACGGGCGGACCGGCAGCGCGACCGGGCGCAGCGGCGCGGCATCGCCACCGCGGATCTTCAGCGGGCCGCCGATGAAGGCGAACTCGTAGACCTTGTCGTGGGCCAGTTCGTCCAGCGCCACCAGCTCGATGATCGGCGCGCCCTGCTGGGCCAGCAGGTAGGTGTGCAGCGGCACGTAGTCGTCGGACACCTCCGAGGGGAAGGTCTCGAAGCTGAGGTTGTCGGCACCGACGATCATCGCGCCGCTGTCCTCGATCAGGAAGCGCGCTGCGTCCAGGCCCATGCCCGGCGGGTTGGCCATGTAGGCCTTGGGCTGTTCGAACAGGCGCATGCGGCCGGTGCGGATCAGCACCACGTCGCCCTGCTGCAGTTTCACCTTCTGGCGTGCCAGCGCATCCTTCAGGTCCTGGCGGGTGACGCGGTAGCTGTCCGGCAGCATGTCCACGCCCTTGGCGGTGGCCACGTCGATCAGCACGCCACGCGCGATCAACGGCGGGAACTTCTCGATGCCGGTGACATTCCAGCCACGGTCGCCGAGGTGTTTGTCGGCCTCGAAGCCATTCCAGATCTTTCCATGGATGCCGAAGTGGTTCAGCGCATCGATGTGGGTGCCGGTGTGGCTGTACATCGAGAACGCGGTGCCGGTGTAGCTGCGGGTGAGGTTCATGGTTTCGCCCACGCCCATCGGATCATCCATCACCGTGCCGCGCGGGGTGTGGGTCATCCAGAACTGGTAGTGCGGGTCGCCGGCATCCTGCCAGCTGGGCATGCCGACGTAGTACTCGGTGGCCAGGTCATAGGCCTTGCCGCCGCTGACCCGCGACAGGATCGCCGCACGCGAGGCCTCGGTGATCAGGTTGAGGCGGCCGATCTCGTCCTTCGGCCCCCAGGGGCTGGTGCCGACCTGCTGGCCGGAGGGTGCGCGTTCGTGCGCGGACACGGTGGTGGAAGCTGCGGTGCCGGCCAGCAGCAGGGCCAGCGCGGTGGCCAGGGTACGTGGGGTCATGGGGAATCTCCTTGCAGGGTGGGGGAGGGTGCGGCTCAGGCCGCGACCAGGTGCGCCAGGGCCTGGCGCAGGTGTGGCAGCGGCAGGGTCTGCAGGCGCAGGCCGTTGCCGCCGATCACGGTGGGTATGGAACGGATGCCGAGGGCAGCGGCTTCGGCGCGATCGACCTGCACGCGCTGGCGTACTGCGTCGCTGCGCATGTGGTCAGCGAAGGCGCCACGCGGGTGGCCCAGCGCTTCGGCGATATCCAGCAGGACTTCGGCGTCGCCGATGTTGCGGTGCTGGTGCAGGTGCGCCCACTGCACGGCATCGAACATCGCGCCATGGGCGTCGTTGCCACCGAGCATGCCGGCGGCCTGGCAGGCCAGTGCGCCGAGCCAGCCGGAGGGATACTCGAAGTCCTGCGCGCGCATGCCTTCGATATCGATGCGCGCGGTGTCTTCATGCGCGGCGCAGTCGGTCCAGTGGCGCAGGATGATCGCCTTGGCGCGCTCCATCGAGCCGAACACCTCGACCATCTGTGCGCGCGAGTCCTGCAGCACGAAGCTGCGGTGGCGCACCTGGATGCCGAGTTCGGCGGAGACCTGCTTCAGGCGCGGGGCCAGCACGAAGCACCAGCCGCAGACCACGTCGTGGAAGAAATCGACCACCGGCGCGGCGGTGGCGGGGGAAGGAACGGAAGACATCTGCCTGCCATCGGTGAGAGGGGAGGCGGCAGATTAGGCAGCGCGGCGTGGCCGAAACAGCACGCCGCGGGCAGCTCAGTTTTCGCTGGCGGTTACGAATCCAGGCCGGCGCAGCCGGGCAGCTCGGCGTGCAGGAAATCGATGAAGGCGCGCACCTTGGGCTGCAGGTGGCGCGAGGTGGGATAGACCGCATGCACGAAGCGCGGCGGATAGCGGTGGTCGGGCAGCACCTGCTGCAGTTCGCCCCGCACCAGTGCCGGAGCGGCCAGGAACGAGGGCAGGGCACCGATGCCCATGCCGGCCACCAGCAGGTCGCGCAGCAGCAAGCTGTTGTTGACGGTGACGCGCGCGGGCAGTGTGATGGTCACCTGGCCATCGGGACCGAGCAGCGGCCAGCTGCCGGGGGAGTCGGACAGGCTGTAGGCCAGCACGCTGTGCGCCTGCAGATCGTCCACCGCCTGCGGTGCCGGATGCTGCCGCAGGTAGGACGGGGCCGCGCACAGCACCTGCTGCAGCGACGCCAGCCGGCGCGCCACCAGGCGTGAATCATCCAGTTCGGCACGCAGCCGCAGCGACACATCGAAACCCTCACCGACTGCATCGAGCAGGCGATCTTCCATCACCAGGTCCAGCGACAACTGTGGATGCTGCTGCAGGAAGCGCGGCAGCAGCGGCGACAGCGTGCTCAGTGCGAATGACTGCGGCGCGTTCACGCGCAGGCGCCCGGCCACCTCGCCGCGCTGTTCGGCGATGCCGCGTTCCAGCGCTTCCAGCTCGTCGAGCAGGCGGCAGCATTCGCGGTAATAGGCGTGGCCGGTTTCGGTCAGGCTCATGCGCCGCGTGGTCCGCTGCAGCAGCACCACGCCCAGGTGCGTTTCCAGCGTGCGCAACTGCTTGCTCAGGCCGGCCGGCGACATGCCCAGGTCTTCGGCGGCACGAGCGAGCCCGCCGCGTTCGACGATGCGGCGGAAGGCGCGCATCAGGTTGAAGGAGTCCATGCCGGTCCCGGGCGCGATGAGAGCATCATTGTAGATCCACGCCATGCGTGGATGTGGGAAGCGTGGTGCCCGCAGGGTTGCGCCGTTTGTTCAAGCCAGCAACCCACACGCCACGCCAGCATGCTGGCCCCTCACTTCCCGGGTTGCCCATGAAGCACTGGATGCTCCGCCTGTATGCCCCGCTGTTCCTGCTTGGATTCGTCGCCACTGCCGTCGTCTGGGTCGGCCACTGCCATGGCGATCCGTTGTGGCTGCTGGCCCTGCTGGCGATCGCCATTGCGGTTTCGTTCGTCGCCGAGCGCGCCTGGCCGTATGACCCTGCGTTCAACCGCGACCACGGCGACCGTGTGCGTGACGCCCTGCACGCGCTGGTCAACGAAGGCCTGAACCTGTTGTCGATCGCGGCGGTGCCGCTGCTGGCGGCGATCATTCCGTGGCAGTTGTGGCCGCTGCAGTGGCCGTTCGCACTGCAGCTACTGGTGGCGATCATCGCTGCCGATCTCGGCATCACCCTGGTGCACTACGCCAGCCATCGCATCGGCTGGCTATGGCGTCTGCATGCCGTGCATCACAGCGTGACCCGCATGTATGGCTTCAACGGGCTGATGAAACACCCACTGCACCAGGCCGCCGAAGCGGTGGGCGGCGTGCTACCGCTGCTGCTGTTGGGCCTGCCGATGCCGGTGGCGGCGGTGCTGGCCTTCGCCATTGCCATCCAGCTGCTGCTGCAGCACTCCAACGTGGACATGCGTCCCGGCGTGCTGGGCCGGGTGATGGCCTGGGCGCCGCTGCACCGCTTCCATCACATGCGTTACGGCACCGCCGGCGACGTCAACTTCGGCCTGTTCCTGACCGTCTGGGATCACCTGCTGGGGACTGCCTTCGATGCGCCGGGCTATCGGCTGCGCCAGCACGACCTCGGCATCGGCAGCCAGCCGGACTATCCGCGCGATTACCCCGGGCAACTGCTGGCGCCGTTCCGAGAACTGCCACATGGCGAGGTGCCGGAGCTGCCGGAAGGTCTGCGCAGGCGCGGATGATGGGTCGTGTCAGGCCGCGTGCAGCTGCAGGCCCTGCAGTTGCGCGGCACTGATGCCGAACATGCGGCGCAGGCTGCGCGACAGATGGGCCAGATCGGCGAATCCAGCGGCATGCGCACTGTCGGTCAGGCTGTGGCCGTGCAGATGATGCGTGAGTGCATTGCGCAGGCGTTGCCACAGTACCCAGCCGCGGAGTGTCACCGCCAGGTCGGACTGGAAACGCCGGTGCAGCTGGCTGGCCGACAGGTGCGCCGCCTCGGCGATATCGGCGGCCGGCACCGGGTCAGGCAGGTGCTGGGCGATACGGGCCAATGCCGCCTGCACGCGGCGGTCCAGCGGTTGTGGGCGGCTCAGCCGTGGCAGCCAGTCGCGTAGCTCCATGGTATTGCCCGGCAGTGCGTGCAGATGCTGCTGGATCTGCGTGGAATCGGCATGCGCGGGTTCGAGGAACACCGTGCAGCCCGCTTCCGGCGCCGACAGGATCGCATGCGTCTGGAAGGAGGGCAGCCACAGCCGTTGGCCCTGCTGCCGTACGCCATCGACTTCGACCTGCCAGGGCGTACCGTCGCTCAGCAGCAGTTGATGGGCGTAGTGCGCATGTACGCTGCTGTCACCGGCATGGCCCTGCAGCACCGCCACGTGAGCATCCAGCAGCAGCGTGCCATTCCAGGGCAGGGCGGGGGAGGACATGGAGGGATTGTAGATCCACGCCATGCGTGGATGAATCTCCATCGAAATCGATTAATTCGACGATTGATCGAAGAGCATCCACGCCTGGCGTGGATCTACTGCAGATTGCGGCGAATTGTCGAAGGCGGGGTGGGTCCGGTTGCGGGGGCGTGAGCGCCATGGATGGCGCGACCGAGGCTACATGGACGTACTTGCGCCGTCCCCCGCAACCGGACCCACCCCGCCACCCCACAGGAACCCAGCTTTTGCTTCTGCTGTTGCATTGGCCGTTGCCTCTGCGGGTGCCGGGCGCAGCCCGGCCGCGCGCACTCTCACCGCCCGTGCGGATCCGGCCGGTGATGCACGTACTCGACCACCGTGCCATCGGGATGCACCGCATTGAACGCCGCCCCGGTCGGCACCACCTGCAGCGGGAAGATGATCTCGGCACCGGCCGCGACCAGTTTGTCGTGATAGGGCCGAACGTCATCGACCAGCAGCGTCCCCGTGGTCGAAGTGAATGGCGCCAGCGCCTCATCGCAACCTTCGATCAGCAGGAATGCACCGACCATCGCCAGGCGTAGGCCGGCATCGGGAAACGGGAAGCCCGCATCGGCCACCACACCCTGCAACTGCTCGTAGAACGCCACGCTGCGCTCCAGTTCGCCAGGGGCAACGAATACCCGGATCAGCACGCGTGGGCTGCGCTGGGTGGAGGTATCACAGCGGTCACGCCAGAGATGATCGAAGTCGCGGTGTATGTTCATGGGCGGGGTCCAGGGCCGGTGACACCTCATTATCGGCAGCCCCACGCAGCCTGCTGATGACCGCCGGTGATGGCCTGATAACCGCTGGCCGGGTTGCCTCTGTGACTTAGGTCCTGTTGACAGGTGTGAACGCCCTCGCACAATCTTCACAGGATTGGGTCGCCCTGCGCGGCCCGGACAGGCAGGTTGTCACGCCGGGAGGAGGGTCCCAGGCGCAGACCGGCCCGTCCTTCGGCCTGCGGGAGGTTGCCTGGCAATTCCTGCGCGGCATGAACGCTGCACCCTTCGGCGGCACTTTCCCTGGACCGATTGCCTTGGCAACGGAATTACGCCTGCCGATGAAAACGTTTACAAAGCCGCTTGCACTGTCCCTGGCCCTGTCTGTCGCACTGGCCGCCCCGGCCTGGGCCGACCCCGCCGCGTTCACTGTGCTGACCCTGGAACAGGCCCCGACCGCCGAGACGATGCCGGCCCTGGCCGCCCAGCTGAAGACCCTGCAGGTGGACGCGGTGAGCGTGCGCCAGGTGCAGCGCGGCATCGGCCAGGTCGATCCGCTGCAGGTGCTGGCCGATGGCCTGGGCTACGAGTACCGCTTCATCGCCGCCGGCAGTGACGATGGCCAGATCCAGCGCGGCCAGGCCGTGCTGACCCGGCTGCCGATCGCCGCTGAATCCGGCCCGGACCAGCCGGGCCTGAGCTACCTGCGCCTGGACGATGGCCGCCACACGGTGGCGGTCTATACCGATGCCGGTGCAGGTGCCGCGCAGCTGCCAGCGCTGGTCACCCGTTCGCGGCTGGGTGCACCGGCGGTGCTGCTCGGTGCGGTGGCCGGTGAATCGGCCAAGGCCGCAGGCTTCGATCCGGCGCGTGTCGCCCTGGAAGCCGATGCCAGCTATTTCAGCGATGGTTTCCAGGCCGCCAGCAGTGCGCCGTTCAAGCTGGAAGGCAACACCCTGCGCGCCACCCTGCTGACCCTGGCCTATGCCGCCGACAAACATGGCGACAGGCCGTGGATGGACACCACCCTCAACGCCGATGCGCGCGCTGCGCTGCTGCTGAAGGCGATGACCGAGGACGAGAAGTTCCAGATGCTGCACAGTTACTTCGGGCTGGGCAAGGACGGTGGCCCGCTGCCGGAAGGCGCGGTCGGTTCGGCCGGCTTCGTGCCGGCAGTGCCGCGCCTGGGCATTCCGTCGCAGCAGTCGGCCGATGCCGGCGTCGGCGTGACCAATCCGGGCGGCATCCGCCCCGGTGATTTCGCCACGGCGATGCCATCGGGCCCATCCACCGCATCGAGCTGGAACCGGCAGGTCGCCTTCGCGGGTGGCGCGACCATGGGCCGCGAGGCATGGCAGCAGCGCTTCAACATCCTGCTGTCGGGCAGCGTCAACCTGCAGCGTGATCCGCGCAATGGCCGCAACTTCGAATATGCCGGTGAAGATCCGCTGCTGGCCGGTTCGATGGTCGGCGCGCTGATCCAGGGCGTGCAGAGCCAGCACGTGATCTCCTCGATGAAGCACTTCGCGCTGAACGACATGGAGACCCGCCGCAACTTCCACGACGTGCGCATTGGCGAACAGGCCATGCACGAGTCGGACCTCCTGGCCTTCGAGATCGCGCTGGAAGCCGGCCGCCCGGGCGTGGCGATGTGCTCGTACAACAAGATCAACGGCACCTACGGCTGCGAGAACGGCTACCTGATGAACCAGGTGCTGAAGCAGGAATGGAAGTTCCCCGGTTTCGTGATGTCCGACTGGGGTGGCGTGCACAGCGGTTCGAAGGCGGCGCTGGCCGGCCTGGACCAGCAGTCGGCCGGCGAAGTGTTCGACGCGGCGGTGTTCTTCGATGAGCCGCTGCGCCTGGCCGTGCATGGCGGCGTGGTGCCGCAGGCGCGCCTGAATGACATGGTCGCGCGCATCCTGCGCACGATGTTCCTGCATGGCAACTTCGACAACCCGCCGCAGCACCAGAAGGTCGATGCCGAGGCCGGCTTCGCCGTCGCCCAGCGCACGGTGGAAGAGGGTAGCGTGCTGCTGCGCAATGAAGGCAACCTGCTGCCGCTGGCCGACACGGTGAAGCGCATCGTCATCATCGGTGGCCACGCCGACAAGGGCGTGATTGGCGGCGGCGGTTCATCGATGGTGGGCGTGACCGCCAAGGGCACCAATGCAGTGCCGGGCGTGCTGCCGACCACCTGGCCGGGCCCGGTGATCTTCCACCCGTCCTCGCCGCTGGAATCGCTGCGCGCAGCGCGTCCGGAGGCGACCATCGAGTACGTGGACGGCACCAACGCCGCCGCCGCGGCCAGGGCTGCCGCGCAGGCCGACGTCGCCATCGTGTTCGCCACCCAGTGGGCCGCCGAATCGGTGGATCTGCCGGACATGCAGTTGCCGGACAACCAGGACGCGCTGATCTCGGCGGTGGCCAAGGCCAACCCGAAGACCGTGCTGGTGCTGGAAACCAATGGCCCGGTGCGCACGCCATGGCTGGCGCAGGTGCCGGCGATGCTGCAGGCCTGGTACCCGGGCATCCGCGGTGGCGAAGGCATTGCCGCGCTGTTGACCGGCCAGGTCAATCCGTCCGGCCGCCTGCCGGTGACCTGGGTGGTGGACGAATCGCAGCTGCCGCGCCCGCACATCGACGGCCTCGGCTTCAAGCCGGCCAAGCCGTTCGGTGATGTGTTCGATTTCGATATCGAAGGTGCCAACGTCGGTTACAAGTGGATGGCGGCCAAGGGCCTGAAGCCCACCTTCGCGTTCGGTCATGGCCTGTCCTACACCTCGTTCGCCTATGAGAACCTGAAAGTCAGCGTGGAAGGTTCGCGCCTGGTCGCCAGCGTGGACATCCGCAACACCGGCGAGCGCGCCGGTGCCGACGTGGCCCAGCTGTACCTGAAGCTGCCGGCTGGCAGCACCACGCCGATCCGACTGATCGGCTATGACAAGGTGAACCTGCAGCCGGGCGAACAGCGCCGCATCCGCATCGAAGCCGAACCGAAGACGCTGGCGCACTACGATGCGCAGGCCCGCCAGTGGAAGATCGACGGCGGCACCTACCAGGTGCAGCTGTCGCGCAATGCTGCCGAGCCGCTGCAGACGGTGGACGTGCAGCTGGTGGAGCAGGTGCTGCGCTGAGGCCTTGAAGACACGGCCCCGGAAGGGGCCGTGTTTGTTTGTAGATTGCCGCTGCGCTCGCCGGGCACGGCCCGGCGCTACCGGATATCTACTGTAGCGCCGAGCCCATGCTCGGCTGTTGTAGAACGGAGCCGAGCGTGGGCTCGGCTCCAGAACGCCGCGCCCGGCGGACGCCGTCATCACCCGGGCGCGCTGCCAAACCATCCGCGCAGGAAATCAATCAGCTGCCGCACCTTCGGTGAGGGCTGCGTGCTGTGCGGGTAGACCGCGTACACGCTCTGCTGCGGGAAGCGGTGCTGGCGCAGCACCGGGCGCAGCCGGTCCTGGGCCAGGTCGTCCTCGATCAGCCAGCGTGGCAGCACGGTGACCCCGGCGCCGGCCACGGCGAAGGCACGCAGGCTGCTGGCACCATCTACGCGCACCACCGCATTGCCCGGGCTGGTGGCAAACAGGGCGTCGCTGCCATCCGGCGCCACCACCGGCACGTCGGCCAGGCGCGGGTAGCCGAGGCGGGGCAGGGTGCCCAGCTGCACGGGGTCGTCGGCAGCATCGGCAGAGGGCAGGCGTGCCAGCAGGGACGGAGCCGCCACGGGGCACAGTGGATGGCGTTCCAATTCGCTGGCGTGCAGGCCCGAATCCGGCAGACGGCCGAGGCGGATCGCCAGATCGAAGCGTTCGGGAATCAGGTCCGCCGGCGCGGGAGACGTGGACAGGTGCAGCTGCAGCGCCGGGTGCCGCGCACGGAACGCCTCCAGCGCAGGAATCAAGCGTAGCTGGGCGTACTCCGGCGTGGTGGTCAGGCGCAGCACGCCCTGAAGCTGGTGCTGGTCGCGGCGCGCGGCATCGATCGCCGCCTGGGCGGCGTCCAGCGCCTGCACGCAGTGCTGCAGGAACTGCTCGCCAGCCTCGGTCAGGGACAGGTGCCGGGTACTGCGCAGCAGCAGGGTCACGCCCAGCTCCTGTTCCAGCCGCCTCAGGTTGAAGCTGACCACCGCGCGGCTGAGGCCCAGGCGGTCGGCGGCGGCGGTCAGGCTGCCGGCCTCGACCACGGCGCGGAAGATATCGAAGCGATCGAGGCTGACCATGGCGGTCCATTGTCAAAACAGATTTGACAGTGTTGCAGCTGTCGTCGTGTTTTTCCAACAAGGCCCGCACGGCATGCTGGCCGCTTCCCTGCTGGAGCGCCGCCGATGCCGTCCCCCCGCCTGCGCCATGAGGCGATCTTCCTGCTGGTGTTCGCCCTGGATCTGGTCAACATGTTCATCGCCACGGTGGCCTATCCGGCACTGGCAGCGGAACTGCACGCTGATGTCGGTACCCTGGCCTGGGTGGGCACCGCCTACATGCTGGGCCTGAGCGTGGTGATTCCGCTGGCGCCTTGGTTGGCCGCGCGCTGTGGTGAGCGTCGCCTGCTGCTGGTGGCGTTGCTGTTGTTCGCGGTTGCCGCTGTGCTGGCCGGCGCCGCACCGGGTATCGGCTGGCTGCTGGGCTGGCGCCTGCTGCAGGGGCTGGCCGGTGGCCTGCTGATTCCGGTGGCACAGGCGGCAGCGTACCGACAATGCACGTCCGACCAGCGTGGCGCGCTGACCCGGCGCATCCTGCTGGTGGCGCTGCTGGTACCGGCACTGGCGCCCGCGTTGGGCGGGTTGTTGGTGCAGTGGTTGGCCTGGCGAGGCGTGCTCTGGGCCAGCCTGCCCTTGGCGGTGGTGGCGATCGCGCTTGTGCTGGCATGGATGCCGGCCGATGGCGTGCGCAGTGCGCCGCGGCTGCAGGCCTATGCGCTGTCCACCGCGATGCTGGCGCTGGGCGCGCTGCTGCTGGCGCTGACCTGGCTGGGTGAGTCCGGACACCGCGGCGCAGGTGCCGTGTTGTTGCTGGTCGCACTGCTGCTGGCGGTGGCCCACCTGCGGCATGCGCGTCGGCAGGCGCAGCCCCTCCTGCGCTGGTCGTTGCTGTCGCATCGTGGGCTGCGGCTGGCGATGCTGATCTATCTGGCCGTACCCGGTGTATTCATCGGCAGCCAGCTGGTCAGTACCCTGCAGCTCCACCAGGCCGGTTACAGCGCGGCACGCATCGGCGCGCTGATGCTGCCGTGGGCGCTGGCCTCGGCCACTGCGATCACGGCCAGCAAGCGCCTGCTGGCTCGCTTCGGCCCGGCCACGGTACTGCGTACGGGCATGCTGCTGCAGGCCAGCGGCATGCTGTCGATGGCGCTGCTGCCGCAGCCGGCCTTCGCGTTGGCCGCGCTGTTGTTCGCGCTGATGGGGGCGGGCGGCAGCCTGTGCAGCAGCACGGCGCAGACGCTGGCCTTCCATGGCGTGGAGGGTGAAGCGCTGGGCGATGCCAGTGCCCTCTGGAACCTCAACCGTCAGCTCAGCTTCTGCGTAGGTACCGCCGCCATTGCGCTGCTGCTGGCATTGGCCATGCAATGGCTGCCGGCAAACGCCACGCGCGTGGCGCTGGGGCTGGCCGCCCTACTGACTCTGCTGCCGATGGTATTGCTGCGTCGGCCGCAATCGATCTCTCTTTCCCAACCCGAGACAATGCAATGACGATGACCGCAGAGAACGAGTTCCATGATCTGATCGCCAAGCTGCAGGCCTGGTTCCGTGCGGAAGCAGCCGCCAGTACGCTGGATGCGCTGATGGATCATTTCTGCACCGACTTCAGCATGGTCGGTATTGCCGGGCAGCGCCTGGACCGCGAAGCCCTGGCCGGCATGTTCGCTGGCGGCCATGGTGCCCGCCCGGGCTTGCGTATCGAAATCGATGCCCTGCAGTTCATTGCGGTGCCGGCACCGTTGGTGATGCTGCGCTACCGTGAAGGGCAGGGCGTTGCTGAAGGTGGGATGGCCTGGCGTGAAGCACTGGCCGTGCTGCGGCAGGAAGACGGCCGTTGGCGTTGGCTGGCGTTGCATGAAGTAACGGCAGCCTGATGTTGTAGAGCCGAGCCCAGGCTCGGCTGCTCTTCGGGGAGGTTGCGGTGGCCCCAGCCGAGCGTGGGCTCGGCTCTACAACGGCCAGATGGATGCGTGCCCGTCGGGCAGCACATGTGCCATCAGTCCTGCCTGCATCCACCGCAGAATGCAAAGCCCGCACACACTTCACGGCTCGGGGCAGGAGTAGGCTTGAGGCTTTCCTGCCGGGAGGGGTTGTCCATGCGTGTGCGTGCCGTCGCTGTAGCCATTGCCCTTTGCCTGTCCAGCACCGTGCTGGCCGCCGATACCCCGCCGATGACCCCGGACATCAGCGGCAAGCCCTTCGTTGCCCCTGATGTCGGTCGCGACTACGACAAGCGCGTGGTGATGGTGCCGATGCGTGACGGCACCAAGCTGTATACGGTGATCGTGGTGCCCAAGGGCGCCCGCAACGCGCCGATCCTGCTGACCCGCACACCTTACGATGCCGCTGGCCGCGCCAGCCGCAGTGATTCGCCACGCATGCGCGACCTGCTACCGCAGGGCGACGAGGTGTTCGTCGACGGCGGTTACATCCGCGTGTTCCAGGACATCCGCGGCAAGTACGGCTCCGAAGGCGATTACGTGATGACCCGGCCGCTGCGCGGGCCGTTGAACAACACCAAGGTGGACCACTCCACCGATGCCTGGGACACCATCGACTGGCTGGTGAAGAACGTACCGGAGAGCAATGGCAAGGTCGGCATGCTCGGCTCGTCGTACGAGGGCTTCACCGTGGTGATGGCGCTGACCGACCCGCATCCGGCACTGAAGGTGGCTGCGCCGCAGAGCCCGATGGTCGATGGCTGGATGGGCGACGACTGGCTCAACTACGGTGCGTTCCGCCAGGTCAACTTCAACTATTTCGCGATGCAGACCGAGAAGCGCGGCAAGGGCACGCCGCTGCCCAGCCTCGGCTACGACGACTACAGCACCTTCCTGCGCATCGGTTCGGCCGGCGACTACGCGCGCTTCACCGGTGTGGACCAGCTGACCTGGTGGAAGAAGCTGATTGAGCATCCGGCCTATGACGGGTTCTGGCAGGGCCAGGCGCTGGATGCGGTGATGGCGAAAACACCGCTGAAGGTGCCGACCATGTGGCTGCAGGGCCTGTGGGACCAGGAGGACATGTGGGGTGCCAACCATGCCTACCAGGCAATGGAAGGGCGCGACAGCGGCAACAACCGCAATTACCTGGTGATGGGGCCGTGGCGGCACAGCCAGGTGAACTACAGCGGCAGCGAACTGGGCGCGCTGAAGTTCGATGGCGATACCGCGCTGCAGTTCCGCCGTGATGTACTCAAGCCGTTCTTCGACCAGTACCTGGTGGACGGTGCGCCGAAGGCGGACACGCCGCCGGTGCTGATCTACAACACCGGTGAGAACCACTGGGATCGCCTGAAGGGTTGGCCGCGCAGCTGCGACAAGGGCTGTGCCGCCAGCAGCAAGCCGCTGTTCCTGCGCGCCGGCGGCAAGCTGGCGTTCCAGGCGCCGGCGGCGGGCGAGGGCGACTTCGAGGAGTATGTGTCCGATCCGGCCAAGCCGGTGCCGTTCGTGCCGCGCCCGGTACGTTTCGGTGACCGCGACATGTGGACCACCTGGCTGGTCAAGGACCAGCGCTTCGTCGATGGTCGCCCGGACGTGCTGACCTTCATCACCGAACCGCTGGCCGCGCCGCTGCGCATCGGCGGCGCACCGGTGGTGCATCTGCAGGCCTCGACCAGTGGCACCGACAGCGACTGGGTGGTGAAGTTGATCGATGTGTATCCGGACCAGGAAGCGTCCACGCCGGAGATGGGGGGCTATGAGTTGCCGGTGTCGCTGGCAATCTTCCGTGGCCGCTACCGCGAGAGCTTCAGTGATCCGAAGCCGCTGGCGGCCAACGAAGTGCTGCCGTACCGCTTCGATCTGCCCAACGCCAACCACACCTTCCAGAAGGGGCACCGGGTGATGGTGCAGGTGCAGTCCAGCCTGTTCCCGCTGTACGACCGCAACCCGCAGACCTACGTGCCGAACATCTACCTGGCCAAGCCGGGCGATTACCAGAAGGCCACGCAGCGGGTCTGGCACAGCGCGGCACAGGCGAGCTACATCGATCTGCCGGTGTATTGAAGCGGCCAGGGTGACGCCGGGCATGGCCCGGCGCTACCCGGGGATGTGCGGTGTCGGTAGCGCCGGGCCATGCCCGGCGGCGTTGGTAGTGCCGGCCGCTGGCCGGCCTCCGCGATGGCACGGGAGCGTGTCGACCAAGGTCGACACCTGCCAGGGCTGGGCCATGGCATGCCGATCGACCAAGGTCGGCACCTATCAGGGCACCAGCCTTCAGCCCACCTTCGAGGGGCCCGTGCGCCAGCGGCTGGGTACCAGGCCGAAACGTTTGCGGAATGCAGCGGCGAAATTGCTGGGGTGGCGGTAACCACTGGCGGCGGCGGCCTGCTCAACCGTCCATCCGTCTTCGCGCAGCCCCTGTTCGGCGTGGCGCATGCGCTGCTCGTGCAGGTAGTCGAATACCGAGCAGCCGTACTGCTGGGCGAAATGACGGCGCAGCGAGCTCGGGCTCATGCAGGCCAACTGGGCCAGTTCGATCAGACTGTGGGCATGGCTGGGATCGTCGTGCAGGTAGGCGCGCACACGCTCCAGCCGCTCGCGCTGGCCCGCGCGCAGCGTTCGTACATGGTCGGTCTGCAGATCCTCGGCCTTCAGGCCAACGGCCAGCAGCTGCAGTGCGACGCCTTCCCGCCACAAGGCGTCGATGCCGTCCTCCCATGGGCTGTCGAACAGCTGGCCCAGCACTGGCAGCAGGGTATGCGGAATGGCCCAGTGGCGGCATTCCAAGTGGGTGTTGAGCGCGGTTTCCAGCTGCGGCAGATGGAACAGGTCCGGGTCGATCTGGCCGGGCACCATCACGCTGACGCCGCGCATGCGCGTTTCGCCGGGATGCGCACCCGTCATCTCGACCTGTTCGCGGTGGTGCGCGGTCATTGCCGTGCCAGCGCGCAGGGTGAAACCAGCGCGTCGCGGAATGCGCACATCGACCTGGCCCTGCAGCATCACGCGGATGGCCAGGCCGGGACTCTGATGGGCGGTCGCCACATAAGGAAAGCGATTATGGACGTCGGAGGCGATCAGGCTCATGCCGCCGCGCAGGAACTGCTCGTTGACCTCGCCATGGCCGGCCCACTGGTCGTCGCGCAGGTGTTCCGGGTCGGCGCGGTAATCGAAGCCATGGCGGTGGCCGAAGCGGCGGTAATCAGCAAAAGTGAAATATCGGGACATCGCTCGGCACGTGCTTTGGAGGTGGACGCTGGCATTACCTCGCCCACGCACTCTGCAACACAGATGCAGATCCGGTCGTTACCCGTGAGACATGCTGGGAAGCAGTGGCATGGGCACTCTGGAGGGTGGGGGGAACACCAGGTTGAATTGAATGTGTCGGAGAAAATGGAAACGTTTCCCATTGTCGCCTCGATTCGACCGCTTTTGATTTAAATATGGTCAAAACGATTGACGATTACGGCCAAATTGAAAATGCCGCCGAACATACGCCAGCGTTTTGCATGCATATCCGTACGCAATTCCATACATCAACTTGAGTTGAGGTTTCATGGCTGGAACGATCCGCCATGGACGCGATGTCAGCCAGGCCATCACGGGCGCACGCGTAGGGTGGGGCGGTTGGCTGTTGCAGGCCACTTCGATACCCCCACTGATGGAGAACGCAGATGATTGACTACCAGCTCACCGGCAAGACCGCGATCGTGACCGGCGGCGTGTCCGGTATCGGCCTGGCCGTGGCGCAGACCCTGGCGGCGTCCGGCGCGCGGATCTCGGTCTGGGATCTGAAGCAGGATGCGGTCGATGCCACCGTGGCGCAGTTGCGGGATGCGGGTGCACAGGCCATCGGCATCGCGCTGGACGTCACCGACGACGCTGCGGTGGAGGCGGCAGTGCAGCGCACGATCAAGGAACTCGACGGCCTGCATGTGGCGGTCAACAACGCCGGTATCGGCGGGCCGGCTGCCAGCAGCGGTGACTATCCGATCGATGGCTGGCAGCGGGTTATCGACGTCAACCTCACCAGCGTGTTCCTGTGCCAGCGTGCGCAGATCCAGGCGATGCGAGCCGCTGGAACCGGCGGCAGCATCATCAACATGGCCTCGATCCTGGGCCAGGTGGGCTATGCCGGTTCCACTGCGTACGTGGCGGCCAAGCACGGCGTGGTTGGGCTGACCCAGACCGCCGCCTGGGAACATGCGGCCGACGGCATCCGTGTCAACGCGGTCGGCCCGGGCTTCATCAGCACACCGCTGCTGGAGAAGATGGACCCGAAGGTGCGCGCCACGCTGGAAGGCCGCCATGCATTGAAGCGGCTGGGCACGGCCGAGGAAGTTGCGGCGCTGGTGGCCTGGCTGGCCAGCGACGATGCCTCGTTCGCGACCGGCGCGTACTACGCCATCGATGGTGGCTATCTGGCGCAATGATGCGGTAATCGCAGGCGACGGTGATGCCGGGCAGGGCCCGGCGCTGCCGGGTGAACGGGCTGTGGTGCGGCCTTCACCGTTGTGCCACGGCTGCCGCGCGACGCTCCGGGAAAATCCCGGAGCCTCTCCCATGGAACTCACCCAGGATGTCTCGATCCTGCTGCGCGTGGCCGCAGCCATGTTGTTCGGCGGCGTGCTCGGCGTCGAGCGCGAGATGGGCAAGCACGCGGCGGGCCTGCGCACGCACATGCTGATCGCCGGTGCCGCCGCACTGATTGTCGGCCTCGGCGACTCGGTGGCTGAGCATTTCCAGCAGGAGCGCTATCGCGACCTGCTGCAGGTCGACCCGGTCCGTCTGATCGAAGCGGTGGTGGCCTGTGTTGGCTTCGTTGCCGCTGGCACCATCCTGCGCGGCTCACGCGAAGACCAGGTCAGCGGATTGACTACCGCAAGCTCACTGATCATGGCGGCGGCCATTGGCATCGCCGTGGGCATCGGTAAATACGTGATTGCGATCGGCGTCAGCGTGCTGTGCGTGCTGGTGCTGGCGGTGATGCGGCGGTTGGAGAAACGGATCTCGTAAGGAATCTCGAGTTGCCGGCCAGCGGCCGGCACTACCATGGCGGCCTGAATGGTCGGACCAATATGGCATCTAGCGCTATGGTCTAATAGGCTCTTCGTCGGAATGGCGGTTAAATCCGCTGCAAGTGGTCTGATCGAAATCTTTATTGGTACGACCAATAATCGACAGTCACGGCGACCCACCGCCTGCGGTGGGGCACCTTCCGCATCCAGTCGAGAGTCTTCATGCAGCCCTGGCAACACCTGTACGACCCCGCCGGCAACCTGTGGTTGTCCAGCCTGATCGCGCTGCTGCCGATCGCGTTCTTTTTCATTGCCCTGGCCGTGCTGCGCATGAAGGGCTGGCTGGCCGGCACGATCACCGTGGCCATCGCACTCGGCGTGGCCCTGCTGTTCTACGGCATGCCGCTGAGCCAGGCGCTGGGCGCGGCCGGCTTTGGTTTCGTCTATGGGCTGTGGCCGATCGCCTGGATCATCATCGGTGCCGTATTCCTCTACAAGGTCTCGGTCAAGACCGGGCAGTTCGACATCATCCGCGCCTCGATCCTCTCGGTCACCGAGGATCAGCGCCTGCAGATGCTGATGGTCGGCTTCGCCTTCGGTGCCTTCCTGGAGGGCGCGGCCGGTTTCGGTGCGCCGGTGGCGATCACCGCGGCACTGCTGGTCGGGCTGGGCTTCAAGCCGCTGTATGCCGCCGGCCTGTGCCTGATCGTCAACACCGCGCCGGTGGCGTTCGGTGCAATGGGCATTCCGATCATCGTGGCCGGGCAGGTCACCGGCCTGGATGCATTCGAGATCGGCCAGATGGCCGGCCGCCAGCTGCCGTTCCTGACCATCATCGTGCTGTTCTGGATCATGGCCATCATGGATGGCTGGCGTGGCATCAAGGAAACCTGGCCGGCGGTGCTGGTCGCGGGTGGCTCGTTCGCTATCGCACAGTACCTCACCTCCAATTTCATCGGCCCGGAACTGCCGGACATCACCGCGTCGCTGGCGTCGCTGCTGTGCCTGACCCTGTTCCTGCGTCGCTGGAAGCCGGTGCGGATCTTCCGCTTCGATACCGAAACCAGCGCCGAGGCAGCTGCACAGGCACTGGAAGCGCCCCGCTACAGCGTTGGCCAGATCGCCAGGGCGTGGTCGCCGTTCCTGATCCTCACCGCGATGGTCACGCTGTGGAGCATCAAGCCGTTCAAGTCGCTGTTCGCGGCGGGTGGCCCGCTGGAAAGCTGGGTGCTCAAGATCCCGGTGCCGGGCCTGGACCAGATGGTGCAGAAGATGCCGCCGATCGTGGATGCACCGTTGAGCTACGAAGCCGTCTACAAGTTCGACTGGTTCTCGGCCACCGGTACCTCGATCATCCTCGCTGCGGTGATCGCGATCATCGCGCTGCGCATGCCGGCCCGTTCGGCGCTGCGCACCTTCGGCGAAACCGTGCGCGAGCTGCGCATGCCGATCTACTCGATCGGCATGGTGCTCGCCTTCGCCTTCATCGCCAACTATTCGGGCCTGTCGGCGACGCTGGCGCTGGCATTGGCGCACACCGGCGACGCGTTCCCGTTCTTCTCGCCATTCCTGGGCTGGCTGGGCGTGTTCCTGACCGGTTCGGATACCTCGTCCAATGCGCTGTTCTCGGCCCTGCAGGCAACCACCGCGCAGCAGATCGGCGTGTCCGACGTGCTGCTGGTGGCGGCCAACACCACTGGCGGTGTCACCGGCAAGATGATCTCGCCGCAGTCGATCGCCATTGCCTGCGCAGCGGTCGGCCTGGCCGGCAAGGAATCGGACCTGTTCCGTTTCACGGTCAAGCACAGCCTGATCTTCACCACGATGGTCGGCCTGATCACCCTGGCCCAGGCCTACTGGCTGACCTGGATGATTCCCTGAGCCATGCACGCTTGGCCGACCACCCGCTGCGCGCTTCGGGCCACAATGGCGCCATGAGCACGCAACGCATTTCCGACAAGGTGGCCGCACAGCTGCGCGGCCTGGTGCATGAACAACAGCTGCAGCCCGGTGACCGGCTGCCGGCCGAGCGCACCCTGGCGGTGCAGCTGGGGGTCTCGCGCACGGCGTTGCGCGAAGCCATCGCGCAGCTGGCCAGCCAGGGCCTGCTGACCGCACGCGTCGGTGGCGGCACCTATGTAGCCGAACCTGCGGCGCGCGCGCGGCAGGCGCTGGATGAACCGCTGGCGCCGTACCTGCCGCTGTTCCAGGGCGACCCGGAATACCGCTTCGACGTGCTGGAGATCCGCCACGCGCTGGAAGGTGCCACCGCCTGGCATGCCGCATTGCGCGCTACCGACGAGGACCGCACGCGCATCGCGCAGGCCTTCCAGACCATGATGGACGCGCACGGCAAGGACGACCCCACCGGCGAAGCGGAGGCCGACGCGGCTTTTCATCTGTCCATCGCCGAGGCCTCGCACAACCTGGTGCTGCTGCAGGTGATGCGTGGCCTGTTCGAGCTGCTGCAGACCAACATCTCGCAGAGCCGCGAAAAGCTCTACACCTCGGCGAGGACCTTCTCGCCGCTGTCCGACCAGCACCGCGAGATGATGGACGCGGTGCTGGCAGGCGACCCCGAACGCGCGCGCGCCGCCGCGCATGCCCACCTCGAGTTCGTGCACACCACGCTGCGCACCCTCGATGACAACGAAGCCCGGCGTGCGCGGGCCTCGCGTCTACCTTCCCCACACGGTTGACCCCATGATCATCTCCGCCTCCACCGATTACCGTGCCGCAGCGCAACGCCGGCTGCCGCCGTTCCTGTTCCACTACATCGATGGCGGCGCGTATGCCGAGCACACGCTGAAGCGCAACGTTTCCGACCTGTCCGACATCGCGCTGCGCCAGCGCATCCTGCGCAACATGTCCGACCTGAGCCTGGAAACCGAGCTGTTCGGCGAAAAGCTGGCAATGCCGGTGGCGCTGGCGCCGGTTGGGCTGACCGGCATGTATGCCCGGCGCGGTGAAGTACAGGCAGCGCGCGCGGCCGACAGCCGCGGCATCCCGTTCACCCTGTCCACCGTATCGGTGTGCCCGATCGAGGAAGTGGCACCGGCCATCCAGCGGCCGATGTGGTTCCAGCTGTATGTGCTTCGCGACCGTGGCTTCATGCGCAACGCGCTGGAGCGGGCGCAGGCCGCGGGCGTGACCACGCTGGTGTTCACCGTGGACATGCCGGTGCCGGGCGCGCGCTACCGCGATGCGCACTCCGGCATGAGCGGCCCGAATGCCTCGCTGCGCCGTATCGGCCAGGCCATCACCCATCCGCACTGGGCGTGGGACGTGGGCCTGTTCGGCCGCCCGCATGATCTGGGCAACATCTCCACCTACCGTGGCAACCCGACCGGGCTGGAGGACTACATCGGCTGGCTGGGCAGCAACTTCGATCCGTCCATTTCATGGAAGGACCTGGAATGGATCCGCGAGTTCTGGAAGGGGCCGATGGTGATCAAGGGCATCCTCGACCCGGATGATGCGCGTGACGCGGTGAAGTTCGGTGCCGATGGCATCGTGGTCTCCAACCACGGTGGCCGCCAGCTGGACGGCGTGCTGTCCACCGCGCGCGCACTGCCGGCGATTGCCGATGCCGTGCAGGGTGATCTGAAGATCCTCGCCGATTCGGGCATCCGCACCGGCCTGGACGTGGTGCGCATGCTGGCATTGGGCGCCGACACCGTGCTGCTGGGCCGTGCCTTCGTCTATGCGCTCGCCGCCCAGGGCGAGGCCGGCGTGGCCAACCTGCTGGACCTGATCGCCAAGGAAATGCGCGTGGCGATGACACTGACCGGCGCGCGCCGCATCGCCGACATCGGCCGCGATTCGCTGGTCAGCCTGCCGTGAGTGGCCACGATGCCGTGCTGGCGCAGTTGCGCGACGCGGTCGGCAACCGCCATGTACTGACCGGCGACAAGGCCACGCGCCGCTTCCGCCGTGGCTATCGTTTCGGCGACGGCCCGGTGCTGGCCGTAGTGCGCCCGGGTACGCTGCTGGAACTGTGGCGCGTGCTGCAGGCAGCGGTGCAGGGTGGGGCGGCGATCATCCTGCAGGCGGCCAATACCGGCCTGACCGGTGGCTCGACCCCGGATGGCAACGACTACGGGCGGCCGATCGTGCTGGTCAGCACGCTGCGCCTGACCGGTATCCAGCTGTTGAACGAAGGCCGCCAGGTGCTGTGCCTGCCCGGCGCCACGCTGGACCGGCTGGAGCAGACGCTGGCACCGCTCGGCCGCGAACCACATTCGGTGATCGGCTCGTCCTGCATCGGTGCGTCGGTGCTGGGCGGCATCTGCAACAACTCCGGCGGCGCGCTGGTGCGCCGTGGCCCGGCCTATACCGAGCTGGCGCTGTATGCGCAGGTCGATGCGGATGGCCAGCTGCAACTGGTCAACCATCTGGGCATCGCGCTGGGTGATACGCCCGAGCAGATCCTGCAGCGCCTGCAGGTGGGCGACTACAGCGCGGCGGATGTTGGCGATGGCAACGGCCGCGCGGCCTCCGATCCCCGCTATGCCGAGGAAGTGCGCAAGGTCGATGCCGATACGCCGGCGCGTTTCAACGCCGACCCCAGCCGCCACTTCGAAGCGGCCGGTTCGGCCGGCAAGCTGGCGGTGTTCGCGGTGCGCCTGGACACCTTCGAAAAAGAGGCTGCCGAGGTCTTCTATATCGGCAGCAATCGCACCGACAGCCTCACCGCGATCCGTCGCCAGCTGCTGACCGGCTTCGAGCGCCTGCCGATCGCGGGCGAGTACATTCACCGCGATGCCTATGACATCGGCGAGCGCTACGGCAAGGACAGCTTCCTGCTGATCGATCGCCTCGGCACCTCCCGTGTGCCCGCGGCGTTCGCGTTGAAGAGCCGTGTCGATGGCTGGTTCGAGCGGTTGGGCCTGCGCGGCGTGACCGACCGTGTGATGCAGGTGCTGACGGGCCTGCTGCCCTCGCACCTGCCCAAGCGCATGGGTGAGTTCCGCCAGCGCTATGAGCATCACCTGCTGCTGAAGGTGTCCGCGCAGGACGCAGCGCAAACCGAAGCCTGGCTGCGCGATTTCTTCGCTGGCCACGAAGGCGGCTATTTCCACTGCACGGCGGAGGAGGGGCGCAAGGCGTTCCTGCATCGCTTTGCCGTGGCCGGTGCCGCAGTGCGCTACCGTGAAGTGCATCGTGACCAGGTGCAGGACATCGTCGCGCTGGACATCGCGCTGCGACGTGACGACGCCGACTGGTTCGAACAGCTACCGGCGGATATCGACGGCCGCCTGCTGCACAAGCTGTATTACGGGCACTTCCTGTGCCACGTGTTCCACCAGGACTACATCGCCCGCAAAGGCGAAGACCCGATGGCGATCGAGCATGCGATGTGGGCATTGCTGGACCAGCGGGGTGCCGAGTACCCGGCCGAGCACAATGTCGGCCACCTGTATCCGGCCAAGCCGGCGCTGGCCGGGTTCTACAAGCAGCTGGACCCGAGCAATACGTTCAATCCCGGCATCGGCCAGACGTCGAAAGCCAAGGGCTGGGGGAGCTGCGACTGTAGTGGGCACTAGCGGCGTACTCTCCGAAAATTCGGATTTCTTGCATTCCGCACTGATCGGGTTGGCACTAGGCTGAGGTCTTGGCCGAGACGGATACAGAACCAATGCAGAGTGCAGATCAGATATGGGCGTCCATCAAAGCGTCGCTTCATGAGAAGAGTTGTCTGGATGAAGTGCAGTTGCGGCCGGGAGCCTCCGAAAGCGAGTTGGTTGAACTGGAGGCTCAGCTTGGAGTCGCTTTGCCAGATCTGCTAAGGCAGCTGCTGATGATTCACGATGGGCAGGATGGGGTTGGGCTTCTGTTCGGCAGTCAGATGCTCTCGTCCGTGGAGATCAGGCGGCAGTGGCACGGTTGGCGTGAGATCGAGGCCGACGGCATGAACGAGGAGTGCGCGGAGTTCATGAAGTCGAGTCCCGCGGGGGTGGTGAAGCCGATGTACACCAATGCGCGTTGGATACCGCTGACTCACGATGGTGGCGGCAATCACATGGGATTGGATTTCGATCCCGACATTGGCGGTGCTGAAGGACAGGTGATTGCCTTTGGTGCGGATGAAGACACCAAGTACCTTCTCGCTCCGACTTTCGCTGAGTTCGCTGAAAAGGCTGTGGAGTGGATCAGTCAAGCAAGCTGGGATGGTGAGAATTTCGAGTCGCCAACTGATGACGGCTTCGCTCCTCCGGCCATTCTCCGGACTGCTGGCGGGGCGTAGTTGGGAGCGCCGTTCTGACAGGTCGCGATCGTCCTGTTACTCCTGCGCTACCATCTGGATTCCACGAGCAGGAATCTCCTCCATGCCCACCATCGTTGTCCGCACGATCGTGTGCGTTGCACTACTGGCTCCCCCGGTGCTGGTGCTGGCCCAGGGCTCGATCCTGCCGCAGCAGCGCGATGCCGCCGGCAACGTGATAGAGCCGCTGGGACAGGTACTGATCGCGAGTGAGACTGGGCCGTCGGGGCTTTATGACTGCACGCGGGACGGCAACTGGTGCGTGCGCGTGCAGCCGGTCGCCGAGGAGGGTGACCGGCCGACCGTGCTGGAAGTGCTTGAGAAGGGGCCGGGCCAGGGCAAGCCTCACACCTACCACGTCAGCATCGACGTGTCGCAGGAAAGCGAGCTGTCGCTGTGGCCGTGGATCGTGCGCCTGGCCCCGGGCGTGGGCAGCGATGAAACAGTGACCGACCCGCAGCAGCGCACCCGCCAGAATGTGCTGGTGGGTGGCATCGTCACGTTCAGCGCCATGTACTCCGGTGGAGGTGCTGACGCGTCCACGCTGCAGCTGGCACGCGTACGCCACCTGCAGGACGACATCCAGGTGGACGACGACGTGCTGACCGTGCCATGGCTGGGCAATGCGATGATCCGCGCCTGTTTCAGCGAGCAGGACGTGAAACAGCGCGCGGGTGCCTGCCACGACGAATACGGCTTCTCGGCGAAGCTGGCGCTGGATCCAGCAGGGCAGGGCATGCCCGTGCTGCGCTACCAGACCGTGGCGACCCGGTTCCCGGCCGGTGTTTCGCGCTTCGAGGATTCGCTGGCCAAGGGGCCGCTGAAGAAGAAAGACCTGCGCACCGAGCAGGATCCGGCGCGCACCTATACGCGGTTGTTCCACTTCCGCGAGGGCATGTTCCACCCGGACCAGGCGCTGCCGGACTGCGCCGGCTATACCGAACCCTGAAGTGTAGAGTTGAGCCATGCTCGACTCGGGTTCTCGCGTGGCCCGGCCGCAGAGCAGCCGAGCGTGGGCTCGGCTCTACAAAAACTGAGGCGGCGCTTACTCGCAGCGGGTGGCGGTGATGACGTTGTCCTTGTCCACGAACACGCGCAGGCGGTCCTGGCGGATGTCCTTGGTGGTGATGGTGCTGGGGCCGATCGGGTTGACCAGGCCGGCACCACTCTCGCGGGACAGGCGGCGGATGTTGGGCTCATTGGCCGGCTGGCCGATCGCCCAGCCCAGCTGGCTGGCGTCACAACGGCCGCTGCCTTTGACTTCCGGGCCAGGGGTGCTGACGCAGGCCGACAGCAGCAGGGCAGAGGCCGGCAGCAACAGGGACAGACGGAATGCGGACATGCGAGCGCTCCTGCGCAGGGAAAGATGGCGGGAACGATAGCACCGAGCGTGCGAAAGGCGTCAGCGCCCCGGTCATTGCCGGCACAGCGTGGTCATTGCATAGTGGGAGGAATGGCTGGCAGTACGCCAGTGGGCAGGCCGGGCCTTTCCGGCGCAGGTGTTGGATAGGGTATGACGGCAGGCAGTTTCCGCGGCAAGGACAAGACGATGACGGCGCTGGCGTTGTCGTTGCTGGGCGTGGCGTTTGCCGCCTGCGCTGCCGATCCGGAACCCGTGCCGGTCGAATCCCCGGTATTCGGCGCCTGGCGCAACCTGCAGACTGAAGCGGGCTACGCGCCTGCGCAGCGCAATCTGGCGTTTGCCATGCTGCCGCAGGCGGCCACCCGCGGTGACCGTTTCGCCATCCTCGATCGTGAGGGCAAGCGCGCGGTGTGCTGCCTGCAGGTGGCCAGCCCCTCGCTGGGCGTGGCCGCGCTGCGCGAGCAGTACCACCTGCCGCAGGCCTGGGTGACCGACCTGAGCAATGGCCGCAGCCCGGCACGTCCCTATGTGCCGCACGTCTATGCGATGCAACGGGTGGACGAGCTGGCCCACTACAGCTTCGCCGACGTGCCTGGCGCCTACAGCGACCTGGGCGGGCTGCTGATTCCCGAAGGTGCCGCGCTGGAGACCGACGGCAGCGCCGTCCGCCTGGGGAACATTCGCTATCCGCTGCATTTCCAGCGTCAGCCGCACGCCGATGACGACGGCGCGCTGGATCGCTACAGCCTGCAGGCGGGTGAGGGCGAGGCACCGATCGTGGTTGAAGTGCCGTTCGGCACCTACTGATTGCAGCTTCGCACTGGCTAGAATGCAGCGCGGCGCTGTCTGCCGTGCCTGCTCCGTGAGTCGTTTCCGTGTCCTTGCGCCCCTTCCTGCTGCCGTCCCTGTTGCTGTTGTCCGCCTGTGCCAGCGCGCCGCCGCCGCCGGCCCATTCCGACGCGTTATGGCGATTGATCGAACGTGACTGCCAGGGCGCCGAAGGTCCACGCGGCGACTGCCTGCGCGTGGAGACGGCCGCGGATCGCCGTGATGTGCTGGTCAAGGACGCGCACGGCGACTACCAGTTCCTGCTGATGCCGCTGGACAAGGTCAGCGGTATCGAGAACCGCCGCCTGTACCAGCGTGGTGCACCGAATTACTTCGCTGCAGCCTGGCAGGCGCGCAGCCACACCGAACAGGCCTTGCGGCAACCGCTGCCGCGCAACGTCGCCAGCCTGGCCTTGAACTCGCCGCACGGCCGGTCACAGCACCAGCTGCATATCCATGTGGATTGCCTGCGTGCCGACGTGCTGCAGGCGCTGGACACGCATGCTGCCGCCCTCGGCAGCCGCTGGGCACCGTTGCCGGTGCTGCTGCGCGGCCATCAGTACCAGGCCCGCCTGCTGCCGGGCGCGGAACTGACCGCCAATCCGCTCAATCTGTTGGCCTATGACCTCGCTGGCGTGGACGACGTGGGCCAGTGGAGCCTGGTCGTGGCCGGCCGGGACGAGGTGCAGGGCGGCCCGGGCTTCATTCTGCTGGCGACCCGTGTGGACGCCGGCACCGGCAACGAGGCCAGCGCTGAAGAGCTGCAGGACCACGCCTGCTCGGTGTTGACCGGCGCAGGCGCGTCGCTGGAGCGGGTCCGCTAACCCTGGGGCTGCTGGCGGCTTCGCCAGACCGGTGCGGTCAGCGCCAGCAGCTGGCGATCCTGCCAGCCCTCCAGGTCCAGATGATGGTCGCGCAGCAGGCCTTCCTGCTCGAAGCCGAAGGCGTGCAGCGCAGTGGCGAACGGGTCATTGCAGTCCGGTGGCAGCATCACGAACAGGCGATGCAGGCCGACATCCTCGAACAGGAACGGGCACAGCGCCCGCAGCGCCGCGTCGGTATGCGGGTGCCAGTGTTGCAGCGACAGCAACTCGGCGCTGCGCGCATGCAGCGACTGCAGGCGGATGTGCAGCTGATCCAGCACAGTGCCGTGTTCGTCGTCGAACACCCCCAGCAGCAGCTGGTCGTTGTCCTGCTCCAGACGCGAGCGATGCATGTGGGCGAGAAAGCGTGCCTCCTCGTCGATGTCGCCGGGGTGACGGCGGCCGCGCCGGCGGCGGTCATCGAACAGGCGCCAGCGCGGCAGGTCGGTACGCTGGAAGGGGCGCAGGGTGACCGGTGCGGCCTGCAGCTGCAGCAGGTGACGGCGCAGTACCGGGCGCAACGGGGGAAGGAGGGAGGTGGGATACGGGGTCATCATCCCCGGCACGATGGCCGTGCCCGCAGCGCCACACCATTCAAAACATTGCAAAAGTGTGGCGAATGGCACTGCGGGTCTGATTCGGTTCAGGCATAAGGCCATCAGGCCTGGTCATTTCCGTTGAACCCCCCCATTCAGGACACTTTCGTTACGGGATCGTTATGTGCCGCACAGGCCGCTGTCCCGTACCACCACCCGCCAAACTCCCCAGGAAGCCCATGTCCGCCTCCCACAAGGCGCTGCGCCCGCGTCCGCTGGTGCTCGCACTGTCGTCCCTGATGCTGGTCTCACTGCCGGCCTTCGCGCAGGAAAGCGCACCCACCACATTGCAGGAAGTGAAGGTCACCGGCTCGCGTATTCCGCGCGCCAGTGTGGAGGGGCCCTCGCCGGTGACGGTGATCAGCCGGGAGCAGATCGATGCACAGGGCTACCGCAATGCCTTCGATGCGCTGAGCGCGCTGACCGAGAACACCGGCAACGTGCAGGGCGAGGACTTCGGCAATACCTTCACCCCGGCTGCCAACACCATCAACCTGCGCGGGCTGGGCCCGAACCGCACGCTGGTGCTGGTCAACGGCCGCCGCCAGGCCGACTATCCGCTGGCCTACGAGGGCTCGGTGAACGTGGTCAACCTGGCCAACATCCCCAGTGCGCTGATCGAGCGCATCGAGGTGCTGGCGGCCGGTGCGTCGGCGGTGTACGGCTCCGATGCCATCGCCGGTGTGGTCAACATCATTCTCAAGGACCGCTTTGAGGGTGTGGACGTGAACGTGCGCGCCGGTGGCACCCAGCAGGGCGGTGGTGACAACCAGCGCGCGCAGGTGGTCGGTGGCAGTTCCGGCGAGCGTTGGGATGCGCTGTTCGGCTTCGAGTTCGATGTGCGCAAGGCGATCCACGCGCGCCAGCGCGACTTCATGGATTCGCTGGATGATGACCCGGCCGGCAAGGCGCCGCAGGCGACCGCGATCGCCTATCGCCGCAATGCTGCCACCGGCCGCAACATCGATCCGGGCGTCAGCGGCTGCGACGCAGCGTCGGAGATCTATGGGGGCAGCGTGTTCCGCGCCAACAACCCGCGCCAGGGCTGGTACTGCGGCAGCAACGAGGCCGCCGCCAGCTACTGGACCGTGCAGACCCAGAAGCGCAACCTCAACGGCTACGGTCTGTTGACCTTCCACGTCAACGAGACCACCGACCTGTTCGCTGATGTCGCCGTGGGCAGCGCGCGCATCTACAACAACACGCGTGCGCCGACCTGGACCTCGGCGCGCAACTACTTCTACAACCAGACCACCGGCAATCTGGAAAGCTGGTACCGCCGCTTCGCGCCGGAGGAAATCGGCGGCCTGCCGCGCAATGCCAACCGCTTCCTGGAAAACTCGTGGTCGTTCAACGTCGGCGCACGTGGTCAGATCGGTGACAGTGGCTGGGACTATGAGGCGGTCTACAGCCGCTCGCGTTACGAGAACCGCACCCGCCGCCCGGTGCTGCTGGCCGGCATCAACGAATACCTGCTGGGTCCGAAGCTGGGCGTACGCAATGGCGTAGAGGTCTATGCGCCGGACCCGGCACGCCTGTTCAAACCGTTGACCCCAAACGAATACGAGGGCCTGTCCGACTACCAGGAAAGCCGCAATGCGGCATGGCTGCAGACCTTCAGCGCCAGCGTCAACGGCCGCCTGTTCGCGCTGCCCGGTGGCGACGCTGCATTGGCAGCGGTGGTCGAAGCCGGCAGTCAGGGCTACCGCAACCGCCCGGACCCGCGCCTGGGAACCGGCGAGTTCTGGAACACCAGTGCAGGCGTCGGCGCCGGTGGCGAGCGTGACCGCTACGCCGCAGGTGTGGAGCTGCAGTTGCCGCTGCTGCAGTCGCTGACCACCACGCTGGCCGGCCGTTACGACCAGTACCGTGCGGGTGGCGAGCACATCGGCAAGGCGACCTGGAGCGTTGGCGTCGAGTTCCGTCCGATCGAGAGCCTGCTGATCCGTGGTACGGCGGCGACCAGTTTCCGGGCGCCGGACATGAACTATGTGTTCGCGACGGAGACGCGCGGTTACAACCCGGGCATGACCGACTACTGGCGCTGCCGCACCGCAGGCCAGTCGTACGACAACTGTGACTACAACGGCCTGTCGATCGACTACAGCAACCGCGCCAATGCGCAGCTGCAGCCGGAATCGGCCAAGTCCTATGGCTTCGGCGTGGTCTGGTCGCCGCTGTCTGGCCTGGATTTCAGTGCCGACTACTACGACATCCGCATCGACAACGAGGTGACCAGCCTCGATACCAGCCGCATCCTGCGTGACGAGGCCGATTGCCGCCTGGGCCGCACGCTGGGCGGCGAAGCGCGCGATATCGGTTCACCGCTGTGCCAGGACGCGCTGTCGCGGGTGATCCGCAACCCGTCCAACGCAACCGTGCAGCCGGACCAGGTGACCCGTGTGCTGATCAATCCGATCAACGCCGCCTCCGAATCGGTTCGTGGCCTGGACCTGAAGGGCAACTGGCGTTTCGATGCCGGCCGTTATGGCCGCTTCACCACGCGCCTGGCCTACACGGTGGTGCTGGAGCACAAATACCGGCAGTTCTCCGATGATCCGGAGCGTGACATCCGCAATTCGCTGGATGACTACCAGTGGCGCAGCAAGGCCAACGGCAGCATCACCTGGAACCAGGGTGACTGGACCACCACGCTGTACGGCAACCGCTTCGGCTCACTGCCGAAGACCGATGGCAGTGGCCGCATCGCGCCGTACATGACGTACAACGCCAGCGTGTTCCGCCAGTTCGGCGAGAACCTGTCGGTGGGCGTGATCGTCAACAACCTGCGCGACAGCCGCCCGCCGGCGGACAGGAACGGAGGCGGCTGGCCGTTCTACCCGGTCGGCAATTACGACCCGTACGGCCGCCAGTACTGGGTGCAGCTGGATTACCGGTTCCGTTGATCCGGCAGGCGAACGAAAGGCTCGGCATTGCCGGGCTTTTCTTTGTGCAGCGCATCCGTGCTGCCGTCGCGCACGTGGCATGCTGTGGCGATACATGGAGGAGGATGCGCATGGATGTCAGCAGGATGTGGAGTGTGATTGCCGTACTGGCCATTGCCGGTTGCGACAGCGAGCAGGCGGCCAGCGTGGACGAGGCTGCGGAAGCGACCAGTGCCGCGCCCGTGCCGTCCCTTTCCAACGCAGTGACCGATGCTGGATCAGCGCGCGTGCCAACGGCATCGACGCGTGCGACGGCCGAGCAAGGGCCCGCGGATGCGGAGGGTCACTTCCTCGAGGGCGAGCGCATGCTGTTGACCGAAGGCGCACTGTCCGCAGAAAAGAGCGAGGTGATCCTCGGCTCGGACAGGGCCTTTGCGCAGTCGGTCAGCCAGTTCGAACGGGATGCGGGGCACTACCCGGAAGTGCAGGACCTGACCCGGCTCTACAGGGCGGCCGCGACCCGGCTCATCGGCAGCGGCGGCACGCTGGTGTCTTTCGCCTGTGGCTACAGCCTGTGTGTCGGCGAGATACGAAGCCGTACCGATGAGGATTTCAGTGCCTGGTCTGAGGCGATTGGTATGGACAAGGGTGCCCCGGTCTACAGCCTGGCCACTGCGCCGATGACGTGGGGCAGGGACCAGCATGGTGGGCGCTTCGTATTCTCGGTGGATCCGGCATCCAACAGCATTACCGCGCAGTGGGGCCCTGACCGGTGACACATGCAGCTAGGGCAGCGCCTGTTGCAGGTAGGACTCGATGACGTAGCTGAAAGGCTGCTGCTGGCGGTCGCGAAGCAGGGCCCGAACTTCCAGGATGACGCCCTGGTCGCCTTCACCGCGTGGCGGCCAGAAGGTCTGATCGGCCAGCGTCTGGCGCTTGAAGCCGAGCGGGCCGACCACCCGGCCGAAGGGTTCATCGGTGGTATCGAGCACCTGGTTCATGGCCGGACTGAGATGGTCGGGCAGGTACCAGTTATCGGCTTCTGACAGCACGCGGCTGCCACAGGCCAACTGCACGCGGCGGTAGCGCAGGGGCGTGCCCGGTTCTGCGGCCAGCGCCTGCAGCACTTCGGTCGGGGCCGGTTTGTCGGTACCGCGCACGCGCACGGCGCGGACCCGGGCCTGCTCAGCCAGGCCATGTTCGGCGCACCAGGTTTCGAGCGTGGCGGTGGCGCTCTGGCCGGCCAGCACGCGCTGATGCAGCATTTCCACCAGGGCGGCCGAGGCGATGCGTTGCTGGCCCGGTGGCGCCTGCGGCGGGGTGCTGGCCCCGGCATCGGTGGCGGACAGGCTGGCAATCGGCGCGGCGGCAAGCAGGGACGCGGCCTGCCAGCGGCGGAGACGATCGTGGCGGTCGGACGGGCCCATGCGGCATCACTGCGGAAACAGGCGCCCATGTTACCCGTTCAGGGGTGTGCACGGCGTGGCTGCGACCGGTTGTCGCAGGGTGATCATCGTTCTGGTGAATGTGTGCCATCCAGATATTTCGTTGGCCGATGGTGGCGGCGGGGCGCACGATGGCGGCAGTCTTGGCATTCCGGGAGTTCCCGATGACCCTCCAGTTCGTCCATGGCGGTGTCGACCGCCACGGTGCGCCGCTGCATTTTCATATCCGTGATGGCCGCATCAGCGGCCTCAATGGCGAGGCCGCGCCGGCTGACGGGGCGGAATACGTCGACCTGCAGGGCTTCACGGTGCTGCCCGGGCTGGTCGACGGCCACATCCACCTCGACAAGAGCTTTGTCGGCGACCGTTGGCACCCGCACCAGCCGGTGAACAGCCTGCGTGAGCGGCTGGCGGTGGAGAAGGCGGCTGTGGCGGGTGCAGCACCGATGGTGGACCGTGCCGAGGCGCTGATCCGCCAGTGCAGTGCTTTCGGTACCGTGGCGATGCGCTGTCATGTCGATATCGACGCCAGCACCGGGCTTGGCCATCTCGAAGCCGTACGCGAGGCGGCGTTGCGCTGTGCGGACATCATGCGCATCCAGCAGGTGGCGTTCCCGCAGGCCGGGGTGATGTCCTGTCCGGGTACCGCCGCGGTGCTGGAGCAGGCGCTTGCCGCGGGCGTGGAGGTGCTCGGCGGCATCGACCCGACCACGCTCGATGGTGATGCCGAAGGCCAATTGGCGCTGCTGTTCGGCCTGGCCGAGCACTACGGCGTGCAGCTGGACATCCATCTGCACGAGCCGGGCGAAACCGGCCTGGCCCAGCTGCTGCGCATCGCCGCGCGGACACGGGCTGCCGGCCTGCAGGGGCGTGTTGCGGTCAGCCATGCCTATTCGCTGGGCGACGTGCCGCTGGCGCGCGCGCTGCAGGTGGGCGAAGCATTGGCCACGGCGGGTGTGGCGATCATGAGCAACGCGCCGGGCGATCATCCGTTCCCGCCGCTGCGCGCGCTGCATGATGCCGGTGTGCGCGTGTTCGCCGGCAACGACAACATCCGTGACTGCTGGTGGCCGTATGGCAATGGCGACCTGCTGCAGCGGGCGATGTTGCTGGGCTACCGGTCCGGCTTCTACACCGATGCCGACTTGATGCTGGCGCTGGACATGGTCACCACCCATGCCGCGCAGGCGATCGGCCTGCCGCAGCATGGTATTGCCGAAGGCCAGCCAGCCACTTTCGTGGCGGTACGTGCCGACCACGGCCCTGCTGCCGTGGCTGCGGTGCCCGTGGAACGCCGGGTGGTGGTCGACGGCCGCTGGCTGTAGATCCACGCCACGCAATCCCCTGTAGTGCCGAGCCATGCTCGGCGGCCTTTCAGACGTAATCGTCGGCGCGGGTGGCGACGAATTCCTCAAGCCACGCCAGCAGATGGGCGATGTCGATGACTTCGCCCTGTTCGACGCGCTTGAGCAGCAGTGTGCTGGCACCGATCTGCAGGCTGCTGTCGGCATAGCGCAGCACCGCATCGATGCCCCAGGCATCGGTGACCTGCATCCAGGCCAGACCCGGCACGCGCTGGGCCAGGGTGTCACCGAACGCCACGCCCAGCGCTTCCCAGCCATCGCCGTCGTCACGATCGATCAGCTCGGCATCGACCACGCGCTGCAGCGTGGTGGCCGCCAGCGGCCATTGCACCGGCAACGTCGGGAAGCTGGCGGCCACGCGTGCGGCGATCAGCGAGCGTTGGTGCTGCAGATGCGTCTGCAGGGCCGCGGGTAGGGGATCGAAGCGGGTAGGGATTTCGTCGGACATGGCAAGGCGCCGTGGGGCACGGAAACATCAGGCACTCTACGAGGCGATGTTGCCGGCCGTGCGGCCGGATTGACCATGTTTCGATGCGTGATGCGCGAAATTCATCCACGCATGGCGTGGATCTACTGTGGTCAGTCCGGTTCGCGTTGCACCTGCCGCCACAGCTCGCTGGCCAGTGCGCGCACGGCATCGTCGGCATCGGCACGGTGCAGCAGGCCGATTTCGTAGTTGTCGATCACCGGCAGCTCACGCTCGCCATCGATGATGCGGTGCTCGCGGCTGACCGCGCGGCGCGGCAGCAGGCTGATGCCGATGCCATCGGCCACGGCGCCCTGGATGCCACTGAGCGACGAACTGGTGAAGGCGATGCGCCAGCGCAGGCCCAGCGCTTCCACCGCGTGGATCATCTCGTCGCGGTACAGGCCGCGCGGCGGAAACGTGACCAGCGGCAGTGGGTCCTGCCGCAGGCAACTGCTGCGCAGGCTGTCGATCCAGTGCATCGGCTCGCGCCGGCAGTGCACCGCCTGGCGACTGTTGCGGCGCTGCTTGACCAGCACCAGGTCCAGCTCGCCGTGATCGAAGCCCTGCGCCAGGTCGCGGCTGAGGCCGCTGCTGATCTCCAGCTTCACCTGCGGGTGGCGACGGCTGAAGGCAGCCAGCATGCGCGTGGTCTGCGCGTTGACGAAATCCTCGGGCACGCCGATGCGGACGGCGGTCTCCACCGTCGCGCCGGCCAGCGCCTGGGCCATTTCCTCGTTCAGGTCGAGCATGCGCCGCGCGTAGCCGAGCAGGGTGTGGCCGGCGTCGGTGGGGTGCACATCGCGGTGGCCGCGCTCGAGCAGGCGATGCCCGGCCAGTTCCTCCAGCCGCCGCACCTTCTGGCTGACCGTGGATTGTGTCGAATGCAGGCGCGTGGCCGCCGTGGTGAAGCTGCCGCAGTCGGCCACCATCACCAGCGCCCGAAGCAGGTCCAGCTCGAACAGAGTTCTATTCGATTTGGCACTGTCTTGCATTTGAACATTTCACTTCTGGATACCCGGGTCGACTTCTACCATGCAGCGCAGGGGCCGGCAATGCCCGGCTGTTGCTACCGTCGCCCGGTGCTCCGTGGCGACGGACATGAGGAGTTACTGTCATGCGCGTCCATCGTTCCCCTGGCTGGCCTGCGCCGTTCGCGCGCGTGCTGCTGTTGTGCCTGCTGGCCATGGTCACCCCGGCCTGCACCGCAACGTCCAAAGCCGACGTCGATGGCCGCCTGCGGGATGCTGCCAGTCGCGGTGACGCTGCTGCGGTGCGACAGGCGATCGAGGAGGGCGCCACGCTGGAGGCGCGCGACGGACAGGGCCGCACCGCGCTGCTGCTGGCCACGCATGGCAACAACGTGGATGCCGCGCGCGAGCTGATCGAGGCCGGTGCCGACGTCAACGCCAAGGATGCGTTGCAGGACAGCGCCTACCTGTACGCAGGCGCGCGTGGCCTTGATGAGATCCTGGCGATGACCCTGGCGCATGGTGCCGATCTTCGCAGCACCAACCGCTATGACGGCACCGCGCTGATTCCCGCCGCCGAGCGCGGCCATGTTGCCACTGTGCGCATGCTGCTGCGGGCCGGCGTGGCGGTGGACCATGTCAACCGGCTGCACTGGACCGCGCTGCTGGAAGCGATCCTGCTCGGCGATGGTGGCGTGCGCCACGTGCAGATCGTGCAGCTGCTGCTGGAGGCCGGTGCCGACCCGGAGCTGGCCGACGGCGATGGCGTGACGCCGCTGGCGCACGCGCGCCAGCGCGGCTATTCCGGAATTGAAACCCTGCTGCGCCAGCACGGCGCGGTGCGCTGAATGCAAACCCCTTCCACCCGCACGCTGGGCGTGCCCACCAGGATGCTGTCCATGTTCCGTTCCCGTCCGTTGTCCTTCGCCATCCTTCTTGCGGTGGCACCGCTGTCGGCGTCTGCTGCCGAGCGCGCCGACCTGCTGATCCGCAATGCCACCGTGGTCGATGTCGAGCACGCCAGCACCCTGTCCGGGCAGAGCGTGGTGATCCGCGGCGACGACATCGTCGCTGTCGGCCCGGACGCGCAGCTGCGCAGCCAGTGGAGCGCGACCCGCCAGATCGATGCCAAGGGCAAATACCTGATCCCGGGGCTGTGGGACATGCACGTGCACTTCGGTGGTGGCCCCGCGCTGATCGAAGAGAACAAGGCACTGCTGCCGCTGTACATCGCGCATGGCATCACCACGGTGCGTGACTGTTCCGGCGATCTGCCCGAGCAGGTGCTGCAGTGGCGTGGCGAGATCGCCAAGGGCACCCTGTTCGGCCCGCGCCTGCTGAGTTCCGGCGCGAAGATCGAAGGCATCAAGCCGGTCTGGAAGGGCACGATCGAAGTGGGCAGCGAGGCCGACGCCGACAAGGCAATCGCCCGCCTGCAGCACGACAAGGTCGATTTCGTGAAGATCACCGACAGCACGCTGAAGCCGGAACTGTTCCTGTACTCGGCCAGTGCCGCGCGCAAGGCCGGATTCAAGGCGTCGGGCCACATCCCGATGGCGCTGACCGTGGAGCAGGCGGTCGATGCCGGCCTGGCCTCGATCGAGCACCTGGACTACGCGTTCAAGGCCGGCAGCAAGGACGAGGCGCAGATTGCCGCCGACTTCGGAGCTGGCCGCATCGACCGTGCCGAAGCCAACCGCCGCCTCGACGCCAGCTTCGACCGTGACACCGCAATGCGGGCCTACCGTGATTTCGCCAAGCGTGGCGTATTCGTGACCCCGACCCTCAACGGCGGCCGCATCCTCGACTTCCTCGACCAGGATGACCACGCCAACGACCCGTACCTGGCCTACATCGGCCCGGGCCTGCGCGCGACCTACCAGTGGCGCGTGGACCGCGCGGCGAAGGCGACGCCGGCGCAGATCGAAGCGCGCCACGCGCAGTACCACCAGGTGGCCGCCGTGCTGCCGATGCTGCAGGCGGCCGGCGTGACGATCATCGCTGGCACCGATGCAGGCTTCCTCAATTCGTTCAACTTCCCGGGCATCGCCCTGCACCAGGAACTGCAGCTGTTCGTGAAGGAGGGCCTGAGCGCACCGCAGGCGCTGTCGGCCGCAACCCGTTCCGGCCCGGCCTGGTTCGGCCAGATGGACCGTTACGGTGGTGTCGCGCAGGGCAAGGCCGCCGATCTGGTGCTGCTGACCGCCAACCCGCTGCAGGACATCGCTGCCACCGAGAAGATCGACAGCGTGATCCTGCGCGGCAACGTGTATGACCGCGCCGCGCTGGACGGGATGCTGGCCGACACCAAGGCCAAGGTCGCGGCGTGGAATGCCGAGGCGGCGAAGGCCAATTGATGATGCGGCCGGTGACCTAGCGCGGCGCCGGCCGCATGCCGTGCAGCTGCGGTAGTGCGGCCTTCATCGCATCGATGAAGGCGCGCAGCCGCGGCGGCTGCTGGCGCGCGGCGGGAAATACCACGTGTACCGGCAGTGGCGGTGCCTGCCAGTCCGGCAGCAGCTGCACCAGCCGCCCTTGTGCGAGGTCGTCGGCCACCAGCCAGGCCGAGACCACGGCCGCTCCCAGCCCGGCACATGCGGCCTGCTGCACCACGAACAGGTTGTCGCTGAGCAGGCGCGGGCTGATCGAAAGGGTATGCGCGTGCCCCTGCGCGTCATGCAGCAGCAGTCGTTCGCGGTAGTAGGTGACCAGCGAGATCCACGGCAGTGACTGCGCCTGTTCCGGCGTACCGACCGCTGTGACGTCCACCAGCGAGGGCGCCGCCACGACGATGCGCGGTACTTCGGCCAGCGGCAGCGCGACCATGCGCGGTTCGTCGACCGGGCCCACCCGCACCGCGCAGTCGATGCCTTCTGCAATGAAATCCGGACGCCGATCTTCAAGGATCCACTCCAGGCTCAGCTGCGGATGCCGGGCGAGGAATGCGAGCATGGTCGGCAGCAGCTGCGCCTGGCCGAAGGCATGCGGCACCATCACCCGCAGACGGCCGCGCAGTGTTTCCGGCTCGCCGTGGAGTTCGGCCTGCAGCGACTCCCATTCGTCGACCACGCGTTGCGCATGGCGCTGGCAGCGCAGGCCATCTTCGGTCAGTTGCAGGCCATGGGTGGAGCGCAGCAGCAGGCGCAGGCCGATCTGCCGCTCCAATGCCTGCAGGCGTCGGCTGACCGTTGGCTGGGTGGTGCCCAGCTGCGCGGCTGCGGCAGACAGGCTGCCGGCATCGACGATGCGCAGGAAGGTGCGCAGCAGATCCAGACGATCGGCGCCAGCGGTGAGGTCGGTCATGCGTATGGCGTATGAATGATATGTATTTCAGCCTACTACAGACGTTGGGCGAATGCGGGCAGGATACGCCCACTTCTTCCACCGGACTCCCCATGTCTACCCCTTCGCTGTCCGTCGCCGCCGCACCCGCGACTGCACCCTCCACCCCGCTGGTGCTGGCAATGGCGGCCGGCGCCGGCTTCTCGGTCGCCTCGCTCTATTACAGCCAGCCGATGCTGGGCCTGATCGCCCAGGACCTCGGCGCGGGTGAGCGCGCCGCTGGCCTGGTACCGACCCTGACCCAGCTTGGCTATGCACTGGGCATCCTGCTGCTGGCGCCGCTGGGTGACCGGTTCGACCGCCGCAACCTGATCCTGTTGAAATCTGCATTGCTGGCACTGGCATTGGGTGCTGCAGCGATGGCCGGGCACCTGCCGGGCCTGCTGATGGCCAGCCTGCTGGTCGGGCTGATGGCCACGCTGGCGCAGGACATCGTGCCGGCCGCTGCGGTGCTGGCACCGGATGCGCAGCGCGGGCAGATCGTCGGCCGGGTGATGACCGGCTTGTTGCTGGGCATCCTGTTGTCGCGCGTGGTCAGTGGTGTGGTGGCTGAAGCGTTGGGCTGGCGCACGCAGTTTGTGCTTGCTGCAGTATCGGTGACGGCGATGGGTGCGGTGATGGCGCGTGCGCTGCCGCGTTTTGCACCGACCAGCACGCTGCGCTATCCGGCGTTGCTGGGCTCATTGCTGGCGTTGTGGCGCGAGCAGCCGCAGCTGCGCCGTGCGGTGGCCAGCCAGTCGCTGCTGGCGGTGGGTTTCAGTGCATTCTGGTCGACGCTGGCGCTGATGCTGCATGCTCGTCTGGGCCTGGGCAGTGCGGCGGCGGGTGCGTTCGGTATTGCGGGTGCGGCCGGTGCACTAGCCGCACCATTTGCGGGTCGATTCGCCGATCGCTTGGGTTGCCATGCAGTGGCGCGGCTGGCGATCGCGGTGGCGTTGCTGGGCTTCGGCCTGCTGCTGGCCGAGTCCTGGCTGCCGGCCGTCGCGCTGCTGCCGCTGCTGGTGGTGAGTGCGCTGCTGTTCGACTTCGGCTTCCAGTCGGCGCTGGTGGCGCACCAGACGCTGGTCTATGGCCTGGTGCCGCCGGCACGCAGCCGGCTCAATGCGCTGCTGTTTACCGGCATGTTCATCGGCATGGCCGCCGGTGGTGCGCTGGGCAGCCTGGCGCTGGCGCAGTGGGGGTGGCACGGCGTGGCCTGGCTGGCGGTGGTATGTGCGGGCGGCAGCCTGCTGCTGCGTTTGAAGTAGGGGTGGTGTTCGGCAGGGCTTGCAGCCCTGCACCTGCTGGAGGCAACAGCAACAGCAACGGCAACAGCAACGGCAACGGCAACGGCGGGGTTCCTGTAGGTAGGCGGGGTGGGTCCGGTTGCGGGGGACGCCGTGAATCCCCTGTCCGGCCCAACCGCTGGCGGCTGTGCGTTCGGGCGCTTGCGAAGCAATGCTTCGCAAGCGAAGCGCCCTCACCCATGGAGGCTCGGTCGCGCCTTGCTCGTGTGCGCTGTCCTGCGCACACGGCAAGACCGGGGTTGGGCGTCCTGCCCAACCCGCCCGAGGCATGCCTCGGGCCCATGGCGCTCACGCCCCCGCAACCGGACCCACCCCGCCTTCGACAGTTTCCTGCGGTGTGTTGGAACGGATCTGACCCCAGATTGATTTCGATATCTGACAGAAGTGTCGACCAAGGTCGACACCTACCAACAGCCGTGGAGTTCTGTCAGAGGTGGGGCGGTGTCGGAGTGCGGGGTGTCAGCCGCATGGATGCGGCTGCCAAGCTTACAGGGACGTACTTGCAGCGTCCCCGCACTCCGACACCGCCCCGCCATCCCACGGACTCCACGCTTTTGCTGTTGCTTTTGCTGTTGAGGTTGCCGGCCAGCGGCCGGCACTACCGTGGGTGCAGGGCGCAGCCCTGCCGAACACCCCCCTAATCGTGACCGCTGTCGTCCAGGCTGATGATGCCGCGCCTCAGCGCCTGGGTCACCGCATGCGTGCGATCACCCACGCCCAGCTTGTCCATCAGGCTCTTCATGTGGGCCTTCACCGTCTGCTCGGAAATCTGCATGCGTTCGCCGATTCGCTTGTTCGACAGGCCACCGGCCACGTGCCGCAGTACCTCGGTCTCGCGCGGTGACAGGCGGTCTTCGATCACATGCGCGGCGATGCTGGCAGCCACCGCTGGAGGAATCGGCGCACGGCGGCCACCGGCCACCATGCGGATGGTGTCGACCAGTTCGTGGCGCAGCATGTCCTTCAGCAGGTACGCGCTGGCACCCGCCTGCAGGGCCCGCACCGCGCGTACATCGCCGCGGTAGGTGGTCAGCACAATGATGCGGGCACGTGGGTCCATCGCGCGGATCCGTACGATCGCTTCGACGCCATCCAGGCGTGGCATCTGCAGGTCCATCAGCACCACGTCGGGCTGCAGCTGCTGGTAGCGTGCGATGGCTTCCTCGCCATCGGCGGCCTCGCCGAGCAGGCGCAGGTCGGAATGGGCGCCCAGCAGCGCCGCCAGGCCGTCACGCAGCAACGGGTGGTCGTCGACCACCAGCACGCCGATCGGGGCAGGGAACTCAGTCATGGTTTGCTTTACTCCAGGGCCAGCGCCAACGCGATGGGCGGCGGTGATACAGGCGCCGGGCGGGAACCGCCAGCGCGACTTCGGTCCCCAGCCCGGCGCGGGTCCACAGCTGCAGTTCCGCACCGAGGCGCTGTGCGCGTTCGCGCATGCCCTGCAGGCCCCAATGACCATGGCCGGCGTTCTCGTCGGCGATGCCGACGCCATCGTCGCGCACGTGCAGCAGGAAGCAACGCGTGCCGTACGACAGCTCCACTTCGATGGCGCTGGCGTTGGCGTGGCGCAACGCGTTGCGGATGGCCTCGCGACCAATCAGGAACACTTCCTCCGCGGCATCGGCCTGTAGTGGTGGCGTCGCGCCCTCAACGGTCAGGCGCAGAGGATTGGTGCCATGCCCCGCGTACTCGGCGTGCACATCGGCCAGTGCCGAAGCCAGGTCGCGGCCGGCGAAAGGGCCGTCGCGCAATGCGTTGACGCGTTCGCGGCCCTCGGCCAGATTGCGCTCGGCCAGCTGCATCGCCGACTCCAGCTGGCCGCGCACTGCTTCTGGCGTCTGCGCGGACTGGCTGATTGCATGCAGGCGCAGGATCAGGCCCTGGCTGCCCTGCAGCAGGGTGTCGTGCAGGTCGCGCGCAATGCGTTCACGTTCGCCATTTCGCTCCTGCAGGCGGGCGCGGAACAGCGCGGCGAGCTGGCCACTTCGGATGCGCACGGCCAGTACGAGCAGCGCCAGCACGGCGGCCACGCACAGCAGCTTGAACCACACGGTCTGGATGAAGGTGGGCGCGATGCGGAAGCTGCGGCTGGCCGGGACCGTGCTCCAGATGCCGTCCTCATTGGCGGCTTCCACGTCGAAGCGATAGCTTCCCGGCGCCAGGTTGGTGTAATAGGCGCGGGTGCTGCTGCCTGCGTCCTGCCAGCCGTCATCGACGCCGGAGAGTCGATAGCGATAGCGGTTGCGCTCCGGGCGGGCCAGTGAAAGCGCCACGTAGTCGATCTGCAGCTGGCTGGTGCCGGCCGGCAGGCGCAGGCCGTCCCGCAGTGGTTGCTGTTCGCTGCCATACAGCACGTCGCCGATGCGAACGCTGGGTGCCAGTGTGTTGACGTGCGAACGCTTAGTGTCCAGCCAGGCCAGGCCCTGGTTGGTCGCCAGCCACAGAAGACCGTCGTCGGCCAGGGTGGCGGTGGCGATCGGCCCGCTCTGCAGGGCAATGCCGGGCATGCCATCCACCGCATCGAACAGGCGGGGCGTCACCTGCTGCCCTGCCTGCATTGCTCGGCGCAACAGGCTGCTCTCAAGACGCACCAGGCCACGGCTGCCATTGAGCCACAGATGCCCGCCCGCATCGGCGACCATGCCGGTGATGCCTTCGAGGACGCCGGCCATGTCGGTGCGCACTGCAACGAAGGGCCCCTCGCCGATGCGTGCGGCGAGTCCGGCTTCGCCGGCTACCAACAGCAGGTCCTGATGCTGCAGCAGGGCGGTCACCGGCCCTACCGAAAGGCCCTGCGCTGCGCCGAAGGCATCGATGGCCGTGGTGCCCATCCGGCGCACGCGACCATCGGCGTAGCCGAGCAGCAGCTGGCCATGGGCGTCCAGCGCCAGGGAGGAGCAGGCCTGCTCGGGCAGGCGACTCGCCCGCTGCCATTGCTCGTCCCGGTAATGCAGCACACCGCGTTCGCCCGTGCATACCCAGGCCTGCGTCTCGTCAGGAAACAGCAGGGCGTGCAGCGGCTGCCCGGTGAACGGCGCGGGCAGCGGAATCAGCGTGGTACGGCCTTCGACAGTGCGCGCCAGATTGACCCAATCGAACTGCCAGATCGGCGCAGGTGCCTGCCGCGCTGCGGCCTGCAGCTGTGCGGCGCTGCCTTCCAGCAGGGACCGCCGCAGGTCGTAGGGCTTGAGGTCTTCACCGTAGCCGTACACCCGTCCGTCAGTGGTGCGCACCAGCGAGCGGTAGGGATCACTGGGGCCGACCGCCAGGGTGTGCACGCTGCGCGCGCGGAAGCGGTTGAGGCCAAGATTGGTACCTACCCAGAGGTTGCCTTCGCGGTCGGCGATGATCGGCACCGCCGAGGTGGCCGTCAGGCCATGCGGTGAATCGAAGCGCTCCATGCGCACGGCTCGGGTGCCGTCGAACGTGACCCGGGCGACGCCTCCATGCGGGCTCATCGTCGCCCACAGCGCGCCGTCGGTGGTGAACTGCATGCGGGCAGCGACCAGGTCGGGCAGGCGCCTCGCCTCACGTTCGGGCCCGGTCAGCAGACCATGTGCGTTTGCCAGTGGCGAGGCGCCACGGACGCGGTCGGCCAGCCATACCTCACCCTGCGGGTTTTCCACCAGTGTTGCCATCTGCGAGACGGCGATGCCGGTATCAATGAAGGCCGCCTGGTGGGGTCCGCGCATCCATATCTTCAGATCCGCCAGTACCCAGAACGTGCCACGGCTGTCATGCAACACCCATTGCACGCGGTGTTCCGGCAGCCCGGCGGAGGCCGGCGGGGGTTGCCAGCGCCGGCCATCGAACCAGCGCAGCCCACCATTGATCGCTGCCCAGAGGCGGCCCTCGCGGTCCTGGCTGAAGTGCGGCACCACGCCGACCGGTACGCCCTGTTGCCGACCGTAGTTGTGCAGTTGGCTGCGTGCGAGTTGGCTGATGCCGGCCTGGAAGTAGCCGATCCACATTGCGTCATTGCGCCCGACTGCCAGGGTGACCATGTTGGTGGACGGGAAGCTGCTGCCCGGTGGTGGCGCCTGGCGTTCAAAACGGCGGCCGTCGAAGCGGTACAGGCCAGAACCGGTCGCCAGCCACAGCAGTCCATCACGGTCCTGCGCAATGTCCCATATATCGCCAGGCGCACCCTGGCCGACCCGCCATGCGGTGTGCTCGTAGCCGGGCAGTCCGCTGCTCAGGGCGGGACGCTGCACGGCGAGCGCGGGCAGGGCGGTCATCAACAGCAGGCACGTCAGCAGCGCCGGTAGGCGACGCAGGAACGGAAAGGGGCGGCCACGCATGGTGCGCATTCTGGCAGGTGCGGGGCAGGCCAGGGTGACCCGAACGGGGTAGGCGGCACGCGGTCCGTTTCGATATCACGCCGGCATGCCCCGTGGAGCCCGGTCATGCAGCGCCTGTTCGTGATGTTTCCCGACCGTGGCCCGGGCCTCGGCCTGCTGTGGCTGCGGCTGTGCGTTGCGGCCGCTCTTTGCGGGCCCGGTATGCCAGGCGGCTGGTGGTCGGCCTTGTACCTGCTGGCCGTAGCGATGCTCGCACTTGGTGTGCTGACACCACTGGCGGCAGTGATGGCGGCCGTGGGTCTGTCCACGCTGCCCGGGCCTTGGCCACTGGCGCTGCTGCCTCTGGCCCTGCTGGTGCTGGGGCCGGGCGCCTATTCGCTGGACGCACGGCTGTTCGGTCGCCGCGTGATCGGCCGCCGGCCTCCCCCATTCGGGTAGGTGCTGGCCTCGACCGACGGGGGTAGGGCATCGTGCAGGCGCCCCGCACCATGGGCCACCCCCTCGCGGCGACCTCGATGGCCACCGTTACTCCACAGGAATTCCCCGCTGCGTCGCTGGCACCACAGCAGGTCGCAGCATTGCAGCGTGCATTGCGCTATGTCGATGAACACCTGTCGCAGCCGCTGCGGGTGACCGAGCTGGCGGCGGCCGCCTGCGTCAGCCGCTTCCATCTGGTGCGCCTGTTCCGTACCGGTACCGGTGCCAGCCCGTTGCGCTATGTGCGTCGCCGCCGCATCGAGCGTGCGCGCCAGCTGCTGCCGGGTGCGCAGTTGCCGATGGCCTGCCTGGCCCAGCAGCTGGGCTTCTTCGACCAGAGCCATTTCGTCCGCAGCTTCCGCGCGGAGACCGGCTGCAGCCCCGGCCAGTACGTCGCCGGCGATGCCGCCCTGTTGCTTCCCCTTGATCGTGTTTCCAACGGAGTCCATCCATGAGCCTTGCCACCGCCACTCCCGCCCCGGCGCTGCTTTCGCCGACCGACCACGCCCTGGTGCTGATCGACTTCCAGTCGCAGATGGCGTTTGCCACGCACACCATCGACATCTCCGCGCTGCGCAACAACGTGTCGCTGATCAGCAAGGGTGCCAAGGGCTTCCACGTGCCGGTGCTGCTGACCACGGTGGCGGAAGCCTCGTTCTCCGGCCCGATGTTCCCCGAACTGCCGCAGATCTTCCCGGGCCAGACGGTGTTCGACCGCACCTCGATGAATACCTGGGAAGACCAGCCGGTGATCGACGAGATCAACCGTATCGGCAAGCGCCGGCTGGTGATGGCCGGCCTGTGGACCAGCGTCTGCATCGTCGGCCCGGCGCTGTCGGCACTGGCGCAGGGCTTCGAGGTATATGTGATCACCGATGCCTGTGGTGATGTCAGCGAAGAAGCGCACGAGCGTGCGATCACCCGCATGGTGCAGGCCGGCGCGGTGCCGATGACCAGCGTGCAGTACCTGCTCGAACTGCAGCGCGACTGGGCACGCGGGGAAACCTATGACCTGACCACCGGCATCGCGCGCGATCACGCGGGTGGCTATGGCATCGGCATCCAGTACGCCAAGCGCATGTTCGGCGCGCAGGAAGGCGGGCACTGAGCATGCTGGCTGGCCATGGCCTCGACCTGGCCCTGCTGATGCTGCGCGTGGCGGCTGGAGGCTTCCTGCTGCCGCACGCGCTGGGCAAGCTGTTCGGCTGGTTCGGCGGTCCGGGGCTCTCTGGTTTCGCCACCGAGCTGCGCGGCTTCGGGCTGCCAGCGGTGGCACCTTTGCCACTGTTGCTGGCCCTGTTGCAGGTGCTGTCCGGGCTGGCCGTGCTGCTGGGATGGCAGACCCGTATCGCCGCGCTTGCGGCGGCCGCTTTCATCGGCTTCACCGTCCTGTTGGCCCTGCCCAGGGGATGGTTCTGGATGCGCGGTGGCAGTGAGTACCCGGTGATGTGGACAACGGTACTGCTGGCCATCGCGCTGGCCGGGCCCGGCACCTGGGCGCTGGACGTCCACCGACTTCCGGGAGACCTCGCATGAGTCACGATCCACTCGATCACGGCCGCCGCAACGTGGTGCTGGCCAGCGGTGCCGCTGTTGCGCTCAGCCTGGCCGGTCGCGCCGGTGCTGCACTCGATTCCACTTCCAAGGAGCGTCGCATGAGCACGCTGGTCATCCGCAATGCCCGCATCACCACCCTCGACCCGCAGCAGCCGCATGCGCAGGCGCTGGCTGTGCAGCAAGGACGCATCGTCGCCGTCGGCAGCGATGAGGAGATCATGCGCGGCTGGGGCAATGAAGCGACCCTGATCGACGCGCAGGGCCGGCGCCTGCTACCCGGCCTCAACGACAGCCACACCCACCTGATCCGCGGTGGCCTGAACTACAACCTGGAACTGCGCTGGGACGGCCTGCGCTCGCTGGGCGACGCCCTGGACATGCTGAAGGCCCAGGTCGACCGCACGCCCGCACCGCAGTGGGTACGCGTGGTCGGTGGCTTCACTGCCGCGCAGTTCAACGAGAAGCGCCTGCCGACGCTGCAGGAGATCAATGACATCGCGCCGGATACGCCGGTGTTCCTGCTGCACCTGTACGACCGCGCGCTGCTCAACCGTGCCGCGCTGCGCGCGTGCGGCTACAGCAAGGACACGCCGGATCCGCCGGGCGGGCAGATCGTGCGTGATTCGCTGGGCAACCCGACCGGGTTGCTGCTGGCCAAACCCAATGCGTTGATCCTGTACGCCACGCTGGCCAAGGGCCCGCGCCTGCCGATCGAATACCAGGCGAACTCGACGCGCCACTTCATGCGCGAACTGAACCGGCTCGGCATCACCTCGGTGATCGACGCCGGCGGCGGCTTCCAGAATTATCCCGAGGACTACCAGGTCATCGAGCAGCTGCACCGCGATGACCAGTTGACGGTGCGCATCGCCTACAACCTGTTCACCCAGAACAAGGGCAGGGAAGTGGATGACTTCCGTGGCTGGAGCGAGATCCTGCAGCCGCGCCAGGGCGATGACCTGCTGCGCCACAACGGTGCCGGCGAGATGCTGGTGTTCTCCGCGGCTGATTTCGAGCTGTTCAACGAACCGCGACCGGAGCTGCCACCAGAACTGGAGCCGGAACTGCACAACGTGGTGAAGCTGCTGGTCGAGAAGCGTTGGCCGTTCCGCATCCACGCCACCTACGACGAGAGCATCAGCCGCATTCTCGATGTCTACGAACAGGTGAACCGTGAGGTGCCGTTCGATGGCCTGCACTGGTTCATCGACCACGCCGAGACCATCACCCCGCGCAACATCGAGCGCATCCGCGCGCTGGGTGGCGGCATCGCCGTGCAGCACCGCATGGCCTACCAAGGCGAAGCCTTCGTCGAGCGCTATGGCGTGCAGGCCGCTCGGCATACGCCGCCGGTCAAGCGCATGCTGGCCGAAGGCGTGCCGGTCGGTGCCGGTACCGACGCCACCCGCGTGGCCAGCTACAACCCATGGGTGGCGCTGTCGTGGCTGGTGACCGGGCGTACCGTCGGTGGCCTGGCCCTGTATGGCGACGAGAATCTGCTGGAGCGCGAACAGGCCCTGCGCCTGTGGACCCAGGGCAGCGCCTGGTTCTCCGGCGACGAGGCCGTGAAGGGCACGCTGAAAGCCGGCCAGCTGGCCGACTTCATCCTGCTCTCGGCCGACTTCTTCCGCGTCGACGATGCGCAGATCGCCGACATCACCAGCGTGCTGACCGTGGTCGGTGGCCGCATCGTGCATGCCGACGGCGACTACGCCGGCCTGGCACCGCAGCTGCCGCCGGCGATGCCCAGCTGGTCGCCGGTCAACAGGTTCGGTGGCTACCATGTCGGCGGTGCTGCCACCGGGTTGGCCGCCGCCCATCGCCACCATCACGGCGTGGCCTGCAGTACGCATGGCGCTCACGGTCATGCCGCGCAACATGCGGCGCCCACCGATGACCTGGCCGCCTTCTGGGGCGCGATGGGATGCTCGTGCTTCGCGTTCTGAGCCTGGCGCTGCTGGCCGTGCCATCGCTGGCGCTGGCCTGCGAGGGTGGCCATTGCACTGACGCCGGTGACGGCCAATTGCGGTGGGACGCCTCGCTGCGCCTGCGTGGCCTGTACTACGACCCGACCCGGTTCGGCATCGGTGGCAGTGAAGATGGCCACGGCCTGCTGCGCGCGCTGGCCTCGGCCACCTATGCGGAGGACAGCTGGCAGGCGAAGCTGCAGCTTGGCCTGCATGCCGAGAATGGCAAGGCAGGCGGCCCTGGCCGCACCGACCGCAGCGCGCTGGACGTGCAGCAGGCGTACTGGCGCTGGCAGCGTGGCAGCTTCCACCTGCAACTGGGCCGGCAGGAAGCCGGCTATGGCAGCTCGCGGCTGCTGTCGGTGCGCGATGGGCCGAATATCCGCCTGGCCTTCGACGGTGCGCGCCTGGGTTGGAAGGGCCGGCTCGGCGGGCTTGATCTGATGGCGCTGCGGCCGGTGGAGAACCGGCCGGGTGCCTTTGATGATCGTGGCGAACACGGTGCCCACCTGTGGGGTGCCTATGCCACCACGGCACGTGGGCAGGGCGCAGGACAGTGGGATCTGTACCTGCTGGACTACCGCCGGGAAGGCGCACGCTTCTCGGCGGGTTTCGGCACCGAGCGTCGGCAGACCGTGGGTGCGCGCTGGTTCGGCCAGTCCGGTTCACTGGACTGGAACAGTGAACTGGTGGCGCAGGGCGGTGAACTGCGCACCTCGGCAGCTACGCTCGACATCCGCGCTTGGACGCTGGCCACCGACACCGGCTGGCGCTGGACGGACCTGCCGCTGCAACCGCGGTTGGGACTGAAGGCGGACATCGCCAGTGGCGATGGCAATCTGCATGACGGCCGCCTGGGAACCTTCAATGCACTGTTCCCGAAATCGGCCTACTTCAGCGAGGCCAGCCTGCTGGCCCCGGCCAACCTGATGGACGTCCAGCCGACCCTGACCCTCCGCCTGCACGACGCGGTGACGACGGAGCTGGGCGTACAGATGGCCTGGAAGCATCGTCGCGCCGATGCGGTGTACACCACGCCGGCACCCCTGGTGGCCTTGCCCGGCACGGCCGGTGGCGCGCGCCGCATCGGTAATCAGTACAAATCCGAAACCCGCTGGCAGGCCAGCGAACACTGGCAATGGCAGCTGCAGCTGGCCTGGGTCGATGCGGGTCCTGCGCTGAAGCAGGCCGGTGGCCAGGACACGCTGTTTGCCTCGATCGTTGGAGCATGGCAATGGTGAACGCAACCGCGTCGCAACCCCCCGCACAGGCCGCAGGTGCCTGGTCCCCGCTGAAGATCAGGATGTTCCGCTCGATCTGGCTGGCGATCCTGGCCAGCAACATCGGCACCTGGGTCAACGACGTGGCCGCCGCCTGGGTGATGGCCGAACGTACCGGCTCGCCGTTGATGGTTGCCCTGGTGCAGTCGGCCACCACCGTGCCGATCGTGCTGCTGGCGCTGGCCGCCGGAACGCTGGCCGACATCGTCGATCGCCGCAAGTACCTGCTGGCGACCCAGGGCTGGATGCTGCTGGTCGCCGCGATAATGGCGACACTTACCGCGATGGACATGCTGACCCCGCAGCTGCTGGTGCTGCTGACCTTCTGCATGGGGTGCGGTGCAGCGATGGCGATGCCGGCGCAGGCCGCGATCGTGTCTGAACTGGTGCCGCAACCGATGCTGGCTTCGGCAGTGGCGCTGAACTCGATCGGCATCAACATCGCTCGCTCGATCGGCCCGGCTATCGGCGGTGTGATCGTCGCCCAGCTCGGTGCGGTCTGGGCGTTCGGCTTCAACGCCATCACCTTCGCCGCGATGCTGTTCGTGGTGTGGGGCTGGAAGCGCGACCCGAAGCAGTCGAGCCTGCCGCCGGAGGGTTTTGGCGCAGGGCTGAAGGCGGGCCTGCGTTATGCCAGCCGTGCCGGACGCCTGCAGGCCGTGCTGATCAAGTCGGTCGGCTTCTTTTTCTTTGCCGCGGCGATGAACGCGTTGCTGCCGGTGGTGGTGCGTGGGCAGATGCACGGTGGGGCCGGGCAGTACGGCATGCTGCTGGGCTGCATCGGTATCGGTGCAGTGGGCGGTGCCTTGCTGCTGCCGAAGCTGCGCGCGCAGATGGATCGCGACCTGCTGGTGCTGCTGGCCACGCTCTCACTTGCGCTGAGCCTGGTCGGGCTGGCGCTGACCCGCAGCTGGTACGTGCTGCCATTGGTGATGCTGATCAACGGTTTTGCCTGGATCACCGTGCTGTCGTCACTGCAGATTGCCGCCCAGACCGCGGTACCAGCGTGGGTACGCGCGCGTGCACTGGCGCTGTACATCATGGTGTTCTCCGCCGGCATGGCGGCCGGTGGCCTGAGCTGGGGTGCGCTGGCTCAGCGTACCTCGCCGGAGCTGGCGTTGCTGGTGGCTGCCGCAGGTGCGGTGATCGGCGGATTGCTGGTGTGGCGCGTGCGCATCGCCGGTACCGAAGACCTGAACCTGCGTCCGGCCGGGCACTGGCCGGCACCAGAGCTGTCGGTGCCGGTGTCGAACGATCGCGGCCCGGTGCTGGTCACCATCGAGTACCGTATCGACGACGCTGATCGTGCCGCGTTCCAGGCGCAGATGCGCGCGCTGGGCACGATCCGCCGCCGCGATGGTGCCGTGGTCTGGGGCGTGGTCGAGGATGTGGCCAGCCCGGGCATCCACCTGGAGTATTTCGTGACCCCGTCGTGGCTGGAGCACCTGCGCCAGCACGAGCGCATCACCGCCGACGACAAGGCGATCCAGGAAGTGCTGCGGGAACTGCATCGCGGTGAGCGCGCACCGGTGGTACGCCACTTCGTGGGTGGGCATGACCCTCTGCCTGCCGCCGCGCCGCATCACCACACCGACATCTGACCCGCAGGTGGTAGAGCCGGCCGCTGGCCGGCTGCGCGTGATCACGATGGATGATCGGGTTGCCGGCCAGCGGCCGGCACTACCGAAGGAGCGGCGGCGCCCTGGGGCGCCACCGCGGGACATCATTTGCGTGCGAACGCCAGCAGGTCGGCGTTGAACTGGTCGGCGTGGGTAACGGTCAGGCCGTGCGGCGCACCGGGGTACACCTTCAACTCGGCGTCCTTGATGATCTGCGAGGACAGCTTGGCCGAGGCATCGAACGGCACGATCTGGTCGTCATCACCGTGCACGACCAGCGCCGGCACATCGATCTTCTTCAGGTCCTCGGTGTAGTCCACTTCCGAGAACTCGTGCACGCAGTCGTACTGACCCTTGACGCCGCCGAGCATGCCCTGCAGCCAGAACGCATCACGCATGCCCTGGGTAACGGTGTTGCCGTCGCGGTTGGCGCCGAAGAACGGCGTGGTCAGGTCCTTGAAGAACTGCGAGCGGTCGCCGCCGGTGCCCTTGCGGATGCCGTCGAAGACTTCCAACGGGGTGCCGGCCGGGTTGGCTTCGGTCTTCAGCATCAGCGGCGGCACCGCGCCGACCAGCACCACCTTGGCCACGCGCTTGCTGCCGTGGCGGCCGATGTAGTGGGCCACTTCGCCGCCACCGGTGGAATGGCCGACCAGGATCGCATCCTTCAGGTCCAGTGCTTCGATCACTGCGGCCAGGTCATCGGCGTAGGTGTCCATGTCGTTGCCGTCCCAGGTCTGGCTGGAGCGGCCGTGGCTGCGACGGTCGTGAGCGATCACGCGGAAGCCGTTCTGGCCCATGAACAGCATCTGCGGGTCCCAGGCATCGGACGACAGCGGCCAGCCGTGGGCGAACACGATCGGCTGGCCGGTACCCCAATCCTTGTAGAAGATGCGGGCGCCGTCGGCGACGGTGACGAAGTTGCTCATTGCGGTTTCCTTGGCGGAAGGGAGGGAAGGCACTGGCAGTTGTGCCGGTGCCTCCGGCAGTACAGCGCAGCGCCAGGCCGGCGACTTGCACGGCTGTGCTGGATTACACCGGATGTGACGCATATCGCTCTGGCACGAAGCCGTTCCGGCATTGAGGATGGCGGTAGCCCTGCTGAGGAGCCTGCGATGTTGAATGCGTATTGGAGTCCGCTGTTGTGCCTGCTGCTGGCCGCGGGCGCGCACGCTCAGACCAACGTCTACAAATGCGTGGACGGGCCGCATCCGGTCTACCAGCAGACGCCGTGCCAGGGGCATGCGGAATGGCGCTGGGAGGTGCCGGCGGAGCCGGCCTCAACGGGTGCAACCGTGGCCAAGGCGGCGAGCCCAGCCTCAAGCCGTCCGCGTGTGGTACGGCAGGCGCGTGCGCGGGCTGCACTGATATCGATCAGCGCGGATCCTGCCGCCTGTGAGCGCGCGCGGCAGCAACGCGCAAAGGTGCTGGCCAATGGCAAGCGCATGGACTTCGTGCAGCGCCGGCAACTGGACGATGCCGTGCATGAGGCGTGCCGCTGACACGAAATGGTGCCGGAAACGACAACGGCGCCCGCAGGCGCCGTTGGACAGGATGCGAGGTGTTGGACCTCAGCGACCGTCGCTGGCAGCCGCCGGTGCCGGCGAGGGCACGCTGTCCGGCTTGGGCAGGCTCAGCTCCGGGTTGCCCTGTTCGGCCTGCAGGATCTGGATGCGGCGCTGCAGGGAATCCAACTGGCTGTTGGTGCTCTGCACGTCGCTGCTCAGGCTGACCGCCTGCTGCTGGGCCTGCTGAAGGGCGGCGCTGACCTGGGCCGACTGTGCCTGCTGCTGTTCCATTTCCTGCTGCAGGGTGCGCAGGCGTTCCTCGTTGTAGGCCACCAGGCGCTCGGTATAGCGCTTGCCGGCCTCCAGGCGGGTGGTGTCGATGTAGACCTGGGCCAGCTGCTCGGACTGCTGCGCGAAGGTGCGGTAGACACGCTCGGCGTTGTCGACGGCATCGGTCTTGATCACCCGCCAGAAATTCTTCTCCTGGAACAGGGCGACGTAGTAGGTCAGGGTGTTGGCATTGAACAGCAGGCTGGCGCCGTAATTGCCGTTGTAGGTGGTGCGCAGCTCGGTCAGCTGGCGGGCATCCATCAGCTGCTTGAGCTCGTCAACGGTGTTGCGCACCACCGGTGCGGTACGTGCGGCCGGCTCTGCGGCTGCTTCGCGGTCGCTACGGGCAGCCATCGCCGCCGGTGCCACCAGCATCATGGCCACGGCCAGCAGTGCCGCGCCGCGCGCGTGCCGGGCGAAGACCGCGCCCCCTGAAGTTTCTCGCATGTCTAGACCATCCACGGATGAGTGTGGGTTGAGATGAAGGTGGTTCCCCGCCGGGAGTCTAGCATGTGCGCGGGCGCCGCCAAGGGCGCCCGTCACGGGTCAGTAGACCAGTTGTGCGGGCGTGCACTGGATGGACTGGACATGCACATCCGTACGGCCCAGTTCCAGGCCCAGTACCTGGGCAAGCAGTGAGCGCAGCAGCGAGCCGACACTGTTGAGCAGCGGCTTCAGGACGTCCAGGGCGGGCTTCAGCAGGAAGCACAGCAGGCCCGAACAACTGACCGGGCCATTGCCGGGGGCGGTGACGCCGTCGCCGGCGAACTGGTCCAGGAAGCCGGCATCGGCGGTCTGCAGGTAGGAAGTCAGGTTGTACTTCATGCAATTGTTGTAGGTGGTGTCATCCAGGGCGCCGATCAGGCTGTTGCACTGCTTGACCAGCAGCCCACCCACAAGCGCTCCCAGGACGCCATCGAGGAGCCCCGAGCCAACCCCGGTCACTGCGTTGCGGAATCCTTGCCAGACCTTGCCGTCGACCATGCAGGTCACCAGCACACAGCTGGTCGGTACCCCCTTGGTGATGTCCCAGTTTCCCAGTGGTTTCAATCCCTGCGTACTGTCTCCGAATTCCAGCAGCTTGATGGTTGCGTCGACATCGTATCGCTTGCGACCAACGTTGGCTGCTTTCAGGTAGCGATCGGCCAACTGCGCTGCGGTCGAGCCCTGGCTCATGCCATCGTCGCGCGGATCGAGCACCCCGGACAGTACGCGCAGCAGTTCGCTGACCAGCTCGGACACGGCGGTGCCCACCTCCAGGGAGTTGACCTGGGTTGAACCGGTCGCGCCGGCGGGGAGGGTGAGGCTTTGCGTGTCGGTCAGCGTATTGACCTTGATGCTGTCATTGATCAACGGGGCGCCGAGCAGTGTCAGCATCTGTTCCTTCTGCAGGGTGTCGCCACAGACATTCTGCTTGGAAAACCGCTCGCTGTCGGCCACCTTGCCGACGCAGGCGCGCAGCACGGAGGACTCGACCTTGATCGTCGCCGTGGGAGGCGTGCTGCCACATTGCAGGCTGGTCAGGGTCGCCATTGCATTGGTCACGTCTGCATGGACCGGCAGCTTCAGGCGGATGCCCAGCAGTGAAAGTACGCCGCCTGCAACGGGGATGTTGTTGGTGTCGATGTCGAGGAAGACGCGGATCTGCGCGTTGTAGGCGCGCGAGCCAATGCCTCCGATGGCGATCGACGGCGGCTCCACCACGGCGGCTTTCGCATTGACCAGGCCCAACAGGTTGAGGTCGTTGACCGAGACCGCGCGGCCGCCATTGGCTATGCTGATGCTGGTCCCTATAAGGTCCAGCACATTGACATCGGCCTGCAGCGCGCTGGAAATCGTTCCATCCGGCGCGACCACGCGTGCGAACAAGCCGCCGCCGCTGTCATCGGAGCCGAGTTTCACCTCCAGCTGCTTGAGGTCGATGCCCTGCACGACCAGGGCATTCTCCAGCGCACTCAGGTCCACGTGGGCAACGCCCTGCTGGGTGAGCAGGTCAACGGTCGCCTGAAGGATCTTGCCCAGCTTGACCTTGCGGCCGGCCAGCAGATTGTTGAACTCGGCCACGCCCATGTTGACGTCGATTGGAATGCCCAGTGCCTGCAGCAGTCCGTTCGGGGTGATATGCGCCTGTGCAAGGCCGTCGTAGCCGAGCAGGGTGGTCTTGTCGAGGTCGGCACCCACCAGTTTCAGGACATTTCCCAGTGGCGTGTTGCCGTTGATGCGGAGCAGTTGCGAGCCGACACTGAAAACCGCCGTGGGCTCTGCACGGCGCGCCACGGCCTGGGCGGTCACGGTCGGCAGGCTGCTGTTCTGCCCGAAGAAGGGAAGCACCGCGCGGCGGGTGATGACACGAACGGCGTTGCGTTGATTCGCAGCATCGACGGCCGGGCTGAAGTGCCCCTCGGTGGCCCGGGTCACGTTCCAGTTTCCGCAACGGATTTCCAGGCTCCCAGCGAACCTGTTCTGGGTGAGTGCGCTCTGCCGCGCAGCACTGTTGTCGCTGTTGTCCGAGGTGCACAGCTCCAGGCGTTGCGCTCCAGCCAGTGCGGCCAGATCAGCGACTTTCTGCGCATCGCGCTTGGCCCAGAACAGGTAACCGATCTCGATCAGGCCCAGCATCGCCAGCAACGCCAGCATGACCAGCATCATGGTGATCGACATGCCGCCCCGTGGGCGGCTGAAACTGAACTGGCGTGGGCGTTTCATGGCCTACCTCAGCGTCCGGATGAGGATGATCCCTTGGACTTGGCGACATCGGTTTCAAAGAAGTCCGGGATCTCGTGTTCGAAGCTCTTCATGTAGCGGGCGTAGCTCAGCGTCGCCTGGTCGCCGAGGATCGGCAGGTGCTGCCCGGCCTGTTGCCCCGATGCCTGCAGGCGGAACAGGTTGCGCGTGGTATCGCCGATCTGGCTGCGGCCGGGTCGCGCGGCTGCAGCATTGCCATCGGTGATGGCCACTGCTGCGGGCGCCGCCTGCGGCACCGGTGCTGGCGGGGCCATCAGGTCCACGGTGGCCAGTGACTCGGACTGCAGCGGCTGCGACGTCGGCACAGCCGGCGTGCTGCCGCCAAGCATCTGACCGGTCAGCGGCTGTTGCTGCGCCTGCACGGCAGTGGCCGGTAACAGGCAGATCAGAACGGGCAGCAGGCGTCGGGTCAGGGGCGTCGCGGTCATGGTGTGTTCCCGTTCGGGTGGTCGGAGGTGCTGAAGCGTTCCAGCATCGAGGGCGGCAGGCGCTGCGGATCGCGTTCGTCGCGGCTGTCGCGGCGTGGTTCCGCCGCCAGTCGCGTGGCGGCGGGCGGGTTGCCGACGGCATCTCTGGCGAGAGCACGCGCAGTGGCCGGCACGGCTGCGGCAGCGGCCGATGCGGCCTGGCGTTGCTGCAGGCGGGCACGGATCTGCGCCGCCTGCTGCTGGATGCTGAGCCGGGTCTCGTCGTTGAGGTTGGCCTGCTGGGCGAGGCGTTCGGCGGTGGTGGTGTCGCCACGCAGCACCGCCCACAGCGCGAGGTTGGCAGTGGCCTTGGCATTGCCCGGCGACAGCTCCAGCGCCTTGGCCAGGGGTTCGCGCGCGCGCTCGAACTGCCCGGCGCGCAGCCGCGCATAGCCGAGGTCGCCGAGATAGCTTGTATTCAATGGCTGCAGTTCGGTCGCCCGCGCCAGTGCCTGCTCACTGCCGGCGTCGTCGTCGCGGCGCGCGGCAATCAGGCCCAGGCCATGTGCGGCCGCGGCGGCCTGGGGACCACTGGAAAGATCGCGGTACAGGGCAATCGCAGCATCGGCCTGGCCGGTCTCGCGCAGCGCGTCGGCCTGCAGCAGACGCAATGCCGGCGGATCGCCGTAGCGCTGACGGAAGGCGTCGACGTGGGCGAGCGAGGCATACCATGCGCCTTGCTGCTGCATGCGTTCGATCAGCTCCAGGTAGGCATTGCGGCTGTCCTGCGGCGCCGGTTCGGGCGCGGCCAGGCTGGGCGCGCGCAGGTACTTCGGTGTGGTCGATGCACAGCCGCTGGCGCCGGCAACGGCGGCCAGGGCAACAATCAGGCAGGAAGTGCGCAGGGCAGGCATCAGGGGGACCCCATCTTGGACATGGTAGTGGCCAGCGCGACCAGCGCCGGGCCGGCAAGGACCAGCATCAGCGCTGGCAGCAGGGTCAGCATCATCACCACGGTCATCTTCACCGAGAGCTTGCCGACCTTTTCCTTCAGCGTGTTGCGACGCTGTTCGCGCAGGCGGATGCTGAACTGTCGCAGCGGCTCCTGCACCGCGCCGCCATGGGCGTGCACCTGCAGGATCAGCTGCATCAGGCTGGTCAGGTCATCGTCTGCATAGACCTCGCTCAGCCGGCGCAGCGACTGCGCGCGCGTCCGGCCATGGGTATAGGCGACGTTGGCCTCCTGCAGCTCGCCGCCGAGGACCGGCAATGCATCGCGCAGCTTGTCGCCGAGCGTCTGCAGGCTCTGGTCCATGCTGAAGCCCACGCCCTGCAGCAGGCGTAGCAGGTCGATCAGCAGCGGCAGCTCGTTGTCGACCGCGCGCCGGCGCCGCTTCACCCAGGAGGAGAGAATGAACTTGGGCAGCAGCAGGCCAGCGGCCAAGGCGCCGATGATCACCATGATCCTGGCCAGCCCGGTGACGCTGCTGAATGTCAGCACCAGTGCCAGCACCAGCACGGCCAGCAGCAGGCGCAGGCCGAGGTAGATGGCCGTACCGCGGCGGGTGTTCCACCCGGCCAGATCCAACAGCAGCCGGTCTTCATTGGCCAGCAATGCCGCTTCCAGGCGGCCGCCGCTGAGGGCACGGCCGAAGCGTTCGAGCCAGCCCAGCGAATCGTGCCGCGCAGGTTCGGGGTCACGGGACGCCTCGCGCGGCTGCAGGGCGGTCTTCAACGTGGCCGTTGTACGCTGCTCACGATGGCTGCGTACCCAGCCGCCGATACCCAGCAGGGCGATACCTGCAGCCAGTACGAGCAAGGAGAGGGCGAACCAGGCGCTGGCGCTCATCGGTCGTCTCCGGCGGGGCGGGGGTGGTTCATAGCGATTTGGCCAGGCGATACAGCAGGAAGCCACCGACAAGCTCCATGCCCAGTGCAAGCAGCAGGATCTTGTGGCCAAGCGGATCGTGCAGCACCGGCTGGAAGAAGTCCGGGCTGGCGATCGCCATCAGCACCGCGCAGGCCGGTGGCAGCAGGCCCAGCACCCAGGCTGACATGCGCGTCTCCGAGGTCGTTGCCGCAAGCTCCTGCTGGGCCTGTTCCAGATCGCGCATGAAATCGCCCATGCGCTGCAGGATCTGGTCGGAGCGCCCGCCGATGCGCACGCTGACACCGATCACCACCGACAACACCTTCAACACATCCATGCGATAGGGATGCGAGGCCTGTGCGAGTGCACGGTCCAGCTCCATGCCACTGCGCGCAAAGCGCACCGTAGTGTCCAGCAGCCCGCGCAACGGCGCGCTGGTCTGCATCGAAGCAACCTGGAACGCGGCCTGCAGGCTGTTGCCCAGTGCCGTCAGCCGCACCAGGTTGTCGAGGAAGTCCGGCAGCTGATGCAGCAGTTGCGCACGCAGCTTCGTGGTCCGCCGCATCACCCACAGCCAGCAGCCAAGCAGGTACAGCAGCAGGGTCAGCGGAAACATCCATGCGGTGCCCAGCCGCAGCATCGCCACCACCGACAGTACCAGCCCCGGTACCAGCAGCATGATGGGAATTTTCCAGCCGGTCTGCAGCCCTGCGCGCTGCAGCAGGCCATCCAGCGGCAGCACGCGGCGCCCGGTGCTGGCGGGCCGCGCCGGATCGTTGGCAGCGGTGACGGACGGCCCGGCGGGTGCTCCGCCCGTGGCGCTTCCGCGCGAAAGCTGCTGCTCGGCGTGCCGCATTGAAACCTGGCGTTGTTCACGGCTGCTGGCCGTGCCCCACAGCCAGGCTGCCAGCGCCAGCAGCACCGCGATGATGCTCAACATGCCCAGCAGCGCGCCGGCTCCCATGTTCAGAAGTCTCCGTAGAGCGATTCGCGCAGTTGTTGGCGGAACGGCTCCAGCTTGTGTGAGTGCGGATGGAAGCCCAGCCCGACCCAGCGATCGATCTCTTTGCCGTTGCCGTCGATCTGCAGCTCGTGGCGGAACATTTCCTGGGTGGTGATCAGGTTGTCGCTGACACCGGTGATCTCGGTGATCGATACCAGCACGCGGCGCCCGCTGCCCAGGCGCGAGATCTGCACGATGAAGTCGATGGCACTGGCGATCTGCCGGCGCAGGCTGTCCTCGCTGCCCTGGAAGCCGGCAAAGCCGGCCAGCATCTCGATCCGGTACAGGCAGTCGCGCGGTGAGTTGGCGTGGATGGTGGCCATCGAGCCGTCGTGGCCGGTGTTCATTGCCTGCAGCATTTCCAGCACCTCGGCGCCGCGCACCTCGCCCACCACGATGCGATCGGGGCGCATGCGCAGGCTATTGCGGACCAGATCGCGGATGCTGACCGCACCGTGGCCTTCGGCGCCACCGATACGGCTTTCCAGGCGGACCACATGCGGGTGGTTGAGCGAGAGCTCGGCGGTGTCCTCGACGGTGATCACGCGCTCGTTCGCGGGGACGTAGCTGGCCAGGGCGTTCAGCAGCGAGGTCTTGCCGGAGCTGGTGCCGCCGGATACCAGGATGTTGCAGCGGCCCAGCACCATCGCCTTCAGCAAGGCCTGCATCGGCGCATCGAAGGTGCCCTTGGCCAGCAGTTCATCGGGGGTGAACGGGTCCTTGCGGAACTTGCGGATGGACACCATCGGTCCATCCACCGCCAGTGGCGAGATGATCGCGTTGAGACGGCCGCCGTTGGGCAGGCGCGCATCGACCATCGGATTGGAGTCATCCAGCCGGCGCCCAAGCGGGGCGAGGATGCGGCGCAGGATGCGCAGCAGATGCGTATCGTCGGTGAAGCGCTGGGTGGCCCGCTTGAGCTGGCCGCCCTGGGACACGTGCACATCCTTGAAACCGTTGATCAGGATGTCTTCGATGGACGCGTCGTGCAGCAGGTCGTCCAGCGGGCCAAAGCCGGTCAGCTCCTTGACCAGGCCGTTGGCCACCACCTGCATTTCCTCTTCGTTGATCGGGATGCGCCACTCCTGGATGAAGCCCACCGTCTGCACCTGCACCCAACGGGCGATGGTGTCGGGGGCCCAGGAATCGATGTCGATGCGCTCGTCCTCGATGCTGTTGAGCAGGTGCTCATGCGCGGCCGAGAGCACCTTCTGGTACTGCTCGGTCTGCGCGAACGGCTGGTGGCCCGGCGAGCTTTCGGGCAGCACCGGCCGGGCAACGGCATGCGGGAACGGGGTTACCTTGTCTTCCATTGCGATCCACCCAGGGCAAGGGAGAGTCTTTCCCGCAGGCCCTGCGCCTGGACCGGGCAAGCAGCCGGATCCAGGCGCGAAACCAGCGGAGCGAGGGCACGCAGGTAGGGGTCGCGCGGTGCATCCTGCAGCAGCAGGTGGCCCTGGCTGGCAGCCAGGCGCACGCGCGGTCGTTCGGGAAGCGTCGCCAGCAGGGGCACCTCGAAGCGGCGCGCGATCTGCTCCGGGCTCATGCCGCTGCTGTCATCGTGGCGGTTGATCACCAGCTGCAGGCGCTTCTCGCGTTCGCGCTGCCCGGCAAGATGCTTCAGTGCCTGGTCGAGCGACACCAGTGTGGCGATGGAGGCATCGGTGACCAGCCAGATCTCGTCGGCCTGGTCCAGCAGCAGCGGCGGCAGCTGACGCAGCGGGCAGCCACCGGCATCACACAGCACGCTGGCGAACACGGTGCGCAGGCGCTGCAGCAACGCACCCGGATCGGACGGCGGTACCGCATCGCTGCCGCTGGCGCGGTCCAGCAGCACCAGCCCGGAATCGTGACGGGCCATGGCCGTGCGGGCGAGGGTGGCATCGATGCGGCTGGCGTTGCGCAGCGCGTCTTCGTAATGGAAGCGGCTGTCCAGGTTGAGGTACAGCGCGAGGTCACCCGAAGGCTGGGCCAGCTCCATCAGCAGGCCGTCCTGAAGCAGTGCCTCGCCCTGTGCCAGCGCACGGGTCTGCTGTGCCAGCACCGAGAGATGTGCGGCCAGCGTACTGGTGCCGACCCCGGCGCGCACGCCCAGCAGCACGATCAGGCGCGCCTTGTGCGCGTGCTGCGCGGCGGCAGCCGGTCGTGGCGACAGGGCGCGACGCAGCGCGGCCTCGATACCGACGTTGTCGCTGTCCAGATCCAGCACATCACGCAGGCCCGCCCGCAATGCGATGACGACGCCTTCCACCTGGCCGGCGCTGGTGGCACCGACGGCAACCAATGCCAGATCCGGCTCTGTCTGTTGCAGTTGCTGCGCCAGCACGCTGGAGGCGGCCGCATGTTCGGGGCGGAAATCGAGCAGCACAAGGCTCTGCGGCCCACGTTGCAGATCCTGGGCGGAGGTCGGCGTACTGCTGTCCTGCCAGTGCAGGGTAGTGGTCGGCGGCAGTTTGGCCGCCAGCCGGGGCAGCAGTTCGCGATCCATTCCATACAGGACCAGGTTCATCGGCGGTCCTTGCGGATGCAGCGGCTGGGCAGTGGCATAGGGCATGGGCGTGGTATCGCAGGCATCATGGAATCAGCGTGAGAAGCCGGGCACCGGGTCCTGGCTGATCGGACCCAGCAGCCAGGCGCCCCATTCGGGCATGTGCGGCTTGGCTTCGCGGTCGCCGGGCAGTGGCAGGTCGGTGTTGCGCGCCAGCGGCTTCACCAAGCGTGGCGTGACGATGATCACCAGTTCCTTGTCCTGGCGCTTGTAGTCGAAGTTGCGGAAGAACGAGCCGATGATCGGCAGGTCACCCAGCAGCGGGATCTTGCCGACGCTGGACACCACGTTGGAACTGACCAGGCCACCGATCACGAAGCTCTCGCCATCGCCCAGCTCGACCGTGGTGTCGGCACGGCGGGTGGTGATCGAGGGAATCTGCACGCCGTTGAGCGCGATGGCGTTGCTGTAGTCCAGGTCACTGGCTTCCGGTGCGACTTTCAGGGCGATGCGGTTCGGCGCCAGTACCGTCGGTGTCACGGTCAGGCCGATGCCGAAGGGCTTGTAGGTGATCGTCGTGGTGCCCAGCCCCTGCGGTTCCAGGATCGGCAGCTCGCCGCCGGCCAGGAAACTGGCGCTCTGCCCGGACAGCGCGACCAGTGTCGGCTCGGCCAGCACGCGCGCCATGCCATTGCTCTGCAGCAGGTCGACGTCGGCATTCCACAGGCCCTTGGTCGAGCCGAATACCAGGCGGAAGGCCGAAGAAATGGGCGATTCGGCTTCGTTGCCGGAGTTGCCTTCCTTCATGCCGGGCAGGATGCCGGTGTTGCCCGGCAACTGGCCGCCCGGGCGGGCGAAGCCGTAGGCGAAGTTGCCGTTGCGGTTCTGGAAGCTGATGCCGATCTGCTTCAATGCGGTCTTGTTGAACTCGACCACCTTGACCTCGACCTGGACCACGCCGCCGCTGCTCACCGTGGATGCGTCGGCAAGCAGGCCCTCCTTGCCCAGCGCCATGGCGGCGGTCTTCTGTTCCTGCATGTGCGAGAGCACGCTGTCGGTGCTTCCCTGCAGCAGGCCCTGATTGTCCTGCTGGGTGAATACCAGCCCGTTCGCGCCGGTGTCGGCCGCACCCTGCACCGCGCTTTGTACCCGCACCTGCAGGCGCTGTGGTTCGGCCTGCTTTCGGTGCCAGAGCAGCAGCGTGGTAGTGCCAGGCGCCTTGCCGACCAGCAATGCCTGGCGCTGGCCGCGCAGCATCACGATATCGGCCACGCCCGGATCGGCAATGGCGACCCGCTCCAGATCGCCCGGCAGGGTCCAGGGACGCTGCTCACGCGCCTGCAGCACCAGGTCGTCGGCGGCCACGCTCGTCGCCGGTGCCAGCAGCACCAGCAGCAGGGCCAGCCAGCGCTGGCGGGGGGAAGGGCGTGGACTGCGGCGACGTTCGGTCATGGATGCGCTCGATGCAGGTCAAAGGGAACCACGGGGGGCGGAGCTGTCGCCTCGGATGATTTCGATACCCGATGCGCGCGGGGAACTACGCCGCGGTGCGGGTGCGCGTGCTGGGGCATCCTGGGTACTGCGCGCCGGTGTGTTGCTGCGGCCGGCCAATGCATCGCCGTCGATGCCGGCGAAGGCGTGATTCTCTGGCCGTTGCAGCGCAAGCTGCTGCTCCGCATCAAGCCCCCGCAGCGGATCGATCACCCCGCGTGCCTGCGGGAACAGCGCCAGATCGGGCTGGCCGGAATCGGCAGGGTTGCGCAGGGCGAGGAACAGCTTGCCCTGCTGTGCACCCAGCAGCAGCCGGTTGGCATCGGCCACCGGTACCGCCAGTACCGCGCTGCGTGCGGGCTGGGCAGTCTCGCTGCCCGTACTCTGGGTGCTGCTGCTTCCGGTGATGTCAGCGGCGCGCGGATCGTTGCGGGCATCGGCTTCAGTGCTGGCAACAGCGTCATGGTTGGCCGGGGCGATGTCCTGCTGGCCATAGCTGAGCACGCGCAGGCGTGACAACAGCAGGCGCGTCTGTGCTGCATCGGCCGGGCCGCTGGCGCTGGATTGGGCAGTGCGCAGGTTGAGGAACACGTCGACGAAATCACCCGGAAGGATGCGGTTGCCGGCACCCACCAGCTCGTCCACCGGGACCGCGAGTGCGCGTTCCCCGGGGCGCAGCTGCAGCGAGAATCCCTGCGCGAGTGCATTGCTGCTGATCGCCGTGCCTTCGGCGATGTCCTGCACCGGTACCTTTCCGACCACGGCGGAAATGCTGGTGGCGGCACCGGCAACCGGGGCGCTGCGCTGTGCCAGACGCAATCCGTTGGCAGAGATCGGTTCGCCGGCCGGCAGGCGTGCCACCGCCTCCACCACGGTGATCGCCTGGGCATCGCTCCGCGCGACCGGGGCAACCGTGGCCGGCGCGGCCTGCTTGCGCCCGATCATCAAGGCGATCACCGCCAGCAGCACGGCCAGCCCGATCAGGGCGACGGCAGCAATGCGGGTCAACTTGAGCATGGAACCGTCTCCTGTACCGAACGTCAGTTGCCGCTGCCGAGGTCGAGCTGAGCGACCGCGACGCTGCGGATGGGAGCCCGCATCACCCACTTGTAGAGCGTGGCGGTGCCGGGCAGGAAGGGGTGGCTTGCGTAGTCGTAGCTGACTGTCACGGTCATGCACTGGGCGCTGGCCAGTCCGGCGCAGGGGGCCTGCGCCGAAACCAGAATGGCGTTGCTTCCGCCATTGCTGCAGTCGACCGGCTGACCCGAGAAGTTCAGCAGCCACTGCATCGAACTGCGCGCCGCAACACAGGCTGCAGTACGGCGTTCGTTGGCGCTGCCATAGCGCAGCGATGCGCGCGCACCCTCGGCCGAGGCGGTTGCCAGGGTCTGCTGGGCCGCCATGATCATCACGCCGGAGAACGTGAACAACAGCAGTGGCAGCAGGCCCAGCATCAGCATCAGTGCGAACTCGATGCTGGCCACGCCGCGTTGCCGGCGTGGGTTCTGGATGTTCATGCCACACCTCCGTACGTGCTGATGAGGATCCAGGCGATGGCGGATACCGCCAGGTAGGCGGCGTAGGGAATGCCTTGGCGTCCCTGGCGGGCGCTCTGCATTCCGCGTAGCGCCGGGTGCGAATGCCATTGCGAACTTGCCCGATGCATATGGGCTTGAAGGCCGATGGGCAGTGCTGGACCCAACCGGCGTGATACCAGCACCAGTGCGGCATGTGCGCCCGCTGCCAGGCTGGCCGCGATCCAGATCGGCAGCAGTGCCTGCCAGCCCAGCATCAATCCCAGTACCGAAAAGAATTTGACATCGCCGGCGCCCATCCAGCGCACTGCATGGAAAGGCAGCAATGCGACCAGGCCGAGCGCCGCGCCGGCAATGTGGGAAGCCCACGGCAGGCGCGGCGCGTTGAACTGTCCGGCGATGAGCACGACAACGGTGATCGCGCATGCGGACAGCAGCCAGGCGTTGGGCACCCGACGGGCGTACAGATCGCTGATCGCGATCCGCAGGCACACACCGATGGCCAGCAATCCCAGCAGTGTCATCGCACCCTCCTTTGTCCGTCAGTGGACGGTCAGCAGCTGCTGTCCCTGATCAGCCTGGGAGCGGCTCAGGCCGGTGTGTTGCCTGACGCCTTGTCGGCAAGCTTGGTGAGATTCTCAAAGAGCGTTTCGAAGAAATCCTTGATCTGCGTGCTGCCCAGTGCGATCAGGACACCCGCAATCACAGCCGCCAGCAGGCCGTACTCGAGTGCGGTAACGCCATCTTCTTCCTTCAGGAACTTGCGGATCGATGCGTTCATGACGTTTGTCTCCCTCTACCTGTCTGCTACAGGACACCTGTTGGGCGGTGGCCCGGCTCCGCCGGGATCGTCCGTGGACCTCCGCACGTCCTGGCGGAGGAGGCACGGCGGGATGGACCCGCCATGCTCAAGCAGGGTGATCGATTCCAGGCGGGACGCCGTTCGCGCAACCGCGACCGCACGGCGCGGAGCCGTTGGTCGAAGTGTCGAGCGATACGTGCATGGTCATGCTGTCCCCCTGGGTGTGGTCATTATCAAAGACCGGATCACCGTGTTATCGACTTTGCCTGAATGGCGGCCGGCTGCAACCGGAACCTATATGCAAATTCGGCAGAATCCCTTCGGTCCTTAATTTTTCACGCGGGTTCTGTGACGGAAATCCGTTCGTTCGCAAAACGATTCATCGACGTGCAGATAATGTGAGGCGGGTTTTTAAGTTGCATGCGAAAACTGTGCCAAACACCACGACCTTGTTTTCACGTCTGTATCCATCTTATTCAATGCGGTGCAGATGTTTGCCCCGTTGAATTATCGGGCATACTCGTATTCAAGTACTCGCGTTTCTTTTGGGGTGCGCACTTTGCTGGCGCGCATCCCGGCGATGGAAGAGATTCCATGAGAGGTGCGCGCCCTGTCAGGCAGTGGGGGCCGTATCGCACGACGGATAATCGGGGGACGACACTGTCATGGTCGATGGTGGGGTAGGAGACAGCGACGACAGCGGCCTGCGGTCGATCGACCTGGCGACGCTGAGCGGCGTGCTTCGTGTATGTGATGTCGAACTGCTACTGCTCGATGGCAATGGGCCGCGGGCGGCCTTCGCTTCACGCGTGCACGAGGAGGCGTTGTTCTGCAGCATCAGCTGTGGATTCCATTGCCGTGGACGATTCATGCTGCCGCCGGACTGGGCGATGCTGGGGTATCTGCACGCGACCGATGAAACCCTGAGCTGGTGCCACGGTGTACCGCTCGTACCTGGAATGGCGTTGACCGTGATGCCGGAGGGTATCAGCGAGTTCACCCTGAGCCCGGGCACGCACATGACCCTGATGCTGGTGCCGGTGGCACGGGTGCAGCGCAAGCTGACCGAACTGAGCCTGCGCAGTACACCGCCGGCCGGACAGGCACTTTCGCTGTTCAATCTCGCCAGCGAGGCCGCCCCGCTGGCACAGCACTACCAGCAGCTGCACCTGCAGCTGGGCCAGGGCACGGGGCTGCAGCCTGAAGAAACCGAGCGGCTGCTGCACGAACACGTGCAGGCACTGCTGGGCGCGGGTTCCGCCGATCGCCCGGGTTGCAGCCGTGCGCGGCGCACACATTATCTGATCGCACAGCGGGCGGAAAACTTCATGCGCCTCAACCTGCGCCGCAATATCTACATGAATGAGATCTGCGATGCTGCCGGTGTCAGCGAGCGTGGGCTGCGCTACGCGTTCGAGGACCTGTTCGGCACGTCGCCCAATCGTTACCTGTCGATGCTGCGCCTGTGCGCGGCCTGCCGCAGCCTGTCGATGGCTGATTCCAGCCGCCGTTCGGTCAAGGCCATCGCCCTCAGCTGTGGCCTGTGGGACCTGTCGCGCTTCGCCGACAACTACCGCAAGGTCTTCGGTGAACTGCCGCGTGACACGCTGATGCGCGCTCCCGCGCAGATCGGCCAGCCAGCTTGATTCAAGCCCCGTAAGGGTTTCCCGGCAGTTCCTGCCGGAATTGCATATCCGCTTGCCGATATGGTTGCCGCTTCTGCATAACCGGCTGCCGATTCCGACCGTGGATTTGCCGGAATGCGCGATTGCCGTGCCGGAATGAAGTGCGCAGCCGCCGTTGCAAACGTTGAAATGTCAGTCACCTGCCTAACGGCAAGTCCACTGACATTCCAGTTGTTCGCCTACGGGGGAAATGCTCATGAACCGCATCTACCGGCGTGTATGGAACCGCCAGCTCAATGCTCTGGTTGTGGCCTCGGAACTGGCCACCGGCGACAGCGGCGGCAGCGCCGCCCGCGATCCGCGCAGTGCACTGCTGATACCGACCGCACTGGCCCTGGCCCTGCTGTGTGCGCTGGCCAGCGGGCATGCAGGCGCGTCCGAATCCAATCAGTCTCTACGTGACCTGCAGGCACTGGCCGCGAAGTACGCGCAGCCGATGCCGGTCAAGGTCGACGCGGAAGTGGCGCTGGCCGCCGCATCGCGCCAGGCGCAGAGCAGTCCGGCGATCAGCGCTGACGCGCGTGTCGGCCTGCAGCTGAGTACGAACTCGCTGCCGATCGTACGCGACGTGCTGCCGGCCACCGTGCAGGTGAAGCTGGCGGCGAACGCCGCGCCGAAGCAGGTCGCGGTTCCTGCGCTGGCTGCCGATGTCCGCGCCAATGTCGGGCTGGGTCATGCAGCGTCCCATGTGGCGAAGATTGATGCATCGCTGGCGGCCAACGTTGCGCCGTCCGCGCATGCGCCGCTCGGTGTGGCTGCGGATGCCCAGGCGAAGGCCGGCGTTGGCATCGCCGGTACCCAGGTGGCCTCGATCGATACCGGTGCCAAGGCGGCCGCCGCTGTTGCTGGCGCACCGGCTGGCTCGCTGTCCGGCCTCAAGGCGTCCGTTGACGGCAAGGTGGATTCGCAGCTGAAGCTGGCGGGCCACCAGATCGACGGCCAGGGGCAGGTCAAGGCGACGGCGGCGGTCACGCTGCCGGCCAAGGAGGAGCTGCCGGGCGAGACTCATGATCGTGCGATCACCGCGGCCTTCGATACCGGTGTTGCCGGCAAAGTGCGCGTGCAGGCGCCGGATGGCCAGGAGGTCGTGGCCGACCGCAATCTGAAGCTGGCCGGCCAAGCCACCGTGGCAGCGCAGAACAGCGCGCTGGGCGTCGGTGGCCTGGTGGGCGGCGTTGTCGGCGCAGCAGGTGGCGCCGTGGGCGGCGTGCTTGATGGCACCGTAGGCAACACGGTTGATGCGGTCGGCGGCGCCTTGCACGGCACGGTTGGAACGGTAGGCGGCGCAGTGGGCAGCACGCTCAATGGTGCCGTTGGCACGGTTGGCGGAGCCGTAGGCGGTGCGCTCAACGGCACCGTTGGAACTGTCGGTAGCGCGGTGGGTGGTGCGCTCAACGGTGCGGTTGGCACGGTCGGTGCAGTTGGCGGCACCGTGGGTGGTGCACTCAACGGGACGGTCGGTTCGGTCGGCAGCACCGTCGGTGGTGCGCTCAACGGTGCGGTTGGCACGGTCGGTGCAGTTGGCGGCGCCGTGGGTGGTGCACTCAACGGGACGGTCGCTTCGGTCGGCAGCACCGTCGGCGGCGCGCTCAACGGTGCGGTTGGCACGGTTGGCGCAGTCGGCGGCACCGTGGGTGGTGCACTCAACGGCACGGTCGGTTCGGTTGGCGGTGCCGTGGGCGGCACGCTCAACAATACGGTGGGTGCAGTAGGCAGCACCGTCAGCGGTGTACTCAACGGCGCAACAGGTGGCAGCACCGGCGGCCTGGGTGGCCTGCTGGGCGATACACTCGGCAATGTCGGCGGCGCCGTCGGTAACCTGCTCGATGGCAACCTCAACGGCACCATCGGCAATCTCGGCAGTGCCGTAGGCGGCCTGGTCGGTGGCACGCTCGGCGGCCTCGGCCTGACCAAGCCCTCGGCGATCCCGCCGACCAGCCCGAAGGCGCCGGCTCCGGCCGACCCGAACGCTGGCCTGATCATCGGCACCGGCGGCCTGGTCGGTAATGTCGGGCAGCTGATCGGCCCGACCACCACCAGCCTGTTCGGCGGCAACGGCTACCTGAGCAACGGCAACCTCAAGCTCAGCAACGCCAACGTGATGCAGACCTACTCGACGGTCAATGTGCTGGGACTGCCGGTGGTCAACCTGTCGCCGGTCGGCAGCACCCTCAATGGCCTCGGCGGCGCCGTCACCGGCGGCAGCTCGCACCTGACCCTGATCGGTGGCGTCACCTCCGACAGCTACATCTACAACATCAACAACGGCAATCCGGGTGGCCTGCTGGGCCTGTTGCTGCCGAAGGATTCGCCGGCCTGGGCCGCCAAGTGCCTGGACATCGCCCTGGCCGACATCTCCTGCTGGGCCGTCAACGCCGCGCAGGACTACCAGGTGCTGATGGGCGACGGCGCCTTCGCCAACGGCTCGAAGGAAGTGGTGATCGGTGCCAATGCGCGGCACGAACTGCCGAAGGTCGATGCCAACGTGGCCTTCCCGGGTGCAGGCACCAATGACCCGAGCAACCCGACCGGCGTGCCGACCGCGGACTACGCCGCGCGCATGGGCCACTCGGTGATCGTCGGTGACAGCGCGGTGGGTACTGCCAACGGGCAGACCCTGCTCGGTGCCGAGGCCACCTCGAACCAGGCCAATTCGGTCGCACTGGGCTACCGCTCGGCCGCGCTGCGCGGTGCCCAGGCCAGCTACAGCGCCTATGGCCTCACTGCGCCGCAGGTCTCTGCCGGCGAAGTGTCGGTGGGTACCGCCGGTGGCGGTGAGCGCCAGATCACCAACGTCGCGGCGGGTAGTGTCAATACCGATGCGGTCAACGTGGCCCAGCTGAAGGGGGCCATCAGCCTGATCGATGATGTGGCGGCCGCTGCGGTGACCTATGACCTGGACGGTGCCGGCAACCCGAACTATCGCCGTGTCACGCTCGGCGCGGGCACCGGCACCACCACCATCGGTAACCTGGCTGGCGGTGCGGTCACGGCCGGCAGCCTGGAAGCAGTCAATGGTGGCCAGCTGGCGGCGACCAATGCTGCCATCGCCAGCTTCTTCGGCGGCCGCGCAGCCTTCGATCCTGCCAGTGGCGCGTTCACTGCGCCCCTGTTCGAGATCAGCACCATCTCCACCGGCGGCGCCATCGCCAAGGGCCTGTATGAGAACGCTACCGATGCCTTCGCCGCGGTCGATGGCTCGCTGGTCAACCTCAACACGCAGATCACCGACATCCGTAACGGTGGCACCAAGTACCTGCGGGTGAACTCGACCGGTACCGAGGCCCTGGCCAGCGGTGCCGACTCGATCGCAGTCGGCACCAACGCCCGCGCAACCGCCGCCAACAGCATCGCGGTCGGTGCCGGCAGCCTGGCCGATCGTGCCAACAGCGTGTCCATCGGTGCCGCCGGTGCCGAGCGTCAGGTCACCAACATGGCGGCCGGTACCGCAGCGACCGATGCAGTCAACCTGGGCCAGCTGCAGGCCTCGGAGCAGGGCGCCCTGCGCTATGACCTCAACGGCGACGGCAGCGTCAACTATGCCAGCGCCACGCTGGGCCAGGCTGGCACCGCCACCACGCTGCGCAACCTCGGCCCGGGCCAGGTCAGTGCCACCAGCAGCGAGGCCATCAACGGTGCCCAGCTGTTCGCCGCCAACCAGGCCGTGGCCACCCACCTCGGAGGTGGTGCAGCGGTCAATGCCAGCGGTGTGCTGACCGCACCGACCTACGCGATCAACAACGTCGCCGCCAACGGCACCGTCACCAAGGGCAGCTACAACGACGTCGGTACCGCCTTCGATGCCGTCAGCAACTCGCTGGCCAACGTCGCCGACCAGACCGGCGAGATCGACAAGCTGGCCGTGAAGTACGACGTCGACGGCAGCGGCAACGTGCTCAACAGCGTGACGCTGACGGGCACCGGCACCGGCGCGGTGAAGATCACCAACGTCGCCGCCGGCAGCATCCTGGCCGGCAGCAGCGATGCCATCACCGGCGACCAGCTGTTCAACACCAACAGCACCATCGCCAACTACTTCGGTGGCACCACCGCGTACAACGGCACCACCAATGTGTGGACCGCGCCGACGTTCAGCATCTCCAGCATCGCCACCGACGGCACGTTTACCAGCGGCGACTACAACAACGTCACCGCCGCCTTCACTGCGGTGGACGGCTCGCTGAAGGTCCTCAACCAGCGCATCACCAACGGCGGCGGTGGCAGCGCCTACCTGGCGGTGAACTCGACCGCAGCGGCTGCATCGGCTGCCGGCGCGGAAGCGGTGGCTGTCGGCCCGCAGGCCAGTGCGGCCGGTGCCAACAGCGTGGCGGTCGGCAACGGTGCCAGCGCCAGTGCAGGCAACAGCGTCGCCCTGGGTGCCGGTTCGGTGGCCAGCGTTGGTGCGCAGAGCGGCTACACCGGTGCCTACGGCCAGACCGGCGCCAGCAACTCGGCCGGTGAGGTCTCGGTCGGCAGCACCGGCAGCGAGCGCAAGATCACCCACGTTGCCGATGGCTCCGACACCTACGACGCAACCAATGTCGGCCAGCTGAAGAATGGTGTGAACTACGCCATCGATGAGTCGAAGAAGTACACCGACCAGAAGATCCAGAACATCACCAACGTGGCCGGCAGCTTCCGCGCCAACAACACCAACAACCTGGCCGATCCGTCCGCCAGCGGTGCCAACTCGGCCGCCGGTGGTGCAGGCTCCACCGCCGCCGGTGCCAACTCGACCGCGCTGGGCAATGGTTCGCAGGCGCAGGCCGACAACTCGGTGGCGCTGGGGGCGGGTTCGGTGGCGAACCGGGCCAACACGGTCTCGGTCGGTGCCAGCGGCGCCGAACGCCAGGTCGTCAACGTGGCTGACGGTTCGCAGGCCACCGATGCGGTCAACGTGCGCCAGCTGCAGGCCTCGCAGCAGGGCACGATCCGCTACGACACCACGGTGAACGGTGCGACCAACTACAACAGTGTCACGCTGGGCAGCACCAACAGCGGCCCGACCACGGTGCGCAACGTCGCCGCCGGCACCGCCGGTACCGACGCAGTCAACGTGGACCAGCTGAAGTCGGGCATGGCGCAGACCCTGGACTGGTCGAAGGCCTACACCGACGAGCGCATGGGGGGCTTCGAGCGCGACCTGCGCAAGACCGACAACCGCGCCTCGGCCGGTATCGCTTCGGCGATGGCCACCGCAGCCCTGCCGCAGCCCAGCGAAGCGGGCCGCAGCATGGCCTCGGTCGCTGCCGGCAGCTACAACGGCGAGTCGGGCGTGGCGGTCGGTATCTCCGGTGTCTCCGAGGGAGGGCGCTGGATCTACAAGTTCAGCGGCTCCACCAACAGCCGTGGCGAGGCCGGTGTGGCCGTGGGTGCCGGCATCCAGTGGTGATCCCCGCCGCCGGGCCGCACGCGCGGCCCGGCATCGCGGAAACGTCCATAGGGGGAATGACATGAAACAGCATCGCATCGCCCGCACCGGCCAGATGGCCGCAGTGCTGGGCCTGGTCCTGGGAATGGGCCTGCTGGCCGCCTGTCGCAGCCATGCGCCGGCCGCCGAGGGTCCTGCCGAAACCACCGCCGTGCAGTTCCCGGAGGCTTCGAAGGCCTCGTTGAAGGAAGGCATCTATCCCGACGTCGCCGACCTGCGCCGCTTCGCGCCGGGCATGAGCAAGCGCCAGCTGTATACCTTGCTGGGCACGCCGCACTTCAACGAAGGCATGTGGGGCGTGCGCGAGTGGAACTACCTGTTCAACTTCCGCACTGCGCAGGGCGCGGAGTATTTCACCTGCCAGTTCCAGGTGCGCTTCGACAGCAAGGGCATCGCCCAAGGGGGCTACTGGAAGCCGGAATCGTGCGCGGCGGTGCTGGAACCGCCGCGGCCGCCAGCGCCGCCAGCACCGGCACCGTTGCCGGAGCAGCCGCTGCGGTTGTCGGCGGATGCGCTGTTCGGGTTCGACAGCGCGGTGCTCAGTGCCGAAGGCCAGCAGGCCATACAGGGCGTGCTGGCGCAGGTGCGCGAGGCCAGTCAGGTGCAGTCGATCCGGGTGACCGGGTACACCGACCGTATCGGCAGTGCCAGCTACAACCAGACCCTGTCGCAGCGGCGTGCCGAGGCCGTGCGCAGCGCGCTGGTGCAGGGTGGGGTGCCTGCGGCCAGCATCAGCGCCGAAGGGCGGGGCGCAGCCGAGCCGATCGTGCAGTGCGAGCAGCGCAACCGTCGCGAGCTGATCGCCTGCCTGGCGCCGAACCGGCGTGTGCAGATTGCTGGAATGGCCCAGCCGCGCTGAGAGTCCAACACCGGGGTCATGCCCCGGTATCCCGAGTCCCCCCTGACCGTCGGCAGGACGTGGTTACGTCTCCCCCGTTGACCATGCCTGCCGGCGGCTCAGGTTTTCCATGGTGCACGCGATGAACGCCCAATTCCTGCCTCTTTCCATGAAGACGGAAGCCACATTGAGTGTGTACGGCCAGCTCGGCAACCATGCGGTGGTGCGCATTCCCGGGCGGCGCCTGCCGGGCTTGATCCTGCAGGCAGACACCGTGGCCGGCTTCCTTGCCCAGCTGCAGGAAGCCCAGGCCTGCCTGCGCAGTGGTCGCGCACAGCGCACCGACGCCGAACTGGACATGCTCATCGACGTGTTGCAGCAGTGGTATGCGCTGATCGAATCGCGCCTGGCCGACGCCGGCGAGGCACTGTAGAAGAAAAAGGGGACGGAGGGGATTAAGTCGTTCCCGGCACGGCAGGGACATGGACGACTTAATCCCCTCCGTCCCCTTTTCTGTGTCATGCGCGTGCGCGGATCAACCAGCAGGCAGCATCCACGCGGACCCGATCGCCGTCGATGAATGGTGTGAATGCTGCCAGCGCCTGGTCGCGCAGCCCAGCGGCCTCCGCTTCGGGCAGCGCCCGCAGCGCCTGGCCCACCGGGCCCAGCTGGCCGACGTAGGTCGGCAGCTCATCGCGTGCGATCGAACACGGAAGGTCCACCGCAACCACCTCCACATCCTTCCAGCCGGCAGCCTGCAACAGGCGCTGCACGCGTTGGCCATCTGCGAAGGCGAACTGTCCCGGGGCACCGGGTACGCGCGGCGGAAGCTCAAGCGCATCGCCGACCGCGCGCTCGGCCGTGGTCATGAATGGATTCTCGTCAGCGCTGCGCCAGGCAATGAAACGCAGGCCGGCACCGGGCCGCGTGGCGCGGTGCAGGTTGGCGAAGGCCGCACCGGTATCCTCGAAGAACATCACCCCCAACCGCGACTGGATCCAGTCGAAGTGCGCGGAAGGCAGAGGGTGCCGTTGCGCGTCGGCAAGGATGAAGTCAGCGTCCAGCCCCGCCGTTTCTGCCCGTTCGCGCGCCATTGCCAGCATCGGTGCGGAGATATCCAGGCCGGTGCAGTGGGCGGCCGGGCGTGCCGCACCGGCGGCAAGCAGGCTTGCGCCCGTGCCGCATCCGATGTCGAGCAGTTGCGTGACGGTTTCTGGCAACTCGGCGACCAGCAGGTCGGCCATCGGCTGGAACAGGCCATCGAGGATGGCCTGCTGGGCGACCCAGATCTGGCCGCCGGGGCCGTTCCAGAGGGTGTTCTGATCAACGGGGGATGGGCTGGCCATGGTCTTGCCTTGTCGGGAAGTGGCCCATAGGTTGCTGCTTGAAGACGACTTGAGGTCAAGCCCATGCGTGAACTGGATATCGGCGAGGTGGTCAAGCGCAGTGGCGTGCCGGCCTCGACCCTGCGCTACTACGAACAGCTGGGGCTGCTGCAGGCACTTGGGCGTCGCGGCCTGCGCCGGCAGTATGACGAGCAGGTGCTGGAACGGCTGGCGCTGATCGGTCTCGGCCAGGCGGCCGGGATGTCACTGCAGCAGATCGGGGCATCGCTGCCGCCGCAGCGTGGATGTATCTCCCTGGATCGTGAGGCGCTGCTGGCGCAGGCTGATGTGCTGCAGAGGCAGATCACCCAGCTGCAGCGGGTGCGCCGGCACCTGCAGCGCGCGGCGGCCTGCCCGGAAGCGCAGGATGCGCGGCAGTGCGGTTCATTCCGCAAGCTGCTGCGGGCGCAGCAGCGCATGGCGGGTGGGTGAGTTGCCGGAACCGGCTCAATCGCGGGTGCTGACTTCCCAGGTGGCATGCAGAACGCCCGGCACGTGCTCCATCCGCGCCAGCACCACGTCCAGCTCATCGGCACTGACGGCCGTACTGACCAGCACCGCGATCACATCGGTGGGTGCATCGGCATGCTCGACCACCTGCACATCACCGACCGGATACTGCGCTGCTTCCAGCGCGTCGACCAACCGCTCGCGCACGCGCGGCACGGCTTCGGCATCCACGCTCAGGCGCACTTCGTAGGTCGCCTCGGTGGCGGTCTCATTGATCGGAATGCGGTTGATCGCATTCACCAGCGGCCGCAGCAGGGTGTTTCCGGCGATGATCAGCACGGTCAGCAGCACGCCTTCGGCCAGCATGTCCGCGCCGGTGCAGCTGCCCACCGCCGCAGAGCACCACAGGGTGGCGGCGGTGTTCAGGCCGCGCACGTTCATGCCTTCCTTCATGATCACGCCCGCGCCGAGGAAGCCGACGCCGGAGACCACGTAGGAGATCACCCGCACCGCCTCGGCGCTGCCGGCGATGCGCATGCCCAGGTCGACGAAGGCAGCGGCGCCGACGGCCACCAGCACGTTGGTGCGCAGGCCGGCGGTGCGCTGCCGGTACTGGCGTTCGGCGCCGATCAGCGTGCCCAGTACGAAAGCGGCCAGCAGGCTGACCACGGTGTCGGCGAAGGGACCGGCCTGGAAGGTCTCAATAAAGCGCATGGCCGGAGTCTACCCCGGTCGTGTGACGGTAGATCCATGCCATGCGTGGATACCCGGATGGGCCACAAACGACTTAATCCCCTTTTTCGGGATCAGTCGGTATCGTCGACGCGCTCGCCCATCAGCTCGCGCTGGCGCTTGTCCAGTTCTTCGGCGTAGCGCTTGCGCACGAAGGCTTCGGAGACGACGCCCAATACCTGGCCGTCGGCAGCCACCACCGCCAGCTCGTCGGCCTGGGTCTGGTCGAAGCGCTGCATCACGCTGACCACGTCGGAGGACGGTGCCAGCGAGACGTCACGGTTCTCGGCCAGTTCGCCGATCAGGGTTTCCGGCTTCACGCCATCGCCGTAGACCCGTGGAATCTGCACGATGCCGGCATAGTGGCCCTCGCTGTCGATCAGGATCACCCGGGTGCCCGAGCCCAGCGGGAAGCGCTGGCGGAACGCGGCGGCATCGAGATCGGCCGGGGCGGTCGCCACGCCCTTGCGCATCAGCCGGCCGGCGTTGAGGTTCTGCACCCAGCCCACGTCGCGGGCGCTCTTGATGGTCTCGCCGCGCAGGTGCATGCGCCAGGTCGAGAACGAGTAGCCGAACCACTGCCGCACCAGCGTGCTGGACACCAGTACCGCGCTCATCACCACGCTGGTCAGCAGGAAATCGTGCGTGCCTTCCAGCACCAGCATGGCCATGGTCATCGGCGCGCCAACGACGGCGGCGGCCAGTGCGGCCATGCCGGCCAGCGCGGCCGAGGTGGCGTCGATCACCGGAACGCCGGTGGCCATGCCCAGCAGTCCGGCGAACAGCGCGCCGACCAGGGTGCCCATGAACAGCGAGGCGAAGAACAGGCCGCCACGGAAGCCGAAGCCCAGCGAGATGCCCGAGGCCAGGCACTTCAGGGTCAACAGGCCGCCGATCCAGATCAGCGGCAGGTGCGTGGTCAGGTCCAGATGCAGGGCGCCGTGGCCGGACGACAGCACCTGCGGGCTGGCCAGCGCCAGTGGAATCAGCAGCAGTCCACCCACCACCGGCCGTCCCCACGCGGGCAGGGGGCTGCGCTTGACCGTGCCTTCGATCGAGGCGATCAGCCGCATGATGGCGATGCCGACCATCGCGCAGCAGCAGCCGAGCAGGCCGTAGATCGCGTAGTCGGCGGCGCGCACGTCGATGGTCGAGGCCGCTGGCAGTAGATAGGCTTCGATGCCGGCCTGGTCGGCCACGAACGCGCCGGCCAGCGCTGCGACGGCCACCGGTGCCAGCGCAGCGGGGGTGTAGGCGCCGATGACGATCTCGAAGGCGTAGAACGCACCGGCCAGCGGCGCACCAAACGCAGCGGCGATGGCACCGGCGGCACCGGCACCGACCAGGATGCGCACGTCGTTGCGACGCAGGCGCATCACCCTGCCCAGTTGCGAGCCGCTGCCCGCGCCCATCTGCGTATACGAAGCCTCAAGGCCGACCGACGCGCCGCAGCCGTTGGACAGCAGGGTCTGGGTCAGCACGATCAGGTTGTCGCGCATCGACATGCGGCCGCCGTGCAGCGCATTGGCTTCCACCGCATCGAGCAGTGGCCGTTTCAGTCGCGTCGCCGCCAGGCTGACCAGGCCGACCAGCAGCCCGCCCAGTGGCAGCACCAGTAGCGCGGTCCAGGTCAGCGAGGGCAGGGAGCTCAGCCGCATGCCGTCGTCCAGCCCATACAACGTGCCCTGCAGCCAGCGCGCGATGCCCGACTGCAGCAGGGTCAGGTAGCCGGCGATCAGGCCAACCAGCAGCGCCAGCGCGATGAACCACAGGTCGCTGCCGCGCAGCCGCAGGCGCAGGCCCTGGAAGGCCAGATGCAGGCGCGATGGCGAAACAGGCAGTGACATGGTGGCGGCATGATACGCCGCCACCGTGAGCGCCACCGTCACCGCATCGGGCGGCTACCGGCTCAGAAGCGGTAGCAGCCCTGCACGTAGAAGGTGCGCGGCGCGGCCACCATGCGGCCGGCGTTGCCATCGACATTGCGGGTGTACGAGCGCTTGTCGGCCAGGTTGTTCACGCCCAGCGCGATCTCGCTGTCACCCAGCCCCGGCACCTGCCAGGCCACCTGGGCATTCCACAGGCGTACGCCCGGCACGCGTCCCACGCGCGCGTCAGCGCTCTCGGCCCAAGTGTTGGCGGCGTCGGAGAACTGGCCGCTCTGGTGGGTGCTGGAGACATTGAAGGTCCAACCGGCCAGGGCGTAGCGGGCGCCGACGCTGTCGGTGTCGCGCGAGTAGAACGGCACGTCCAGGCCACGGTTGTCACCGGACTGCTGGATCGCCTTGGTCCAGGTGTAGTTGGCGTACAGCTCCAGGCCGGCCAGCGCGCTGTCCTCGGCAAAGCGGTACTCCAGCGCGCTTTCCAAGCCCTTGTGGTCGGTGGCGCCGATGTTCTGGAAGGTCGGCGGGGTGATGCCCGGCACCTGCTGGATCTGGTTGTCGAAGCGCATCTTGAACACGGTCACTTCCGCGCGCAGGGCGCCATCCTGCCAGCGCGCACCCAGTTCGGTGGTCTTGGCCACTTCCGGGTTCAGCGGGTTGCTGGCGGTCTGCGAGTTCAGCTGGATGTTCTGCACCGGCCCGAACGAGGTGGTGTAGTTGCCGAACACGGTCAGCTGCGGGGTCAGCAGGTAGGCGATGTTGATCGACGGCAGCGCCTTGTCGTTGCGGCTGCTGAAGGTGGCGCCGCCACCGGCCTGGCGGCGGTCCATGTCGATCCACTCCATGCGCACGCCCGGGGTGATGCGCCACTGGCCGACGGTGATGCGGTCGTCCACGTAGACCGCATGCGCGTCGGTGGCGTTGTCGAAGCGGGTGATGGCGCTTTCCACGCCGGTGCGGCGGACCACGGTGTAGCTGCGGTCGTTGCCGCGCTCGCGCAGGAAGCGGTAGCCGGCGGTGATGTCATGCACGGTGCTGCCCCAGCGCAGGCGCTGGGTGTAGCGCGGCTCGATGCCGAGCACGCGGTAGTCGCGCGGCTGCACGGTCAGCTGGGTGTTGGCGGCGTTGATCAGCGAGCTGGCGCGGTTGCTCTCGTTGTAATAGGCCAGCACCTCGAACTCGCTGTTGGCCGACAGGGTGTTGGTGTAGCCCAGGTCGATGCCGGTGCGGTGGCCCTTCCAGAAATCGGTCGGCCGGGTGTTCTGGAACGGATCGGCCTCGTACTGCGCACGGGTCAGGCCGCCCGGCGTCAGCGAGCGTACGTCGTAGTAGGACAGCTTGGCACGCAGCTCCTGCTGTTCGTCGATGGCGTAGGCGAACTTCAGCGCGAGGTCGTTGAAGCGGTCATCGCTGCCCTGGCGCCAGCCGCGACCATCCTGGCCGGAGTACAGCAGGGCGGCGCCCAAGCCGTTGTCGCCGGTGCCGCCGAGGAAGGCGTTGTACTGGGCGCTGTCGCCGCCGCCATGGTCGTAGGCGGTGTAGCGCACGCCGGCTTCGCCGTGCAGGCCGGCCTCGGTGGGAATGCCGCGGGTGCTGAAGTTGATGATGCCACCGACGTTCTGCGGCCCGTAGCGCACCGCGCCGCCGCCGCGCACCACGTCGATCGACTCGATGTTGGACAGGCTGGTCGGCGCGAACGACAGCTGTGGCTGGCCATACGGCGCCACCGCCAGCGGCACGCCGTCCAACAGGACGGTCGAGCGCGGCGAGTAGCGCCCGGTGAGGCCGCGCACGCCGATGTTCAGCGACACCGAACTGCCAGCGGTGCCGGAGTTGTCGGTGACCTGCACACCCGGAATACGGCGCATGGCATCGCCGAGGCTGGCCGCGCCGCTGGCCTCGATGCGCTGGCGGTCGACCACGGTGCGCGCGCCGGCAAAGCGCTTGACGCTGTCATGCAGGCCGGTACCCAGCCAGCTGCCGGAGACCTGGATGCTGTCCAGCGTGGTGGCGCCGTCCTGGGCGAAGGCACGGGTGGTCGGGAGCAGGCACAGGGAGAGGGCGGCGGCCAGGGGTAGGCGGGCCGGTTGCAGGGCGAGGATGGGCATCGGTGCAGGCTGTGGAAGGTCGTAAATGAGAATTATTGCTGATTCCATTCGCTATTGGAATGCGCCTTCGGTTCATGCCGATGCCCCGGTGATACAGTGGGCGATTGCTTCCTGACTCGCTGAGATCTGCCATGTCCCAAGCCGCTTTCTACCCCGTCGGAACCCCTGGCCAGCCGTGGGGAGCGGCGGAACGGGAGGCGTGGCGTGGCCGCCAGCAGCGCCTGCGTCGCTATGACGAGGAGGTGCTGCCCCGCATCGAGGCGCTGGCTTCGCGCTTCGACAAGGTGGCCTATGGCCAGCTCGACTACGCTGGCGAGACCTACACTCTGTTCGCCCTGCGCAGCCGCGATTGGAACCCGGCGCTGCCGGCTGCCCTGGTTACCGGTGGCGTGCACGGTTATGAGACCAGCGGCGTGATGGGCGCGCTGGAATTCCTCGAAAGGCACGCCGCCGACTACGCCGGCAAGGCCAATCTGCTGGTGGCACCGTGCGTGAATCCGTGGGGCTTCGAGCGCATCAACCGCTGGAACTTCGATGCGATCGACCCGAACCGCAATTTCCGCGCCGATGGCCCGGCCCGCGAGTCGACCGCGCTGATCGAGCTGATCGCACCGATCAAGGACCAGTTCGTGCTGCACATCGACCTGCACGAGACTACCGACAGCGACGAGAGTGAGTTCCGCCCGGCGTTGGCCGCGCGTGACGGCAAGCCGTTCGAGCCGGGCCTGATTCCGGATGGTTTCTATCTGGTGGACGACAGCGAGAACCCACAACCGGCCTTCCAGCAGGCGGTGATTGCCGAGGTGGAGAAGGTCACCCACATCGCGCCGGCCGACGACAAGGGCGAGATCATCGGTTCGCCGGTGGTCGCTCACGGCGTGATCGAGTACCCGCTGGTGAAGCTGGGCCTGTGTGCCGGCATCACCGGTGCGACCTACACCACCACCACCGAGGTCTACCCGGACAGCCCGCGGGCGACCCCGCAGCAGTGCAACGACGCCCAGGTGGCAGCGGTGTGCGCGTCGCTGGATTACGCGCTCGCCCATCGTTGATTTCGGTTCACCCCAACGCGTCGGCCCACCACAGCGCCGCTGGCCCCGGCGGCGTGTCGCGGCGCCACAGCAGGTCGCTGTGGATGCGTCGTGGCCAGCCGGGCAGAGTCAGTTCCACCAGCTGCCCGCGGTCGTAGCGCTGTACCAGCGCGCGTGGCAGCTCGGCCCAGCCGATGCCGTCCTCGGCCATCTCCATCACCATCAGGTAGTCGGTGGCGGTCCACGCCAGCCCGGTAACCGCCCGCGCATGGTCGACCTCCGCGCTCAGGCGCACCTGCCGGTGCCGTGCCAGCTGGGCGGCCGCGCGACGGCCGGCGTCGGCCAGCGGATGGTCGTGCGCCACATACACCGACAGCTCGCTGTGATGGGCCAACGGCCGTGCCACCAGACCATCCGGATAGCTTTCCTGGCGCGGCAGCAGGCCCAGCGCGGCGCGACCACTACCCACCAGTTCCAGCACGTCTTCGCCTTCGGCATCCAGCCATTCCAGTTCGATCTCGGGGAACGCTTCGGCAAAGCGCTGCAACACGCGCTGCTCCGGATCGAGCTGATAGACGTCGGAGAACACCACGGTCAGCCGCGCTTCGACCGGGGCGGCCAGCCGCACGCTCAACTGCTGCAGGCGGGTATCGGCGGCGAGAATTTCCTGGGCATGACCGAGCACCTGGCGCCCGGCTTCGGTCAACTGCGGGTAGCGTCCGCTGCGGTCGAACAGGCTGACGCCGAGGTCTGCCTCCAGGTGGGCGATGGCGGTGCTGACCGTCGATTGGGTCTTGCGCAGGCGGCGCGCCGCCGCCGAGAACGAGCCCAGCGCCGCGGCTTCCACGAAGGCCTGCAGGGATTCAGGGGAATAGGGCATTGATCCATCGCTCCTGTCGATGGAATCCATTTTGATACCACCGTAAAAGGCGATGATACTGTCAGCCGTCGCCCCTGTCTGCGGCGTGCTCCGGACCCTCCACGCACTGCGTGGATCTATTGAAAAGGCGGCGCGGTCCCCGTCCCGCAAGGAGTTTCACATGTCCCGTACTGTTCCCGCCCGTGGCGCGCTGGTCGCCTGGGCCTGCCTGACCGTGGCGATCGTTGCCGAAGTGGTCGGCACCTCGTTCATGGCCCATGCCGCCCGCGACGGCGGCTGGACCGGCTACCTGATCATGGCCGGCGCGTTGGCGCTGTCCTATTACTTCCTGGCCCTGTCGGTGCGCCGCATCGCGGTCGGTGTCGCCTATGCGGTGTGGGAAGGCCTGGGCCTGACCCTGCTGACCGTGGTCGGCCTCACCGTGTTTGGCGAGAGCCTGTCGCTGCAGCAGTTGGCCGGCCTCGTGCTGGCGGTGGTCGGCATCGTCTGTGTCACCCTCGGGGAGGCGCACTGATGAATACCCTGGCTCTGTTTTTCGTGATCTGTTCTGCGCTGATCGACGTTGCCGCCAACATGATGGTGGCCAAATCGGAGGGCTTTCGCCGCTGGCGCTGGGGCGTCGGCGCGGTCGTCATGGTCTGGATCGCCTTCGCCCTGCTGGGCCAGGCGGTGCGCTACATGGACCTGGCCACCGCCTATGCGATGTGGGGTGCAATCGGCGTGATCGGTACCGCCACTTGCGGCCGCCTGCTGTTCGGCAACCGCCTGCGCCCGATCGGCTGGATCGGCATCGCGCTGGTCACTGTCGCGGTGCTGCTGCTCAGCACCGCGAAGTAACGCGTTGTTGTGCCAACCAAGGTTGGCACCTACGCGTGCTGAGTTGCTGGTTGGCACCTACCCGTGCTGAGTTGCTGTGCCAACCCGGGTTGGTACCTGTCAGAGCGTGAGCCGCCGCATGCAGACGCCCCGGGGATGATCTCCCCGGGGCGTTGCGGTTTCTGCAGCGGTCAGAAGCGTGCGGTGAAGTTCAATCGCGTGGTACGGCCCGGGCCGGGCATCAGGCTCATCGCCAGCGTGTCCATGTAGTAGGTGTTGCGCAGGTTGCTGACCACCAGTTCCACTTCGGCCTTCGGGGTGAACTGCCAGCGCGCATAGAAGTCGTAGATCGCGGTGGGCAGGTAGATGTTCTGCAACCCGGTCGAGCCGGTGGTATTCCAGGGCTTGTCCAGTTCGTGGGTGGGGCCGCTGTTGTAGGTGCGGCGGATGCCGGTATCCAGCCGCTTGTCGAACAGGCGGAAGCCCAGCGTGCTGTGGATCGAGTACTTCGGCGGATTCTGTGCGTTGACAAACGAGGTACCGAAGCCGCCATCCACGCAATCCGGCGTGGTGTCCAGCTTGCTCCACTTCGCATAGGGGTCTTCGCGCAGGCGCTTGGCGGTGGCCGCGTCGCAGGTGCGCGCGCGCTGGTAGTAGCTGGCCGACAGGTCCAGGTAGGCGATGCCGGCGTCATAGCCGGACTGCAGCTCGTAGCCGGATACCGTGTAGTTGTCCACGTTGTCGACATAGAACGCCCAGTTGCTGGAGTCGAAGCGACGGGTGATCGCGTTGTCGATATCGTTCTTGAACCAGGCCACCTTGAACGCCAGGCGGTCGCCATCGCGCCACAGGTCCTGCTTGAGCAGGCTGAAGCCGATGTCCCAGGAACGGTTCTTCTCCGGCTTCAGGTCGGCCACCGGTGCCGAGGTGCTGTTGCCCAGCGTCGATTCGAACAGACTGGGCATCTTCCAGCCCTGCGCGTACTTCACGTAGAAGAACATGTCCTGATCGAGGTTGAAGCGGGCCTCTGCGTACGGCGCGAAGCCGTGGCCGGAACGGCGGATCGCCGGCTTGTAGCCCCATGCGGTGGGAATCTGCCTGGTGTAGAAACCGTTGGCGCCGCGCGGGTCGGGAATGAAGCCATCGAAGTCGTAGCTCTGGCCTAGCGTGCTGCCGCCGTAGGGCGTAGCGCGTAGCGAGTCATACGTGTAGTTGCCCTGTGCATCCGGGTACCACTCCTTGTACCAGCCCGGCAGCAGCTGGCCCCCTTTGCTCAGGCGCGCGAAGGTATAGCGCAGGTCGCGCGATTCGCTGACGAAGGCCACGCGATTGCGGTCGCGGGTGCGGTAGTCGATGAAGCGGCCGCCTGCGGTCAGCGACAGCCAGTCCCACGGCTGCCATTGCAGCGAGGCGACAACGCTGGCTTCGCGCCGCGTGCCGGAGCGCAGGTAGCGGTTGTTGTTGTAGTCCACAGGCAGCACCGGCGAGTTCGGTGCGGTGTCCTCATGCTGGAACGCAGCGCCGTAGCGCAGCGTCCAGTCGCCCAGGCTGTTGCTGAAGCGGGTGGTGTTGCTGCTGTCCACGCCCCAGCGCCGGGTCTTCACGTCCGACTGCAGGCCCGGGCCATAGGTTTCCCCCAGCGTATCCGGCATCTGGTCGTTGGGCACGTCCTTGAACAGCGGCGTGTTGGCGATGTTGCTGTTGAACATGCGGCTGGTGGCGGCGGTGAACCACAGCGTGCTGCTCAGGTCCAGCCACGGGTGTGCCTCGGGCCGGTAGCGGTGGCGCAGCGAGGTGGCGTTGAGCCGCATTTTCCCTGGCTCGAACTGGAACATGGTGTTGGCCTTGTCCACGTAGGTCACCCATTCGTTGGACTCACCGACACGGCCGATCGCCGAGGGCATGATCTCGCCGAAGCTGGAGTTGAAGTAGCGGTGGCTCAGCTCAAGCCGCTGGTCGGGGTTGGGCGTCCAGGTGAATTTCAGCAGCGCCGATTCGTTGTCGGTGTGCGTGTTCAGCACTTCATCACCCGAGTGGTACATGTCCGAGACCGCCTGGCTGGACATGCCGGTACCGCCGCTGGACAGGTGCTGGTCGTCGTAGCGGTGCGCGCCGTTGCTGCCGGCGAAGTAGTTGCCCTGGCGGCGACGCGCGTAAGCGGCCACCAGCTGCCAGTCCTCGCCGCGCTGGGCGAAGGCCACGCTGCCGTTCCAGTCGCGCGGGTCACGCAGGCTGTTGCGGTTGTCGCTGCCGCGCGCGATCTGCTTGAAGGTGCGGGTGCGGTCGATGCTGTTGTCGGCCACGCCACCGCGCACGCGCAGTCCCCAGGCCTCGCCCTCGTCGAGGATGTCATCGACGTTCAGCGTCTCCATGTAGACCACGCCGCCGATCGCGCTGGCGGCGTTGGCGGCCAGGCTCGGCCCCTTCTCGATGCTGATCGCGCTGATCAGGTCCGGGTCGAGGTAGCTGCGCTGCTGCACACCGGCATAGCCGCGGTACACGTCGATGGCCTGCTGGCCGCCGTCGATGATCACCGGCACCCGGTTCTGGCCCTGCAGGCCGCGGATGTTCACGTCCAGCGCACCACCATTGCGTACGTCTCCGGTGTGCACGCCGACTGCGCCGGCCAGCACATCGCCGATCGACTGGCCGCGGAAGCGTTCCAGCTGCTGGTGGTCCAGATGCACGCGCGAGCCGCTGTCGCGGTATACGGCATCGGCATCGGCCAAGCCCCACGGCGAAGCACCTTCGCTGGCCTGGCCGGCTACGCGCAGGGTGCCGATCTGGCGCACACCAGCATCGGTGGCGGGGGCGGCCTGCAGCACCACGCCGCTGGCATCACGCTGGAACGACAGGCCGGTGCCGGCCAGCAGCTGCGCCAGCGCGGCCTCGGTGTTGAGCGAGGCCTGCACGCCGCTGCTGTGGCGGCCGCGGGTCAGGCGCGCATCGGTGGCGATGGACAGGCCGGACTGCTGGCCGAACGTGGTCAAGGCCTGGTCGAGCGGTCCGGCCGGGATCTGCCAGCGAACGGCAGCGGCGGCATCCTGTGCGTGGGCGGCCGCCGGCAACAGGCACGGCGTGGCCAGGGCCAGGCACAGTGCGATGGCAAGCGGGCGAGGGGAAGGGCAGGGTCGTTTCATGGGGGCGGCAACATCCGCAATGGGTTCCCTTGTAGTGCCCGCCGAGCGCGCAGAAAGGGAACCGCGATTTCAACGCGGACGCACAACGGTCCACCACGGCCAACGCTGCTCGATGTGGATCGGCAGGGCGCGCGCCAGCAGTTTCAGGGCCTGCAGGCTGTCCAGGCGCGGCAATACTGCGGTGACATTCAATGCGGACAGTGCAGGATCACAGCCCAGATAGCCCTGATGGTGACGGGCCAGTTCGTCGATCACCCGGATCAACGGCGTGTCCTGCACCTGCAGGCGTCCGTCCTGCCAGTCGCCGCGCAGAGGATCGGCAGCGACCGTTGTGAGCCCCCCCATCGCTCCGATCTGCAGCGCACTTCCCGCAGGAACATCCAGCGCCGCACCGAACATCGGCAGGCACCGCACCACACCCTCGAACACGTCCAACCGGCCGTCCTGCGCTTCGCGGCCGACCGCGAAGCGGGTGCCGATCGGCTGCAGGCGCGCCCCGGGCACATGCACGGTCAGGGGCAGGCCGACGAATGCAGGGTGGTGGCCGGTCTGCAGCAGCAGTTCGCCGCGCAGCAGATGCAGGGCGCGGTGGCCGTTGCCGATGTCGACGGTCACTTCGCTGCCGGCGTTGAGCCACAACTGGCTGCCATCGGCCAACGTCCAATGACCGGTACGCCCGGCAGCGGTGCGCTGCGTCTGCAGGCGGCGCTGCGCCTGAAGCCCATGCAGGCCGAGCAGGGAGACCGCGCCGATGCCGAGGGCGCCACCGATGCCGCGCAGCGCCCGCCGCCGGCGAAGGCGCGCAGCATCAAATGCAGTTGCGGCTGCCGGAGCCGACAGCGGGGCGAACGATTGCCAGACCGCCTCGACCCGTCGCCAGGCGTCGGCGTGACCAGCATCGGCCTGCAGCCAGGCGTGCCAGCGTTGCTGGTCGCCGTCGCTCCAGCCCTGTTGGCGCAGCGCGAACCATTCGGCAGCCTGTTCCAGCGCCGGGCCGGCCAATGCCGCGCTCATGCCGCCGCGTCGCCGGACAGGCGCAGGCAATGCAGCATCGCCTGCGCCATGTACTTCTTGACCATGCGCTCGGACACGCCCAGCTGCACGCCGATCTCTGCATAGCCAAGGCCGGACAGCCGCGCCAGCAGGAACGCGCGCCGTGGCCGCTCGGCGAGGCCGGACAGCATGTCGGCAATGGCATGCAGCAACTGCAATGCCTGGGTGCGCTCCTCTGCCGAGGGATGCACCGGCTCCGGTTGGGTGGCCAGCGCGGTCAGGTAGGCGCGTTCCAGGTCCGCGCGCTGCCAGTGGTTGACCAGCAGGGCGTGCGCGATGGTGCTGAGATAGGCGCGCGGCAAGCGCAGTTCTGATGGATCGACACGACGGCTGAGCAGGCGCAGGAAGGTGTCCTGGGTCAGGTCGGCGGCGCAGTCGGCGTTGTGCGTGCGGCGGCGCAACCAGCCGAGCAGCCAGCCATGGTGTTCGCGGTAGAACCCCGCCAGCGCAGTGCTGGAGGCGGCGGGCACGGCCATCGGCATCGATCATTAATGAGAATGATTCCCATTATAGGGTGATCGAGCGGCGCGCGACAAACGTTGCGCGGGGCGCAGCGGGGGAGGTCGCCGGATTTGCGATGCCCGACGTGCTCGCCGACACTGCGGTTTTCCACAGGGAGTGCCCGCATGTTCAGCCACATCACCGTTGGAACGAACGACATGGACGCCGCGCATCGCTTCTACGATGCACTGTTCGGTGCGTTGGGCGCACGTCCGGGCGTCTTCGATGACAAGGGCCGTCTGGTGTATTTCAAGGATGGCCGTATGTTCATCGTCACCGCGCCGATCGACGGTCAGCCGGCATGCCACGCCAACGGCGGCACCATCGGCTTCACCCTCGACAGTGCTGAGGCCGTGCGTGGCTGGCAGGACGCCGGCGTGGCCCATGGCGGCACCGCCATCGAAGACCCGGCCGGCATCCGCAGCATGGCCGGGCGCCAGCTGTTCCTGGCCTACCTGCGCGACCCGGATGGCAACAAGCTGTGCGCGGTGCATGTGATGTCGTAATTGGACAGTACGCGCGTGGCCGCGTCGCAGGCAGTGCGCGCGGCTGTGCTCGCAGGCGTCTGCCGGCGCGCGCGTGATAACACGGAATGGTGGATCGGGCCTGTGACCGCTGGCCACAACTTCATGCTCTGTCCACTGCGGTTCAGCCACAATCGGTCGGCTAACCCTTTGATCTACCGGAGAACGCCGCCCCATGGATGTACTGGAGCCGCAACAATCCCCGGTGCGCACCCTTCGGCCTGTGTTCGCCTTCGCGGCGATCGTTGTCGTGGCGTTCGCGCTGTTCGTCAGCCTGTTCCCGCTGGGCGCAGGCCGCCTGCTGCTGAAGGCGCAGGACTGGGCCGCACTCAACGTCGGCTGGTACTACCTGCTGGCCATGACCCTGTACCTGGTGTTCGTGGTCGGCGTGGCGCTGTCCAAATACGGTGGCATCAAGCTCGGTGCCGACCATGACGAACCGGAGTTCAGTTACCTCTCCTGGGCCGGCATGCTGTTCGCTGCAGGCATCAGCATCACCCTGTTCTTCTTCTGCGTTTCCGAGCCGCTGACCCACTACCTGCAGCCGCCGCAGGGCGATCCGGCGGCGGGCGAGGCCGGCGCGCGCCAGGCCATGCAGCTGCTGTTCCTGCATTGGGGACTGCATGGCTGGGGTGTGTTCGCGCTGGCGGCGATGGCGATGGCCTACTTCGCCTACCGCCACAACCTGCCGCTGGCACTGCGCTCGGCGCTGTACCCGCTGATCGGCAAGCGCATCAACGGCCCGATCGGTTACACCGTGGACGCGCTGGGCATCGTCGCCACCGTGTTCGGCATCGGTGCCGACATGGGCTTCGGCGTGCTGCACCTCAATGCCGGATTGGCGCACCTGTTCAACATCCCGCATTCCAACCTGGTGCAGATCATGCTGGTGGTGGCGATGATGGGCGCGGCGGTGGCCGTGGCCGTCTCCGGCGTGGAGAAAGGCGTGCGCTGGATGGCCAACATCAACATGCTGCTGGCGATCGCGCTGGTGCTGTTCATGCTGTTTGCCGGGCCGACGCAGTACCTGTTCAGCACCTTGATGCAGAACCTGGGCGACTACCTCGGTAGCGTGGTCGGCAAGAGTTTCGATGTGTATGCCTACGGCGGCCGACCGGAATGGCTGGGCGGCTGGACGGTGTTCTACTGGGCCTGGTGGATCGGCTGGGCGCCCTTTGTCGGGCTGTTCATCGCGCGCATCTCGCGCGGCCGCACCATCCGCGAATTCGTGTTCGGCGTGCTGCTGATTCCGCTGGGCTTCACCCTGGCCTGGCTGTCGATCTTCGGCAACAGCGCGCTGGACCAGGTGCTGCACCACGGCCAGCAACAGTTGGCGCAGCTGGCGGTGGATGATCCACCGACCGTGCTGTATGCGCTGCTGGACGGCTACCCCTGGAGCCGCGCGGTGATCACGGTGACAGTGCTGGTCAGCTTCATCTTCTTCGTGACCTCGGCCGACTCGGGGGCGGTGGTGTTGTCCACGCTGTCCTCGCATGGCGGCGCACCCGAGGATGATGGTCCGCGTTGGCTGCGGGTGTTCTGGGGCACGGTGATCGCGGTGCTGACCGCGGGCCTGTTGCTGGCCGGCAGTATCGACGCACTGAAATCGGCGGTGGTGTTGGCGTCGTTGCCGTTCTCGGCGATCCTGTTGTTGATGATGTGGGGGCTGACCCGCGCCTTCAGTGACGAATCGCACCGCAAGCGCGCGCTGCAGTACCGGCCATCGCCGCTGATCGGCGACGATCGCCACCACCAGGGCTGGCGCCAGCGCCTGAGCCAGGCGATGCATTTCCCGGTGCGCGACCAGGTCTACCGCTTCATGGATGACACGGTGAAGCCGGCGATGGAAGCGGTGGCCGAGCAGCTGCGCGGGCAGGGCTGGGACGTGGCCACGCGCTTCGAGGCGGGCGACATGGAGTTGACGGTCAACCATGGCGAGCAGCAGGACTTCCTGTACCGGGTGATTCTGAGCGGTTACCTGACCCCGTCGTTCGCCGCACAGCAGCTGCGCAACCAGCGCTACTACCGCGCCGAGGTGCACCTGTTCGAAGGCAGCCAGGACTACGACCTGGTGGGCTACAGCCGCAAGCAGATCATCAACGACATCATCAGCCAGTACGAACGGCACCTGCAGTTCCTGCACCTGAGCCGGTGATGCGGTGGGGGCGGACCGTTGGTCCGCACCCCCTGTAGAGCCGAGCCCGCGCTCGGCTCCTCGGTGTCGGAAGAGCAGCCGAGCATGGCTCGGCTCTACAGTGGCAATCAGAACCTGTAACGAGCGCCCAGCGAGACGAACTGTCCGCGCAGGTTGTACTGGCTGATGTCGAAACCGTTGGAGCCACCGGCGGGGTCGAACGGCGGGTCCTTGTCGGTCAGGTTCAGCACCGACAGCGACAGCGTGGTGTTGGGAATACCTTCGTACGCTACGTACAGGTCCAGCTGGTGATACGGCTTGATGCGGTCGCGCAGGCCCGGGTTGCTGGTTGCCGTCGCCACACGCTGGTCGTAGCCACTCACGTACTGCAGGCTCAGCGTACTGCTCCAGTCGCCCACCGCCCAGTTCAACGAGGTGGTGCCGCGGGTACGCGGCAGCGCGCCGTGGCGGTTGTTGCCGGCGCCGTCATACGGTGCCTGCCCAGCCACCAGCGGCTGCTTGAAGCTGAGCAGGTGGGTCCAGCTGCCGGCCACGGTGAAGTTGCCCCAGCCCACGGTGCGGAAGGTGCGGTTGGCGTCCAGGTCCAGGCCCGAGGTGGTCAGTTCGCCCTGGTTGGCGTACTGGTTGGTGATGAACTGGATGCGTCCCTGCGCATCACGTTGCACGCGACCGGGGAACAGCGTCGGGTTGTCGACGATGAACTGCGCGCTGTCCGGCTTGACCAGGTTGTCCTGCTCGATGCGGTACCAGTCCAGGCCGATGCTGGTATCACCATCCGGCGACCACACTGCACCCACGTTGAAGTTGCGCGAGCGCTCCGCCTTCAGATCCGGGTTGCCGGTGCGGATGTTGGTCACGCCACGGCTGCCGCCCGGTTGCAGCGGATCCAGCGGATCGATCACCGAGCCGTAGCTGACGGTCTGGCCCGGCGCGATCTCCGGCAGCGAGGGTGCCCGGAAGCCGCGCGAGAACGAGCCGCGCAGCAGCAGGCTGTCCAGCGGCTGCCAGCGCAGCGCCACCTTCGGCGAGAACGCCTTGCCGAAGTCATCGTAGTGATCGCCGCGACCGGCCACCTGCAGCTCCAACGTGCGGTGCAGCGGCACGCTCAGTTCGGCATAGGCGGCGCTGACCTGGCGCTCGCCATTGACCACGTTGATGGCCGGACGCAGTTCGGTGCCCGACAGCACCTGCGCACTGGTGCGCGCGTCCAGCGATTCCTTGCGGAACTCCGCACCCCAGGCAAAGCCGACCGTACCGGCGGGCATCTCCCACAGCGAGGTGGAGGCCTTCACGTTCAACGCGTGCAGCTTGTACCAGCCCGGACGCTTGGTCTGCAGGCGCAGTGCATCCAGCGCGCCCGGCGTGCTGGACGGGTTGAGGAAGTTGTAGCTGCCCTCGCGCAGGATCTGCTCGAACGCATAGCGATTGACGAAGTTGTCGACGTACTCGCGCTGTGCACTCTGCGAGGTCAGTGCCGCCACTTCCCAGTCCCAGCGTTCGCCGCTGCCGCGCACGCCCGCCAGGGCACGGTAGAACACCTGCGTGTTGTCCTTCAGGCGCGGGCCGAGATCGAAGAAGGTGTACTCGAACGGCAGTGGCGTACTGCCCGGGTTGTTGGGATGGCCGACCGGCAGCACCGCCGGCACGTCGATGAGCGTGCCGGTAGCCGGGTTGTAGGCACGCAGGCCGGGGCCAACGGTCAGCGGCGCACTGAAGATCTGGTCGGCCTTGTTGTGGCTGTACAGCACGTCGGCAAAGGCTTCGACGCTGTCGTTGAAGCGGTAGGTCGCGCTCAACGACGCCTGCAGGCGCTCGGCGCCGGGCTGCAGGGTCTTGAACGGCTGCGCGTTGAAGGCGCAGGCCTGGCCGGGCAGGGTGCTGCCGAAATCGCTGTAGGGACGCAGCTGACTGCCATCCGGGCAGTTGGCGAACGGTTGCGGCGCGCGCGGGTTGGACAGCCAATTGCCACCGGCGGTGGACCAGCCGGCCAGGCGTCCGCCGGGCTTGTCGCGGAAATCGCCGCTGCGGGTATAGGCGCGCTGGTCGGCGTCGAGGCGATCACGCTTGAGCAGGTCCAGCCCGAACAGCACGTTCCAGCCCTGCTGCTCCAGGTCGCCGAAGCCGGCCAGCAGGTTGGCCTTGCGTTCGTCCAGGCCGCCCTGTGTGGCGGTACCGAAGCCGCCGCCCACTTCCACGCCCTGGAAGTTCTTGCGCAGGATGATGTTGATGACACCGGCGATGGCGTCGGAGCCATACACCGCCGAGGCGCCGTCCTTCAGCACTTCGATGCGTTCCACCGCGCTGATCGGCAGCGCGTTGAGGTCGACGAAGGTGTCCTGGGTATTGAGCGCGAAGCCGAAGTTGGACACGCGGTAGCCGTTGACCAGCACCAGTGTGTTCTTCGGCGACAGGCCACGCAGGCCGATCGAGGCCGAGCCGGCGGCGAAGCTGCCGGTGTACTGCTCGTCGAAGCTGTTGCCGGCATTGGCCGACAGGTTGCGCAGCACGTCGGTGAGGGTGGAGCGGCCGGTCTGCTCGATCTGTTCGCGGCTGACGATCTGCACCGGGTTGGGCCCGGCGGTATCGCTGCGCTTGATGTTGGAACCGGTCACCAGCACGGTGCCGAGGGTGGTGCTGTCCTTGCCGGTGTCGGCGGATTCAGCGGCGCCGGCAGCGCCGGCGGTGAGGCCCAGGGCAATGGCGCCAGCAAGCAGGTTCAGGGTGGTGCGGTACATGGAAGCGACAACGCCGAACGGGGGAGGAGCCGTCAGTACCGCATGCAGGTACATGCACCTTCCAATGACGAAAGCGCATTCAGTTATACATCACAGGTTCTTAACGAAAGTAAGCGCTCTCGGCGGCGCGGTCTGTGCTTCGGTGGGTGCGGACCGTTGGTCCGCACGCCCCTGTAGAGCCGAGCCTACGCTCGGCTCCACACACTGGCCGGAAAGCAGCCGAGCATGGCTCGGCTCTACAGAACGCAATGTCAGACGATCACGGCCGCAGCAGCACCTTGCCGTTACGACCCGAACCCGCACCGGCCTTCGCTGCCTGGGCGATGTCGTCCAGTGCGAAGATCTGCTCCACCGGCAGCGTCAGCTCGCCGCCAGCCGCACGCTTCAGCAGTTCGCCAACCAGCCGGCGCTTGTCCTCCACCGCCATCGCCTGGCTGACCTTGCTGCCCCAGAAGCCCTTCACCGTCGCTTCCTTGTAGATCAGGCCGCCGGCCGGGATGCGCATCGGTTCGCCGCTCATCACGCCGAACGACACCAGCGTGCCGTTGTGGCCGAGCAGGTCGACCAGGTCACCGCTGGCGTCGCCGCCGATGGAATCCACGGCGGCCGCCGCCTGTGCTTCGCCGGTCGCTTCACGAACGCGATCCTTCCAGCCGTCCACCGAGGTGTCGAACACATGATCGATACCCAGGGCCTGCAACTGTGCGACGGCATCCGCATTGCGCACCAGGTTGGCTACATGCACGCCACGCGCCCGCGCCAGCATCGCCAGCGACTTGCCCACCGCGCCGTTGGCGGTGTTCTGCACGATCCACTGGCCCGCCTCGACGTGCAGGAACTCCAGCAGCATCAGCGCGCTCAGCGGCATGGCGATCAGCTGCGCGGCCATTTCGTCGGGGATCGCCTCCGGCATCGGAATCACCATGCGTGCCGGCGCGATGAAGGCCTCGGCCCAGGTACCGTGTACCGAGGCTGCGGCGACGCGCTGGCCGATCTGCAGGCCGTCGACACCATCGCCGAGTGCATCGACCACGCCCAGCGCTTCACTGCCACCGATCGCCGGCAGGGTCGGCTTGTAGCCGTAGAGGCCGCGCACGGTCAGCAGATCGTGGTTGTGGATCGAGGCCAGCACGGTGCGGATGCGCACCTCGCCGGGGCCGGGCTCGGGCAGCGGCGCATCGGCAATGGCAAGGACGTCGGCCGGGTTGCCGAAGGAGGGGTACTGGGCAGCGCGCATGGGTGGTGTTCCGGGGAAAGTTGATGTTGTACCGAACTGGGGCCGCAGGGGCTGTCGACAAGGCGCCGCAGCTGCAACACGGCATCCTGCGACTGATCGTCGCGACATGTGCTGATTACCGCATCTTGTGTTGACGGTTCGGGATATCCCCACTATGTTGTGGCCGTCACTCCCGGTCAGCCGCCGCCGCCGGACATGCAGCAAACGTCCCGCGGCCCGCCCCTGAAGGCTTGCCGTGTCGACGCGGCCGCCATCGTGCGGACGCAGGTCGCCCCCACGGCCCGGATACCGGCCGCAGGCGCAGGCAGATGCCGACGACCTACGTTCCCGTGCCCTGGCAATCCACCCGTTCGCCCCGTGCGCCGGTATCGCGTTCAGGGCCGCCATGGCATCGACCGCCAAAGCGCGTGCGAGCCTGGAGTTTCACCACCATGACCGACAGTACCTTCCGCGTGGCCGATCTGGCCGGCGCTGGCGACGCCTTGCGCGCCGGTGGCGAGCGCGTGCCGACCTGGATCACCAAGGAGGCCGGCAACCGCCGCCTGCCGTTCGAGGCCGAGCGCCTGCAGCGCAGCATCGACGCCGTGCATGCCGAGTTCCCGCAGCTGGACGTGAGCGACTATCGCCGCGTGGTGCAGGCGATGGTCGAGCGCAAACCGAGCATCAGCGCCGACGACCTGGTCGATCTGCTGATCCGTGAGGCCGAATCGCGGGTGGACCTGGTCGCACCCGAGTGGGAACAGTTTGCCGCGCGCATCTACCTGCGCCGCCTGTACAAGCGTGCCAGCCGCAACCGCTTCTACGATGTCGGCCTGAAGTACGGCTCCTACGTTGGCCTGCAGGAAAGCCTGGCTGACCGCGGCATATACAGCAACGACATCCTGCGCTGCTATTCGAAGGAAGAGCTGCAGCAGGCCGGCGAGATGATCGACCCGGAGCGCGACCGCCTGTTCGCCTACAACGGCCTGTACCTGCTGGCCACGCGCTATCTGGCCAGCGACCGCAGCCGCGAGGTCTACGAACTGCCGCAGGAGCGCTGGCTGACCATCGCGCTGTACCTCATGCAGGAAGAAAAGCCGCGCGAGCGGCGCATGCAGCTGGTCGGCGAGGCGTACTGGGCGCTGTCCAACCTGTACATGACCGTCGCCACACCGACCCTGGCCAATGCCGGCAAGGTGGGTGGGCAGCTGTCCAGCTGCTTCATCGACACGGTGGACGACAGCCTGCAGGGCATCTATGACTCCAACACCGATATCGCCCGCGTGTCCAAGCACGGTGGCGGCGTCGGCGCCTACCTGGGCTATGTGCGCAGCAGCGGCGCGCCGATCCGGGGCGTGGCCAATTCCTCCGGTGGCGTGGTGCCGTGGATCAAGCAGCTCAACAACACCGCGGTGTCGGTTGATCAGCTTGGCCAGCGCAAGGGCGCGGTGGCGGTGTACCTGGACATCTGGCACCGCGACATCGAAGCGTTCATGGACCTGCGCCTCAACAACGGCGACCAGCGCCTGCGCGCGCACGATGTGTTCACTTCGGTGTGCGTGCCCGACCTGTTCATGGAAGCGGTCGAGCGCCGCGCCGACTGGTACCTGTTCGACCCGCACGAGGTGAAGCAGGCCAAGGGCTGGTACCTGCAGGACTTCTATGACGAGAAGCGCGGTGCGGGTAGCTTCCGCGACCGCTATGCCGAACTGGTGGCCGACGAGCGCATCAGCCGCCGCACGGTGAAGGCGATCGATCTGTTCAAGCGGATCATGCTCAGCCAGTTGGAGACCGGCAATCCGTTCCTGTTCTACCGCGACGAGGTCAACCGCCGGAACCCGAACAAGCACGCGGGCATGATCTATTCCAGCAATCTATGCACCGAGATCCTGCAGAACATGAGCCCGACGCGGATGATCCAGGAGATCGTCAGCGGCGACCAGATCGTCACCACGCGCCGCGCCGGTGACTTCGTGGTCTGCAACCTGTCCTCGATCAACCTCGGCCGGGCAATCAGTGCGCCGGATGACCTGCTGGCCACCGACGTGCTGGAGCGCCTGATCCCGATCCAGGTGCGCATGCTCGACAACGTGATTGACCTCAACGCGCTGCCGGTGCCGCAGGCCACCATCACCAACCGCAAGTACCGCGCCATCGGCCTGGGCACGTTCGGTTGGCACCACCTGCTGGCGCAACAGGCGATCCAGTGGGAATCACCGGATGCCGAGGATCTGGCCGACCGTCTCTACGAGCGCATCAACTTCCTGACCATCCAGGCCAGCGCGCAGCTGGCGAAGGAGAGGGGCAGCTACCCGATGTTCGCGGGCAGCGACTGGCACAACGGGCGTTACTTCCGTGACCGCGACTACAGCGGCGCCGCGTGGGACAGCCTGGCCCGCGAGGTCGCCACGCACGGCCTGCGTAACGGCTGGCTGCTGGCCGTCGCGCCGAACATGAGCACCGCGCAGATTGCCGGTTCCACCGCGTCGATCGACCCGATCTACAGCGCGTTCTACTACGAGGAAAAGAAGGACTTCCGGCGGCCGGTGGCGGCGCCGGGCCTGTCGCTGGAAACCTGGCCGTACTATGAGAAGGGTGCCTACAAGGTCGACCAGTTCGCCAGCGTGCGCCAGAACGCCCGCCGCCAGCGCCATGTCGACCAGTCGATCAGCTTCAACCTGTATGTGCCGAGCACGATCCGCGCGAGCACCCTGCTGGAGCTGCACCTGAGCGCCTGGCGCGAAGGCCTGAAGACCACCTACTACGTGCGCTCCAACGACATCGACATCAGCGAATGCGAGTGGTGCGCCAGCTGACCATCCACGGTAGCGCCGGGCCACGCCCGGCGAGCGCATCGCGCGGCCGTCGCACATTCCGCCGGGCATGGCCCGGCGCTACCCCCTGCAGGTAACACCATGGCAACCCCCCTCGACCGCATCAAGATCCTCGAACCACGCCATCCCAACCGCAGCACCGGCATCATCAACGGCCGTACGAGCGGCATCCTCAACTGGAACGATATCCCGTATCCGTCCTTCTATCGGGCCTACAAGGAGCTGTCGACCAACTTCTGGATTCCCGACGAGGTCGACATGAAGCTCGATGCCCGCCAGTACGGCGAGCTCAACGCACGCGAAAAGAACGCCTACGATTCGATCATCGGCCTGCTGGCCACGCTCGACTCACCGCAGACCCGTTTCATCTACAACGTCGCCGAGTACATCACTGACCCGGCCGCGCATGCCAATGCGGCGATCATCGGCCAGCAGGAAGTGATCCATAACGAGAGCTACAGCTACGTACTGGCCTCGATCACCGACCTGCCGAACCAGAACCGCATCTTCGAGATCGCCCGCACCCACCCGACCATCATCAAGCGCAATGCCCCGATCATGGGCGCGTATGACGACTTCATGCGCGAGAAGACCGCCGAGACCCTGCTCAAGTCGCTGATCCAGTCCTCGATCCTGGAAGGCATCAACTTCTATTCCGGTTTCGCCTACTTCTACAACATGGTGCGGCAGAACCGCATGAACGGCACCGGCAAGATCATCAGCTTCATCAATCGCGACGAGCTGGCCCATACCAAGTTCATCAGCGAGCTGATCCGCGCCATCATCGGTGAAAACCCCGCGCTGCAGACCAATGAGTTGACCGCCTACGTGCACCAGTCATTCGAACATGCCATCGAGCTTGAGACGCAGTGGTCGTCGGAGGTGCTGGATGGCATCGATGGCATCGACGTGGACGAGATGGTGCGCTACGTGAAGTACCGCGCCAACAAGATGGCCGGCATGCTCGGCATCGAGCGCCTGTACAGCGACACCACCGACAACGTGATGCCGTGGATCAAGGCCTACGCCGACAACTTCACCGAGACCAAGACCGACTTCTTCGAGATGCGCAATGCAAGTTACAAGAAGACCAACGTCGACAACGGCTTCGACGATCTCTGAGCCTGGCGCCGTGCTGAGCATCCTGATGGTGGTCGCCTCCTTGAGCGGCAACACCCGCGAACTCGGCCGGCAGATTGCCGAGCGCTGCCGTGCCGTGGGGCATGCCGTGCACTGGCAGGAGGCCGACGACCTGCGGCAGGCGCCGCCGCTGGCTGCCGGCGAGGCCGACCTGGTGCTGCTGGGCTGCTGGACCGACAACGCCGGCCGCACGCCGGCGGAGATGAAGGCGTGGGTGGCCGGCATTGCCGAGCGCGGCGAGCGGCCACGGCAGCTGGCGGTGTTCGGCACCGGCGAAACGCAGTGGGGGCAGGAGTACTACTGCGGTGCCGTGCACCGGCTGATCCGCTATTTCCGCAGCGACTACCCGCCGCTGGAGATCGAACAGATGCCGCATGGCGAGCGTCATGCCGAGGCCATCGACGCCTGGACCGATGCGGTCCTGGCCCACTACTGGAGAAACAGCGATGCAGATCATCGACGCCACCACGCCTGAGCAGTTCCAGCAGCTGCTGGCCGAGCACCCGCGGGTGCTGGTGGATTTCCACAAGGACCAGTGCCCGGGCTGCCGGATGCTGGAGATGTCGTTGCACCGGGTGGCCAACAGCGTGGCGGGGCAGGGCACGACCTTGCTGCGCGTGCAGCTGGAGGTGCTGGGTGAGGCGTTCTTCAGGGAGCTGGGACTGCGGCAGACCCCGACGTTGTCCCTGTTCCGTGACGGTGATGAGCGCACGCGCCTGGCAGGGTTCCAGTCACCGCAGCAGATCGAGGCCGCGATCGCGTTGCATCTGTAGAGCCGAGCCCATGCTCGGCTGCCGTTCGCGCGGTGAGCGATGAGTCGAGCATGGCTCGACTCTACAAGGGCATCCACGCATGGCGTGGATCTACCGGGGCAGGGTCCGTGGTTCGGCGTCAGGCTCCGCTGAAGGTATCCACCAGCAGCTTCACGTTCAACACCACGATCACCAGCGCGATCACCCAGGCAATCGCGCCCAGCCAGCGTGGTGCCACCAACGCGCCCATCGTCACTTTGTCGGTCACGATCCGCACCAGGGGAATGATCGCAAACGGCAGCTGCATCGACAGCACCACCTGGCTCAGCACCAGCAGCTTCACCGCGCCCTGGTCGCCGAACAGCATGATCACCACCACCACTGGAATGATTGCCAGTGCGCGCGTGATCAGCCGCCGCAGCCACGGCGGCAGGCGCAGGTGCAGGAAGCCTTCCATCACGATCTGGCCGGCCAGCGTGGCGGTCACTGTCGAATTCAGGCCCGAGGCCAGCAGGGCGACCGCGAACAACGTCGCCGCCGCGCCCACGCCCAGCATCGGCGCCAGCAGCTGGTGCGCCTGCTCGATGTCTTCCACATCGAAACGGCCATTGGCATGGAACACCGCCGCCGCCAGGATCAGGATGCTGGCGTTGATGAACAGTGCCAGCGTCAGCGCGAGGGTGCTGTCGGTCACCGCCCAGCGCAGCGCGCTGCGACGGCCCTCGTCGGTGCGCGGATAGGCGCGGGTCTGCACGATGGAAGAATGCAGGTACAGGTTATGCGGCATCACCGTGGCGCCGATGATGCCGATGGCGATGTACAGCGCGTGCGGATCAGTCACTACCTGCGCGCGCGGAATGAATCCGCCCAGCACGTCCATCACCGGCGGTGCGGCCAGCGCGATCTGCACCATGAAGCAGCCGAAGATCACCATCAGCAGCGCGATCACGAAGGCTTCCAGCGCACGGAAGCCGCGGTTCATCAGCAGCAGGACCAGCAGCGTATCCAGCGCGGTGATCACCGCGCCCCACAGCAGCGGCAGGTCGAACAGCAGCTTCAATGCGATCGCGGTGCCGATCACCTCGGCCAGGTCGCAGGCGATGATCGCTGCCTCGCACAGCGCCCACAGCGCCAGGTTCACCGGCTTCGGGTACCGCGCGCGGCAGGCTTGCGCCAGGTCCATGCCGGTGGCGATGCCCAGCCGTGCCGACAGCGCCTGCAGGATCACCGCCATCAGGTTGGAGATGAGGATGACCGACAGCAGCAGGTAGCCGAAGCGCGAACCGCCGGCGAGGTCGGTGGCCCAGTTGCCTGGGTCCATGTAGCCGACCGAGATCATGTAGCCCGGGCCGAGGAAGGCCAGCAGGCGGAACCACCAATGGCCCTTGTCGGGAACGGCGACCGAGGCGTTGAGCGCGCCCAGGCTGGCCGGGGTGGAGGCCGAAGGGTCGTGGGGCGCCAGGGTGTTCATGGGTCCGAATATAGCTCCTGCTATAGTCATTAGCAATGTGAAACAATCGTCTTTATCGCGTTACTGGTCCAGAATTCAGTTTCAAACCCGGAGTAGACCGGAAGGACAGGCGCAGGCGTGGGCAAGACCGACGATTCGACATCGCTGAAAAGCACCCCCTTGATCGAGGCTGAGCGCCAGGTCGAGAGCTTCCGGCAAGTGCGCGAAGCGCACCGGATGGAGCTGGTGGAGGACTATGTCGAGCTGATCTCGGACCTGCTGGCCGACGGCGGCGAGGCCCGCCAGGTCGACATCGCCACCCGCCTGGGCGTGGCCCAGCCCACCGTGGCGAAGATGCTGCGGCGCCTGGCCCGCGATGGCTGGGTGGTGCAGCGGCCGTACCGCGGCGTGTTCCTGACCCCGGAAGGCGAGGCGCTGGCCCATGCCAGCCGCCAGCGGCACCAGACCGTGGAGCGTTTCCTGCTGGCGCTGGGCGTGGACCCTGATACCGCACGGCGTGATGCGGAGGGTATCGAGCACCATGTGAGCGAGCAGACGCTGGCGCTGTTCGAGGCGTTCGTGCGCAAGGCCGAGGGCGAGGCGCCGTAACGGTAGCGCCGGGCCATGCCCGGCGGCCGTTCGCGCGATCCCGGTTTTTGTAGAGCCGAGCCATGCTCGGCTGCCGTTTGCACGGTGATGGAATGCGTCGAGCATGGCTCGACGCTACAGGTCAGGCGGGCAGCGGGCCTGTTCCTGCGCGCACGCCCGTTTCGTCCATTCCTTCAACACCGGCTGCAGGCCTTGGTAACGCCGGCCTTGCCAGCCATTGGCCAGCACCGTGCCGTCGGCATCGATCAGTACCAGATTCGGCGGTGCCAGCCCGGCCAATGCCTGCAGGGCCGGCATGCGCGCAGCGCGGCGCGGGTCAAGCACCGGCCACGGCATGTCCTGCGCGTGCATGTAGCGGCGCAGCGCGCTCTCGCTCTCATCCTGGCTGACGTACACCACTTCGGTATCGGCGCCGGCTTGGCGCAGGGCATCACGCACGCTGCGCAGCGTGGGTACGAAGGCATGGCACGGTGCACACCAGTCGGCACCGAAGTACAGCGCCACCAGTTTCGGCGGCTGTGTCCATTGCATCGGTCGCAGCGAGCGCTGTTCCGGCCGCATCAGCGAGGCCGAGACCTGCGCGTGCAGGTCCGCAGCCATCGCCGGTGCGGCCAGCAGCACGGCACAGGCCAGCAACAACGCTCGCAGAGCTTCAGAACGCATAGCGCAGGTTGACGTACCACGAACGCGCGAAGCGCGGCCCGTAGACATAGTCGCTGTCGCGCAGCGCGCCCACTTCCAGATCTTTCTGGCGCTGATCGAACACGTTCTTGACACCCGCGGCCACCGACACTTCCTGCTGCGCCTGCGCGCCCAGATGGCGGTGCCAGCGCGCACCAAGATCGGTGACCAGGAAGGAACGCGTACGGTGCAGTTCGCCCAACCGGTTGTTCAGCACCGACATCGGCCCGGTATGGCGCAGCGCGACGAAGGTTTCCCACGGCTCGGCGGGCATCCAGCTGAGCTGCGCCAGGCCGGTCCAGCGCGGGGTCTTCAGGTAGTCGCGGCTTTCGATGATGGTGTCGCCACCGTCGCCGGTGTCGTCGAAGATGCGCTGCGGTTCGCGGAAGCGCGAGCGGTACCACGAGGCACCGGCGGTCAGGCGCCACTGCGGCGACGGCTGCCAGCCGAGGTTGGTTTCCGCCCCCAGCACGTTGGAGCCGGAGGCGTTGTAGCGCAGCTGGCTCAGTTGTCCGTCATCGCCGCGCTGGATCTCGCCCAGCGCGAAGGTGTCGCGGATGCGTGCATAGGAGGCGGTAGCATCCCAGCTCCACACTGGATTGGCCGGGTCCGAGCGCCAGTCGAAGCCGAACAGAGTGGTCAACGCGCGCTCTTCCTTCAGGCCATCGGTGTTGCGCACGCGCACCTGCTCGCCACCCAGCGTATCGACGTGCACGTCCTCGACGAAGATCTCCGGTGCACGGAAGCCGGTGGCGATGCCGGCTCGCCATTTCAGGTTGGGCGTGGCCTGCCAGGCCAGGGCGATGCGCGGCGAGAACACCGCGCTGTCCAGCTCCGAGCTCTTGTCCACGCGTGCGCCCAGTACCAGGTCGACGTTGCCGCGCAGGCTCCACTCGTCCTGGATGAAGGCGCCCAGGTTGTGGAAGGTTGCATCTTCCAGCACCGCCAGGCGCTGCCCGTCACCGGTGCGGTTGTCGTCGCGCAGCGCCTCGTGCTTGTACTGCACGCCGAAGGCCAGCGCGTGCGCGCCCAGGCGCCAGTTCAACTGGCTGTCGATGTAGTGCAGCGGGTTGTGGGTGCGGCCGTATTGGCGCCACGAACGCGAGGCCGCGCTGCCGGCCACGTTGGGATCCAGCTGCGACGGGTCATGGCCGGGGGCAGACGGATCGGTAACCACGTCGCCAAGACCGCCGTAGAAACTGTCGCGGTCGATGTCGGCGAAGGCGTAGGCCAGGCGGAAATCGGCGTCGGCATTGATTTCCTGATCCCACGACACGCTGCCGCGCCGGTATTTCGTATCCAGCGATTCGGCGATGTTGGCCAGGTATTCGGGCTGATCCAGTCGATTGCCGCCACGCCGGGTTTCATCGGTCACCTGCAGGTCCAGGCGCAGCCGCGTGCCCGGCGTGGGCGCGTACCAGGCCTGCAGCCCGCCGACCTTGAGGTTCTTGCGGGTGATCTCGGTGTAGCCGTCACCGTTGTAGTCGATGCCGCTGTTCCAGTTGCGCTGGGCAATCACTGAAAGCCCGGCGTCGGCATCTTTCGCCACCAGGTCCAGGCGCACGTCGGCATTCTTCTGCGGTGTGCCCTTCAGGACATCCACGCCGGCCTGCACATGGCCACCGCTGCGCGCCGGCAGCGGCGGAATCAGGTTGATCACACCGGCCACCGCACCTGGGCCGTACAGCGCCGAGCCGCCGCCCTTGACCACTTCGATGCGGTCGACGAACCCGGCCGGAATCTGCTCCAGGCCATAGACGCTGCCCAGCGTGGACAACAGCGGGATGCCATCGAACAGCAGCTGGTTGTAGGCACCGGGCAGGCCCAGCAGCTGCACTTCGCTGGTGTTGCAGTTCTGGCAGTTGCTTTCCACGCGCAGGCCGTTGATCAGCTCGGCGGCGCGCGAGAAGTCGGTGGCCGCGCGCAGCGCGATGTCTTCCTTGCGCAGCACTTCGGTGCGGATCGGGACATCGGATAGCAGGCGTTCGCTGCGGGTGGCGGTGCTGACCTTGACCTGCACGCGGTCCAGCTCGGTCGGCTTCGAGGTGGCGGCCAGTGCAGGCAGCGGCAGGATCAGGGCAATGGCGGCGGCCAGGGGCAGCCGATGGAAGAGGGGCGTGGCAACGGGCATGAGGGCGTCGTCCTTGGGAGAAGAAAGGCGGCGAGGGCGACCTGGCTGACGCACATGAAAGCAGAGGCTTATTAATATAGCAAGTGCTATATAACGAGGCCGAGGCCATTGCGCGTGGGGCACCAGTCGAGCCAGATCATGCGAGTGTTATAACATTACATAATGCGACCACACCCCTGCCGGTGGTCATGTCCATAGAATGGAGTTGCCGTGTAGGCGCGGTCGGATCGTCAGCCGCGGCGGAATGCGGCGGGGGTCCGGGCGCCGACGATGATCATGCGGATCATCGTGGAGATCTGTTCGACCAGTTCCGGATCCTTCTCCGGCGGCAGGTCCATGGCGGTGGCACCCATCGCGAACACCAGCCGGGTGATGGCCTTGGCCACCAGCTCGGGGGCATGCAGCACGGCGCCGTCCAGTGCAGCCAGGCGCACCAGGTCGTGCTGCAGCTCTTCTTCGAAATAGTGCAGTTCGCGTTCGACCGCATGCTTGAAGTCGTCCGAGCCGACCGCGCCTTCGCGCAGCAGCACGTGCAGCAGCTTGTCGTCGGCGCGCAGCTGTTCCATGAAGGTCTCCACGGAAACGCGCACCACGCTGGTGGCGGTAGACGTGGCGCGCTGGCGGGCCTCGCCGATGATGGTGCGCAGCGAGCGGCCGGCCGCGTCGATCAGCGCCACGGCCAGTTCGTCCATGTCGCGGAACTGCCGGTAGAAGCTGTTCGGCGCAATGCCGGCCTCACGTGCCACTTCGCGCAGGCTGAGCGTGGACAGGCTGCGGTGCGGCCCGATCAGCTTCAGGGCGGCGGCCAGCAGATCCTCGCGGCTCACCGTACGGCGGGCCGGGCTGTTGGCATCTTCAGGCGTCGACAAGGCGGTGGCGGCGGCCATGGGGGTTCCGGTGGGGCGAGGCTGAATCATACCCAATCCGGTTCAATATACACATGTATACACAGGTGTATGTGCGCCCGTATAGTGCGCCCATGAGCGCTGTCGTCCGTCCGTCCCTGTTCTCTCCGTACCGCTGGGTGTCGCCGTCGCTGTTCGATTTCTGGGCGGGCCAGCTCAATCCCCTGTGGACCCTGCGCGAGCCGGTGGCCCGACTGGTCCGGCGCGAGCCGGCCGGCGAGGGCGCGGCGACCCTGGTCCTGCGCACCAACCGGCACTGGGCCGGCATGCGCGCCGGCCAGCACGTCACCCTGGGCGTCGAGATTGAGGGGCGCCTGTGGCAGCGCAGCTACAGCCCTACCGCACTGGGTCGGCGCGAGCTGGCGATCACCGTCAAGGCGATCGATGGCGGCCGGGTCAGCCAGCATCTGGTCAACCATGCACAGCCGGGCGAACTGTTCCGCCTCGATGCCGCCTTCGGCGAGTTCCATATGCCGGCCGCGGCGCCGGTGCTGCTGCTGGCTGCCGGCAGTGGCATCACGCCGATGCGCAGCCTGTTGCGCGACGCCTGCCAGCGCCCGCTGGCAGCACCGGTGGACCTGTTCTATTGGGAGCGCACCGCCGCCCATCTGCAGTTCCGTGATGAACTGCAGGCGCTGGCCGCGGCACATCCGAACCTGCGCGTGCATCTGCTGACCACCCGCGAGGGTGAGGCGCCGGCCGCGCGCATCGATACCCATGGTCTGCAGGTGGCCGGCGATGACACGCCGCTGGCGCAGCGCCATGTGCTGGCCTGCGGTCCGGATGGATTCGTTGCCGCTGCGCGTGAACGCCTGGCGCACCAGGTGGCTGGCTTCCAGGCCGAAGCCTTCACCCCGCCGGCGCCACTGCGCGATGCCAGCAGCGAAGGCGAGGTGTCGCTGACGCTTGCGCGCAGTGGCCGCCAGCTGAGCGTGCCGCGAGGCCGCTCGCTGCTGGAAAGCCTGGAAGCGCATGGCATCAAGCCCAAGCACGGTTGCCGCATGGGCATCTGCAACACCTGCACCTGTGATCGCGTCAGTGGCGCCACCCGCCACCTTCGCACCGGCGACCTGCAGTCCGAAACGGCACAGCCGGTGCGGATCTGCGTGAGCGCACCGACCACCGACCTGACTCTGGATCTCTGAGGACGCCTGCCATGACCCGCGCTACCGACCGTGCCCTGAGCACCGCCGAGATGCATGCTTTCGGTGAGGAACTCGATGCGATCCGCGACCGTGTGATCGGCAGCCTCGGCGCCTCCGATACCCGCTACATCCGCCGTGTGGCTGCTGCCGTGCGATGGTTCGGCGTCGGTGGCCGTGGCCTGCTGTTCCTGGCAGCATTCTCGCCGCTGTTCTGGATGCCGCTGCTGTGGCCGGCCGCGATCACTGGCACGCTGCTGCTGGCGCTGTCGAAGATCCTGGAGAACATGGAGCTGGGCCACAACGTCATGCACGGCCAGTTCGACTGGACCGGCGACCCCAAGCTCAATGGCAACACCTACGAGTGGGATATCGTTGCCACCGCCGACAACTGGCGCAAGACCCACAATTTCCGCCACCACACCTACACCAACGTGCGTGGCATGGACGATGACATCGGCTACGGCCTGCTGCGCATCTTCCCGGAACAGCGCTGGAAGCCGTTCTACCTGCTGCAGCCGATCATCGCGCCGATCTTCGCGCTGCTGTTCCAGTGGGGCGTTGCCGCGCAGGACCTGCGCCTGGGTCGTTGGCTGAAAGGTCGCATCAGCGGCCGTGCGATGTGGATGCAGACCCGCCCGGTGGCGCGGAAAATGGCCCGCCAGGTGCTGAAGGACTACGTGTTCTTCCCGTTGCTGGCCGGCCCGTTCTTCCTCACCGTGATGCTGGGCAACATGGTGGCCAACGGCCTGCGCAACATCTGGACCTACGTGATCATCTTCTGCGGCCACTTCACCGCCGAGTCGGAAACCTTCCCGAAGGAATGCCTGCGCAATGAATCGCGCGGCCACTGGTACCTGCGCCAGCTGCGCGGTTCGTCCAACATCAGCGGCGGCTTCCTGATCAATGTGCTGTCGGGCAACCTCAGCCACCAGATCGAGCACCACTTCTACCCGGACCTGCCGGCCAACCGCTATGCGGCCATTGCCAAGGAAGTGAAGGACATCTGCCGCCGTTACGGCCAGCACTACAACAACGGCTCGCTGCCGCGCCAGTTCGGCCAGGTGGTCTGGCGCATCCTGCGTCACGCGTTCCCCAGCAAGCCGCGCCGCCTGCCGATGCCGGACATCATGTCCGCACCGGCATCGGCCAACGCGGGCTGATCGACTCAGCCCGCCTTCGCCAGGGCCGCCTGTTCGCGGTCCAGGCGGCGCAGGAACACCTGCATTTCCTTGTGTGCCTGCTGGTCACCCTTGCTGCCGGCCACGCTCAAGCCGCGTTGCCATGCTTCGCGCGCCGCCAGCGGCTGGCCACTGGCCAGCCAGGCTTTGCCCAGCAGCTTCCACGCCGCGGAATACTGCGGATCAAGCACCACGCACCGGCCCAGATGGGTGGCCGCGCGCACCGGGTTGCCCGCATCCAGCCAACCCTTGCCCAGGCCGAAGCGCAGCAGCGCGCCGTCCTTGCCGTTGGCAAGCATGCATTCCAGGGCTTCGATGTTCATCCGCGCACCTCCACCAGCAGTTCGGTGGGGCCGGGCTGGAAGCGGCCACGATGGAACAGCAGCGGCGCGCCGCCGTTCTCGTGCACTTCGATGATGCGGCCAGCCAGCAGCAGATGATCACCCACCGGCCACTGTGCGTGGCGGGTACAGGTGAGGTGGGCGACCGCACCGGCGATGCGTGGTGGAGCATCCTCGTCATCATCCAGCAATGCCAGGCCTTCGAAGCGGTTGCGGACCTGCGGATCGGCAAAGCGCCGGGCCAGCGCTTCCTGGTCGGCCGCCAGCACGCTGATCGCAAAGCGGGTGGCGCGCTGGAAGGTGGACAGGCTCTGCGCATGCAACGCCAGGTTCCACAGCACCAGTGGCGGCTGCAATGACACCGGCACGAACGAATTGATGGTCAGGCCGATGGGTTTGCCCTGCGCATCGCGCGTGCAGACGATGGCCACGCCGGTAGGAAAGTGGCCGAGCAGCCGCCGCAGGGCCCGCGGCGGCATCTCGACCGACGGCACCGGGGCCGGGGCGGGAAAAACCCCCGCCCACGGCCCGGCGTACGGCAGCGTTTCGCCGCTCATGAGGCCCTGGCCTGGCGGTAGCGCCGGCCGACCTCGGCCCAGTTGATGATGTTGAAGAACGCACCGATGTAGTCCGGGCGACGGTTCTGGTAGTGCAGGTAGTAGGCGTGTTCCCAGACATCCAGTGCGAGGATCGGGGTGTTGCCGGACAGGCCCACGGCCGCACCCATCAGCGGGCTGTCCTGGTTGGCGCTGCTTTCCACCTGCAGGCGGCCATCGCGATCGCTGGTCAGCCAGGCCCAGCCGCTGCCGAAGCGGGTCTGCGCAGCCTTGGTGAACGCATCCTTGAAGGCATCGAAACCGCCGAGATCGCGGTTGATGGCGGCGGCCAGTTCATCATCGGGTGCACCACCGTTGGTGCTGAGCACGGTCCAGAACAGGCTGTGGTTGGCGTGGCCACCGCCGTTGTTGCGGATGGCGCCGCGCTGCGCCTCGGGCACGGCATCGAGGTTGGCGATCAGCGCCTCGACCGGCTGCTCGGCGATGCCGGCCTGCTCGATGGCGGCGTTGAGGTTGTTGACGTAGGCCTGGTGGTGCTTGCTGTGGTGGATCTCCATCGTGCGCGCATCGAAATGCGGCTCAAGGGCGTCGTAGGCGTAGGGGAGCGGGGGAAGCGAGTACGACATCGAAGCAATCTCCGTGGGGAAGGCCAGAGGGCTGGCCGTGGGGAGACTGTTATCGCACCTCAACATTGGTTGAGGTCAAGGGGCGGGATTGGGATGCGCGCGCGTTCGCCGCTTTGATTCCCCCGTCAACCTCTGCAGGACAGTTCCCTGCGGCGGCGCGGAGACGGAGTCAAAGGCAAGAGGAAGAGCGACGTGGTAGTGCCGGCCGCTGGCCGGCAATCAGCGAAGGTCGGGTTGACGGCCAGCGGCCGGCACTACCAGAACCCGCTGTTCGAACCTCACCGGCGCGCTGATGTGCTGCCCGCGCTCGCAGGAAACTGTCCGGTGGCGGGGGGAGGGGCTGGCTGGGACCGTTGGCGCCATGGATGGCGCCATCGAGCCCCCAGGGATGGGTTTACGGCGTGTCCCGGCCAGCCCCTCCCCCCGCCACAACCGATATCAACAAAAGCGCCGGCAGGCGAACCCGCCGCCAGCGTCTTCATCAACTCAACTCAACCAATCCTTGCACGCGCCATCTACCTGATCGCCGCACGCCTGCTGCATCCTCTGCTGCAGCCGCGCCAGCGTCTCCGCGCCCTGGTGCTTGCCGCTCCACGTCTTCAACTGCCCGGCCAGGCGCTCGAAGCGCTGACGGGTGCGCTGGTGGTAGCCCGAAGGCTGTGCTTCCAGTTCGGCGATCAGCGAGGCGGTGGCCTGCTCGATGCGTGGTGCGTCGTCCGGCGCCAGCTTCAGCAGGCCCTCCACGTACAGCACGCCCCACTGCACGCGGGTGGCCGGGCCCTGCGCACCGTCGTAGGCACGCTTCAACCACTCCAGCGCACCGGCGGTGTCGCCGCGCTGCTCGGCCAGTTCGGCCAGCTCGGGCATGTAGTAGTACGGCTGTTCGCTCCGCTTCAGTTCCGCCAGCAACAGCGACTCGGCGCCTGCGTCGTCGTCGACCTGGCGTAGTGCGTAGACCGCGCTGCTGACCGTGGCCTGGCGCGCATGCGCATCGGTGGCGGCAGCGTCGGCAGCAGCCACGCGCTGCTTGACCCGATCAACCAGGGCCGCGGGCAATGCGCCCTTCGGCTGCTGCTGGCGGGCCAGCGACACTTCGGTCAACGCACGCGACAATGCGTCGTCGGCGCGGTCGCCGCGCTCGGCGTCTGCCCGCTCCAATGCCACCAGCAGCTGCTGTCCCAGCGTGTTGCTGGTGGCCGGCCCGGCACTGGCCTGCTTGACCAGCTGTACGCCTGCATAGCCCAGCAACTCACGGTTGCGGCGGACTTCGGCGGGCTGCGCCAGCACGGCCTGCAGCAGCTCGCGTACTTCGGTGGGCGAGGCATCGGGCTTTTCGGCCGTTGCCAAGGCCAGCAGGGCGAAGCGGCGCTGCAGGGCAGCGTCGGGTGCGGCCTTGGACAACTGGCGCAGCACATCCTCGCTGCTGCGCTCGCCGGCCAGGCGGTTGGCGTCCACTTCCCAGCCGTAGTCGCCCAGCACCTGCCAGTCTTCTGCGGCCAGTCGGTCCGGCGTTGCCAACGCGGTGGCCAAGGTGGCGGCAACAGCACTGCGGCGGCCTGCGGCGACGGTCAGTGCCCGGGTCAGTTCGGTGGCATCATTGCCGCCGGCCACGCGGGTGATTTCGTTGCGCTTTGGGTCCAGCACGATCAGGGTCGGATAGCCGCGTACGCCGAAGCGCTCACCCCAGGCTTGCGCACCTTCCTCGTCGCCATCCAGGTAGACGGGAACGAATTTGCTGGTCAGCGCGATGAAGGCCGGGTCCTTGAACAGGCCCGCCTTGAGCTGGTTGCACGGTGGGCACCAGACGGCGCCCCAGTACAGCAGCACCGGCTTGCCGCTGTCGGCGGCCTCGGCGAAGGCATCATCGACATCGCCCTGGCGCCAGGCGATTGCCTTGGCCGGCGCGGGCACCTCGGCGGAGTTGGCGATGGAAACCGGGGCCGGGGTGCAGGCGCTCAGCGCCGAAGCCAGCAGCAACATAGAAAGCGCGACGCGCATCGGCAGCATCTCGAAGGGCAGGGTGACAGGCCATTGTAGGAACGGCCGGGGAGCCTGCTGATTCAGTTTGCTTATGACAGGCGTGCCGCAGGGCATGACGCCCGCCGGGCATTGGCCGGCGGATGCCTTCAGGCCGCTGCCCGCACCATCTGCTGATACACCAGCCCATTGAACTCGCCGACGTCGCCGTCCAGCACGAAGCCATAGCGCAGGTAGGTTGGCACTGCATTGAGTGAGGCGCGCACGGTCAGGACCGGCTCGCGCACCTGCGGGAGCACCGCGTCGAACAAAGCATGGCCGATGCCCTGGCCCTGGTAGCCGGGATCGACGAACAGCATCGCCAGGTGCCGGCCTTCCTTCAGTTCGATCACGCCGACGACGCGGCCGTCCTGCTCGGCCACCAGGATGTGGTTGTCGCCGTGCAGGCGCGCGCCGAACGCTTCGGCCGCGGCGACGCTGCCGAAGGTGGCGATGCCGGCCGCGCTGAGCGAAGGTGCGACCGCCGCAGTGAAGGCAGCCAGGCACACCGTGCTGATCGCGGGCAGGTCATCGACGTGGGCAGGGCGGATCGTCGGCATGCAGTGTTCTTCCGGTGGTGGGCGGCGCGTCATTGTTGCCGCAGGCCTTCACGCTAAGCTGGCGGCATGAGTGATTTCAATCCCGCGTACGCTGCCTTGTTTCCGCAGCAGGGTCTGAGCCTGGGCCTGATGACGCCCGTGGCGTCGCATGGGTTGGCCGATCCACGTGAGGCGCGACGTATCGCGCGACTGGCCGATGACCTGGGCTTTGCCGCGTTGTGGACGCGCGACGTGCCGCTGATGGTGCCGCAGGGTCCGGACGCGACAACGAGCGCGTTGGACGACCCGTTCCTGTGGCTGGGCATGCTGGCTGCGGCGACCGAGCGCATCGTGGTCGGCAGCGCGGCCATCGTGCTGCCATTGCGCCATCCGCTGCAGGTGGCGAAGTCGGCCTTGAGCCTGGACCGGATCAGCGACGGCCGCTTCGTGCTGGGCCTCGGGTCTGGCGATCGGCCGGAAGAGTTCGCCGCATTCGGCGAGGATCTGCAGGGCAGGGCGGCGACGTTCCGTGAGCGCTGGACATTGTTGCGCGCGGCGCTGTCACCGGAGGCCGATGAGCGGGCCGCCGTGCGGCAGGCGACCGGTGGCTTCGACGTGCTGCCGGCCCCGGCCACGCGCATTCCGATGCTGGTGGTGGGCACTGCGCGGCAGAGCCTGCAGTGGATCGCACGCGAAGCCGAAGGCTGGGCTACCTATCACCGCGAGGAAGCCGCACAGGAAGGGCGCATCGGCCTGTGGCAACAGGCGCAGGCGCAAGGCGCTGGGCCAGGCAAGCCGTTCGTGCAGTCGATGCTGCTGGATCTGCAGGCCGATCCGCAGGCGCCACCCGAGCCACTGCCGCTGGGGCTGAAGGTTGGCCGCGATGGCTTGCGCGACTACCTGCTGCGCGTACATGTGCAGGGCGTGGGGCACGTGATGTTCAACCTGGTCGACAACGGGAGGCCGATGGACGCGGTGCTGCGTGAGATCGGGGAGCACGTTCTGCCATACACGCTCCGGTAGGTGTCCACCTTGGTGGACACGCTCCAGCAGTCGAGCACGGCTCGACTCTACATGGGGCGTGCATCTGCGTATCATTCGCATTTGATACCCCGATGCCGGAGCCCCGCGTGACCCAACGTTCCCCCATGCACCCGACCGGACGCCTGTTCGCCGCGGTCGCTTTCATCGAGGCCGTGACCTGGGCCGGCCTGCTCATCGGCATGTGGATGAAGTACGGGCCCATGACCAACGTGGCGCTGGTGAAGCTGTTCGGGCCCCTGCACGGCGTGGCCTTCCTGGTGTACGTGGCGGTCACGCTGTTTGCGGCGGTGCGCCTGCGCTGGCCGTGGTGGGCCAGTGCCCTGGCCCTGCTGGCGGCCATCCCGCCGTTGGTGACGCTGCCGCTGGAGTGGTGGTTCAAGCGCCGTGGCCTGCTGGGCCTGCGTGCAATGCGCTGAACCCACTGTTGCATGCCCATTCAAGAGAATGGGTATCAAATGCAAATACGAGCCGTTATCATTTGAGGGTGGCATCCGGTCCTGAGTGGGGCGGGTGCCGGGTGGGGCGTGCAGACGCGCCCGGCCAATCCTTTCCTGTTACGGCTGGTGTTTCATGCACGCACGTCCCGTCGTTCCCGGCTTGCCGGCGCTGGTGTTGGCTGCCCTGATCGGCACCATGGCGATGATGTCCTTCGTCGCTGTGATCGGCCCGGTGGTCCGCATGCTCGGCCTGTCCGAGTGGCATGCCGGCCTGTCGGTCACCGCCGCAGGCGTGCTGTGGATGCTGGCCGCGCGCCCCTGGGGCCAGCTCAGCGACCGCATCGGCCGCAAACGCGTGCTGATGCTGGCGATGAGCGCCTACACCGTCGTCTATATCGCGCTGGCGGTGTTCATCGATGTCGCCCTGCAGGCAGTGCCGCCGGTGCTGGTGTCAGTGCTGGTGCTGGTCGGTGCGCGTGGCCTGATCGGCCTGTTCTACGCGGCTGTGCCTCCTACCGCAGCGGCGCTGATCGCCGACAGGGCACCCACCGGACAGCGTGCAAAATTCCTCGCCCGCCTGGGCAGTGCCAACGCGCTGGGCATGGTGCTCGGCCCGGCCGCCGCGGGCTGGCTGGCCTATACGAACCTGTCGCTGGCGCTGTACGTGGCCGCGCTGCTGCCGTTGCTGGCACTGGCATTGCTGGCCTGGCGGCTGCCGGCTACACCGCCCGTGGTGGGCGCGTCCGCACAGCGCCGCACGCCGATGAGCCGCCTCGACCCACGCCTGCGCCTGCCACAGCTGGCGGCGTTCATCGCGATGGTCTCGGTGACCATCGCGCAGGTCACGGTCGGCTTCTTCGCGATCGATCGCCTGGGCCTGGATGCGGCGGCGGGCGCGCGCATGGCCGGCATTGCACTCACAGCGGTCGGCGTCGGCCTGATCCTGGCGCAGGCGCTGGTGATGAAGCTGGAGGTGCATCCACGTCGCTGGATCGTCCTCGGCGCTCTCATTTCCGGCATCGGCTTCACTTCGGTGGCGGGCGTGCAGCAGGCCTGGCAATTGCCTGCGGCGTATGCGCTGGCTGCGTTCGGCATGGGCTTCGTATTCCCCTCGTTCCAGGCGCTGGCCGCCGATGCGGTAGAGGCGCACGAGCAGGGCGCCGCCGCAGGCACCGTGGCGGCCGCGCAAGGGCTGGGCATGGTGGCCGGGCCGATGCTCGGCACGCTGTTGTATCGCGGCGGGCCAAGCCTGCCTTACCTGCTGGTGGGCGCGCTGCTGCTGTTGCTGTGCGCGCTGGCCGCAGCGCATCGGATGAAGGAGACCCCATGAACGATTCCCTGATGCAGGGCGCGTGGCCGGAGGCTGCGCCAGCACCACAGGAGAGCACCGACGACGCGTCGCTGTTCCTGCTGCGGCATGCCGGCCAGCACGTGCACGCCCGCGGTTGCCGCGCCACGTTGCCAGGCGGTGCACTGGCGACGTTGGCAGAACGCGTTTCGGAGTTCTTTGCCCAGCAGCGTGGCGGCCCGGGCCTGCTGGTTGGCGCGGTGCCGTTCGAGCCGCGTGCCGACGATGCGCTGTACCAGCCCGAGCGCCTGCTGCCGGCGCTGGCACTGCAGCCGCAGGCCGCACCGCCGCTGGACGGCGCCCTGCGGGCCGAACCTGTGCCGCAGGACTATGCCGCTGCAGTCGCTGCGGCAGTGCAGGCCTTGCGTGCGCCCGAGCAGAACCTGCATAAGGTGGTGCTGGCGCGCAGCCTGCTGGCACGCACCCGCCAGGCGCTTTCTCCGGACGTGCTGCTGGCACGCCTGGGCGCGGATCCGTCGGTGGCGACCTACGCGGTGCCGCTTCCGGTGGAGCTGGGCCAGGCACCGGCCTGGCTGGTCGGTGCGACGCCGGAGCTGCTGCTGCGCAAGCGCGGCGCCGAACTGTTGTCGCATCCGTTGGCGGGTTCCGCGCGGCGCAGTGCCGATGCCGCCGAGGACGAGCGTGCGGCGCAGGCGCTGCTGGCCTCGACCAAGGACCACGACGAGCACCGCCACGTGGTCGAAGCCATCGTCGAAGGCCTGGCGCCGTACTGCAGCCACATCGATGCACAGCCGCGCCCGGTGCTGCATGCCACCGCCAGCATGTGGCACCTCGGCACACGCATCCACGCCACCCTGAAGGATCCGCAGACATCGGCGGCCGAGCTGTTGGCACAGCTGCATCCCACGCCGGCGGTCTGCGGTACGCCGCGGTTGGCGGCGCTGCAGCGCATCCGCGAGCTGGAACCTGTACCGCGTGGCTTCTATGCCGGCGCCGTGGGTTGGTTGGACGCGCAGGGTGACGGCGACTGGTACGTGGCGATCCGCTGCGCGCGCCTGCAGGGCACGCAACTGCGCCTGTATGCCGGTGCCGGCATCGTCGCCGAGTCGCACCCCGAGGCCGAGGTGGCTGAAACCGCAGCGAAGTTTGCTGCCCTGTTGAACGCGCTGGGTGTCCATGAATCCGCGCCCGCCATCGAGCCTGCCGCATGAATGCTTCCGTTGAATCCTCCCGCCTGCCACTGCAGCAGGTGTGGCCCGACGCGCTGGTGGCGCGCTATCGCGAGGCCGGTCACTGGCGTGGCGAGACCTTCCCGGCGTTCCTGCGCGACCGTGCAGAACGCTATGCCGATGACATCGCGGTGGTCGCCGGCGACGTCCGCCTGAGCTATGCACAGCTGTGGCACGAGGCCGGGCGGATCGGCGCCGGCCTGTTGGCGCTGGGCCTGCAGCCAGGGGGGCGGGTGCTGGTGCAGCTGGGCAACACGGCAGGCTTCATCACCACGGTCTGTGGCCTGTTCCGTGCCGGGCTGGTGCCGGTGTACGCGTTGCCGGCGCACCGCATCACCGAGCTGGTGCACTTCGCCAGCAAGGCCGAAGCCAGTGCCTACATCACCACGGCACTGCACGACGGCTTCGATCACCGCGGGCTGGCGCGGGCGCTGCAGGCCGAGGTCCCGGCGGTTCGCCATGTGGTGATCGACGGCGAAGCGGCGGAGTTCGTCGCGCTGGAGGCGCTGCAGGGCGATCGCAGCCAGCTGCCGCCCGACCCGGACCCGCAATCGGTAGCGTTCCTGCAGATTTCCGGAGGCAGCACCGGGCTGTCCAAGCTGATTCCGCGTACCCACGACGACTACATCTACTCGTTCCGCGCCAGCAATGACCTCTGCGGCATAGACCGCGACAGCGTCTACCTGGTCGCGCTGCCGGCTGCGCACAACTTCCCGATGAGCTCGCCCGGCTTCTTCGGCGCGCTGTACGCCGGTGCCCGCGTGGTGCTCAGCCCCGGCCCCGGACCGGATGCGGCCTTCCCGCTGATCGCACGGGAGCGGGTGACCTGCTGTGGCCTGGTGCCGCCGCTGGCGTTGCTGTGGGCGCAGGCCGCCGCCACCAGCAGGCATGACCTGTCCAGCCTGCAGGTACTGCAGGTGGGCGGCGCCAAGCTGGTGCCGGAAGCCGCGCGGCGGGTGATCGACGGCCTCGGCTGCACCTTGCAGCAGGTATTCGGCATGGCCGAAGGGCTGGTGAACTACACCCGCCTGGACGATCCGGAAGAACTGATCGTGGCCTGCCAGGGGCGACCGATCAGTCCGGATGATGAAGTGCGCGTGGTCGATGACCATGACCAGCCGGTGGCCGAGGGCGAGGTGGGGCATCTACTCACCCGTGGCCCGTACACCATCCGTGGCTACCACAACGATGCGGTGGCCAATGCGCGCTCGTTCACCGACGACGGCTTCTATCGCACCGGCGACCGTGTGCAGCAGCTGCCCGGTGGCTATCTGGTGGTACAGGGCCGTGCGGGTGACCACATCAACCGCGCTGGCGAGAAGATCTCCGCTGAGGAGATCGAGGACCACCTGCTGGCGCACCCGGGTGTGTTCGACGCCGCCGTGGTCTCCATTCCCGATCAGTATCTGGGCGAGCGCAGCTGTGCGTTCGTGATCGCGCAGGGCGAGCCGTTCAAGGCCCCGGCACTGAAGGCCTGGATGCGCGGGCGCGGCCTGGCGGCGTTCAAGGTGCCCGACCAGGTCGTGTTCGTCGACAGTTTCGATACCACTGCGGTCGGCAAGATCAGCCGCCGCGAACTGCGCGCGCAATTGCGTGCGCGTCATCTGCAACAGACAGGAGGAACGCGCTGATGGCGCTGCCCCGTATTACCGACTATCCCTTGCCGACCGCCGCCGAACTGCCGCAGGCGCGTGGCCCGTGGCGCCCGCAGCGCGCTCGTGTCGCGCTGTTGGTGCACGACATGCAGCGTTACTTCCTGGCCGCCTTCGACGCCGGTAATGCACCGCTACGGCCGGCCGTGGACAACATCGCACGGCTGCTGGCGCATTGCCGCGCGCACGGCATTCCGGTGTTCTACACCGCCCAGCATGGCGACCAGGACCGCCGTGACCGTGGCCTGCAGGCCGACCTGTGGGGACCGGGCATGCGCCGCAGCGCCGACCACGAACCGATCATCGAGGCGCTGGCACCGCAGCCAGGCGAGCACGTGCTGGTGAAGCACCGCTACAGCGCCTTCCAGCGCAGCAACCTGGAGACGCTGATGCGGGTACGTGGGCGCGACCAGCTGCTGGTGACTGGCGTGTACGCCCATATCGGCTGCACCGCGACCGTGGTCGAGGCCTTCCAGCGTGACATCGAGGCTTTCATCGCCGCTGACGCGGTGGCGGACTTCTCGCGCGCCGATCACGATCAGGCGCTGCACTGGATCGCACGCACAAGCGGGGTGCCGATGACCACCGACCAGCTGCTGGAGGTGCTGTGATGGCTGCCACGGGTGAGGTGCTGGATCTGGAGCGGATGCGTGCCGATGTGGCGCGCGTGCTGGAGTGCACACCGGCAGAGATCGGTGACGACGACAACCTGATCGACCTGGACCTGGATTCGATGCGCATGCTCGGCCTGGTCCTGGCCTGGGGCAACACCGGCCTGCCGCTGGAGTTCTCGCAGTTGGCCGAACACACCACGCTGCGCCAGTGGTGGGGCGTGGTGCAGACGCTGCAGGCCGCACAGAGCGCATGAACGCCGTCGCGCTGGCCACGCCGGTGGCATTGACCGAGGCCCAGGCGGGACTGTGGTTCGCACAGCGGCTGGCACCGGACAACCCGTCGTTCAACACGGCACATGCGGTGTGGATCGAGGGGCCATTGGATGTGGCTACGTTCGTTGCAGCGGCAGACCAGGCCGCAGTTGAGGCAGAGGCCTTCGCGCTGCGCTTTGCCGAAGGGGCCGATGGCCAGCCGCTGCAGTGGCATGACCCCGCACACGTGCCGTCGCTTTCGGTGCGGGATGTGTCCACCGAGGCGGATCCCGCCGCTGCGGCACGCAACCTGATGCACGCCGACCGGCTGAACCCGGTCGATCCCACCCGAGACCGGATCAGTCAGCAGATGCTGCTTGAGCTGGGCGGGCAGCGCTGGGTCTGGTACCTGCGGGTGCATCATCTGGCCACCGATGGTTACGGCATGGCGCTGTTCACTGATCGCGTGTGCGCGTTGTATGCCGGTCGTACCGGTGAGCCACTGCCGGGGCTGACTGGCGTGCTGGCCGATGATGCGGCCTATCGCGCCGACCCGCGCCGCACGCAGGCCGGGCAATGGTGGCGCGAGCACATGCAGGGCGCACCGGCGGGCGTCGGCCTGGCCGGTACGCTCGCGGCCAGTGACGACGCGCTGCGCTGGGTGCAGCCGCTCGATGCGGCATTCCGTGAGCAGTTGCTGCAGGCATCGGTACGTTGGTTGCAGCCCTGGCCGGACGTGCTGGCCGCGTTGTCGGCCGAGTACCTTCGGCGGATGAGCGCGGCCGATGAAGTGGTGCTGGGCGTGCCCTACATGGGCCGGCTCGGCAACGCGTCGGCGCGGGTACCGGCGATGGTGATGAATGTGTTGCCGCTGCGCGTGGCCGCCGGCGAGGGCAGCGTCGAAACCTTTACCCGCAGCCTGGGCCGGCAGCTCAGCCAGGGCCGCAAGCACGGCCGCTACCGCGGCGAGCAACTGCGCCGGGACTTGGGCCTGGTCGGCGCGCAGCAGCGCCTGCACGGCCCCCTGGTGAATGTGCAGCCGTTCTACAAGCCGCTGGCCCTGCCAGGCGTGCAGGCCACGCTCGAGGTGCTGTGCACCGGGCCGGTGGATGATCTGACGCTGGGCTTCCGTGGCGATGGCCAGGCGCTGCTGGATCTGGAGATCGAGGCCAATCCCGCGCTGTACAGTCGCGAGGATGTCGAGGCACACGCGGCACGGTTGCTGCATTTCGTGTCGGCGGCACTGCAGGCTGACGATATCGCAGCCGTACCTCTGGCGACGACCGACGAGGTGCAGCAGGTGCTGCAAGGCTTCAATGCCACCGCGCACGCCCTGCCGGAGACGACCCTGGTCGAGCTGCTGCAGCAGGGCATGGATCGGGACCCGCACGCGCCGGCACTGGTGTTCGGCGACACTACGCTGGACTACGCAACGCTGGAAGCGCGCAGCTTCGCGCTGGCGGCACAGCTGCGGACAATGGATGTCGGCCCGGGCAGCGTGGTGGCGGTGGCATTGCCGCGCTCGCTGGAGCTGGTGATCGCGCTGGTCGCAGTGCTGCGAGCAGGCGCGGCCTATCTTCCGCTGGACCTGGCCCATCCCGATGAGCGGCTGGCACGTATTTTCGCGTCGGCACAGCCGGTGTGCGTACTGGCTGCGGCGGACGTATCGGCGCGCGTGGCCGGCGTACCGGTGCTCGCGCCGGAGCAGTGGACTGCGCTGAGTTTTGCCGCACCGTGGGCCGATCCGGCACCTGACGATGCGGCCTACGTGATCTATACCTCCGGCTCGACCGGCGAGCCCAAGGGCGTGGTCATCGAACACCGTGCCATCGTCAACCGCCTGCTGTGGATGCGCGAGCACTACGACATCGGCGCCGATGACCGCGTGCTGCAGAAGACCCCGGCCACCTTCGACGTCTCGGTCTGGGAGTTCTTCCTGCCGCTGCTGTGCGGGGCCACGCTGGTGGTCGCCGGGCCGGACGCGCATCGCGATCCCACTGAACTGGCGCGGCTGATCCGCGAGCATGGCATCACCACGGCGCATTTCGTGCCATCGATGTTGGATGCCTTCCTCGCTGCACCGGCCTCCGAAGGGCTGCAGCTGCGACGGGTGTTCACCAGTGGCGAGGCGCTGGATGCTTCGTCCCGCGACCGCTTCCACGCGCGTGTGCACGCCGAGCTGCACAACCTGTATGGCCCGACCGAAGCTGCGGTGGACGTCAGCTACTGGCCGGCGTCGGCGCAGGATCGTTCGCGGCCGGTGCCGATCGGGTTCCCGGTCTGGAACACCCGCCTGTACGTGCTGGACGCCCGGATGCAGCCGGTGCCGGTGGGCGTGCCCGGTGACCTGTACCTGGGTGGCGTCCAGCTGGCGCGTGGCTATCTCGGTCGCGATGATCTGACTGCCGAACGTTTCATTGCAGATCCGTTCCGGGCGGGCGAGCGTATCTACCGCACCGGCGACGTAGCCCGTTGGCGCCGCGATGGTGCGGTCGAGTATCTCGGCCGCAGCGACCACCAGGTGAAACTGCGCGGCCTGCGCATCGAACTGGGCGAGATCGAGGCGGCACTGCGCGAGCTGCCTGGCATGGAGCGGGTGGAAGTGCTGCTGCGCCAGGATGCTCCCGGCGAAGTGCGTCTGGTGGCGTATCTGCCGACCGCGCTTGCCGATGCCGTAACGCTGCGCAGCCACCTGGCCACGCGCGTGCCGGACTATATGGTGCCCTCGGCGTTTGTCGGCGTGGACCACTGGCCGGTGACCGCCAACGGCAAGCTCGACCGCAACGCGTTGCCGAAGCCACCGCAACTTGAAGTTGCCGGCTTGGCACCGCGCACGCCGCTGGAACAGGAGCTGGCGTTGCTGTTCGCCCAGGCGCTTGGGCGTGAGGCGCCGGTGGCGGTGGATGCAGATTTCTTCAGTCTCGGTGGTGATTCGCTGTCGGCGGTGCACCTGCTGCTGGCGATCGAGCAGCGCTGGCGCTGCGATCTGGGTCTGGGTGCCTTGTTTGCGCAGCCCACCGTGGCCGCGCTGGCAGTTCGTATTGCCGAGCCTCCCGCGCTGGCCGATCACGCACTGGGGCCGGTAATCGCATTGGCCGCAACCGACGCCGCCGGGCCCACGCCGCTGTTCGTGCTGCATCCGGCCGGGGGGATCGCCTGGAACTACCGCACCCTGGCCCGGGCACTGCAGCCGGCACGCCCGGTGTACGGCCTGCAGTCGCCGGCACTGGACGCCCGGCAGCCGCTGCCGAGCAGCATCGAGGCGATGGCCAACGACTACGTGCAGCGCGTGGTCGCACTACAGCCGAAGGGGCCAGTGCATCTGCTGGGCTGGTCGGTAGGTGGCATCCTCGCCCAGGCGATGGCGGTGCGCCTGCATGAAATCGGCCGCGACGTCGGCGAGCTGGTGCTGCTGGACGCGTATCCCAGCGAGTGCTGGCGGGCCGAACCGGAACCCGATCCCATCGCCGCATTGCGGGCATTGCTGGCGATTGCCGGCCACGATCCGGATGCGCATCCGGAACTCGACAGCCGTGAACGAATTCTGGCGTTCCTGCGCCGTGGCGGCAGTGCACTCGGCAGCCTGCCGGATGTGGTGCTCGATGGCGTGGTGCGCGCGGTGACCGGCACCAATCGACTGATCCGCGAACATATTCACCAACCGTTCGACGGCACGCTGGTGCACGTCCGTGCTGGTCGGGATCATCAGGCGCGGCCACAGCTGCAATCGACGTTGTGGCGGGCCCACGCGCGCAGGGTGCAGGCGCTGGAACTGCCGTTCCTGCACGCCGAACTGACCGGCCGCGATGCGGTGGCGCAGCTGGCGCCGTGGTTGTCGGCGCGGCTGCGCCACTGGGATGAGCAACAGGAGATCGCAACATGCAGTTGACCGGTTTCGACGGCCGCGTGGCGTTGGTTACGGGTGCATCCGGCGGCATCGGCGAGGCGTTGGTACGGCTGTTGGCCGAGGCCGGCTGCACGGTGGTGGCGACCGATCGCGAGACGCCGCGCGTGGCCGATACCCGGATGACGTCGCTCGCACTCGATGTAACCGACAGCGCCGCCGTGGACGCCTTGGTGGATCAGGTCGAGTCCAGCATCGGGCCGATCATGCTGGCCGCCAGCGTAGCCGGCGTACTGCATGTGGGCGGCGTCACCGGGACCACCGACGACGACTGGCGCCGGGTGTTTGCAGTCAATGCCGATGGCGTGTTCCATGTCGGAAGGGCGTTGGCGCGGGTGATGTCACCGCGTCGGCAGGGCGCGATGGTTACCGTCAGTTCGAATGCGGCCGGTGTACCAAGGCACGGCATGGCGGCCTATGCGGCCTCCAAGGCCGCCGCCACGATGTTTACCCGCTGCCTCGGGCTGGAACTGGCGCCGCTGGGCATCCGCTGCAACATCGTTGCCCCGGGTTCAACACTGACCCCAATGCAGACCGGCATGTGGCTGGACGAGCATGGTGCCGAGCGGGTGATCGCCGGCACCCTTGAAACCTACAAGGCCGGCATTCCGCTGCGCAAGCTGGCCACCCCGGAGGACATCGCGCACTCGGTGATGTTCCTGCTCTCCGAACAGGCCGGGCATGTGGCGATGAGCGACCTGTATGTGGACGGCGGCGCCACCCTGCGTGGGTGAGCTTTTGTAGAGCCGAGCCCATGCTCGGCTGTTCCTTCAGAGATACGGATGCCTGAAGGAAAAGCAGCCGAGCATGGGCTCGGCCCTACAACAAACAGCGGGTTGATCCGGTAGCGGCGGGCCAAGCCCGGCGACGATTCAAGGCAGGGTCAGGCGGTACACCAGCACGCGGTTGTCGTTGTCGTACGGGCTGTCGCAGGCCTGGCCCTGCATGCGGCAGTGGCGGGCGATGAAGTCGTTGTCGTTGCCGATCAGCAGCAGTACGTCGTTCGGGTGCTGCGGGTCGAGCGCCGGCAGCACGTCCATGGCTTCCCACTTCTCTGACAGCAGTCCGGCATGTGGGCCGCGCTTTGTGTCCAGGTCCAGCCCGGCACGGGCCAACTGCGGGCGGTCCAGCAGGTTCAGCAGTTCGTCGCTGCGTGCTGGCATGATCTCCGGCTTCAGCGCGGTGTCGGTCGGGTCGGCCAGAACCGAGGCCGTGCCGGTTTCATAAGCACTTTCGGCCAGGTTGGTGGCATCGGCCACATCGACCAGCAGCACCGACTTGTAGACGATCGGGTCGTCGCCGTCCTTGCCCAGCCCGTTTCCGTCGCGGGCCAGCAGCAGAAAGCGATGGCCGTCCAGCGCGCGCAGCTCGCTCTGCGCCGCGGTTCGGTCCAGCTTGCCCTTGCCGTCGTGCGCGTAGGCAGGCAAAGCCATCACGTAATGGCCGATCGGCTGCTGTGGCGTTGGCGAGGCCGTCACGTCGTAGACCAGCACGCGGGTGTTGATGCGGCCCGCCGCGTTGCCCTGCGCGCTGTCCTGCAGCGTCGCGCTCTGCAGGGCGACGAACAGGCGGCTGCCGTCGGGTGACAGGCCCATGCCTTCCACGCCCTGGTTGTTGCGTCGGCCGGTCTGCGGTGGTGCCAGCGAACCGAACGCCGGCTTGCCGTCGCGCTGCGGACGGATCGCGGGTGGTGCCACGATCACACCCTGCACCTGGCCCTGCGCATCGAAGTAGTAGACGTTGGCGGTGTACTCGTCGCCGATATAGAAGTGGCCATCTGCGGTGAACTGCAGTGACTCAGCATCCAGCGAGACCTTGCCCGCACCGGCGCCGCTGGCCGGCGAAGGCAGCACCACCTGGCGCTGAGTGACCGTGTGGTCGCCCGGGTCGGCACCGGTGAACGGCTGCCCGTTGAAATCCTTCAGTACCACGCCCTTGTCGGGCACCATCGCCAGCGTGCCAAGCTCGGGCTCTCCCGGGGAAACGTCGATGCGCAGCTGCATGCGCTCGACGCGGCCGGTGTAGTCGTAGAACAGGCCAGCCTCGGGATCGTTGCGGCCGCGGTCGGGCAGGGTCCACAGCACGCCTTCGTAGCCGTTGGCAGTGCGCTTCCAGGTGCCGGGCTGCACCGCCAGCGACGAGAACGATCCCAGCGTGTCGCCCAGGAAGTCCACCGTGCCCGCCGGCACCCGCCCGGCGGCGACCAGGCCTTTGTCCACATAGGTGCGACCGCCCAGCTGCAGGGTGCGCGGCGCTGCGCCCGTCGCCTCATGCGGAGCGGAGTATCCGCTGGCGGAGAGAGTGGCCAGCAGCAGGGCGGTCGTGAGCATCGGTGGACTCCGGGCGGTCAATCAGAAGCGAAGGTCGATCGTACCGAACACCTGGCGCGGTGCCGAGGCATGGAACACGTACAGCTTGCCGGCCGGGTCGCTGGGTGCGAACACGCTCGAATCCAGGTTGCTGGCATAGCGCTTGTTGGTCAGGTTGGTCACGTTGAACGACAGGCGCACGCCCTTGGCGAAGCCGACCTGGCCGAAGTCATAGCCACCGGCCAGATCGAACACGGTAAAGCCGCCGAAGCCCTGGTCGTTGGTGTAGGTGTAGAAGCGTTCGCCGGTGTACTTGCCGCGCAGGCTGGCAAACCAGCCGTCGTCGCGCCAGGTGATCTCGGTGGCCAGCAGCTGCTTGGGTGTATCGGTCTGGATCTTGCCCTTGATCTGCTGCTCGACGCCGGCCTGCACGTAGTTCGACGCATAGGTCGAGCGGTTCAGCGAGGCCGAGGTGTACCAGCTGAAGTGCTCGTTCGGGGTCCACAGCACGGTCAGCTCGGCACCACGGCTGTCGACGCCGCCCACGTTGTAGAAGCGGTTGCCGCAGGTCGGGCCGACCGGCTGCCGCGAGTCGCAGGGGTTGTACTGCAGCAGGCGGTTGTCGAAGCGCACGCTGTAGGCCGCGACCGAGGCCTGCAGGGTATCGGTGACGAAGCGGTAGCCGGCCTCCAGCGAGCGGGATTCTTCCGGCTTCAGGTTGCCCTGCGCGTTCCAGGTGGCCTGGCTGACTGCCTGCGGGCCCAGCTTGAAGCCGCCCTGGAACATGGCGATGTTCTCGGCGTAGCTGGCGAAGATTTCGTGGTGCTCGGCCAAGCGGAAGTTGGCGCCGATGCTGGGCAGGAAGTTCTTGCTGGCCTTCAGTGAGCCGGTGGCGAACTGGTTGTTGGAGGTCGGCGAGATCGGCGCCTTCGCGTCGCCCGGCAGGGCCTGCGCATCGGAGGTGGCATGCGGGCTCTTGGCACCGAACTCCAGGGTCAGGCGATCATCGAGCAGGCGCCAGGTGTCCTTCAGGAAGAACTGGTGGGTCTTCCAGCGCGTGCGCTGGGCGAACACGCCGACGTCGGAGGGCAGGGTGTTCATGCCACTCAGGTCGCGCGGGCCGTCCACGGCGGTCTGGTAGCGCTCGGCGCTGCTGGTGTTGCGCTCGTACCAGACGCCGCCCTCGATGCGGTGCGCGCCCAGTTCCCAATCGAACGACAGCGTGCCGCCATCGCGGTCGATGGTATAGATCGTGTTGCGGAAGATGATCGGGATTTCCTGCGCGGTCCCCTTGTTCGACCACGCGCCGCTGTTCCAGTTGTGGCCTTCGCCGCGGTCGTCGTGGTGGTAGGCCAGGGCACGCAGGCTGAAGCCATCGGCCAGGAAGAAATCGCCGGCCAGGTAGTACAGGTTGTCATCGCGCAGGATCTGCCCGGCGGTGAACGCACCGTCGGCATCCTTGTCCGGGCCGCTGCTGTCGCACTTCTTCGCGTTGAAGCTGGCGGTATTGCAGTAGGCCTTGGCCACGGCCTTGTTCCAGTCCGGCGCATAGCCGCCCCAGTCCCAGCCCAGCCCGCGCGACATCTCGTCCTTGGACAGGTAGAAGTAGTCCGCCTGGGTAGTGCGCGAGGTATCGACGAAGCCGGTGATCTGGCCGCGGCCGAAGTTCCACACGCCCTTGGCGTTGAACTGCTTGGTGGTGGATCTGTTGTAGGCGGTCTGGTCGTTCCACAGATCGGAGACGGCATTCATGCCGGAGATATAGCCGGAGAAACCGTTGTACTCGCCGCTGTCCACACGCACGAAGGTGCGGCGGTTGGCATCGCTGCCGAAGGTCTGCACCACGCGGCCGCCGAGTTCCTGGGCCGGGCGGTCGGAGGTGTACGAGATGGTGCCACCGAGGTTGCTGGTGGACGGCGTGCCGAGGCTGCCGATACCCACGGCCAGTTCGGCGCCGGCCATGTTCTCGCTGATCAGCGCACGGTTGATGGTCAGGCCGTTGTAGTTGTTGTACGCGCCATCGCCCAGCGGCACGCCATCCAGCGTGTAGCCGAGGCGGGTGGAGTTGAAGCCACGCAGGCTGAGGGTCATCGACTGCTCGTTGGTTCCCAGCGCATCGGCCGACTGCGCGTTGACGCCCGGCAGCAGGTTCAGGGTCTTCTGCAGGCTGGTACCCGGCGGCAGGATGTCGAGGTTCTCGCGGGTGATGCGCTGCACCTGGCGCGCTTCACCGCTGCCGATCACCGAAACCGCATCGAGGTCGGTGGCGGACGTGCCATGGGAGGTCGGGGCAGCATCCTGCGCCCAGGCCGCGGGAGCAAGCGCGATCGACAGCGCGGCGGCCAACGAAGTCTTCGTCATGTTGCAGACACTCAGGCAGGCACGAGCCACCGCGCTGGCGCGGAGCTCATGGAATTGAAAAGGGGAGACAAGCGATGCGACTGCAGGCGCTGCACGCGCCGTGGGCCCACGTGAAAATGGTGCGCTAGACAGATGACTGTCTGGTGACACCGCTACACGCGTGGCATGCCGGAGCATGCATTGATATATGCCAACCTTGGTTGGCATGCGCGGCGTCGTTGGTGGAACGCCAACCAAGGTTGGCGTCTACGGGGGCGCCGAACGAGGTCGGCGTCACTGTGCGATCAACCCGCGTTGCGCGGCTTGCGCGTGCGCTTCGGCTTTGCGGTGTCACCACTGCTCACGGCACCGTCCTGCAGCGCCTGCAGCCAGGACAGGGTGTCCACGTAGTCGATGAAATGGCGCAGGTAACCTGGGCTGGTGGCCTGCATCGTGTCCAGCATGCGCTGCACCAGCACCGCCGAGTTCAGCGGGCCGCCGTCAGCCGGAGCCTCGGCGCGCAGCGAGCGGCGCACCTGCAGTTCGCTGCGCAGTTCCGACCACTCGCGCTGTACCTGCTGCAGCATCGGCACCCGCGGGTAATGCGGCAGCGAGCGCGACCCCGCATCGAGGTCGCGCACCAGTGCGCGCAGTCCCTCCAGTGCGGGCGGCTTACTTGGCATCCGGGGCCTTGGGCTTGGGAATCGGCGCGATCTCCACGCGACGGTTGCGTGCGCGTCCTTCCTCATTGGCATTGGAACTGACCGGCTGCTCGCTGCCGAACGCGGCGGCGAACACGGCGTCAGCCGGTACGCCATCGGCAATCAGGGTACGGGTCACGGTCAGCGAACGTTGCGCGGACAGCTCCCAGTTGTCGGCGAAGCGGCGGTTGCCTTCGCGCACCGGCGCATCATCGGTGAAGCCGCTGACCATGAGGATTTCTTCGCGACTGCCCAGATAGGCGGCCAGCGGTGCCGCCAGGCTGCGCAGGAGCTCCTGGCCTTCCGGCTGCAGCTGGTCGGAGTTGAGCGCGAACAACACGCTGCCGCTGATGCCGATGCGGCCGTCAACCAGCGTCACGCGACCGGCAGCCAGCGGGCCAGCCAGTGCCTGTTCGAGCGTCTGCAGGCGCTTGGCTTCGGCCTGGCGCTGCTTCACTTCCTGGTCCAACCGCTGCGACAGCTCCAGCTGCACCGCGACCACACCCACCAGGATCAGCACGAACGCACCCAGCAGCACCGACATCAGGTCGCCGAAGGCGGCCCAGATCGGGGCGTGTGAGCCGCCATCGACCTCCAGCTCGTCGCTCATGCGCTGCCGGCCTTGCCGCGGCGCGTGGCCAGCTGCTGCAGTTCTTCCATCACCTGCTTCTGCGACAGCAGGCTGAGGTCGACCACCTCGCGCGCCTGCGCCACGTAGTAGGCCAGCTGCTCATCGCTGCGGGCCAGCGAGGCATCCAGTGCGCCGCCAATCTGTTCCAGGCGGCCGGAAAGCTCGGTGGAGGCACTGCCGAACTGCGCGACCGCTTCACCAAAGGTGCTGGCCAACTGGCCCACTTCACCGGCGCTGCCGTTGAGCGCTGCGGCGATGCCGTCCAGCTTCCCGGTCTCGGCGGCGATATGGTCGGTGAAGCGGTTGCCGACGCGCTCCAGCAGCTCGGCCGATCCGCCAACCAGCGCGTCCACGGCGGTGCGCTGTTCGTGCGAGGCATGGTTGATCGCATCGAGCAGGGTCTGCACGGTGGCCAGCAGGCGACCGCGTTCTTCCAGCATTGCGTTGTCACGCACCAGGCTTTCAGAGAGCGTGCTGCGCAGTTCGTTGATGACGTCGGCAGCGGCCCTCGGCGCGGCTGCCGCGGTCTGCAGCAGGGTGGAGACTTCGGCCAGCGTTGCGCTGGCCTGTGCACGACCGTTCTCGCCGATCTGCTGTGCGGTCGCCGCCAGCGTGTCGCAGACCTGCTGCTGCTGCGCAGCCAGGCGCTCGCCGTTGGCCCGCAGGCGCTCGGCCAGGTCGGTGGAAACGTGCTGCAAGGCATCGCTCCAGCGCTGCAGGCGCTGTTCGTCGCCGGCCTGCAGCTGCGCATGCAGCGCGGCGTGGGCTTGCTGCAGTTCGGCGCTGACCGCGTCCCAGCGCGCCTGGCGCTGCTGTTCGCGAGTGTCCAGGCAGGCCTGCAGTTCGGCGTGCGCAGCTGCGGCGGCAGCCTGGGCGGCCTGCCACTGCTGCGAGCGCTGCTGTTCGTGGTCCTGCAGCAACGACTGGCTGGCGTCGTGACGCTGCTCCAGTGCCCGCAGCAATGCCTGCGCATGCTCGTCCAGCTGCTGGCCGGCCGCCAGCAGCGCCTGCTGCTGGCGCTCGACCAGCGCGCTGTTCAGTGCCTGCTGCTGCTCGATGGCGGCGCGCCAGGCCTCGGCGTTGCCGTTGGCATCGACCTGCAGGCGCTCGCCGATGCGCGCGACCAGTGCTTCGGCCTGCGTGCCCTGGCCATCGCTGAAGGCCTGCAGGTGCTGGCGCAGATCGTCCACCAGGGCCTGCTGTGCCTGGCTCTGTTCACTCACCACCTTGGCCCAGCTGGCTTCGGTCGCAACGCGGCTGCGCTCGAAACCGTCGCTCAGGCCAGCCAGCTGCTGCTGCACGGCCTGCTCGACGCGGGCGTGCAGTGCTTCGCTGTGACGGGCCAGGCCAGCCAGCGTGGTCTCGGCCATCGGCTGCAGCGCACCGCCGATGGCGGCGGCGCTGGCTTCGGCGCCTTCGCGCAGCGACTGCTGCAGCGAGACCGCCAGACGCTCCTGCAGCGCCTGGCTCTGGGTCAGGAATTCGGCCTGGCCGGCCAGCAGGCGCTCGTTGGCGGCCGTGCTGTGCTGTTCAAAGGTCTGTGTCATCGCCTGTAGGCGGTCGACCAGTGCCGGCAGCGCGGCGGACTGTGCCTGCAGCAGGCGCAGCGACTCGGCGCGCTGCCAGGCCTGCGAGTAGGGATGCAGGTCGCCTGCAATGGCCCGGTCCAGCTGCTGCACGGCCTGCAGCCGATCCCGACGCAGCAGCGCCGCCAGCAGGCCGAGCATGGCCGAGCTGGCCACACCGGCGATCGAGGTACCGAATGCCACCGCCAGGCCCTGCACCGGCGAGGCCAGCGAGCCGCGGATGGCGGCCATGTCGGTCGCGCTCTGCAGGGCCAGTCCGGTGCCACGCAGCGTGTCCATCATGCCCAGCAGGGTACCGAGCATGCCCAGCAGCACCAGCAGGCCGACCAGGTAAGGGGTCAGCACCGGTGCGGGCAGGGCGGTGCGCTCGCCCTCCACGCGCAGGCGCACGGCGTTGCGCAGGCCTACCGGCACGCGCTCCAGCCAGGGGGCGAGGCTTTCCTTCGCGCTGGACAGGTCGTTCAGTGCGGCGCGCAGGCCGTTGCTGGCCTGGCGGTAGCGGTACAGCTCCACGCCACCGGCGATGTAGCAGGCCGCGATGATCGCCGCCACCGCTGCACCCAGCGGATGCACCGAAACGTAGCCAATGCCGATCCAGCACACGGCCAGCAGGCCGACAAGGAAGACAACGACATGGAAAGCAGTTCTGGACATGGTGTTCCGGTCAGTGGGAGCGCAGGGCGTCTTGCAGCCCTTCGATCGGGTGGAAGCGCAGCTGCAGCTCGGCGAGCAGCAGCGTGCGCATGTCATGGCGGAAGGCCGTGCGCCAGCCGGGCTGGCCGTGCACGCGTTCAAATCGGGCGCCGAGCACGGCCGGCGCAGTGGCCAGCAGGCTGTGCTCGCGCGGGGTGAGGGTCTGTTCCATCACCGCATCGACCTCGGCCAGCCGCGCCAGCTCGGGCGAAACCTGCACCAGCTGGTCGCGCAGGCGGCCGCGCAGGCGGCCCGTGGCGGTCTGGATGGCCTGCTGCAGTACCCGGTAGCGCTGGCGCAGCGAGGCGAAGTTGGGTGCGGCGGCAGCTTCGGCCAGGTCCAGCAGGCGCTCGGCCTCGGCATCCTCGCGGATCGAGGCCAGCAGGCTGGCGTGCGCCTGCGCGCAGTCGGCCAGTACATCCTCGACTGCCTCGGCGGCTTCACCGGGCTCGGGCAGGCGTCCGCCGAGCGCCCCGGACAGGGCCACGGCACGGCTCCAGTCCACCCACTGGCCGAGGCGATCGGTCAGGGCGGGACTGGTGGCCGGCATCGCGCCGTCGCTGAGACGGGCGAGCAGGCGGAGGAACTCCGGTCCACCCAGGACCGGCTGCGCTGCGTTCGCCATCAAGGGGTGAGGGGCCAAAAACCATTGATTTTACAACCAGATGACCCCGGCTGGATGAAGGCGGGGCGGGGCGGGGGCGCCCGCAGGCGCGACAAGGCTTAGAATGTCCGGCTGCACCCATCCCGTTCGACCCCTGGAGTTCCCCAATGACCGTTGCGCAGTTCTACCCGATCGGCACCCCCGGACAGCCCTGGGGCGACGCGGAACGCGCACAGTGGCGGGCCCGCCAGCAGCGCCGGCGCAGCTACCACGACGACGTGGTGGCCGCGCTCGAGCGCCTGGACGACAGCTTCGATGTGATCCAGTACGGCCAGCTGGACTATGCGCCGGACCATTACCCGCTGTTCGCCGTGGTCAACCACGACTGGAACCCGGCGCTGCCGACCGCGCTGATCACCGGTGGCGTGCATGGCTACGAGACCAGCGGCGTGCACGGTGCCCTGCAGTTCCTGGAGCAGCAGGCGGAGCGTTACCTGGGCCGGCTGAACCTGATCGTGGCGCCGTGCGTCAGCCCATGGGGCTACGAGCGCATCCAGCGCTGGAACCCGGACGCCATCGACCCCAACCGCAGCTTCCGTGACGGCGGCCAGATCGTGGAAGCCGCCGCCCTGATGGCCTGGGTGGCCGAGCGCAAGCCGAACCTGCTGGTGCACCTGGACCTGCACGAGACCACCGACAGCGACCTGCAGGAGTTCGATCCGGCGCGTTGTGCCCGCGACGGCAAGCCATTCGAGCGCGACACCATTCCGGATGGTTTCTACGTGATCGGCAACAGCGAAGATCCGCAGGCCGAGTTCCAGAAGGCATTGATCACCGCCGTGGCCCCGGTCACCCATATCGCCCCGGCCGATGCCGAAGGCAACCTGGTCGGCCTGCCGCTGCAGTCGCCGGGCGTGGTCTGGGGTGAATCGCGTTCGATCGGCGCCTGCGCCGGCTTCACCGACGCGCGCTTTGCCACCACCACCGAGGTCTACCCGGACAGCCCGCGCACCAACCCGCAGGAATGCAACGACGCCCAGGTGGCGGCGGTGTGTGCGGGCCTGGATTTCGCCCTGGCGGCGCAGTAGCGCGCCACGTTCCGGGCAGCGACCGGCATCAGCCGGCGCCTTTCCTTGGCCGGTGAGGTGGCCACAGCCGGCGAAGCCGACGCGCGGCAACCTGCGAACACATCCAGATCGTGCTGGTACACCCCGCTGTTGACCGCGAACAGGCCCAGCAGCGAGTGGAAGAGGTTGTCGTGGCTGTGCGCCCGGTGCAGGGCATTCTGGTGCAGGCAGGCCAGGTCCAGGCCTGCGTTGCGGCTGAATTCCGGTGAGAACCACATCACCATCGGCACCTGGGTCTGCTCGCGCGGGGCGATGAAGTAGGGCGTGCCGTGCAGGTACATCCCGCGTTCGCCCAGCGACTCGCCATGGTCGGACACATAGATCAGTGCGACATCACGCTGGTCCGCATAGCCCTGCAGCAGGTCGATGGCCTTGCCCAGCAGGTGGTCGGTGTGGACCAGAGTGTTGTCGTAGGTGTTGACCAGCGCCTCGTTGCTGCAATGCTGGATCTGGTTGCTGTCGCAGGTCGGGCTGAAAGCCCGCGACGCTGCGGGATACCGTTCAAAGTAGGTCGGCCCATGACTGCCGAGCTGATGCAGCACGATCAGGGCGTCGCCGTTGATGGCATCGATGCGTGCGCCCAACTGGTGCAGCAGCACGTCGTCGTAGCAGGTGCCGTCGGCGTTGACGCACTGGCCGGCCACCTTCAGCGCAGGCATGTCCTCGGTCGGTACGCGTTCGCACACGCCCTTGCAGCCGCCGTTGTTGTTGTTGCGCCAGAGCACGCTGATGCCGGTGCGCTGCAGGATGTCGAGCACGTTCTCCTCGGTTGCGGCGCGCACGTCGTCGTACTGGCCTCGGGTCATCTGCGAGAACATGCACGGCACCGAGATGGCCGTGGCGGTCCCGCATGAGGAGACATCATTGAAGCTGATGACGCCTTCCTTGCGCGAGAGCCGGGGATTGGTCGCGCGTGGGTAGCCGTTGAGCTGGAAGTTCTGTGATCGCGCGGTCTCGCCGACGACCAGGATCACCAGCTTCGGGCGCGGGCCCGGCGCGCGCCGTGCGTCCATGCCAATCGCGCGCAGCGGTTGCTGGCGGGTGCTGTAGAGGCTCTTCAGGTAACCGTGGGTATGCCGCACCACGTTCAACGGCAGCACCTGGTCGCGGATGTAGCGGTTGTTGCGAAGCAATGACGAATAGTCCTTGTAGAACGCAAAGCCGATCGCCAGCAGCACCATCATGGATACCAGGACGTTGACTGGCCACACCAGGAACGAACGTATCGAGCCCGCCCCGCTGGCGGTGCGCATCAGGACCAGCCCGGTCGCGGGCAGCCCGCCCAGCGCCAGCAGGGTCAACAGCAGTGGCAGCGACAGATAGGCGTTCAGTTCAGCCTGGTTGGTCTCGAACACGTTCTGCACCATGCTGCGATCGATCAGCACGTTGTAGTGCAGCATGAAGTAGCTGCAGGCGGCGCTGACGACAACGAGCAGCACCAGCAGCGGCCTGCGCAGGAACGGCAGTGCCAGCAGTGGCGTCAGCAGCAGGTTGAACAGGCAGAAAAGCACCACCGGCAAGCTGGCCAGGAACAGCACGCTGCGCAGGCTGTTGAGGTCGATCAGCCCCCACAGCGTCTTCCAGAGGGCGATGTTTCCAATCGTGGTGAAGAACAGTGCGGTGGCCCAGACCAGAACGATCGGATGGGGCCGTGGAAAACGGCGGCGTTGACGCACGAGCAGGTTCCGTGGAGCGGGAGTGCGCGCAGTATCGAAACCGCTTTATCAGGAAGTTGTCAGGTTGGGCGGACTAGCCCAGCAGGATCACGCCCCACACCGCGCCCACCATCAACAGTGCGGTGGTCTGCGCGGCGCTGCCCATGTCCTTGGCGTTCTTGGACAGTGGATGCTGTTCCAGTGAGATGCGATCGACCACTGCTTCGATCGCCGAGTTGAGCAGTTCCACCAGCAGGCTGATGAAGCAGACCGCCAGCACCAGCGCCCGTTCGAGTTTGCTGATGTCCAGCACGAACGCTGCAATGATCAACAGCGCGTGCAGAAGCAGCAGTTGGCGAAAGGCCGCCTCGCCGCGGAAGGTGGCGATGAAACCATCGCGCGAATGGATGAGGGTGTGGAAGATGCGGCTCAGGCCGCTCTTGCCGTGGGGGTACTTGCCGCTGTCCTTGGGGTGCTGCATGCCGTTTCCACCGTGAAGTGAGCAATCCCCAGCATGTGCAGGCGCGCGTCAGGAAACCGTCAGATGGGCCACTCCAGGCTGAACCGGCAGCCCTGCTGCGAGGAACGCACCGTCATCCTCCAACCCAGGTGCTCGACGATGCGCTGCACGATGGACAGCCCCAGTCCCTCGCCACTGTGCGGGCTGCCGGGCACGAAGCGCTGGAACTGCTGTGGGTCGATACTGGAGGGCAGGCCGGGTCCGGTGTCGGCGAAGGTGAGTGCGGTGTCGTGGAGGGTGATCCTCACTTCGCCCCTTTCGGTGTACTGGCAGGCGTTGCGCAGGAGGTTCCAGATCACGCTGTGCGCCAGATCTGCGTTGGTGTCCAGCACGGCGTCATGCCGGGCATCAAACGCAACGATCACCGGCTTGCCGGAAATCCACGGCTGGCAGCGCTCCATGCAGGATTCGATCAGTGGGCGCAGGGCCACCTTGTTGCGCGGCACGGTACTGGGGGCGCGTGAGAGCAGCAGCAGGCAGGTCAGCTGGCGCTGCATCTCCTGGGTGGTGCGCAGGATGCGCTCCGCGCTGGGAACCAGGTGGCTGTCGGCCGGAAGCTGGCAGGCGAGCGTCTCCGCAGCGCCGCCGATGATGGCCAGCGGCGTGCGCAGCTCGTGGCTGGCATCGCCGCTGAAGCACTGTTCGCGATGCAGGAACCGTTCGAGCTCGTCGCTGTGTCGGGCGAAGGCGCGGGCGAGTACACCGATCTCATCGCGCGCGTCCTGGTAGGGAAAAGGCTTCTGGCCGCCCTGCACCGCGTCCGCCAATCGCGTGATGGGCGCGATGACATGCGTCGCTACCTTGCGGCCGATCAGGAAGGCGCCGAGCACGCAGATCGAAATGACCAGTGCCGCAAAGGCGTTGATCAGGTGTTCCAGATAGCCATAGTGCGCCGCATCCTGCAGCAGGTAGTAGCGCTGGTCGCCGTTGTTGAAGACGCTCAGGTGCCACTCGTTGGGCGCCTCTTCGCCGTGATGGCCCGGGCCGTACTGGCGCAGCACGACAGGCGCGTCATGGGCATCGAACAGCTGGGTCCCCGGTGGCAGGGCGGGGCGTTGGCCACGAGCCAGCGCGGCCTGCAGCCTTTCCACTTCACCGTGCTGGGTCCGCGCGACGACAGCAGCCCGGACCTGGTCGTAGTCGACCTGTTCGGCCAGAACGATGAAACCCATGGCACCGGCCATCAACAGCACGAACGAGATCGTGATGCGGGCACGCAAGCTCAGGCGGCGGTAGAGGGAGGCAGGGCTCACGCCTGCATGCGCCAGCCGACGCTGTGCACCGTGGTGATCAGCGCGGCGTCGAAGCTGCGGTCCACCTGCAGGCGCAGCTCATGGATGTGTGTTCGCAGCGCGCCGCTGTCCGGTGGCTCGTCGCCCCAGACCAGGTATTCCATCTCCTGCTTGCGCACCACGGCGGGCGCCGCGCGCACCAGGCACATCAGCAGCTTGTGCGACGTGGGTGTCAGCGCAATGCAGCGGCCTTGCCGCCAGGCCTGCGGCGAGCGCGTGTCCACCTGCAGATCCTTCCACGCCAGCACGCTCTGGACCTGGCGGCCCTGGGCGCGTCGTACCAGGGCCTTGATCCGCGCATCCAGTTCCGTCAGCGAAAACGGTTTGACCAGGTAGTCATCCGCGCCCAGGGCCAGGCCCTGCACGCGGTCTTCGACCGGATCGCGCGCTGTCAGCATCAGGATCGGTACCGGGTTCTGGAACTCCTGGCGCAGCTTCTGGCACAGCGTCATGCCGTCCAGCCGCGGCAGCATCAGGTCCAGCAGGATGGCGTCGTAGTCGTGCTGCGTGGCCCGGCGCAGTCCGCTGGCGCCGTCGCGGGCGTCGTCCAGGACGTAGCCCAGCGGTTCAAAGAAGGCATACAGATTGGCAACCAGCTCGGGGTTGTCTTCGATGATCAGCAGGCGGGTCATAGCGTGCGTCCTTGCGCGTGGCCGAACTCTGCCCGATCTCTTGCCGGATGCCAATGCCCTGGCTGAATGGATCGCAATCGGCAATCGGCGCTCAGCGTCCTCAAGCGACGTTCAATCGGCCGGGCTGCGTGAGTCGCGGATCGAATAGATCACCGAAAAGATCTTCCAGCCCTGTTCGGTGCGGATCAGCTGCCACATTTCCTTGCCCCAGTTGGTCTTCCCCCCATCGTCGTGGAAGCTGTAGTCGAACGACACCGAGGCCACGTCGCCGTCTGTCTCGATCTTCGTGTTGGAGAACGTCTCCTCCTTCGGCTTCGGCGAGGCCACCGCTCCATCGATCAGCGCGATGAAGTTGTTTGCGGGAATCTGCCGCGCCTTGATCGCATCGGGCTTGGCCTTGCGGATGTCCTGCAGGCGCACGTCCTCGGAAACATACTGCCAGCCGATGTCTTCCGGCTTGTCCGAAAAGAACAGGTCCATGTAGGTCGGCTTGTCCTTGTTGATCAGCGAGGTCCGGAAGGATTCGACAACCTGTTCGATCGCTTCGATGTCGGCGGGGGCGTTCTGCGCGGCGTAGGCCGGCAGGCACGCCGCGAAAGAGAGGGCGAGGGCGACGAAGCGTGCACGCGCGTTGGGCATCATGGGTTCCTGAGAAGAGGGGCGACGGTGCGGGCGCATCACCGTGCGTAGGTTCGCCAGAAGAGCACGCGGTCTTCGGTCCTGTTGATGGCGACGAAGAGCGATTCTCCGGATTCAGGTGCGCAGCGAAAGACGCGGTACGACGCGCTGAGCGTCGCGTCGCCAGGCAACCAGTGTCGATTGAACGCAACAGGATCGCTGTCGTTGAATGTGGTTGCCTGGCAATCCGCAGGCAGCTGCAGTGGTATCGCAGGGGGCTTGGTGAAGGCCAGCGCGCTGGTGTTCGAGTCGAGGTCGTGTACCTCGCGCAGGTCGGTCGCCTCGTGGGGTACCCAATCGGGAATCCATCCCTTGTTCACCATGTCGGCGTCAAGCGCCTCGCACAGAGTGTCGAACGAACTGTCCATCACCAGTCCGCAGGCGCCGAGCGCGCTACAGAATGTCACGACGATGGCGCGCCTGGCCATTCCGGCGGGGCTAGTCATCGTCGTCCTCTTCTCCGGAAAGCAGCCTACCCAGTTCTTCCGGTGGCAAGCGCTTGAGCCGCGCTTCCAGTTTCCGATCGTACGGCCGGTCGTTGGGTCCGGTATGGCGCTGCGCCTTGCGCGCGTACTGCTGCATGAACAGGCCGATCTCCTGCGCGATCCTGTCCTTCCGGCGCTTGCCTGCCATCGACGGGCGTCCCTGTGTTCATCCTGAATCATCGGTCGGCGCACGCTAGCACGGATGCCGGGCGCTGCAACAGGCCCGTTTGTCGAGGTTTGACGTTGAAGAAGGTCTGCGCGGATGACGCGCGGGCGCGAGGCGCAGGAGGGGGTCTGTCAATGAGGACACTGATGGAGGGGCTTGCCGGCCTGTTCGTGGCTTACGTTGCCAGTTGCTCGGCGATCTCAGCGTGGCATTCCCACGCGCTTGCCTCGGTCCCGGTCGGGGCGAGCAGGGCCGAGGTACTGCGGGTGCCGGGGCAACCTGACGTGGTGGAGCATGCCGGTGCTCCCTTTACCCGCATGCCAGCAGTGGATGCGATGGTCGCTGTGCGCAGCGACGGTGGTATGAGAACCGGCTGGGCCTGGATACCCAAGCCTGGTCGGTAGAGCTGGATGCCTCCGATCGCGTGCTCGCAACGTCGCGCTGGACATCACCGTAGAAGACCGCGACGAGCGCATGCGTATCCATCGACCTTTCATCTTCATCGCAAGCTTGGCCCTGATGGCGTTGTGCGGGCTGATGGGCGTAATGGTGCTCATTTATGGCTTCAACGAGCACGGCCTGAGCTGCGGCAGGCTGTGCTCACTGGAGATCTCCATCCACCTGCTCTTTGGTGATCGGGGATTCGAAATACTGGTTGCGATGGGGCTCGTTGCCGCAGCGCTGATGTTAGGGCATATCGCACTGCGGGAGGGCATGCATGCCGGGCGGCAGCGGAGGCAGGCGGGGCGCGGCGGGCGCAAACACCGCCGACCGGAGCGACCCCGGTCGTAGGGTGTCTGCACCGGGGTAAATCGCTCCATGTGGGACGCCGCAGGTCGCTTCAGCGATGCAGGGCGTCGATGATCAGCCCGGTGGCGATCTCCACCAACAGGTACTCGTTGTCGGACTGGCGCACCCAACGCCGGTCGCGGCCCGGCTCGCGCAGGTCATAGCGCGCGTAATCGTCTACCCAGTAGCGGCGGTCCACTTCGGCCCACGGCAGGCGCTCGCCACGTCGCCAGGCCTTCTTCTGCCAGCCCGGCGGCGGCGCATCACGGTTATGCGGGCCGCCCGCATGCGGTGGCGGGCCGTTGCCGCGGGCGTGGTGCGGCGGATCGGCGAAGGCGGGCGCTACGGCGAGTGCTGCGGCCGAGCCCACGGCAATGGCAAGAAGACGTATGGATGTCATCGGGATGCCTCCGTCATGGCCGCGATATGCGGCGCTGTGAGCGCGAATATAGGGCAGGCCGTGTGAATGAATACGGATGTGGACAGGGCTTTCATGAACAGATCGGGTAGCGGCTGCTGCTGCGAAGACGACGTCAGCGGGCCGCACCAATGGCGACGGCCCCTGCAGCCCAACCGCCGCCCAGTGACAGGAACACATCCATCTGACGGTCGACCCGCTCCGCGCGGGAGGCCGCCAGTGCGGACTCCGCATCTGCCAGCGCGGCCTGGGCCGAAAGCACGTCGAGAAAATCGATCCTGCCGAAGCGGTAAAGCTGCTGTGCCTGTCCGGCTGCGCGCGCCGCGTCCCCGCGCGCCTGCGCCAGGCTGCGCTCGCGTTCAAGCTCCTGCGTGCAGGCAGAAAGCGCGGTCTCGGTCTGGCGCAGTGCCTGCAGCACGATGCCGTCAAAGGAAGCAAGAGCGGCATCCACATTGGCGCCGGCCGCCGCGATGCGGGCCTTGGCCACGCGGCGGTTGGGCCAGTGCCATGAGAGCAGCGGCCCGACGCTCGCCCCGAAACCGTCGGCCGAAAGCAGCTGCCCTCGCGTGCCTGCTGTGCCCAGGGATGCGCCCAGGGTGACCCGCGGATAAAGTTCCGCGGTCTCTACGCCGATCATCGCCGTGGCCGCGGCAAGGCTCCGCTCGGCGGCACGTATGTCAGGGCGCCGCTGGAGCAGCTGCCAGCCCTCACCGACCGGCAGCGCCTGCTCCAGCTCCGGGGGGCGCGGGCACGCTTCCGCCTCCCTCGGATAGTCTGCCGGCACCCTGCCCATCAATGCGGCCAGTTCGAACAGTGCGGCCTGACGTTCGGCCAGCAGGTGCGGTATCCCCGCCGCGCTGCGGTTGACGGCGGCACCGGCACGGCTGACATCGAAGTCCGTTCCTCGACCGCCTGCGGCGAGGCGGCGGGTTGCCTCCAGCGTGGCGTGCTGGATCGCCAGCACCTGCCGGGTTGCGGCGAGCGTGTGATTGCGGGTGCACACCTGGAGATAGGCACGCGTGACGGCAGCAGCGACGACCACGCGGACCTGGTCGCGTGCCGCAGCGACGGCCTCGGCGTCCGCGTTGGCGGCTTCGATGCCGCGGCGGATGCCGCCTGCAAGATCCAGTGGATAGGAGAGGTGAAGGCCCAGCGCATACGACTGCGGCGCGGCCGACGCTTGGGCGTAACCACCTGTATGGGTGAGCGTGCCCGATGCATCCACGTCGGCTTGCACGGCACCGCGCGCGCGGTACTCCAGCACGGTTGCGCTGGCGCGCCGAAGGTTGGCATCGGCGGCGCGCAGGTCGGTATTGGCCGCCAGTGCTTCGCGTACGTAGGCGTCAAGCCGGCGGTCGCCATACAGGTGCCACCATTGATCTGGTGGCGCGTCCTGGCTGAACGATGCCTCCTGGCCCGAGACGAACGCCCGCGCCACCTGGGGGGAGGCCGCGACCGCATTCGCAGGCAGGTGATAGTCGGGGCCGGATACGCAGGCCGTCATGGGCAGCAGCAGGGCAAGCAGCCCACCGCGTAGTGTTCGCACGCTCACTTGCAGGCTCCCGGTGCCGAGGGTGTGATGGTCACACTCGCAGTGCGACCCACGATCAGGCGGGTATCCGACGGCGCATCATCGATGCGGATGCGTACCGGGATGCGCTGCGCCAGCCTCACCCAGGTATAAGTTGGCGCCACGGCGGGCAGCAGGTTGTGTGTGCTTGAGCGCTGATCGTCGGCAATGCCGGCGGCGATGGTATCCACGTGTCCGCGGACGTCGTGGTTGTCGCCCATCAGCCGGGCCACGGCGGCATCGCCCTCGGTGATGCAGGCCAGTTTGGTTTCCTCGAAGTAGCCCTCGATACGCAGGCTGCCGGTGTCGATCAGCGCCAGTGCCTGCGCACCGGGTTGCAGGTAGTCGCCCGCGTGCAGGTCGAGGTTGGTGATGATGCCATCGGTGGTTGCGCGCACCTCGGTGCGTTGCACGTTGAGCTGGGCAACGCGCTGTGCGGCCCGTGCCTGCGCCAGCGCGGCCAGCTCGGTATCGACCTTGGCGGCATTGCGTTCGCGGGTTTCCGAAGCGACCAGGTTGCCAAGTGCGTTGTCCCGCGCCGATTCGCGGCGGGCCAGCGCCAGCGTGGCATGCGCGCTCCTGACCGCCGCGTCTGCCTTCTCCAGCGTGGCGGCGAAGCGTGGCTGATCGAGCACCAGCAGCAGCTGGCCGGCACTGACCCGCTGGTTGTCGTGCACCAGCACCTGGGTGACCAGCCCCCCCATGTCCGACGCAACGCGCACCACATCGGCGCGCACCCGCCCATCCCGCGTCCACGGGCGCATTTCGTAACGATTCCAGAGGGAGAGCGCGGCAATGGCGGCAAGCGCACACACGCCCAGCGTTGCGCTCCAGCGCCCGATGACAGCAAGCAGGTCTTTCATTTCATTTCTCGAGCAGGGGCGAGAGCCGGATCATCAGCTCCGCCAGGATCACGAACAGGGACAGGCCCACCAGCGGCCGCGCGGCGAACAGCCGGTACAGACCGAGGCTGGCGAGCAGGCGTGAAGTCAGTATCGACAGCGCCAAGGCGGCAGCGGCCACGGCGAGCAGGCCGGGAATGAGCACGCCATCAATGGAAAGATCAGAGAGCATGCGGTCAGTGCCGATGGGTGAGCGGTGAGGCCAGCAGGTCGCGGCGCAACCCGCTGAGCAGGTGCAGCAGATTCCCTCGATCGGCCTCGGCGATGGCTGTTGCGGCCTCGCGCATGCAGTCCAACAACTTCAGAAGATGGGCATCGACACTGCGTGGCGCGTGGGCGCGAACCCTGAAATGTGCGGCGACGCGTTCGACCAGCGCCGCGTGTAGCGCCCGAACGTGCGGGTTGTCCAGGTACTTGTCCAGTGTGCGGAGTTGGCTGGATGCATGTGCCGCACGAACGTCCGCAAACAATGCCCGCAGCTCGTGTACTGCGCTGGAACGGCCCTGCAACCTTGGAGCGAGCAGCCCGATTCGATCCAGCATGCGGCTGAGCAAGGCGCGGGTCACATCACCTCGTCCGGCGGTGTGTCGTGCGATATCCCGACGGATCGAATGCTCCAACCGTGCGCGGTTGCGGCCCGCGTCGGCGGTTTGGAACAGCTGCATGCTGCACAGTGCCACCGTCGTACCCACGAACAGCGCAACGCTGTTGTTGAGTGCGCCGACGATGTTGACCGAATTGGTCGCGCCCAGGCCTGCGATGATCGGGAAGGTCAGTACCACGCCCAGGGCGGCCATGATGAAGGGCGGCCGGGCCAGGAACGATCCGCACAGCAGCAGCACCGGCGCGAGCGCGGCAATCAGGCCGGTGATATCGGACAACGCGGGGAAGATCAGTAGACCGTAGAGCAGGCCGACGGCCACGCCGATGCACGATCCCACCAGGTAGCGCATGACATGCGGCGCCGGCGCTTCGATCGTGCCGAACAGCACGCACGCCGTGCCGATGATGGACACCGCCGTGGCGCCCTCCGACCAGCCGGTGACGATCCACAGAACGCAGCTCAGCAGGATGCCGGCGAACGCGCCCAGCGCGCTGCGCAGGGCAAGCCGATGATCCCGGTGAAGTACCGCACCCTGCACATGTCGCGCAAGGCGGGCAGGCACATGCCGACGCCAGTCGGGACGGGCAGTGTGCAGTTGCGCCTGCAGCACGCGGCAGTCGGCGTGGGCGAGGTCGAGCTCGGTCTGTTGCGCGGCGAGGCCGGCCTGCAGCAGATCGCGCCAGCCCGTTGCATCCATCGCGCCGGCCTGTGGTGAACGCAGCCGATCGATGGAATCTTCCACCGCGCTGGACAGCATCAGGACGTCCAGCATCCGGTCGTGCAGGGCGCGCAGGATCTGCACCTGCGCCACGCCGTGGGCGCTGTCGTAGGGCAGGTGGATCGACAGCACATGCAGCTCGAGCAGGTCGGCGGCCACTTTCGAGCGGTCCGTCGCCAGTACCGTGTCCGATGCACCGGCGCGCATGTCCCGTGTCCATCGTTCCGCATCATCCAGCACGGCAGCAACCCGTACGTGCACGCGCATCGAGACCCGGCGCGGCAGCACCAGCGCATGTACCAGCGTTGCGGCCAGGATGCCGATGGCGATTTCCTGCACCCGTGTGATGGCAATGGTGAACACGTCTCCCGGCACCATCACCGCAGGAAATCCAATCAGGCTGGTGGTATAGCCGGCCAGCAGGAACGCATAGGCACGTGGCGTGCGGTCGAGCATCGCCAGATACAGGCAAAGCGCCATCCACGTGGCGAGTGCGGCACTCAGCACCAGGGGGGCATTGGCGAAACGTGGCACCAGCACGACGGTGGCGACGGCCCCGCCCACGGTACCGAGCAGGCGGAACAGGCCGCGGCTGAGCGTTGCCCCGGAAAGGGGCTGTGACACCAGATAGACCGTGCCGATCACCCAGAACGGGCGATTCAGGCCGACCCTCAGAGAGACATACAGCCCCAGCGACGCGGCGAGCAGGCATTTGAGCGAGAACAGCAGCGCTTCCTGATCGGTCCTGAGGGCAGGGTTCTTCAACCGGGCAAATGCCTGGCGCATGTAGGGGCGGAACGGGGTGGGGGAGTGCATGCGGCTCATGCTAGTGATCGGCCGCACTGGCGAATTTCGCTACAATGACAATCAATCGCTAAAACCGGTCAATGTGAGAATGGCTCGCATTTCGCTCCCCGGCTTTGACCTGGACCCGGACGAGACCGATCGCCCGGCGGTCGCCAGCCGCCTGCAGGTGGCCGAGCACGACGCGGAGATTCCCGTGCATGAGCACCGCAAGGGTCAGCTCATTCTTGCGCTGCATGGGGCGGTGACCTGCGAAGTGGCCAATGCGTTGTGGATCGTGCCGCCCCAGTGTGGCGTCTGGATTCCGGGTGGCATGCCGCACAGCAACCGCGCCACCGCCAACGCGCGCCTGTGCTACCTGTTCGTCGAGCCCGGCATCGTCGATCTGCCCATGCAATGCGTGACGCTGGCGATCTCCCCGATGCTGCGCGAGATGATCCTGCACCTGGCCGACGCGCCGCTGGACTACCCGCATGGCAGCCACACCGACCGGCTGGCGCGGGTGTTGCTGGACGAGTTGGTACAGATGCCGGCCGAGCATCTGTCGCTGCCGGTCAGCCATCACCCGAAGGTGCGTGCGCTGGCGGCGGCGCTGTCGGCGGATCCGGCAGACCGCAGCACCATCGGCCAGTGGGCCGTGCGCCTGGCCCTGGGCGAGCGCACGTTGACCCGCCTCATCGAACGGGAAACGGGACTGTCCTTCGGGCGCTGGCGGCAGCAACTGCACCTGCTCATCGCCATTCGTGAACTCGCCGCGGGTGCACCGGTACAACGCGTTTCCGAGACGCTGGGCTATGAGTCGGTGACGGCCTTCATCACGATGTTCAAGAAGGCGCTTGGCCTTTCCCCGACGCGGTACTTTGCGGTGCGCCTGCGCGGGCAGTAGTCGGGAACATCCCGGCAAGCCCTTGCCTGGAATGGCTAGTTCAAGGTGCCGGAGACCGATTGAATCGCGGTCACCACCGCAGCAGGATCCTCGCGCTGGAGGGTATGCCCGGTCGCCAGGTAGCGATGCGTGCCGCGCGTGAATCCCAAGAAGAGCAGGGCGTGCTGCGCCTTCCAGAGTGCCTTGCCCGCTGCGGTTTCTTCGAAGAACAGCGGTTCGGCAGCGAGCTGGGTTGCAGTCAGCAGCGCGACCGGCACGTCCGGCATTGAGCGCGGGGTCTGTGCACCGGGTGCATCCAGTTGTTCCGTCAGCACGGCATAGTCGGCGGCCATGGCCGGCGGCAGCATTGCCCGCAGCTGGGCATCGTCTGCCTGCACGCGGGCACTGTCGGCCTGCTTGAACGCATGGCGCTGACCCATCGTGGCCGGGTCCACCAGCACCAGGCCCTGCAGGCGCTCCGGATGGCGGCGTGCAAACTCCGTGGCCAGCAGGCCGCCATAGGAATGACCCACCAGCACCACGCGGCGACCGGGGGCGAGCGTATCGATCACGGCTGTGAGGTCGGCCAGATGCGCATCGATGCGCTTGGCGTGACCGTCGCTGCCGGACTTGCCGAGTCCTGCACGGGCGTAGGTGATGCTGTGGTAGTCGCGCCCCAGACCCGCAACCACCTCCTTCCAGGCGCCCGCGCCCTGCCCGAAACCGGATTCAAAGACCACAGCGATCGGGCCGGTCCCCGTCTCTTCGGCCTGCAGTGCGTAGGCGCCGCGATCCACCTGGATTTCGCCGGCGTGGACGGAGCCTGCTGCGGCCATCACCGCGGCCAGCACCCACATCGTCACTCGGCTGCTATTCATTGCCATTCCCCCTGGGCCGTGCCGCGTGCCAGCCCTTCCGATGGGTCAGGTCTGCAGCGGAGTGCCACAGCCTGCCGACCTCGCGACAGGTCGTGCTGGTAATGTAGTGATGTATAACACCGACCCCCTGTGCAGGAAGTCATAGGGACGGGGGCGTAGACCGCTGAATGGCGTTGGATGCTTGAATCTGTGATCGGTTACGCGGCTCCACACTTGAACGTGCAAGCGTCCTCAACGATAAAGGCGGCATGTGGCACTGCCGCATACCGGACCAGGGACGATCCGAAGCATGACGCGGGGCACAGCTCCGCGTTCTCGTTCCCGCCGGCGCTGTGTTCGTCCAGGAAGGAGAACAGGGATGTTGGAACGACTGAAGACCATTTCGTGTGCCGTGCTGGCGATTGTTGCCGTCGGCGGCTTCGCCCCTGCCGTGGCACAGGCGCAGGAAAGCAGGATCACCTGGCGTATTTCGCAGCCCGGCGGCGATGCGACTCAATACAAGACCCAGCAGGCGGCGGTGGCTGCCATCAAGAACCTGCCCGCACCCAGCCCGTTCCCGCCGGAGTTCCAGTTCGGCTGGCAGTACGTGGACAAGATCAAGTCGAAAGTCGTGGACTTGAACGGCAACACGTCGATCACCTACTGGATGGGGAAGGCGCAACCCTCCGATCCAGACTGGACCTATCTGAGTACAGAAGAGTTTTCGACGGAAGAGGCGATGGTTGCGAGCTTCCTCGCGGAAGTCCAGGCAAGCAATCCTGTCTGTCCGGGTGCTGCTGTCACACCTCAAGGCGACTGGTTCTCTGGTACGCCGGAAACGGAAGGCGTTGTGGAGTCGAGGTTCTATCAGATCACTCATATGATCGGGCAGAACACGGCCGAATCGCCTTGCGCTCCCTACGTGAGCCAGATGGCCTTCGGACGCAAACGCCGCCTTGATTGCCCTGTTCCTCTTACGCAGTGGTCCAACAAGCACAACGCCTGCGTCAGCGAAGAGTTCGTTGCCACCATCACTTCCAAGTCGCAGAAGTGCGACAAGGACGGTGGCAATGGTAGTTGCCCTTTGACGGGCAGAGATAGTGCTTCTGAGTTCGGCATGGATATGAGCCCAGTTGCCCGAAATGAGCCGGAAACGGATGGTGGCGCCTGCGACGGCAATGTCGGCAACCCCTGCGATGTCAAGACCGGTGAAAAGTATGAGATCGCGCGGGACTTCGATCTTGGCTGGATCGCACTGACGCGTTTCTATCACTCCGGCATCTCCACGTCCTCCGGTGGCTTCGGTTATGGCTGGACCCATTCGCTGGGCGCCCACCTGGCACTGGATGGCGTTGACAGCGTTGGCATCATTGAAAGCACCGGTTTCCAGCGGGCGTTCAAGAAGATCGGCCAGGCCTATGAGGCGGACGACGACAGTGGCGATCGTCTCGTCCAGAACGGCAACTGGACACTGTATTCGGCGGGCTCCATCTCGACCTTCGGTGCGGACGGGCGTCTTGCCGCCAAGCGCTTCCCGGATGGCACGTCGCTGACCTACATCTACGACGACAGCGACCGCCTTGCGGCGGTCACCCACAGCAGTGGCCGCACACTGGAGTTCGTTTACCAGTCCAACGACTATGAGGCGCTGATCAGTTCGGTGCTGGTCGAAGGCATTGCGCTCGCCACCTATATCTACACGCCGCAGAACCAGGTCGCCACGGTGACCTATGCGGGTGGTGGTGTGCGGACGTATCACTACGAGAACCAGGACTTCCCCCAGCACCTGACCGGCATCACCGCCGAGGACGGTCGCCGCTACAGCACCTTCACCTACGATTCCATCGGTCGTGTGATCTCCAGTCAGCATGCCGGCGGTGCCGATGGCGTGACGCTGGCCTACAGCCCCAATGGCGGTGCGGTGGTGACCGACGCGCTGGGGCGGCAGACCGACTACACCCTGACACCCGGCGGCGATAGCGCTCCGTCGCGCAAGGTGACCGGCCTGACGGATTCGCAGGGAACCGTCAGCCGAACCTACTACGACCAGAGTGTCGACTTCCGCCGGCGCCTGGATACCTACACCGATCGCCGCGGTATCCAGACCAAGCACACCTATGCGCAGGGCACCGATCCGGTGAGCAGTCGCGCCGTCAGCATCCATACCGTGACCGAAGCGGTCGGCCTGCCCGAACAGCGTGTGGTGACCACCGCGCGCGACATCGAAACCAATGCGGTACTGACCACCCGGATTGGCAGCCGCGAAACCCGCACGGCCTTCAATGCCCGGCGCCAGCCAACGACCAACACGGTAACCGACACCGCGTCCGGCCAGACGCGCATTACCAGCTATACCTACTGCGAAGCCGCGGACGTGGCTGCGGCAGGCAGCTGCCCCGTGGAAGGGTTGCTGAAGAGCGTGGATGGCCCGCGTACGGATGTGGTCGATACTGTTACCTATGCTTACTACCCGGCGGATGACGCAGGGTGCGCGACCAATGGTGCATGTGGCTTCCGCAAGGGCGACCTGCGCAGCGTGACCAATGCGCTGGGCCAGACGATCGAGACCTTGGCCTACGATGCGCTCGGACGGCCGTTGTCGGTCAAGGACGCCAACGGTGTGGTCACCGATTACACGTACCATGCCCGCGGCTGGCCGACTTCGATCACCGTACGCGGTGCCAGCACGGCCGAGGACCGCGTTACCCAACTGAGCTACTGGCCAACCGGCCAGGTGCAGAAAATCACCGAGCCGGATGGCAGCAGCGTTTCCTACGTCTACGATGGTGCCCTGCGCTTGACTGACATCGAGGACAACGCAGGCAACACGATTCACTACACGCTGGACAACGCCGGCAACCGTCTCAAGGAAGACACGCTGGATACCGGCGGTACCCTGCGCCGTACCCTGGCGCGGACGTTCAACACGCTCGGCCAGCTGACCGCACTGAAGGATGCGGGCAACCACGCTACCGGCTTTGCCTACGATGCCAACGGCAACCCGCAGACCGTGACCGACGCACTGCAGCGCGTGACCAGCCAGCAGTACGACCCGCTGAACCGCCTGGCCCAGACCCTGCAGGACGTCGGCGGCGTCGCGGCGGAGATCCGCAGCCAGTACAACGCGCTGGATCAGGTCACCCAGGTCACCGACCCGAAGGGCCTGCATACCACGTACGCCTACAACGGGTTCGGTGACCTGACCGGGCAGGTCAGCCCGGACAGTGGCGCCGGCAGCTTCACGGTGGATGCGGCAGGCAACCGCAAGACGGCCACCGATGCGCGCGGCGTCACCGCCACCTATCACTACGATGCACTCAATCGCCTGATCGGCGTCGCCTATCCGGATCCCAATCTGGGCGTGGGCTACAGCTATGACGTGGCGCCTGCTGCGTGTGCTGCCGATGAGCGCTTTGCCAAGGGACGGTTGGGGCAGGTGCTGCACGCCAATGGCAGCACCCAGTACTGCCATGACCGCTTCGGGCAGGTCACCCGCAAGGTGCAGACCGTTAATGGTGTCGCCAGCACGCTGCGCTATGCCTACAGCAAGTCGGGTCGCCTGACCGCGTTGACCTACCCCGACGGCACCGTGGCCGACTACGTGCGCGATATTCAGGGCCGCATCAGCCAGATCGGTCTGACCCGGCCCGGCCAGGCGCGCCAGATCGTGGTGAACAACGTGACCTACGCAGCCTTCGGCCCGGCCACTGGCTGGACCTACGGCAACGGCCGCCAGCTGCAGCGTCCGCTGGATCTGGACTATCGCCCGCAGGCGATACACGACCCGGCCGCAGGTGGCCTGTCGCTGGGCTATGGCTACGACCCGGTCGGTTCGATCACCGAGCTGAAGAACGGCACAGGCTCAACGGTACTCGCCAAGTACGCCTACGACACGCTGGGCCGCCTGACCCAGACCCAGGACGGCACGACCGGCACGCCGATCGAAACCTATGCCTACGACGCCACCGGTAATCGGACCGCGCTGACCACGTCGGCAGGCACCGCCAGCTACACCTATCCCGCAACCAGCCATCGCCTGACTGCGGTGGATGGCGAAGCGCGCACCCATGACGCGGTGGGTAACACCACCAGCATCGGCAGCAAGACGTTCACCTACAGCGATGCCAATCGCATGAACGCGGTGAAGCAGGGCAATGCCGTACTTGAAAGCTACGCCTACAACCATCGTGGGGAGCGCGTGCTGCGCACCCCGACCGGTGGAACTGCCCAGATCACGCTGTACGACGAAGCAGGGCAGTGGCTGGGCAACTACTCAGCCACGGGCCAGGCGCAGCAGCAGGCCATCTGGCTGGACAACTACCCGGTGGCGCTGATCAATGTGCCGAGTACCGGCGTGCCGGAGCTGGCCTACGTCCAGCCGGATCATCTGGGTACGCCACGTGTGGTGATCGACCCAGTGCGGAATGTCGCGATCTGGGAGTGGAGCAACAAGAGCGAGGTGTTCGGTAACCAGATCCCGAGTGTCGACCCGGATGGGGATGGTGTGGCGTTCGAGCTGGCGCTGCGCTTCCCGGGCCAGCAGGCGACGGATGCGAGCGGGTTGTTCTACAACTACTTCCGTGACTATGACCCGGCGTCGGCTAGATACGTGGAGAGCGATCCCGTTGGGTTGAACGCCGGCGTCAGTACGTATGGCTACGTGATCTCGAACCCCGCCCGATTTACTGATCCGCTTGGGCTGACGACGACGCTAATAACGACATACGATTTCGGTATTGCAAACCATTCGGCGATTCATGTTTCGATACCTGGCAAGCCTGATTTCCTGTACGACCCTTCCGGCAGCTACGCACCTGGTGGTCGTCGAGGAACCGGTGGGCTATTTGAGGGGCGCGATGCTAGCTTGGCCAGCTACAAAAAGTATCAGGTGGGAACTGGTAGTCGAGTTGAATTAACGGTAATCCCTTTGACTCCGGAGCAAGAGTTAACTCTCATTGCGAACGCGGAGGAGTGGGGGGATGCACGTGGCTTCTGGTGTGCGAGCCACGTGTCCGGCGCGTTGGATGGAATGTGTGGGATAAAGCAAACACTCTTCCCGGGTGTTCTTCAAAAGAGTGCAAAGGCGGCAGAATGTCCAGTCAAATGAAGGATAGGCTTATTTCATCATTGATATGCTTCACTCTATCTGTTTCTGTGAATTTTGCGGGATGGATATGGATATCCGCGTTCATGAAGATAGGAGCGATGCGAGTTCCCTACGTACTGCTTCTCTCACTACTTCTTTCGGTTACATTCTATGCGCTCTCTCGATGCGAAAGTATGCGCCGCATCCCGCGAAGTTTAGTGGTGGGGTTGATCGCTGGTCTTGTACTCGGGGTCGTGGCTGTAACTTCTTCCAATCTGGCAGTTGATGGGGGGGGGCGCTTGCTTCTACAGAGCCTTGAGAGATTCGGAGCAACGGCGTTGGTAGCAGACCTTTGGCCGTCGCTATTACTTGGAAGCTGGCTTGTGGGGGCGGTCGCATTTTGCGGGGCGTCGGTTTACTTAAGGCGAGCGTTCCTGAGGACGCCCTGAATAATCGCCGCAGAGCCTTGGATTTCGACCGCGCTGAATTGATCCTATGCCTGCGGCGCCACCGGTAATGGCCGCGCTGACTACCTCGGCGGGAACTACCGGCTACACCTATCCAGCATCCAGCCATCGACTGACTGCAGTGGATGGTGAAGCGGGCAGCCATGACGCGGCCGGCAACACTACCAGCGTCGATAGCAATGCGTTCACCTACAACGATGCCAAACGCATGAATGCACGGTGATGCGGTGCTAGAAAGCTATGCCTACAACCTTCGCGGTGAACGCGTGCTGCGTACCCGACCGGTCACGTTGTACGGCGAGGCTGTGCAGTAGCTGGGCAACTAGTCGCCACGGGCCAGGCGCAGCAGTGGGCCATCGCGCTGGACAACTATCCGGTGGCGATGATCAGCGTGCCAAGCGCAGGTGTGCCAGAGCTGGCCTACATCCAGCCGGATCATCTAGGCACGCCGCCGCGCGGTGATCGACCCGGTGCGGAATGTCGTGATCTGGGAGTGGAGCAACAAGAGCGAAGTGTTCGGTAACCAGATTCCGAGTGCCGATTGGTGCTGCTGATCCGTTTGGTCTGTGCGAGGATGATCACGTCTACTGCATTGATCGATTCAGTCTCTGCTCTCCGCAGTCCGCATTCAGAGCTGCGAGAGTGGTAAGTGCTCCAGGTGCGCCGCCGGCCCGAGAGGGGTTCACTCCGGACGTTGAGCTTGTCGGGAACGGTGGACGAAACCCCATTACTCAGTGGGTGGACTCAACGAACATGACGATCGTAAATTCAACGCGTCCTGGCCATCAGTTCCATCCAGGCACGGTATCGTGGAAGGTGGCGCCTGGGCCGCTGGGAATCGGGTCGCAGATCACAATCGTGGGCGATGGCTCCGGGCCCAATCCGATACTCAACGATGCGCTTGGTTTCCTGATTTTTGGCCCTGCGGCGACGTTGGCCGCCACACTCTGCATACTTGGACCTCGATGATGGTGAGGCTCCTGACAGCGCTACTTCTGATTGGAGCGGGACTTGGATTCTCTGGCGGCGCATGGGCTGTAGGAAAACGGCCCTTCAAGATGATCCAGTTCTGCGTGCATGACCAAGAGGGCATGAAACGGTTCAAGCAGACCCTCAGCGCCATTGCCCAGGACGAAAAGATGCAGTTCTTTGATGGCAGCGCGGAATTGGATCGCCAGCTTGCCAGGTCAAAGGTGGACGTGAAGCGCCCTGTCGTCTACGTCGGAGTGAAGCGGGAAGATGGCTCGGGACTGGAGGCGGGGAACCTCGGATTGGATCGCTTCGAAATAGCCATCGGCTTCTCTGAAGGGAGGAAGCCTGCCGAGGCCCAGTCATTTTCTTCCCGTGTCGAACGCACCTTGGCCGAGCGCTGGAATGTACTCGCGATTCCACCGGACAAGGGCGCTACGCCGCTGGCATGTCGGGCGGGCAGGCCACAATCGGTCGCGCGATGAAAGAGCCTATGTCGGATGATGGAGGGAGCAGCCTGATCGTCCGCTGCCATTATGGATCAATCTGCAACCGCCCCACCGCCTGGGCGCACAACGACTGGCAGGCCATGACCAACCCCTCCATCACCCGGTCGCCCACGTACTGCCCGGGTTCGCCGTTCTGCCGGGTGCGTTCCGCCGCCAGCAGCATTTCCAGCACCACCCGCAACCCGTTCAACGCGCAATCGGCATCGGCCAGGGCCAGGCAGCGGCCGGGCAGTTGATGCCGCTCCGGCCAGGGCTGTCCGTCGGCCGCCGCACCGGAGCCGATGCGGTGGAGATTGGCAATGAAGGTGTTCCTGTCCACCGCAGGCGCAGCCTGTGGCGAACCGTCGTCGCCGGCGGTGCTGCGGTAGGCGTGCAGATGCGGGAAGTCCGATTCGTTCATGGCGAGGCTCCGTGCAGGGCAATCGGTAGCCGCCACCCGAAAGGTGGCGGGCGGTACGTGGTTCGAATCCGGGTTGGCCTCAAGCCGGCGGGCGCGAACGCCCCCAACGCACCGCCCGCCATAGCCGGCAGACGGATTGCCAGCCGGCGCCACGCATGGTGACGCCGGCTGGCAAGCGCACTTACTCAAGGCCAACACGGGATTCGAAGCCCGGCCACCCTTTTCCGGTGGCACGCCATCTGAGCCCTTGGCGCTGTGCAATGCCAATCAGAAGAGTTGCAAAGATCACTCGATTGGAGACGCTTTCGGCATTCTCCCACGCTGTTAAGCACTGCCAGCACAGGCTGGCGCGGTGATCCGCCCGCACCGTGCAATCTGCGACAGGTGTCGAGGTTGGAAGGAGGAAGGGGGCGGGTGGGGAGGGGCGATGGCGACAGGGATAACAGGACCGGTAGCGCCGGGCCACGCCCGGCGAGCCGACGGCGCATGAACATGGAGGATTCCGCCGGGCATGGCCCGGCGCTACCGATTCCGTTGTTCCTTGACGTTCCCAGCCACCAAGCGCAGGCTTGTTCAGCACGTTTCCTAAACAGAAGGAGACTTATGACCGCGACCGCTTCGCTGCACCCAACCCCCGACACTCAGGGCCGTTCCCGCCTTTGGAGTGTTTTCTGGCTGCAGGGCGTCATTCCCAGCAATATTCTGTGGGCGGTGGCCCTCTGGGCCCTGGCCAACCAGCGCACCCCGCTGCTGCTGGGGGTATTTGCCGTGCTGCTGCTCTATACCGGCTGGATCATCCCGGCGGTCTGGCGGGCGGCGCCCGCCGCGCATAACCCCAACCTGGGCGTGGCGGCGCGCGGGCTGACCGTGGCCTGGGGGCTGAACACTGTGCTGGTGATCTTCTTTCTGACCCTGCAGCTGGTGGCTCAATAGAACTGAACAGGCTCGCCGCCCCGGTCGAAGGCGGCGAAGCGGCCGATCTGACCGTCGTGGATGGCGTTGACCATCAGCTTCAGCGGGCGCGCGGCTTCGTCGCTGTTGGGTGCGAAACCACCTCTGCCATCCAGTGCCGCCACGAACACCAGGTCCCAGTCGATGCCGGTGGTGGTCGACTCGGCCGCCAGCGCCTGGAAGCTGGGCACCTCGTCCGGCAGCTTGTCCACGCACAGCACCGGCGACAGGGTGCCGCCCTCGCGGCGGTCATGCCGGTCGCGCTGGTCACCGGTGGGCGATTCGGGCAGCTCGGCGCGCACGAATACGAACAGCAAGCGTTGCGGTTCAGCCTGCTGGCCGGCGGCATGCAGCAGTTGCTGGAAATCGTTCATCATCATGAGGGTTGTCACACGCCCGCTGCACGGAAAGCCGCATGCTGCCATAACGCCTGCCGCGCGGGGCCGAAGACGATTGATTTAAGTCATGCCCATGGAACTGAAGGCCGCGTACTCTGGCAATCGTTCCAGCAGGCGAGGGTATCCGGGCCGTTCCGGGCATAGGCAAGACGGTGGAGCAACAAGGTGGACCAGCCATGAGCCAACTCACCGACGGTTTCGGACGCAGCTTTCCGTACCTGCGCCTGTCGTTGACCGAAGCCTGCAACTTCCGTTGCAGCTACTGCCTGCCCAACGGTTACCAGGCCGATGGCCGCCCGCGCTTCCTGCAGGTGGATGAAATCGCGCGTCTGGTGCGTGCGTTTGCCGCGCTGGGCATGAGCAAGATCCGCCTGACGGGTGGCGAGCCCAGCCTGCGCAAGGACCTGGATGAGATCATCGCCACCGTGGCGGCGGTGCCGGGCATCCGCAAGGTGGCCATCACCACCAACGGCACGCTGCTGCCGCGGCGCCTGCCGGGGTGGCACCGCGCCGGCCTGACCGCGCTGAACGTGAGCATGGACAGCCTGCAGCGCGAACGCTTCAGGACCATCACCGGGCATGACCGCCTGCCGGAGATCGAACAGGGCCTGGCCTTGGCGCAGGCGCTGGGCCTGCCGGCGATCAAGCTCAACGCGGTGCTGCTGCGTGGCCTGAACGACGACGAGCTGCCGCAGTGGATGGACTACCTGCGCGATCGTCCCTTCAGCGTGCGCTTCATCGAACTGATGCGCACCGGCGACAACGAAGCCTATTTCCAGCGCCACCACCTGCGCGCCGACGTGGTGATCGAGCAGCTGCTGGCGGCTGGCTGGCACGAACGGCCGCGCGCCGCCGATGCCGGTCCGGCGCGCGAGTTCGGCCACCCTGACCATCGCGGCAGCATCGGCATCATCGCCCCGTATTCGCGCGACTTCTGCAAGGGCTGCAACCGCCTGCGGGTGACCGCCAAGGGCGACCTGCGGCTGTGCCTGTTCGGCGAGTTCGGCGTGCCGCTGCGCCCGCTGCTGCAGAGCGACGACGACCATGACGCGCTGCTGGCACGCATCACCACACAGCTTGGCCTGAAAGCGGCCGGGCATGGACTGCACCAGGGCCAGACCGGGCTGACCCCGCACCTGGCCTCCATCGGAGGATGAGCAACACGATGAGTGGGGAATTGAATGCGGCCTTCCATATGGCCGATGTCCGCGACAAGCGCATCACCCGCCGACGTGCGGTGGCGGTGGGCGAGCTGCATGCCGGTCCAGTGGCCTATCCGCTGATCGTCGAGCGCCGCCTGCCCAAGGGCGATGCGCTGGTGATGGCCGAGATTGCCGGCCTGCAGGGCGCCAAGATGGCCTCGATGCTGATGCCGCTGTGCCATCCGCTGCCGCTGGAACTGGTGCAGGTGTTCTGCACGCCGGTACCGGAACGGCAGGCGATCCGCGTGTGGTGCGAGTGCGCCAGCGAGGCGCGCACCGGCGTGGAGATGGAGGCACTGGCCGGCGTCAACGCGGCGCTGCTTACCCTGTACGACCTGAGCAAGCCGGTGGAACCGGCCCTGCGCATCGAAGGTATCCGCCTGCTGTTCAAGGAAGGCGGCAAGCGCGGTGTCTGGCTGCACCCCGACGGCATGGACGATGCCGAGCGCACGCGTTTCAAGCCGCGTGCGCCGAAGGGCCTGGAGGGCGCGGCCTGCACGGTGATCACGCTGAGCGATCGCGCCAGCGACGGCACCTATGAGGATATCTCTGGCCCGACCCTGGTGACCGGCCTGAAAAAGCTGGGCGGCGAGGTGGTGGCCGCTGAGGTGTTGCCCGATGGCATCGAGCCATTGGCGGGCCGCCTGCAGGCCTTGGCCGCCGAGGGCGTGCGCCTGTGCCTGTGTACCGGTGGTACCGGGCTGGGCCCGCGTGACCTGACCCCGGAGGCGCTGCGTTCCCTGAACGCGCGGCCGGTACATGGCCTGGCGCAGATGGTGCGGGCACTGAGTGCACAGCACACGCCGATGGCCTGGCTGAGCCGCGCCGAGGTGGTGCAGCTGGGCAACATGCTGGTGTTCGCGCTGCCCGGCAGCCCGAAGGCGGCGGCGCAGTGCCTGGACATCCTGGCGCCGGTACTGGGCCATGCCCTGGCGATGGTCGAGGGTGGTGGCCACTGATGATTGCCTACAGCGAAGCCCTGAAGCACCTGCTGGACGCAGCCACGCCGCTGCCGGCCGAGCGCCTGCCGCTGCATGAGGCCGGCGGCCGTACCCTGGCCAGTGACATCCACAGCGGGCAGTCGTTGCCGCCGTTCGACAACTCGGCGATGGACGGCTTCGCGCTGCGCGCCAACGGCGCGGCGTTCGAGGCCGGTACCGAATTCGCGGTGCAGGGCTGGCAGGCGGCCGGCGATGCCGGCGCCGAAGGCGGCGAGGGTGCATGGGAAATCATGACCGGTGCACGCATGCCGTCCGGGCTGGATACGGTGGTGCCGGTCGAGAACGTGGAGATCCTCGCCAGCGAGGAGGGACGCCCGACCCGCATCGCCTTGAAGGCATCGGTGAAGCCGGGCCAGCATGTGCGCCTGCGCGGCCAGGACGTGAGCGAAGGCGAGCGCGTGCTGCAGGCCGGGCAGGTGCTGGATATCAATGCGCGCACCCTGCTGCATGCCATCGGCGTGGGCCAGGTGGCGGTGGTGGCGCGGCCGAAGGCGGCAGTGATCGCCACCGGCAAGGAGCTGGTGACCGAGGCGGCGCAGACGCTGGAATCTGGCCAGATCCGTGACAGCAACCGGCCGTACCTGGTCGGCCGCCTGCAGGCCGCCGGTGCCGAGGTGGTCTGGCAGGGCACGGTGGGCGACGACGTGGCCGCGTTCAATGCGGTGCTGGATGAAGCGCTGGCCGCTGGCGCGCAGGTGCTGATCAGCACCGGTGCGGTGTCGGCCGGCCGCTACGATTTCGTTCCCGATGCGCTGCGCGGCCGTGGTGCGCGCATCGTCTTCCACAAGGTGGCCATCCGCCCGGGCAAGCCGCTGCTGTTCGCGGTGCTGCCCAATGGCGCACTGTACTTTGGCCTGCCGGGCAACCCGGTGTCGGCGGCCGTGGGCCAGCGTTTCTTCGTCGAGCCGGTGCTGCGCCGCCTGCTGGGGCTGGCGCCGGAGCTCATGTTGCAGCTGCCGCTGCAGGCCGACGTGCGCAAGCCGCCGGGCCTGCGCTTCCACGCGCGTGCGCGGGTGGAAATGGACGGGGAGGGGCGCCTGAGTGCGCGCGTGCTGTCCGGGCAGGAGTCGTTCCGTTTGATGTCCATGCTGCAGGCCAACGCCTGGGTGGTGCTGGAGGGTGAGGGTGACCTGGCCAGCGCCGGCACCTACGTGCGCGTGCAGGGCTGGGGTCACCACGAACCGGTGCAGCTGGTGAGCCAGGAGTCATGATGAAACAGGTGAATCTGCAGTTGTTCGGCGCGTTTTCCGATCTGGATGCCAGTCGCGAGATCGCCGTGGATGTAGCCGGTGGCACCGTGGCCGATCTGCGCCAGGCGCTGCGCGAGCTGCTGCCGCTGCGTTGGCCGGGTTTCCGTGCCGGCCTGCTGGATTATTCGGCGTTTGCCGACCAGCAACGCGTGCTGCGCGATCACGAGGCGCTGCCCGACGATGGCCGGGTGGCGATCCTGCCGCCGGTGAGCGGGGGCTGAGCGATGAACGAGAAGATCATCGCGAAGGTGGTGGACCGCGCGCAGGCGGCGATCGATCCGGCCGAGGGCATCGCTGCGGTCTCTGATCCGGGCTTCGGCGGCATCGACGTGTTCATCGGCAAGGTGCGCGACGTCAACATTGGCCGGCCGGTGACCGGGATCACCTACGACCTGTTCGAGCCGCTGGTGTTGAACGAGTTCAAGCGCCTGGCCGCCGAGGTCGAGGCCACGTTCGGTCCGAAGCTGAAGCTGTATGTGGCCCACGCCAAGGGGCGGTTGGGCATCGGCGATGTGGCTGTGGTGGTGGCTGCGGGCAGCCCGCACCGTGACGAGGCGTTCCGCGCATGCCGGCAGTTGATCGAGGTGGTCAAGCACCAGTGCCCGATCTGGAAGCAGGAACATTACGAGGACGGCGACAGCGAGTGGAGCGAGGGTTGCAGCCTGTGTCACGTGGACAGCGAACCCGGACATGCCGATGACCATGCGCATGATCATCAACATTGATGCCGACGCAGCCACGCAGGGCGTGGCTCTACTGCGATGAGCATCAACGGCATCGTACTGGCCGGTGGCCTGTCCAGCCGGATGGGTCGCGACAAGGCACTGCTGCCGTGGCAGGGCCGCACGCTGCTGGAACACATGCGTGGCCTGTTGATGCAGGCTGGCGCCGAATGGGTATGGGTAAGCGGTGACTATCCGACCTTCGGTGGCATCCCCGATCAGGTTGCGCGCTGCGGCCCACTGGGAGGGTTGCACAGCGTGATGCAGCAGATGCCCGACAGCCAGGCCTGGGTGGTGGCGGTGGACACGCCGTTGCTGGCACCGCGGCTGCTGCAACGGCTGGCTGGCGAGGGTCTGGGCGCATGCACGATCTTTGACGGGCATCCCTTTCCCATGCTGTTGAATGTGGACAATGCCACTCGTAGCGTGCTGGCCGCGATGCTGGATGATGCGGAAGGGCCGCGCTCTGTACAGGCGTTCCAGCGTCGCCTGCAGATGCACGTGCTGGCGCTTGAAAGCGTTGACGAAGCCTGCCTGGTCAACTGCAATACCCCCGAACAATGGGAGGATGTTGCGTCATGAAAGTGCAGTTGCAGGACCAATCGGTACGGCTTCGCCTGGACGAGGCCGAACTGGCTCGCCTGCTGGCCGGTGAATCGGTCGAGAACATGACCCGCTTCGGCGGCATTGAAGGTTGGGGCATGGCGGTCTCGCTGCATGGCGGCGAGCAACCGGTACTGCTCGATGGTGGCACCTTCTGCCGCCTGGTACTGCCGCGCTCGGCAGTTGAGGCCTTGGCGGCACGGCTGCCGTGCCGGGATGGCCTGCCATTCGACATTGCCCTGGAAGATGGCAGCCAGCTTCAGCTGCAGTTCGATGTGGACGTGCGCGATAGCGTGCGCCAGCGCGGAGTCACGCGCCGCAATACCGCTTCATCGGTTTGACATTTGTCAGGGGCAGGGTGGAAACCGGCTCCTGATTGATCCAGATCAACCCCGTCGTAGTTGCTGCACGGCCTAATGGCTGCATGACGACGGGTCACAACTTGAAAGCAATACCCACGTCATTCCACAGCCTTGGAGCCATGTATGACCGTCGGTAGCGATCCTGTTGTCCGCAGCACTGCCCGTCCGGGTCGCGTCATCAGCGACTGGACGCCGGAGGACCCCGGCTATTGGGAGCGCACCGGCAAGCGGGTTGCCACCCGCAACCTGGTCATTTCGATCCCCTCGCTGCTGCTGGCCTTCTCGGTCTGGGTGCTGTTCTCGGCGGTGTCGATCAGCCTGCCGAAGATCGGCTTCAACTTCAGTACCGACCAGCTGTTCTGGCTGGTGGCGCTGCCCAGCCTGTCCGGCGCAACCCTGCGCATCTTCTATTCGTTCGTGATCCCGATCTTCGGCGGCCGCCGCTGGACCGCGCTGTCCACCGCGTCGCTGCTGGCGCCGACGCTCTGGCTCGGCTTTGCGGTGCAGGACCCGGCCACGCCGTACTGGGTGTTCGTGGCCATCGCGATCCTGTGTGGCTTCGGCGGCGCGAACTTCTCGTCGTCGATGTCCAACATCTCCTTCTTCTACCCCAAGCAGAAGCAGGGCCTGGCGCTGGGCCTGAACGCCGGCCTGGGCAATGTGGGCGTGTCGGTGGCGCAGGCGGTGATCCCGCTGGTCATCACCGTAGGCGTGTTCGGTGCGCTGGGTGGTGCACCGCAGCCCGCGGTGGAGGGTGGGGCACCGCTGTTCCTGCAGAACGCCGGCTTCATCTGGGTGCCGGCCATCGCGCTGTGCGCCATCGCGGCCTGGTTCGGCATGAACGACCTGACCAGCGCCCGCTCGTCGTTCTCCGAGCAGGCGGTGATCTTCCGCCGCAAGCACAACTGGCTGATGTGCTGGTTGTACATCGGCACCTTCGGTTCCTACATCGGTTTCTCGGCCGGCTTCCCGATGCTGGTGAAGAGCCAGTTCCCGGACGTGAACCCGCTGGCCTACGCCTTCATCGGCCCGCTGCTGGGCGCGCTGATGCGTTCGGTGGGCGGCAGCATGGCCGACCGCTGGGGTGGCGCCCGCCTGACCTTCTGGGTGTTCGCGCTGATGATCGCGGCGGTGTTCGGCGTGCTGCACTTCCTGCCCAGCCATGGCCAGGGCGGCAACTTCCATGGCTTCCTGCTCAGCTTCATGGCGCTGTTCGTGCTCAGTGGCATCGGCAACGGCACCACCTTCCGCATGATCCCGGTGATCTTCCGCACCCTGCATGAGCGCTGGTCGGCCAACGACAACGCCGAGGGCAAGGCCACGGCCGCACACCAGGCCAGCATCGAGTCGGCCGCGGTGGTCGGTTTCTCCGGTGCGATCGGTGCCTACGGCGGTTTCTTCATTCCCAAGAGCTACGGCTCGTCCATTACGTTGACCGGCAGCCCCGACATGGCGCTGTACGGATTCGTTGTTTTCTATGTCACCTGCCTGGCCGTGACCTGGTGGTGGTACTACCGGCGCGGTGCCGAGACACCCTGCTGACGACATGAAAACGCACCGCAGCCAGATGACACACACAGCCACGATGCCGATGTCCGCAAAGGGAGATCCCCGATGAGTTATTTCCTCGATCGCTTGCAGTTCTTCAAGCGTGACCCCCAGACCTTTGCCGATGGCCATGGTTTTGCCAAGAGCGAGGGCCGCGACTGGGAAAACAGTTACCGCGCCCGCTGGCAGTACGACAAGATCGTACGTTCCACACACGGCGTGAACTGCACCGGCTCCTGCAGCTGGAAGATCTACGTCAAGAACGGCCTGGTCACCTGGGAAACCCAGCAGACCGATTACCCGCGCACGCGCCCGGACCTGCCCAACCATGAACCACGTGGCTGCCCGCGTGGCGCCAGCTATTCCTGGTACCTGTACAGCGCCAACCGGCTGAAGTACCCGCTGATCCGCGGCACGCTGCTGCGCCTGTGGCGCGAAGCCCGCAAGAGCAAGGCCCCGGTCGATGCCTGGGCCAGCATCGTGGAGGACAAGGAGAAGGCGCGCTCGTACAAGACCCGCCGCGGCATGGGTGGCTTTGTGCGCCTGCAGTGGGAAGAGGCCAACGAGATCATCGCCGCCTCCAACCTGTACACGGTGAAGCAGTACGGCCCGGACCGCGTGGTCGGGTTCTCGCCGATTCCGGCGATGTCGATGGTGTCCTACGCTGCCGGTGCGCGATACCTGTCGCTGCTGGGTGGCGCCTGCCTGTCCTTCTACGACTGGTACTGCGACCTGCCGCCGGCCTCGCCGCAGATCTGGGGCGAGCAGACCGACGTGCCCGAGTCGGCCGACTGGTACAACAGCCGCTACATCATCGCCTGGGGTTCGAACGTGCCGCAGACGCGTACGCCCGATGCGCACTTCTTCACCGAGGCGCGCTACAACGGCACCAAGACGGTGGCGATCTGCCCGGACTATTCCGAGCTGGCCAAGCTGACCGACCACTGGCTGCACCCCAAGCAGGGCACCGACGCGGCGCTGGCCTTTGCCTTCGGCCATGTGATCCTGCGCGAGTTCCATGTCGATTCGCCCTCGCAGTATTTCCAGGACTACTGCCGCCAGTACTCGGACATGCCGATGCTGGTGCGCCTTGAGCGCCGCGACGATGGCCGCCTGGTGGCGGGCCGCTTCCTGCGTGCCAGTGAGCTGGGCGGGCTGGGTGAAGCCAACAACCCGGACTGGAAGACCCTGGCCTACGACGAGAACAGTGGCCAGATCGTGGTGCCCAATGGCTCCATCGGTTTCCGCTGGGGTGAAAAGGGCCGCTGGAACATCGAAGAGAAGGCCAGCAATGGCGCCGACACACGCCTGCGCCTGAGCTTGTCCGACGCCAACGACGGCATCGAGGCGGTGAGCTTCCCGTACTTCGGTGGCATTGAAAGCGACGGCTGGACTGCCGCGCCGGCCGAAGACGTACTGGACCGCAACATTCCGGTGCGCCGGCTGGTCACGGTCGACGGCGGCGAGACGCTGGTGGCCACGGTCTACGACCTGCTGCTGGCCCAGTACGGCGTGGACCGTGGCTTTGGCGGCGGCAACGTGGCATCGAGCTTCGATGACATGGTGCCGGGCACGCCGGCGTGGCAGGAGCGCATCACCGGCGTGTCGCGCGCCGAGGTGATCGAGATCGCCCGCGAGTTCGCGCGTACCGCCGACAAGACCCATGGCCGTTCGATGATCATCGTCGGCGCGGGCATGAACCACTGGTTCCACAACGACATGAACTACCGCGGCCTGATCAACATGCTGATCATGTGCGGTTGCGTGGGCCAGACCGGTGGCGGCTGGGCGCATTACGTGGGCCAGGAAAAGCTGCGCCCGCAGACCGGCTGGCAGCCGCTCGCGTTCGGGCTGGACTGGAGCAAGCCGCCGCGCCACATGAACGGCACCTCGTTCTTCTACTTCAACACCGGGCAGTGGCGCTACGAGAAGCTGCAGGTGGACGAGCTGCTGTCGCCGCTGGCCGATGCCAGCAAGTACGGCGGCAGCCTGGCTGACCTGAACCTGCGCGCGGTGCGCATGGGCTGGCTGCCGAGCACCCCGCAGCTCGACCGCAACCCGCTGCAGCTGGTACGCGAGGCCGAAGCGGCCGGCGTGGCCCCGGCGGACTACGCGCTGGGCAAGTTCAAGGACGGCTCGCTGGACTTCGCCTTCGCCGACCCGGACGCCAGCCAGAACCACCCGCGCATGATGTTCATCTGGCGCTCGAACCTGCTCGGTTCCTCGGGCAAGGGCCATGAGTACATGCTGCGGCACCTGCTGGGTACGCGCCACGGGCTGCAGGGCAAGGACCTGGGCGAAATGGGCGCAGTGAAGCCGCAGGAGGTGAAGTGGCGCGACGAGGCGCCGGAAGGCAAGCTGGACCTGCTGGTCACGCTCGACTTCCGCATGTGCACCACCGCGCTGTACTCGGACATCGTGCTGCCGACCGCGACCTGGTACGAGAAGGACGATCTCAATACCTCGGACATGCACCCCTTCATCCACCCGCTGTCCAAGGCGGTGGACCCTGCGTGGGAATCGCGCAGTGACTGGGACATCTTCAAGGAGGTGGCCCGCACCGTGAGCGAGATGGCGCCGGGCGTGCTGGGTGTGGAGAAGGACCTGGTGCTGGTGCCGACCCTGCACGACACCCCCAACGAGCTGGGCATGCCGTTCGGCGTGGCCGACTGGAAGAAGGGCGAGTGCGAGGCCATTCCGGGCCAGACCATGCCGTCGATGACGGTGGTGGAGCGTGACTACCCGAACCTGTACCGCAAGTTCACCTCGCTCGGCCCGCTGCTGGACAAGCAGGGCAACGGCGGCAAGGGCATGAGCTGGGATACCAGGCACGAGGTCGAGTTCCTCGGCAAGTTGAACCACACCGTGCACGAAGAAGGCGTAAGCCAGGGCCGCCCGGCCATCTCGACCGCGATCGACGCGGCCGAAGTGATCCTGCATCTGGCGCCGGAAACCAACGGCCACGTGGCAGTGAAGGCGTGGGAATCGCTGGGCACCTTCACCGGCCGGGAGCACACTCACCTGGCAGTGGGCAAGGAGCACGAGGCGATCCGCTTCCGTGACATCCAGGCACAGCCGCGCAAGATCATTTCCTCGCCGATCTGGTCGGGCCTGGAAGATGACAACGTCAGCTACAACGCCGGCTATACCAACGTGCACGAGCTGATTCCGTGGCGCACGGTGACCGGTCGCCAGCAGTTCTACCAGGACCACGAGTGGATGATCGACTTCGGCGAGGCCTTCATGAGCTACCGGCCGCCGGTCAACACGCGCACGGTGGAGCCGCTGCTGAACCAGCGCCCGAACGGCAACAAGGAGATCGTGCTGAACTGGATCACCCCGCACCAGAAGTGGGGCATCCACAGCACCTACAGCGACAACCTGATCATGCAGACACTGTCGCGTGGCGGCCCGATCGTGTGGATCAGCGAGGACGACGCGCGCAGTGCCGGCATCGTCGACAACGACTGGATCGAGCTGTTCAACGTCAATGGCGCGATTGCCGCGCGTGCGGTGGTCAGCCAGCGCGTGATGCCGGGCATGGCGATGATGTACCACGCCCAGGAACGCATCATCAACGTGCCGGGCTCGGAGATTTCCGGCACCCGTGGTGGTATCCACAACTCGGTGACCCGCATCGTGCTCAAGCCGACCCACATGATCGGTGGCTACGCGCAGCTGGCCTATGGCTTCAACTACTACGGCACCTGCGGTACCAACCGCGATGAGTTCGTGATCGTGCGCAAGATGGACAAGGTGGATTGGCTAGATGGCGAGGCCGTACCGGCCGCCGCCAAGGAGGTGGTGTGATGAAGGTCCGTGCACAGATCGCGATGGTGCTGAACCTGGACAAGTGCATCGGCTGCCACACCTGCTCGATCACCTGCAAGAACGTCTGGACCTCGCGCGAGGGCGTCGAGTACGCCTGGTTCAACAACGTGGAAACCAAGCCGGGCATCGGTTACCCGAAGGAATGGGAAAACCAGGACAAGTGGAATGGCGGCTGGGTGCGCACCCGCGCCGGCAAGCTGGTGCCGCGTGCCGGTGGCCGCTGGCGCATGCTGGCCAAGATCTTCGCCAACCCGGACCTGCCGCAGATCGACGACTACTACGAGCCGTTCGATTTCGACTACCAGAACCTGCATACCGCCAAGGACAGCCAGCACCAGCCGACCGCGCGGCCGCGTTCGCTGATCAGTGGCGAGCGCATGCAGAAGATCGAGTGGGGCCCAAACTGGGAGGAGATCCTCGGTTCGGAGTTCAGCAAGCGCTCGCGCGACTACAACTTCGACCAGGTGCAGAAGGAGATCTACGGCGCCTTCGAGAAGACCTTCATGATGTACCTGCCGCGCCTGTGCGAGCACTGCCTGAACCCGGCGTGCGTGTCGGCGTGCCCATCAGGCGCGATCTACAAGCGCGAGGAAGACGGCATCGTGCTGATCGACCAGGACAAGTGCCGTGGCTGGCGCATGTGCGTGTCGGCCTGCCCGTACAAGAAGATCTACTACAACTGGAAGAGCGGCAAGTCGGAGAAGTGCATCTTCTGCTATCCGCGCATCGAGATGGGTGAGCCGACCGTGTGCTCGGAAACCTGCGTGGGCCGCATCCGCTACCTGGGCGTGATGCTGTACGACGCCGATCGCATCGCCGAGGCCGCCTCGGTGCCGGCCGAGAAGGACCTGTACCAGGCCCACCTGGACATCTTCCTGGACCCGAACGATCCGGCGGTGATCGCCGCCGCGCGCAAGGAGGGCATCCCGGACAGCTGGCTGGAGTCGGCCAAGCAGTCGCCGGTGTACAAGCTGGCGATCGACTGGAAGCTGGCGCTGCCGCTGCACCCGGAATACCGCACGCTGCCGATGGTCTGGTACGTGCCGCCGCTGTCGCCGATCCAGTCCGCCGCCGAGCGTGGCCGCGTGGGCATGAGCGGCGAGCTGCCGGACGTGGCGTCGCTGCGCATTCCGATGCGCTACCTGGCCAACCTGCTGACGGCCGGTGACGAGGCGCCGGTGGTACGCGCGCTGGAGCGGCTGATGGCGATGCGTGCCTGGCGCCGGGCCAAGAACGTGGACGGCGTGGAAGATACCGCCGTGCTGGAACAGACCGGGCTGAGCATCGCCCAGGTGGAAGAGATGTACCGCTACCTGGCCATCGCCAACTACGAGGACCGTTTCGTGATTCCGACCGGCCACCGCGAGTACGCCAACGACGCCTTCGGCGAGCGCGGCGGCTGCGGCTTCACCTTCGGCAACGGCTGCAATGGTGACAGCCCGGCCGACCTGTTCGGCCAGCGCAAGACCACCACCTTCGTGGTGGACAAGGGCCCGAACCACCGCCGCAAGGAGGTGGTGTGATGAGCGTGCTCAAGCTGGTCGGGGTGCTGCTGGACTACCCCCGTGAAGAACTGTGGCAGCACGGCGAGGAACTGCTCGCCGCCTGCGACGCCCCGGCGTTGAATGCCGCCCGCCGCCAGCAGCTGCGCAGCTTCGTGCAGCAGCTGCTGGCCACCGATGCGCTGGATGCGCAGGCGGCGTGGCTGGCCAGTTTCGATCGCGGCCGCTCGATGAGCCTGCTGCTGTTCGAACACATCCATGGCGAGTCGCGCGACCGCGGCCAGGCCATGGTCGACCTGGTCGAAACCTACCGCCGCAACGGCTTCGAACTGGATGCGCGGGAGCTGCCGGACTACCTGCCATTGCTGTTGGAGTTCCTGGCCCATCGCCCCGGCAGCGAGGCCCGCGAGTGGCTGCACCACATCGGCCATATCGCCGGGATGCTGGCGGCGCGTGCCGCCGAGCGTGAGCTGCCGCACCGGGTGCTGTTCGAGATCCTGGTCGAAGCCGGTGACGGCAAGGCCGATCTGCAGGCGCTGCGCCAGCGTGCCAGCGAGGAAGTCCGCGACGATACCGCCGAGGCCATGGATCGCTTGTGGGAGGAGGAGGCGGTGCGCTTCGGCGCCGAAGCCCCCGCCGAAGACTGCAAGCCGCCCGTGCGTTCGCCGGCCCGTCCTTCGCATCGAGAGGTCCAGCCATGAGTTACTCCCTGCATCAATTCGCCTTCCAGTACTACCCGTACATCGCCGTGGCGGTGCTGCTGATCGGCAGCTGGGCCCGCTATGACAAGGCCATGTACACCTGGCGCACCGGCTCCAGCCAGATGCTGTCGGACAAGGGCATGCGGATCGGCAGCAACTGCTTCCACATCGGCATCCTGGCCATCCTCGGTGGTCATCTGGTCGGCCTGTTGACCCCGCACGCGGTGTACGAGCACTTCATCACCTCCTCGCAGAAGCAGATGCTGGCGATGGTGGTTGGTGGTGTGTTCGGCGCACTGTGCTTCATCGGCATCAGCATCCTGCTGGTACGCCGCCTGTTCAACGCGCGCGTGCGGGCCACCGGCAGTTTCGGTGACACCCTGGTACTGGTGCTGCTGTTCGCCCAGCTGTGCCTGGGCCTGTACAGCATCCGCATCTCGTCCGGCCACCTGGACGGCGGGGTGATGGTGCAGCTGGCCGAGTGGGCGCAGCACATCGTGACCTTCCGCGCCGGTGCCGCTGATTACATCGAGGGCGTCAGCTGGGTCTACAAGATGCATATCTTCCTGGGCCTGACCCTGTTCCTGATCGCGCCGTTCACCCGCCTGGTGCACGTGTGGAGCATTCCGATCAGTTACCTGTGGAGGCCGTACCAAGTGGTGCGCCGCCGCCAGGCCACGCTGCGCTACGGTCCGCGGGAGTAAGCCATGGGCAGCCTGCCGAAATTCCTGCCGATCACCGTGATCGACTCCGCCGCACCGGTTCCCGCCGAGGCGCATTCGCACCACCATGACGCGGCGGCACAGGGGCCGCGCTCGCTCGGGCAGCCGGCACCGTGCCGGCTGTTCGTGGACGAGACCGCGATCAGCGAGGCTGACATCGCCCGCGAGATGCAGCACCACCGGGCGATGCGCCCGGAGCAGTCTCGTGCCGAAGCGGCACGTGCACTGGTGGTGCGTGAGCTGCTGCGCCTGGAAGCGCAGCGGCTTGGGCTGCAGGCGCCGGAGGGCAACCGGGTAAGCGACGAGGAAGTGCTGATCCAGCAACTGCTGGAAGATGCGATCGAAGACCGCGTGCCGACCGATGAGGACTGCCGGCGCTACTTCGAGCAGAACCCGGAGCGCTTCCGCTCCCCCGACCGCGTGCGCCTGCGCCATATCCTGCTGGCTGCGCCGGCCGATGATGTGGCCGGGCGCTTTGCCGCACGCACCGAGGGCGAGCGACTGGTCGGGCTGCTGAAGGAGTCGCCGCACCTGTTCGCCGATTTCGCCCTGCGCCATTCGCGTTGCCCATCCAGCAGCGAGGGCGGCGACCTGGGCTGGCTGCAGCGCGGGCAGACCACGCCGGAGTTCGACCGCCAGGTGTTCCGCCTGCGCGAGGGCCTGGCCGGTTTCCCGGTGGAATCACGCTGGGGCTACCACGTGGTCTGCGTCGATGCCCGCGAGGAAGGCCAGCCGCAGCCGTTCGAGGCGGTGCTGCCGCAGCTGCGTGACTACCTGGAGCTGCAGGTGCGCCAGCGTGAAGTGCAGGCCTACCTGCTGCAGCTGCAGGAGCGCTACCCGGTGCGCGGGCTGGATGAGATCGAAGCCGAAGCGGATATCGGCTGAACCCCCTTGAACGAGGAAAATTCATGAACCAGGCCCTTGCCCCCGCCAGTGCCGGGCAGCAGCAACGTGCGCTGTGGCTGAGCACGTTCGCCTTCACCGTGTGCTTCGCGGTGTGGATGATCTTTTCGATCATCGGTATCCAGATCAGTCAACAGCTCGGCTTGAATGACACCCAGTTCGGCCTGTTGATCGCCACGCCGGTGCTGACCGGCTCGGTCAGCCGCGTCTTCCTCGGCATCTGGTCCGACCAGTTCGGTGGCCGCAAGGTGATGGTGCTGGTGATGCTGTGTGGCGCAGTGGCCACCTGGATGCTGACCTACGCACAGACCTACACCCAGTTCCTGATTGCCGCGCTGTGCGTGGGCATCGCCGGCGGTAACTTCTCGGTGGGCGTGGCCTACGTCTCGAAGTGGTTCCCGGCCAGCAAGCAGGGCACCGCACTGGGCATCTTCGGTGCCGGCAACATTGGCTCGGCGGTGACCAAGCTGCTGGCGCCGCTGGTGATGGTGGCGGCCGGCTGGACCATGGTCGCCAAGGTCTGGGCCGTTGCGCTGGCAGTTACCGCGGTGCTGTTCTTCCTCTTCAGCAAGGAAGACCCGTCGCTGGAGCAGCGCCGCCGCGAAGGCGTGAAGCCGGTCCCGTTCGCCGAGCAGATGGCGCCGCTGAAGAACCTGCAGGTCTGGCGGTTCTCGCTGTACTACTTCTTCGTGTTCGGCGGCTTCGTGGCGCTGGCGCTGTGGCTGCCGCACTACCTGGTGGGCGCCTATGGCATGGACGTGGGCCACGCCGGCATGTTGGCGGCGTGCTATTCGATCCCGGCCAGCCTGTTCCGCGTGGTCGGTGGCTGGATGTCGGACCGGATGGGCGCGCGCCGGGTGATGTACTGGACCTTCGGCGTGTCGGCCATCTGCACCTTCCTGCTGGCCTACCCGGATACCGAGTATGTGGTGAAGGGCATCCATGGCCCGATCCACTTCCATCTGGCCATCGGGGTGGTGATGTTCACCGTGCTGGTGTTCGTGCTGGGCTTCTTCATGTCGTTGGGCAAGGCCGCGGTCTACAAGCATATTCCGGTGTACTACCCCAGGCACGTGGGTGCGGTGGGCGGCGTGGTCGGCATGATCGGTGGCCTGGGTGGCTTCATCCTGCCGATCGTGTTTGGCGCGCTGAATGACGCGGTGGGCATCTGGAGCAGCTGCTTCATGCTGCTGTTCGTGCTGGTGGCGGCTGCACTGGCGTGGATGCACTTTGCGATCCGTCGCATGGAACGCCGCCACTTCCCGCAGATCGACCGCGAAACCGATCTGCCCGAAGCCATCGATGCGGCCGCCGCCGAGCGGGTGCGCGGCGGGTGAAGGTGTTTGCCGGCCAGCGGCCGGCACTACCAAATGGTGGGTGAAGGGGTAGTGCCGGCCGCTGGCCGGCAGCAACCATCAGATGCGCCGCGCTTGATTTCAATCAGGGCCACGCGAAGAGGAACGCCCGAAGATGTCTGCCATGAGCTTCCACGTTGACGAGAGCGAGGACACTGCGCTGCAGGCGGCATTGCTGCGGCAGCCCCGGCACGTGCTGTTTCCGCCGGCTGACCAGTTCAGCACCGGCTTTGGCGAAAGCGGGTGGCGCGCCGCCGTGCGCGCCAGCAACGAGCACCTGATCCCGCGTGGCTTGACGCTCGGCTTCCAGGCCGGCCGTGGCGGACGCGATGCGCCACCGCAGGCGTATCTGGATACCCTGCTGCTGGCGCTGCGGCTGCAGGCCGACGCGCTGGCCGAGGACCGTGAAGTGGTGGCGATGGTGCTGCAGCTGGGGCTGGCCGAGACGTTGCCGCCGCCGCAGCTGGGCCAGCTGCTGGATGCGGTGCCGCAGCACCTGCGCACCGTGGCGCGGCCCCAGGTGGAGGTGCGGCTGGACGCAGGCAGCGCGCTGGCGCCGGCGCAGCTGCGTGCGGTGGGCTGCACCCGCTTGAACGTGATCGATCGTGCCGATGCACCGGGGCCGACCCTGCTGGCACAGGCGCGACAGGTGGGCTTCACCGCGCGCTACTACCAGTTGCGGGTACCCGGCAGCGAGGACGCCGGCTTCATTGAACGGCTGCACGAGGTGCTGGCCGAGGCGCCGGAGCGCATCCTGCTGCCGGCGCCGTGTGCGCTGCCGGAACATCCCTCGGCCGTCCATTGGCTGCAGGCCTGGCGCCTGCTGCGCGCTGCGGGTTACGAACCGATTGGTGGCGATCACTATCAGCGCGGCGATCTGCCGAACCCGCACGGTCCGGGCGATGGCCAGCGCCATTGCGATCTTGCCGGTGTGCCACGCCGCGACCGCAGCGATTTCATCGGCCTTGGGCTGTCCGCCTGCAGCCAGATCGGCGAGGTGTTCTACCGGCTGGAGGACGAACTGGGCGAATGGCGTGCGCGGCTGCAGGCCGGGCACATGGGCGTGTCTGCCGGGTTGATCCTGTCCGAGGACGAGCGGTTGGTGGCCGAAGTGGCGCAGAGCATCGCCTGTGACCACGCCCTCGATGCGGCTGCCTTCGAGTGGCGCAACGATGAACCGTTCGAGGAATGTTTTGCCGACCAGCTGCCCGCGTTGTCGCCGTTGCTGGCACGCGGCTGGGCGCAGTGGGATGCGCGCGTACTGCGCCTGGCCGAAGAAGGGCGCCTGCTGTGGCGTATGATGGCCGCATGCTTCCGGCCGGCGGCCGCCATCGCTTGAGTCTTGCACCGATGTCTTCAATTCCGCCTTCGCAGGGCCGTCTCGGCCGGGCCACACCCAACCCCGCCGCCGCCGATGATGGCGACGCACTGCACTTCTGCAGCACCTGTGCGTTCTCCGACGCATGCATGTCGCAGGGTTACGACAAGACAGCACTGGGCGATCTGCACGTGCTGGTGGACCATGTCGGTCCGTTCCATGCGGGTGACTACATTTTCCGCGCTGGCGAATCGTTCGATTCGATTGCTGCGGTGCGCGCTGGCATGGTCAAGACCTTCGTCGATGACAGCCAGGGCAACGAGCAGGTGCTGGGCTTCAGCCTGCCGGGTGAAGTGATCGGCCTCAACGCGATCCACGGTTCACGCTTTCCCTGCAATGCGGTGGCGCTGGACACCGTGCACCTGTGCCGCATCTCGTTCCCCAAGCTCAGCCTGTTGGCCACCCGCATGCCGGGGCTACAGGCCAAGCTGTTCAGCCTGCTCAGCGCGGAGATCGGCAAGGTCGCGACCCTGGCCGCCAACCACCGTACCGAAGAACGCATGGCTGCGTTCCTGCTGGACATGTCCGAGCGCTACGCGCGGCGCGGCTTTTCCGCCACGCGCTTCAACCTGACGATGGCGCGTACCGAGATCGCCAATTACCTGCGGATGGCGCCGGAAACCGCCAGCCGCGTGCTGCGCCGCCTGAGCGATGATGGGATCATCGCGGTGAAGCAGCGCGAGATCCTGTTGCTGCAGCCCGAGCGCCTGGCAGCGCTGGCGGTGGCCGACGAATCCGATCCGAACTGAACCTGGCCGGGAGCCGACGATGAAGCGAGCTGGACTGTTGTTGCTGGGCCTGCTGGCCACGGTGCCGGCCTGGGCGGCTGAGCTGACGGTGTCGGCGGCATCGAGCCTGACCGAGAGCTTCCGCGAACTGGGCACCGCCTATGAGAAGGCACACCCGGGAACCAAGGTGGATTTCAACTTCGCCGCCTCCGGCGTGCTGCTGCAGCAGATCAGCCGCGGCGCGCCGGTGGATGTGTTCGCCTCGGCCGACGAAACCACGATGGACCAGGCCCAGCAGCAGGACCTGCTGGCGGCCGGTACCCGCGAGGTGTTCGCGGTGAATGCGCTGTGGGTGGTGGTGCCACCGCAGGCCAAGGCCGCGCCGCGTACCTTGAAGGACCTGGCCGGTGCCGGTGTGCAGCGCATCGCACTGGGCAACCCGGACAGCGTGCCGGTCGGCCGCTATGCCAAGGGCGCGCTGGAAGCGGCGGGCCTGTGGCCGTCGGTGCAGGGCAAGGCCATCACCACGCAGAACGTGCGCCAGTCGTTGGACTACGTGGCACGCGGTGAAGTGGATGCCGGCTTCGTCTATGCCACCGATGCGCAGGCGATGCCCAACCGCGTGCGCCGTGCCTTCGCGGTGCCGGTGGCAGGGCGCATTGCCTATCCGCTGGCCGTGATCAAGGCCAGCCCACAGCAGGCGGAAGCCAGGCGCTTCACCGCCTTCTTGCGTTCGGCACAGGGCCAGGCGATCCTGGCCAAACACGGGTTCGGCACGCCCTGAGGCATGGATCTGGACTGGAGCGCATTGGGGTTGTCGCTGAAGGTGGCCGGCTGGGCCACCGCGATCAACCTGGTGCTGGGCGTAGCACTGGGCGCGCTGCTGGCCCGTCGGCGCTTTCCAGGCCGTGAGCTGCTGGATTCGCTGCTGACCCTGCCGATGGTGCTGCCACCAACGGTGCTGGGCTACTACCTGCTGGTACTGATCGGTCGCAACGGCCCAGTCGGTGCATGGCTGCAATCGTGGTTCGGCATCAACCTGGTGTTCACCTGGCAGGCCGCGGTGATTGCGGCGGCGGTGGCCTCGTTGCCGCTGGTGTTCAAGCCGGCGCGCGCGGCGTTCGAGGAAGTGGACGGGCAGCTGGAGCAGGCCGCACGCACGCTCGGAGTGTCCGAAGCGGCGGTGTTCTTCCGCATCACGCTGCCACTGGCCTGGCGTGGCATTCTTGCCGGTCTGTTGCTGGCGTTTGCACGCGCGATGGGCGAGTTCGGCGCGACGCTGATGGTGGCGGGCAGCATTCCCGGCCGGACGCAGACGCTGTCGATTGCCATCTACGAGGCGGTGCAGGCCGGTCAGGATGGCAGGGCCAATGCGCTGGTGATCCTGACCTCGGTGGTCTGCATCGTGATCCTGTTGCTGGCTGCGCGGCTGGTGGGCGGACGTCGCCGGGAGCTGCGTGATGTGGCTTGACCTGCAGGTGCAGCGCCGCCTGCAAGCGGCCGGCCAGGATTTCGTGTTGGACGTATCGCTGCAGTGCACGCAGCGCCAGGTGGTGCTGTTCGGGCCTTCGGGCGCGGGCAAGAGCCTGACGCTGAAGGCGGTGGCCGGGCTGCTGCGGCCCGGGCAGGGACATGTGCGCGTGCAGGGGCAGACCTTGTTCGATGCGGCCAACGGCGTGGATCTGCCGCCGCAGCGCCGCCGGCTGGGCTACGTGTTCCAGGATTACGCGTTGTTCCCGCACCTGAGCGTGCGCCAGAACGTGGCGTTCGGGCTGGAGCGCGGGTGGTTGAATCCGCGCGCGCGCCAGCGCTTCGATGCGGTGGAGCAGTGGCTGCACGCATTCCGCATCGACACGGTGGGCGATCTGCTGCCCTCGCAGGTCTCCGGTGGCCAGCGCCAGCGCACTGCATTGGCGCGCGCCCTGGTGACGCAGCCGCAGGCGCTGCTGCTGGATGAGCCGTTCTCCGCACTGGACCACGACCTGCGCCAGCACCTGCGCCAGGAGCTGGAAACCGTGTTGGACCGGACCGGCATCCCGTTGTTGCTGATCAGCCACGACCCGCAGGACGTGGCCATGTTCGGCCAGCAGGTGGCGCGCGTGGTCGACGGCCGCATCGTCGGCGATTGACCTGCACCTGTAGAGCCGAGCCCATGCTCGGCTGCTCTGCGCGACACCGCCAACAGCAGCCGAGCGTGGGCTCGGCTCTACAGGATCAACGGATCAATACAGTTCACAGTGCGTGCGGCCTTCATTCCGCAGCGCGTCCCATTGCCCTGCACCGGCGACGGCATCGATGGCCTCGCGCACCGCGCCTTCCAGGTGGCGCTTGCTGCCGCACAGGTACAGATGCCCACCGCGGGCCAGGACGTCGCGCACTTCGCTGGCGCGCTGCTGCAGCACATGCTGCACATAGACCTTTTCGGTGCCATCGCGCGAGAACGCGGTATGCAGTCCGGCCAGCACGCCACGCGTGTGCCAGTCCTGCAGCTGGTCGCGGTACAGGTAGTCGTGCTGGCGATGCTTCTCGCCGAACACCAGGTGCACTTCACGTTCGCAGGCGTTGGCCTGCAGTTCCTGCATCAGGCCCATCAAGGGCGCGATGCCGGTGCCGGTGCCGACCAGCAGCAGCGGCGCCTCGCCCGTATCGGGCAGGTGGAAGCCGGGGTTGGAGCGGCAGTACACACGGGCATGGTCGCCGCCATGCAGCAGGCTGCCGGTGGCAGTGCCGAAGCGTTCGCGGCCGCGCAGGGTGTAGCGCACTTCGCGCACGCATAGGCTCAGCTGGTCGTCGCACGGGTGCGAGGCGATGGAATAGGCGCGCGGCAGCCGCGGTGACAGCAGTTCGCGCAACCGGGCCAGCGGCACGCTGTCCGGCGTGGCGTGGTCCTGCAGCACATCCAGCAGGTCCAGGCCGTGCAGGTAGGCGTCCAGTTCGCGCTTCTGGCTGACCTTCAACAGGTCCTTCAGCAATTCGCTGCCACTGAGCCGGGCCACTTCGCGCAGCACCCCCTTGCTCAGCAGGCGCAGCTCGCGGTCATGCAGGGCGGCCACGGCGGTGGTGTCGCCGTACCAGGTGGTCAATGCCTGCAGCAGGGCAGGGTCGTTCTCGGGTACCACGTGCAGGGTGTCGCCCGCGCGGTAGGCCATGCCACTGCCGGCAATGTCCAACTGCAGGTGCCAGGCGGCCGGGTCGCTGCTGTTCAAGCGGCGACGTTCGAGAATGGGGGCGGCAAAGGCATTGTCTTCGCCATAGGCGGTGACCTGCAGGCGCAGGTCCTGGCCAGCGCTGAGGTCACCCTCCAGCACCTGGCCCAGCACCGGCTGCCATTGCTGGAAGAACTGCTCGTAGCCCAGATCGGCGTCCACTCGGTGCAGTAGAGGCTGGGCCTGGCGCTCGCTTAGTGCAACATCCAGCGCCTTGGTGAAGCCGCAGAAACTGGGGTAGCCGGTGTCACCCAGGCCGAACACCGCATAGCGCAGGCCGCGCAGCGTCGGGGTCTGGCGCAGTGTTTCGAAGAACTGCTCGCCATTGGCCGGCGGTTCGCCATCGCCGAACGAGCTGGAGATCGCCAGCAGCACATCGCCGTGGCCGAGGCTGGCTACGTCGATGTCGTTGAACGGGAGCACCTGCGGCCCGTGCGGCTGCAGGTCCGCGCCAAGGCGCTGGGCCAGGGCGCGGGCGTTGCCCGACTCGGACGCGAAACCCACCAGCAGGCGGCTGAAGGGCGTACTGGCCGGGAGGGCGTTCACGCGGCCTCGTAGAAGTCGTCGAACTTTTCCTTGCTGAACTCGACCAGGTCGTAGTTCTGCATCAGGTCGTTCACCACGCGGCGGATGCTGATGTACGAGGTGATGTTGCCGTCGGCGTCGAACAGCGGCTGCACGGTGGTATCGACCACATAGAGCACGCCGCCCTTGCCGAGGTTGGGCACGATGCCGGTCCAGGTCTTGCCGGCCTTGATGGTGTCCCACATGTCCTTGTAGACCGCCTTGGGCACATCCGGGTGGCGCACGATGCTGTGCGGCTGGCCGATCAGTTCCTCGCGGGCGAAGCCGGTGAGCGTGCAGAACAGGTCGTTGGCATAGGTGATATTGCCCTGCAGGTCGGTGGTGGAGATCACCATGACGTTCTGCATGGCGTTCAGAAGCTGGACGTTGTCGGGGGTGTAGCTCATCGCAGGGTCCTTGTGGATGCCGGCAGCGCCGGCGTGTTCGGGTCCTGCATAGAAATACGCCCGCGCGGCGGCGGGCGGTTTGACATTGATCAAGCGGGTGGCGCGATGGACTGCGACCGGGTGTCGCAGGCGCGGGTTCGAACTGTAGAGCCGAGCCCATGCTCGGCTGCCGTTCGCACAAGCCGAGCGTGGGCTCGGCTCTACAGGAGGGGTGAGCGCCTCAGCCCATCAGATAGCGCAGCACGCCGGCCGAGGCCACGCCGATCAGCACCGTCGGCAGCATCGACAGCCGCGTGGCGGCCAGCAGGGTGATCGCCAGCGCGCCGAGGTCGGCGGGCTTGTCGGCGACGAAGTCCGGGGCGATCACCGAGATCAGCACGCAGCCCGGCGCAGCTTCCATCACCGTCACGGCGCGCTTGCTCAACGTGCGGTTGCGCAGCGCGAGGAAGCCGACGATGCGGGTCAGGTAAGTGGCGGCGGCCATCAGCACGATGGTCAGCACCGAGGTCCAGTGGATCAGTCCATTGAAGATCATTCCGCGTCCTCCGCCAGCAGCCAGGCGGCCGCCAGGCCGGCCAGTGCGCCGCTGGCCACGTACCACGCGCCCGGGATCAGCAGGTAGGTGGCGGCGGCCACGATCAGGCTGACCAGCCACGGCCGTGCTGCCTTCATGCCCTGCCACATGCTGCGCAGCAGCACCAGGAATACCGCAGGGAAGGCCATGTCGAAACCGTAGGCATGGATGTCGCCCAACATCGGGCCGACGATCGCGCCCAGTGCCGTGCAGGCCACCCAGACCGTGTACAGCCCTGCCGAAACGCCCAGGTAATAGGCCAGGCTGAAGCCGAGCGCACGGCGGCGCGCATCGGCCACGCCCATCGCCCAGCTCTCGTCGCACATGAAGAACAGCGCCGGCAGCACCCGGCGGCGCGGCAGATGCTGCAGCAGCGGGGCCAGGCTGGCGCCCATCAGCAGGTGGCGGCTGTTGACCAGCGCGGTGATCGCCACGATCAGTGCGATATGCGGCGGCGAGGTCCACAGTTCGACGGCGGCGAACTCCGAGCCGCCAGCGAAGTTGAGGCCGGTCATCAGCGGCACTTCGAGTGCGCTCAGGCCCTTCTGGGCGGCCTGGGCGCCGAGCACCAGGGCGAAGGGAATGAAGCCGATCATCACCGGCACGGCGGCACGCAGGCCGCGCAGGAATTCGGCACGCGGGGCGGTATCGCAGGTGTCGGGCAGGGGGAGGGTGGTACGGGCGTCCATCGAACGGCACAACAAGGTGGGGGTGGCCCATGCTAGCGGTCCAATCGCGAAATCGGGTTGCGTTGATGCCACTGGATTCTGGATGATTGAAATTTCATGCGGCTGAAGGCGTCCAGGGCGAAATTGCATGCAGTATCAACTCGACAACCTCGATCGGCGCATCCTCGACGCCCTGCAGCGCGACGGCCGCCTGCAGAACCTGGAGCTGGCCCGGCTGGTCGGGCTGTCGCCGTCGGCCTGCCTGCGGCGGGTACGGCTGCTGGAGGAGGGCGGCTACATCGACCGCTACGTTGCCCTGCTGAATGAGGCCAAGGTGGGCCGTGGCTTCACGGTGTTCGTGCGGGTCTGGCTGCGCGGGCAGGACGAGGACACCACCAACCACTTCATCAACAGCATCAAGTCTTTCCCGGAAGTGCTTGAATGCCATCTGATGGCGGGTGACTGCGATTTCCTGCTGCGGGTGGCGGTGGCGGACCTTGATGCCTACCGGCAGTTCCAGATGCAGCACCTGAACCGGATTGCCGGGGTGCAGAACACCAAGACCGAGATTCCGATGCAGCGGATCAAGCAGACGACCCAGTTGCCGCTTTGAGCGGTGGGGTTTGCGGCCGGGTTGCACCCGGCACCCGCGGGTAGTGCCGGCCGCTGGCCGGCAACCTCAGGAGCAACAGCAACAGCAACAGCAACAGCAACAGCGATGCTCCGTGGGGCGGCGGGGCGGTGTGGCCAGGCAGGACACGCCGTAAACCCTTCCTTGGGGGCTCGATGGCGCCATCCATGGCGCCAACGGTCCTGCCTGGCCATACCGCCCCCCCGCCTGACAGCTTCCGCGATCTGTCGGGGTCGGATCCCGTGCGCAGATGAACCTGTCTGCTCGGTTCATTGATTCCTGATGCATGACTGGCTCCACGGAGTCTGCCTCGGCGTCAGCCGTGGCGGCGGTCATCGCAATGACATCTGGCACCGGTACGTTTTGAGCCCGCTTGCGGGTCGCGCGCGGGCCGGGGTTCCGGTCGTGGTGCGCGTCCACTGCAGCTGCTGTCGCTGCCGAGGGTCATGTGTTCTACGTCAGGGGGCTGAATGGACACCATGCGGTCAGAACTTGGAAGGTGGCCATCGCCGCATGGCTGCTGCTGTCCTTTGCCGCCGCCGCGCAGGACGGTGTTCATGCCTACGACATCCCTGCGCAGCCGCTGGAACAGGCGGTCGAGCGCTTCAGCGTCATCAGCGGGTGGTCGGTGATGTACCCGGGCGATCTTGCCGCGGGTCGCAGCAGCCATGCGCTGCGCGCCAGCCTGCCGCCGCTGCCCGCCCTGCAGGCGCTGCTGCAGGACTCCGGCGTCGAGGCCGAGGTGATCGGCGAGCAGCGCGTGGTGCTGCGTCGGGGCATGCCCTCGGCCGCCGAACCCGGTGTTGGTGCCGAACTTCCCGAGGCCGAACGTCGGCGTCGTTATGGCGGCCTGCAACAGCGGCTGCGCGCGGCGTTCTGCGACGCCCCCGAGATCGCGCCCGGCCGCTATGCCGCGACGCTGCGCTTCCGCATCGACGGCGCGGGCCAGGTGAGCGAGCCCGAGCTGCTGTCAGGCAGTGGCAGCGCCCGCCGCGATGCGCGCCTGCTGCAGGCGCTGCAGGGCCTGGTGCTGGCGCCCGATGCCGCTGCGCTGCCACAGCCGGTGACGCTGCAGATCCGTCCTTCCGGCACCGACCACGACTGTGGCGGGCGCGCGCCCCTTCCATGACTTCAAGGATTCGAACATGAGCAACGGTACGGCTGGGGCAGTTGACCTGATGGACCACCTTCTGGGTGCCTACGATGAGTTGAAGCGCCGGCTGGTGCGCAAGCTGGGCTCGGAAGAGCTGGCTGGCGACGCGTTGCAGGACACCTGGATGCGCCTGAGCGCGCGCCGTGACCGCCTGGACGCCGTGCAGAACCCCGCGGCCTACCTGCTGCGCATGGCAATGAACACCGTGATCGACCGCCAACGTGCTGACCACCGCCTGCTGAGCCTGGAGGAGGTGGATACGCTGATGGACATGGCCGACCCGGCACCCGGCCCGGCGCAGGCGGCCGAACTGGACTTCGCGCTGGAAGACATGGTCGGCCTGCTGCAGCGCATGCCCGAGCGTCGTCGCCGCATCCTGCTGGCGATCCGTGTCGACGGCCTGCAGCAGCGCGACGTGGCCGACCACCTCGGTGTGTCGCTGCGACTGGTGCAGCGTGAGCTGAAGGCGGCCCAGGACTACCTGGCCGAGCGCAGCGGGCAGGGGCGCCAGGTGCGGTTCTGAGCGACGGCATCCGTCTACACTTTGACGCCGAGCAGAACCCCGCAGCGTGCGGGTCCGGCATGAGCCCCCATGGATCCTGACGATCGCCCGCAACGCCCGTTGGATGCCGTTGAGCGTCAGGCGCACGCGTGGGTGGTGCGGCTGACCTCGGGCGAGGCGACCGCCGCCGACGGGCGCCGGTTCCGCGCGTGGTGCGAGTCCGACCCGCGTCATCGTGAAGCGTTCGGACGTGCGCGCCGGCAGTGGGAGCAGGTGCGGCTGGCCGGCGGGCAGCTGCCCGCCGCCGCGCGCCAACCGGTCGCGCCGTCGCCGGCCCAGCGCTGGAGCCGGCGTGCCTTCCTGGGCGCGGCGATTGCCGCGCCGGCCAGTCTGGTGGTGGTGGCGGCGATCCGTCCGCCGCTGGGATTATGGCCCTCGGTGACGGCGATGGCGGCCGATTTCCACACCGGCACCGGTGAACGGCTGCAGATTGCACCCTTGCCGCAGCTGAAGATCGAACTGGATACGCAGAGCAGCCTGCGCCGCCGCGCCGACACGCAGGGCGAAGGCTTCGAGCTGGTGCAGGGCCAGGCCGCGATCGAGACCCAGGCCGGCCTGCGCCTGGCGTTGTTCGCGGGCCCGGGCTGCGTGATTGCCGATGAGGGAGCGGTGCGCCTGGACGTACGCAACACCCATGGCCAGGTGCGGGTGACCTGCCTGCAGGGCAGTGCCCGCATCGAGCATCCGCAGGGCCGGCTGCAGCTGCAGCCGGGCCAGCAGACCCAGTACGACGAGCGCCTCAGTGGTGTGGTGACCGAGGCTGTGGCCTCGGAAGTGAGTGCGTGGACCGAGGGCATGCTGGTGTTCCGTCGCGCACCGCTGCGCGAGGTGGTGGACGAGATCAACCGTTATCGTCGTGGCAAGGTGCTGTTGGGTGAATCGGCATTGGCGCGCGCGCCGGTCAGCGGTCGCTTCCGCATCGATGACCCGGATGCGGCGCTGGAGCAACTGCGACTGACGATGTCGCTGGATCTGCGTCGCTTTCCGGGTGGCATCGCCGTCCTTGGATAGATGAAGACGCTGGCCGTGCGCACCGCGCAGGGCTGTTGCAAGCAAGGAGAAGCCAAGGATGCGCAACGAGACCATCGGCGTGCTGGATCTGCGTCGCAATCTGTCGGCGTTGCTGGAAACAACCCAGCGACGGCCGTTGATGGTGCACCGCTACGGATCGCCATGGGTGTGCGTGGTGTCCGACGCGCAGTGGCAGGAAAAGGCTGTGCTGCTGGACTTCGATCCGCAGTCGCACCCGCTGGCGATGCTGTTGCGCCTGCAGCAGCAGGTGTTGCCACTGGCTGAAACCGGTGCGTTGCCGCCTGCGGCGCTTGCTCGTGCGCTGTTGCTGATGGACATGCATGGCATCGGGGATCTGGCGCAGCTGCATGAGCAGGTGCTGCACCATCGGCTGTGGCACTGGTTCGTGGCCGGTACCCACGGTGTGATGGACAGCTGGCAATTGCCGGCGCTGCGCGTTGCGATGGGGTCATGGTGCGATGACGCGGAGATGACCGATGCGCTGGCCGCGTTCGCCGCGCGCAGCGATGTGGCGATACTGGCGCGCCGTTGCGGGGGCGACGCACCGCGACTGGAGCGCGAAGCCTGCAGGCAGATGACGCTGCGATGACGTTGGCGATGAAGCGCCACGCAGCGCACAGAGCTGCATGTGCGCTGTCGCTTCACCTGCCTTGCTGACGTCTTCTCCAGAGTACGGCGCACCACGCGTCGCGGAGCACGGGCGGCGCCGATGGCAGACAGTCGCAGGATCAGCATGCTGGAGCTGGATCGTCACCTGAGCCAGTCACTGGAGCAGGCGCGGCATACGCCATTGAACGTGCAGCGCTATGGGCACTCCTGGGTCTGGGTGCTGTCCAGTGATGCCTGGGCAGATGCGGCGCGCTGGGCGGCACTGGATGGTAGTGCGCACCCACTGGTGGCGCTGCGAAAAGCCATCGATCTGCAGCTGCGGCCCTGGCCCGAAGCGGCCATGAGCCCGCTGCCGCTTGATGCAGGCGATGCGCGGCTGCTGCAACGCGCGGCCCTGCTGGTGGTCATGCGCGATCTGAATAGTGCCCAGCGCGTGTACGACGACCTGCGCTATCACCAGGCCTATCGGATGTTCATCGGCCTCGATCATGGAACAGCGTGGTCGCCGATGCAGTGCGTGCGGCTGCTGCAGGCCTGTGCGCACCCATTGCTGCGCGGCTGCATCGACGATGCGCTGGCCGGCGTGCCGCGGCACCTGCTCGAGTCTGCATGTGCGCCGGCTGCGCGTGTTGCGCCCGTACAGGCACACGCGCAGCGAATTGCCGGCGGATGTTTATCGTACTGACACATGCACCGCTGACCATGGCGCAGCGGTCTCTTCCAGGATGACGAGGGCGGAACAATGGCAAGGCAGGTTCGTGGTCGCAAAGCTCGGCAGAAGGGTTTCAGCCTGATCGAGATCATGGTGGTGGTGGTGATCATCGGCATCCTCGCCGCGCTGATCGTGCCGCGGTTGATGGACCGTCCCGACCAGGCACGCGTGGTGGCGGCGCGCCAGGACATCGCCGCATTGATGCAGGCCTTGAAGCTGTTCAAGCTGGACAACGGTCGCTATCCCAGTGCCGAGCAGGGCCTGCAGGCGCTGGTGAAGCCGCCGCAGGGCAGCGGTGGGTTGCCGGTGACGCCGTACCTGGATCGCCTGCCGAATGACCCATGGGGCCATCCGTACCAGTACCAGATTCCCGGAACCCATGGCGACGTCGATGTGTTCTCGCTGGGGGCGGACAGCAAGCCCGGTGGCGACGCCGGAAACGCGGATATCGGCTCCTGGCAGCTGTGAGGCGTGCTGATGACAGCCCGGACGCGTTCGGTCTCGTGCACCCGCCAGCGTGGCATGGCGGTGATCGTCGCCCTGCTTGTGGTGGCACTGGTGGCGGTGATTGCCACGGCACTGCTGACCCGGCAGTCGGCCCAGTTGCGTGCGCTGCGTGGTGACCAGCTACGCGCGCAGGTGCGCATGGCGGTGGACGCAACGCTGGAGCGTGCGGCGCAGCAGCTGCGTGAGGATGTAAAGGAACAGCTGACCACGGTGCGCAGCGGGCGCTGGGCGCGCCCGTTGGAACTGCAGGCGCCGTTGCCGGTGCAGCTGCAACTGGTCGATGCGCAGTCGATGTTCAACCTGCGCAACCTGCTGGCACATGGCAGGCCGGACCCCGAGGCGCGGCGCGCGTTCATCGCGTTGTGTGCTGCACAGGGGCTGGGCCAGGGTGCCTGCGCATCCGCGGCGGACCACATCCAGGCGCGCCTGCGCGACGGTGACATCCAGGCACAGGCCCCACTGCCGCGCGAATCACTGATCGCGCAGGCACTGGCCGGTGCCGATCCGGTGGCACTGCAGGCGCTGGCGCGACGCACCGTGGTGCTGCCGGCGCAGACCCTGGTCAACGCCAATACCAGCGACCTGAGCGTTCTGCAGGCGGTGACGCCTGCGGTCGAGCCCGCACGGCTGCAGGCGCTGCTCGGTGAGCGCGACGGCGGTCATTGGCTGCTCAACCGCGGCGACATCGCCAATCGACTTCAACTGAGCAACGAACAGATGGCCGTGCTTCCCCTGGGTATCCATAGCGAGTGGTTCATGGCAGTCGGCCAGGTGCAGGCTGACGGCAGCGCGGTTGATTTTCGCGCGCTGCTCTGGCGCGAGTACCGCGACGATGGCGTGCGTGTGCAACGCGTGTGGACGAGGATCGGCGCATGACCGTGCAGCTTCGGGTGCGCTTGCCGGCGCTTGAGCGTCTGCGCGCCGACAGCGCGGTGGACTGGGCGCAGCTGCACAAGGGCGAGGTGCTGGCTCACGGCCGCGACACGCTGGCGGCGCTGGGCCTGCGCCATCCGCAGGCTGCGGTGCATGCCTGCCTCGATCCGAACGACCTGATCCTGCTGGAACTGCAGTTGCCACCGTTGTCCGGGCGCCGTCTGCAGTCGGCGCTGCAGGGTGAGGTGGAGGCGATGCTGCTGGATGACCTGCAGGAGGTAGCGCTGGCCCACGGTGTGCAGGCGACGGACGGCACGGTTCCTGTGGCCTGGCTGGGCCAGCAGGCGCTCCTGCAGGCGCAGCAGCTGCTGGCTTCGTGTGCACTGCGGTTGCAGGCGCTGTATCCGACGCCGCTGCTGCTGCCCTGGCAGGACGGTCATGCCACGCTGCAGGCCAGCGGCGAGCACCTGCTGGTACGCAGCGGGCGCGACCGGGGTTTCGTTCAATGGTATGGCGGACGTGATGCCTGTGCGGTGATGCATGCGTTGGCAGTGCGCCTGCAACAGGCCGGCATGCAGGCCGTGCAGTGGATCGATGGTGTGCCGCCCACGTGGCCGGACAGCCTGCCGGCCACCGCCATCCCCCATGAACGGCAGGCCTCTGGCCCCTTGCCAGACTGGTCATTGCCGCTGCCCGGGGCGAGCCAGCAAGCGCCGCGGCTTGCGATCGGGCTGGCATTGGCGGCGATGTTGCTGGCCGCGCTCGGTCTGCAGCTGCAGGTCTCGCGGTGGCGAAGTGAGGGCGAGGCCCTGCAACAGGACATGGCACGCCAGTTCAGCGCACGCTTCCCGGAGGTCACCGATGTGGTGGACCCGGTGTTGCAGGCGAGGCGAGCACTTGCGGTGCCACCGCCGGCGCCGCCATTGCCGCCGCTGCAGCGCCAGGTTGCCAGCACGCTGCAGGCGGTCCCGGAGCTGGCGGGGCAGGTGCGCAGCCTGCATTACCAACCGGGCCAGCTGGACATGGAGCTGGATGCCGATGCCCAGGCATTGGCCGATGATCCACAGCGACTTGAACGCTGGCAGCAGGCGGTGCGGGCGCAGGGCCTGCAGCTGGCGCGCGAAGCCGGTGGACGCCTGCGGGTGAACGGGGCTGGACAGTGACCACCCGAACCTTGCGACTGGGCGAGGGACTGGCAGGCCTGCAGCAACGCTGGCAACGCCTGCCACCGCGCGAGCGGCTGATGCTGTGGGTGATGGTGGTGGCGCTGCTCGCGGCGGGTCTGTGGATGTTGTGGCTGGAGCCGCTGCTGAAGCAGCGCACGCACTGGCAGGCCGAGCTGCCGCGGCTGCAGGCACAGGCGCGTGTACTGGCACCACTGCTGCAGGCACGCGAGCGCCAGCAGCAGACGCAGGGGCAGCGCCCGACGATGGCCGGGTTGCGTGATGGAATCAAGTCAGCCGGCCTCGCCGACGGACTGCATATCGAAGCGCGCGACGGGCGTTGGCACCTGCAGGTGCACGCGGTGCCCGCTGACGCGCTGTGGAACTGGCTGCTGCCCGTGCTGGCCGATCCGGCCATCGAACTGCAGCAGCTGCAACTGACACGCACAGGGGATGCGAACATGCCGGCGGCGCGGATTTCCGGAAACATCGTGATGGCGCTCAACGTGGGTGCCCATCCATGAGGGCGATGCGCAGCCTTGCCTGCAGTACCGCACTGGCCTTGATCGTGTGCATGGCCCACGCACCGGCGTCGGTGCTGGCGCAGGACGCCCGCGATGAGCCGGTGCAGTTGAACCTGGTCGACACCGATATCGGTGGCGTGTTGCGCATGGCCGCACGCTTCACCGGCCGCCAGTTCCTGGTCGACCCACGGGTGACCGGCAAGATGACAGTGGTTTCCGATGGCCCGGTCAGCCGTACCCAGGCCTACCAGTTGCTGCTGGGCGCACTGCGCATGCGTGGCTTCGCCGTGGTAGAGAACGGCGGCGTCAGCCGGGTGGTGCCGCAGGCCGATGCCAAGCTGTTGGGAGGACGCGTCGGCACTGGTGGTGCCAGCGGTGAGGTGACCACCCGCACCTTCGCGCTGCGCTACGAGAACGCAGCGGCGCTGGTGGCGGTGCTGCGTCCGATGATCAGTCCGGACAATCCGATCACCGCCAATCCAGGCAACAACACCCTGGTGATCACCGACTACGCCGACAACCTGGAGCGCATCGCACGGGTGATCGCCAGCGTCGATACACCGGCCGGCATGGATACCGATGTGGTGAAGCTGCAGCAGGGGATTGCCGTTGACGTCGCGGCGATGGTCGCGCCGCTGCTGGATGCGCAGGGCGCCGAGCCCACCCAGAAGGTGGTGGTGATGGCTGACCCGCGCAGCAACAGCGTGCTGCTGCGTTCCAGCAGCCCCGGGCGCACCCGCCTGGCGCGTCAGCTGGTGGAGAAGCTGGACCGCGCGCAGGACGAGTCCGGCAACCTGCATGTGGTCTACCTGCGCAATGCCCAGGCCAACCAGCTGGCCGGTGTGCTGCGTGGCGTGGTGGCCGGGCAGAGCGATGCACCAGCGATGGGCAGCAATGAAGGCATCACGCCACTGCCGGGTGACGCCAATCGTTCCCCGCCAACGCAGCCGTCGCAGCCACAGCAGGCCAAGACCGGAGGCAATGCGCTGGAATCGCAGCGCCTGGACCCGAGCCGCCGTGACCCGATCGATGCGGGAAGCACCGGCTTCAGCCAGAACGGCATCTCGGTGCAGGCGGACGTGGCCACCAATACCCTGCTGATCTCGGCACCGGAGCCGGTGTACCGCAACCTGCGGCGTGTGATCGACCAGCTCGACCAGCGCCGTGCACAGGTGCTGGTGGAAAGCCTGATCGTGGAGGTCAACCAGACCGACGCGGCTGAGCTGGGCGTGCAGTGGATGCTGGGCAATGGACGCACCTTTGGTGGCACCCACTTCGGTGGTGCCACCGGCGGCAGCGGGCTCAATACCGGCGCGCGTACCACGCTGGACGTGCTGCCCAAGGATGGCCTGAAGATCGGCGTGATCGACGGCACCATCAACCTGCCCGGTGTCGGCCAGATCCTCAACATGAAAGCGCTGGCCAACGCGCTGCAGAGCAAGGGCGGCGCCAACATCCTGTCCACGCCGAACCTGATGACGCTGGACAACGAGGCAGCCAGCATCATGGTCGGCCAGACCGTGCCGTTCGTCAGCGGCCGCTACGTCACCGACGGCGGTGGTGGCAGCAACAACCCGTTCCAGACCATCGTGCGCGAGGACGTGGGCCTGAAGCTGCGGGTGCGCCCGCAGATTTCCGAGGGCGGCACGGTGAAGCTGGACATCTACCAGGAAGTCAGCAGCATCGACGCGCAGAGTGCCAACAGTGCCGCCGGCATCATCACCAACAAGCGTGCGCTGGATACCAGCGTGCTGCTGGACGATGGCCAGATCATGGTCCTGGGTGGCCTGCTGGAGGACAACGTCAGCCACGGTCGTGATGCGGTGCCGGGGCTGGGCAAGCTGCCGGTGCTGGGGGCGCTGTTCCGCAGTGATACGCGCAAGCGCTCCAAGACCAACCTGATGGTGTTCCTGCGCCCGCACGTGGTGCGTGACCCCGCCGCCGGCCAGCGTTTGACCCGCGACCGCTACGACTACATGCGCAATGCGCAGGCCGGTGCGCAACCCGTGCAGAGCTGGGCGTTGCCGGCGCTGTCGGCACCGCAGTTGCCGCCGCAGGACCTGTCTGTGCTCGGCCAGGGCAATGCGCGCGATGGCCAGGGCCAGCCGTTGCAGAACACCAGCCTGGCAGCGCTGTATCCGGCCGGTGACGGCGATGCTCAGCTGGTGCAGTTCGCACAGGGGCTGGACCCGGCGCGTGCCAGCCAGGGCGTGGCGCAGGTGCGGGCACTGGGCTTGCAGGCCTATGCCGAAGCGATGCCGGGCGAGAGCGGGCAGCGCCTGCGCGTGCGATTGCCGCGCGATCCGGCGACGCTGGACCCGGCATTGCAGCAGCTGCGCGGGCTGGGCTACACGCCGGAACTGGTGATTGGGCCGTGAGCGCCGCCGCGCCGCTGCCGTACGCCTGGGTGCGCAGCCATGGCGTGATGCTGTCCGAGGCCGGCGGCGAGCCGGTGCTGCTGGGCACCGCCGACACCGCGGCGTGGGCCGTGGCCGAGCTGCGCCGCCGGCATGGACCGCTGCCGTTCCAGACACTGGATGCCGCGACCTGGCAGCAGCGGTTGGGTGAGCAGTACCGTGACGGCGGTGATGCCGCTGCCGTGGTCGGTGCCGCCGAAAGCGAAGTCGATCTGGACCGGCTGATGCAGGACATGCCGGAGGTCACCGATCTGCTGGATGCGCAGGACGATGCGCCGGTGATCCGCATGATCAACGCGCTGCTGGCACAGGCTGCACGCGATGGCGCCAGCGATCTGCACATCGAGCCGTTCGAGACCCATTCGGTGGTGCGCTACCGCGTGGACGGCACCCTGCGCGACATGGTGCAGCCCCGGCGCGCGCTGCACGCGGCGCTGGTGTCGCGCATCAAGATCATGGCGCACCTGGATATTGCCGAGAAGCGCCTGCCACAGGACGGGCGCATCGCGATCCGCGTGGGCGGGCGGCCGCTGGATATCCGTGTCTCCACGGTGCCGACGGGGCATGGTGAGCGTGCTGTGCTGCGCCTGCTGGAGAAGGATGCCGGCCGGCTGCAGCTGCAGCGACTCGGCATGGCCGATGACACCCTGGCCACGTTTACCGGGTTGATCCGGCAGCCGCACGGCATCGTGCTGGTCACCGGGCCGACCGGCAGCGGCAAGACCACGTCGCTGTACGCCGCACTGGGCCAGCTCGACAGCAGCACCAGCAACATCCTCACCGTGGAAGACCCGGTGGAGTACGACTTCGCCGGCATCGGCCAGATCCAGGTCAACGCGCGCATCGGCATGAGCTTTGGCACCGCGCTGCGCGCGATTCTGCGTCAGGATCCGGACACCATCATGATCGGTGAGATCCGCGACCTGGAGACCGCACAGATTGCGGTGCAGTCATCGCTGACCGGCCATGGCGTGCTGGCGTCCCTGCACACCAACGACGCGATCTCGGCGGTGACCCGCCTGGCCGATATGGGCGTGGAGCCGTTCCTGCTGGCTTCGTCGCTGCGCGGCGTGCTGGCGCAGCGGCTGGTGCGGCGGCTGTGCACGCAATGCCGGCGTGCCGAGGTGGATGGCGACGGCCGTACCGTGTGGCGCGCGGTGGGCTGCGCGGCCTGCGCCAACAGCGGCTATCGGGGGCGAACCGGCATCCACGAGCTGTTCGTGGTGGACGATCGCGTGCGTGCGCTGATCCATGAAGGGCAGGGCGAGCCCGCCCTCCGCGAGGCGGCGGGGCGTGCCGGCATGCGGACCTTGCGCCAGGACGGCCAGCGTTGGGTCGACAGCGGGGTGACCACGCTGGAAGAGATCCTGCGCGTCACCGGCGACGACTGAGGTCTGCATGGCACTGTTCGACTACCAGGCTGCCAACGCGCAGGGCCGCATCGAGAAGGGCCAGCTGGACGCCGACAGCCCGCGCGGAGCGCGCCAGCTGCTGCGCGGGCGCGGTCTGACCCCCGTGCAAGTGAGTGCGGCGCGCAGTGCCGGCAGTGGTTGGGGCGCTCGGCGGCTGTCCGCCAGCGAGCTGGCCTGGGCCACGCGCCAGCTGGCCAGTCTGCTGGCCGCCAGCCTGCCGTTGGAAGGCGCATTGAGTGCGGTGATCGAGCAGGCCGAGCGCCCGCACGTGGCCCAGGCACTCACCGCGGTACGCGCCGACGTGCGTGCCGGCCAGCGCCTGACCGTGGCATTGGCCGCGCGGCCGCGCGATTTCCCACCGATTTATCGGGCACTGGTGGGGGCAGGTGAAGACTCCGGCGACCTGGCGCGAGTGATGGAGCGCCTGGCCGACTACATCGAAGAACGCAATGCGCTGCAGGCCAAGGTGCTGACCGCCTTCATCTACCCGGCGGCGATCAGCCTGGTATCGGTGGCGATCGTGATTTTCCTGCTCAGCTACGTGGTGCCGCAGGTGGTGACCGCGTTCGTGCAGGCGCGGCAGACGCTGCCGATGCTGACCCAGGTGATGCTGGCGGCCAGCGCCTTCGTGCGCAGCTGGGGCGTGTGGGTGGGTCTCGGCATCGCTGCGCTGGTGGTGGCGTGGCGGCTGGCGCTGCGCCGGCCCGAGCTGCGCCTGCGCTGGGATGCGCTGTTGCTGAGGGTGCCGATGATCGGGCGCTTCGTGCTGGGGGTGAACAGTGCGCGCTTCGCCTCGACACTGGCGATCCTGCTGGATGCGGGCGTGCCGCTGCTGCGCGCGCTCGAAGCTGCCCGGCAGACGCTGAGCAATGCACTGCTGGCGCGCTGTGCCGATGATGTGTCCGCACGCGTGCGCGAAGGTGCGGCGCTTGGCTCTGCGCTGAAGGTGCAGAAGGTGTATCCGCCGATCCTGGTGCATCTGGTAGCCAGTGGCGAGAAGACCGGCGCATTGGCACCACTGCTGGATCGCGCGGCACAGACGATCTCGCGCGAGATCGAGCGCCGCGCGATGGCACTGACCGCGTTGCTGGAGCCGACCATGATCCTGGTGATGGGCGGCGTGGTGCTGACCATCGTGCTGGCGGTGCTGATGCCGATCATGGAGATGAATCAGCTGGTGCAGTAGATCCACGCCATGCGTGGATGGATCAACCGACGCGCGACATGGGCGGCACATCCACGCATGGCGTGGATCTACTGACAGCTGGATTCCTCCACACAATCCTCCACACCTTTTTCTGATCTTCCACAGGTTTCTTAAGCGGCCTGTCATCGGCGCGGACCAGCATGGACACGTCGCCGCAGAGCGGGCTGGGAGGCCCTCGGCGGCAGCAGGCGTGTAGTGACCGTTCCTCCCTTGGTGTTTCCCTTCGCAGTAAACCCTTCAGGAGAAGATCATGAACAAGTACAAGACCCTGGCCGCGCTGGTTGCCACCGCGCTGCTGGCCACTGCCGGTGCCGCTTCGGCCCAGACCGCCGTCACTGGCGGCGGCGCCTCGCTGCCGGCCGACCTCTACAAGGGTTCGGCTGACAGCATCCTGCCGGCCAACTTCAGCTACGCCGTGACCGGCTCGGGTACCGGCAAGAAGGCCTTCCTGGAAAACAACTCGGCGCTGTTCTCCACCACCGGTACCGTGCACTTCGCCGGTAGCGATTCGGTGCTGAGCAGCACCGAGCTGAACACCTACAACAGCACCTACAACGTGTCCGGCGATGCCAACCGCTACGGCGCCCTGGTGCAGATCCCGTCGGTAGCCACCTCGGTCACGATTCCGTTCAACAAGGCCGGTTCGGCCGTTGACCTGTCGGTGACCCAGATCTGCGGCATCTTCTCCGGCAAGATCACCAGCTGGTCGAGCATCGACAGCGCCCGCAGCGGTGCCATCCAGGTGGTCTACCGTGGCGAGAGCAGCGGTACCACCGAGCTGCTGGCCCGCTTCCTGACCAGCGCCTGCAAGCCGGCCGACGTCTCCGGTACCGCGCTGAAGCTGACCAATGGCGTGCCGGCTTTCTCGGTGCAGTCGACCTTCGCCAACCTGTTCACCACGGTTCCGTCGAACTTCGTCGCTGCCCCGGCCACCGGCGGCACCTCGGTGTACAACGCCGTGTACGCTGCCGATGGCCGCATCGGCTACGTCGGCCCGGACGTGATCCCGAGCCTGACCGACGCCACCAAGGTCGCCAAGGTCAAGGGTTTCTCGCCGGACGAAGTGAGCGTGCAGGCGACCTTGGAAACCGTCGCTCCGCCGACCGATGCCGCCGCTGAGAACCCGGCCAACTGGGTGCCGGTGTTCGGCAACCCGAACGCGGGCTACCCGATCGCGGGCTACACCAACTTCGTGTTCGGCCAGTGCTACAAGAACGGCACCGTGGGCGCCAACATCCGCGGCTTCCTGACCCGCCACTACGGCAGCACGGTGATCAACGGCGTGGAGCAGGGCCCGTACGACGCCGCCATCCGCGCGCACAAGTTCATCCCGCTGACCAAGGCCTGGCGTGATGCGATCCGCACCCGCTTTGCGACCGCCACCAACGCCGGGGCCGTGAACAACCCCAGCACCTGCTCGGGCATCGGCCGTCCGCTGTAACTGCGATTGCTTTGGTAGTTGCAGGAAACGTACAAGGGCGCCGGCAGCAATGCCGGCGCCTTCTGCGTATGTCCGCTGCATGACAGTGATGCGCCTGTCGCCTTCACGCCGCCGCCACCGTCTATGAGGTGCAGGGCGTGCCTGGCGCAGGCCCATCCGTACACGCCGCCGCCAGCGCGGCCCATCAGGTTGACGAGGTCCCCGATGTCGCACCCGCATTCGCCCACCGCCCGTTTCCCTGCTGCCCTGTGGCGCAGCCACCCGATGGCCTGGGCCGTCGCAGTGGCCCTGGGCAGCGTGGTGGCTCCGGCCACTCAGGCCCAACAGGCGTTCAGCCCCGGCTGGTTCGCCGAGCGCGGTGCGGCGCAGGGCGCGGCCGCACAGAGCGGGCGCATGCCCAATGGTGTGCCGATCCAGTTCCAGCTACCCGTGCAGCAGCAGGATGCGGCACGGCAGAAGCTGCAGCAGTCGATCGACAACCTTGGTACGGCCGCGCAGGCCATCGCCCTGCAGCAGCGCCTGCAGGAACAGGCACGGCAGGCGCGCCGCGAGGCGGGATTCGTAGTGGCCGATGGCCTGGGCAAGGATGGCCTGAAGGTTGACGAGAATCCGTTGACGCGTGGCTGGATCAATGCGCGCGACGCGATCCAGTCGCAGGCGGCCGACGGGCGGGTGCTGGTCAACATCGAGCAGACCGCCGACCAGGCGATCCTGAACTGGGAAACCTTCAACATTGGTGGCAACACCACACTGAATTTCCTGCAGAACCCCGACTGGGCCGTGTTGAACCGGGTCAATGATCCCGCCGCAAGGCCCAGCCAGATCCTTGGCCAGCTGAAGGCCAATGGCACGGTGTTCGTGGCCAACCGCAACGGTGTGGTGTTCGGCAACAACAGCCAGGTCAATGTCCGCAATCTGGTGGCAGCGGCCGCACGCATCAGCGATGCGCAGTTCCGCGAGCAGGGCCTGTACAGTGCCGACGCGAACACCTCGGCGCTGACCGACGCCGTGGGCAAGGTCATGGTCGAACGCGGTGCGCGCATCACCACGCACGAACCGACCACGGCTACACGGGGCGGCGGTTATGTGCTGCTGGCTGGCCACAGCGTGGAAAACGCGGGCCAGATTGAAACCCGCAAGGGACAGACCCAGCTGGCCGCCGGTGACAGTTTCGTGATCCGTCGCGGCGTGGGAACCGCCCAGAACACCGCGTCCACCACCCGCGGCAATGAGATTGCCCCGCGCTTCGTCGCTGACAGCACGGCGGGCAGTGTTCGCAACAGTGGTCTGATCCAGGCGCGCGAAGGCGATGTCACGCTGGCCGGCCGCACCGTCGAGCAGGCCGGCGTTGCGGTTGCGACCACCACGTTGAACCAGCGCGGTACGGTGCACCTGTTGAACTCGGCGTCCGATGCGGCCGGCAGCGTGACCCTGGCCGCCGGCTCGACCACGGCAGTACTGCTGGAAGACGATGGCAAGAGCACGGCGCTGGACAGCCAGCGCAACGCGCTCATCAAGGAATCGGCCGAGCAGGACAAGCTGCGCGGTTCCAGCAACAGTGGCACCTTCGACAATCTCTCGCGCCTGCAGGACCGCCGTGAGCAATCCCGCATCGAAGTCGTCTCCGGCGGCGATGTGAACTTCCAGGCCGGTTCGCTGGCGGTGGCCACCGGCGGCCAGGTGATCGCCGACGCCAGCCGGCGCAGCTATCTGGATGATGGCGCGCGCGTGGACGTCTCCGGTGCGGTGGGTGTGCAGGTGGCGATGGAAAGCAACAACGTCAAGGTGAAGGTGCAGGGCAATGAGTTGCGCGATTCGCCGGACAACCGTGACAGCGGCAAGCTGATCAGCAGCGAGGTGTGGATCGACCGCCGCCAGTTGACCGAAGTTGCCGCCGGTACCGGCGGTTATGAAGGCACGCGCTGGTATGCCGGCGGCGGCCTGCTGGAAGTGGGTGGCTACCTGGACAATCAGGGGCATTCGATCAGCGAATGGGCGGCGCAGGGCGGCACCGTCCAGCTGGCAGGCAAGGAAGTGGTCAGCCACGCCGGTTCGCGCATCAATCTGGCCGGTGGGAGCCTGGATGTGCAGTCCGGCGTGGTGCAGCAGAGCTGGCTGCGGGGCCGCGACGGGCAGTTGTACCGGCTTGATGATGCACCGGCCGAGATGCTGTACGACGGTCTGTACCAGGGCTATGAAGTGAAGCAGGAACGGTGGGGGATGACCGAATCGTTCCGCAATCCGCTGGTGGCACCCACCCAGCGTTTCGACAATGGCTATACCGTGGGACGCGATGCTGGCCGCCTGTTGATCTCGGCGCCCACGGCCGTTCTGCAGGGCCAGGTGGATACGGTGGCCTTCCAGGGCGCACAGCAGACGCGCCGGCCCGATCAGGAGCAGGAGGGCTACGCGCAGGCACAGACGGCGGCGGCCCGCAACGCCCAGCTCTGGCTCGGGCGTTTTGACAACACCGGGCGCAGCGCGGTGTTCGACTCGAATGTCCGCATTGGAGCGCTCCAGGCCGACACCCGGCCGTGGACGCTGCAGGCGCCAGTCGGGGAAGCACAGCGCAATACCGTGTGGCTGGACAGTGAGGTGCTGAGCGCCCAGCGATGGGGGCAGGTGGACCTCGCTTCGGCCGGTCGTATCGACCTCGATGGCACGCTCAGGTTGCAGGAGGGCGGCCGGCTTGGACTCACCGCAAGCCGCGTCAACTTTGGTGGAACGGTGCAGATTGCCGGCGGGCAGGTGGAAGCCGGAAATCTGCTTGCGGCGCTTGGCGGGCCCACGGCATTGCTGACGTCCGGACGTGGTGCGGTGGATGTTGCGGCTGGCGCACGGATCGATCTTGGCGGCGGTTGGGGCAACGCGCTTGCTGCGCCGGATGGCGGTCCCGCACAGGCGTGGATCGACGGCGGACAGGTGCGCTTCAACAGCAGCCACGATATCCATGTGGGCGAGCGGGCCGCGATTCTGGTCGATGGCGGCGGCGCGATCGATGCCAGTGGCAAGGGGCGCGTAGGCAAGGGTGGCAGTGTCAGCCTGCTCGCGGCCAGCACCGAGGTTGGCACTGACGGCAGCGGACGGATCCGTATCGGCGAGGACGCACGCTTCAGCGCGCTCGGCAATGGCAGCGGCAACTTCACGTTGGCAACCGGCGGTGTGGTGTCCATCGGCGCGCCTGGCACGGATGCATCGGCGGCGTCGCTGCGACTGCAGCCAGCACTGTTCAGGAGTGGGTTTGCCGGCTATGACATCGCCGGTCACAACGGATTGACGGTTGAAGAAGGTACCCGGCTGCAGGTGGAACGACCGGCGCTGCGGCTGGCCGAAGGCGCACAGCAGGCACTGACCCGCGAGCTGGGCGTGCAGGCCTGGACGCCGTCGCTGTATGAGGCCGATCCGAGCAGCGGGCGTGTGTCGCAGCGCGGCGGTGCGCGCCTGACACTGCGCGCCGGGCATCTGCTGTCCACGGCCGATCTGCGCGTTGGCAAGGGCGCCAGGATCGAGGTCGACCCGGGCCAGTCGATCGAACTGTTCAGCGCCGGCAACGTGAAGGTGGCCGGCAACCTGAAGGCGGCCGGCGGCCGCATCCGCCTGGACGAGGCATTCGATCCGTCGGGCGTACGCGGCGATGCACGCCGCGAGCGCCAGTGGACGATCGCCGATGGCGCACTGCTTGACGTGAGCGGCGATAGCGTTTCCCTGCCCGACGCGCGCCGGACATTGCGCGGACAGGTGCGCAAGGGTGGAACGATCGAGATCGGGGGGGCGCTGGACTGGGAAGACCAGGACAACGTACGCCACCTGCCGCCCGATACCTTCGTGGTGGTGGAGCGCGGTGCGCGGCTGGACGCGTCCGGTGCTTCGGCGCTGCTGGACATTGATGGCAGCGGGCGCACCCGGGTGGACAGCGATGGCGGCAGCATCGTGCTGCGCGCGGGCAATGCGCTGTACCTGCAGGGCGAACTGGACGCAGCAGCGGGCGGCGACGGCGCGCGCGGCGGCACCCTCGGTGTTGCCTTTGGGGGCGGCACCTACGGCAGAACGGCAGTGGGCAAGGACGTGCTGGCGCCGCGGGTGATCTCGCTGACCCAGCACGCCGCGCAGACGGCGGACCTGCCTGCACGCCTTGAGTACGGCCATGCGGCACTCTCGGTGGAGCAGATCGAGGCCGGTGGTTTCGATCATCTGGCCCTGTTCGGCGACTTCCGCGCCCAGGGAGATGTCAATCTGCGCATGGACCAGAGCCTGCGCATCCATGGCATGAATGAGCGCGCCCTGGGGTTTGCGGAAGGCAACAGCGAGGGCAGCCGCCTGTTGCTGAGCGCGCCCTACGTGCGCCTTGCGCAGGGACGCTGGTGGCAGCCGGCGGGGGAGGGCACGCTGCGGCCGGTCGAGGCGCGGTTCGACGAAGGGAAGCAACATCGTTTCGATGTGAAGGCGAACCTGATCGACCTGCGCGACGTTAGCTGGCTGGCGGGCTTCGACCATGTCAACCTGGACAGCCGTGGCGACATCCGCCTGCTGGCACCGGGAGCCAGCAGCGCCCAGGAAACTTCGTTATCGTCCCCGGGTTCGATCGATATCAGTGCAGCCCGTCTGTACCCGGCGGCCCGGGCGCGCGGGCGCATCGTCGCTGGCGTTGCGGACATCGGTCCGTCGGGACAGCCTGCCTGGCAGAACCCGGAGGCTGTATTGCGCATCCACGGCGTTGGCAGTGCCACGCAACCGGCACCGGATTCGGCATTCGGCCGCCTGGAACTGGTCGCGGCGACGGTGGTGCAGGGCGGCAACGTGCAGGCGCCGTGGGGCCGCGTCCAACTGGGTGGCGGTGAAAGAAGCACCAATCGCGCCAGCCGCGTCGACCTGCTGGGTGGCAGCGTGACCTCGATCAGTGGCGCCGGCCTGGCGCTTCCGTTTGGCGGTACCGTGGACGGTGTGACATGGCGCCGGAACGGCGCCGAGTTCGATGTGCTGGTTCCTGGATCGATCGATGCCCCGATCGGTGTGGACATCGTCGCCAACGCCTTCAACGGTGCCGCAGGCAGCATCGTGGATGTCTCCGGCGGAGGTGAGTTGACCGGCGCTGCGTTCGTCGCCGGGCGCGGTGGCTCGGTCGATGTCCTGCGGCATTCGTTGGCGGATGCCAATCCACGCTATGGCTTCAGTCGCGCGGGCAATGCGGTCTACGCAATCGTGCCGGGCCGAGCGGACGTGCAGGCACCGCTGGCGACCGGTGACGGCAGCGTCGATCCCCGTGTCGGCCAGGAGATCGTCATTCCGGACGGCGTGCCTGGACTCCCGGCGGGAACCTACACGTTGCTGCCGGCGAACTACGCATTGCAGAAGGGCGCATTCCGCGTCGAGATCGGCGCCGAGAGCGCGCTGGGCAACGTCTCGCCGGTGGCGACCGGCACCGGCTCCTGGCGCATCAGCGGGCACCGCGCGCAGGGCCTGGGCGGGGCGGTGTCGCCGTTGCTCACCGACCTGGTGCTGACACCAGCGGAGGCGGTTCGCCGCCACGCCGGCTACAACGAAACATCCTACAACGCGTTCGTGCACGGCGTGGCCGAGCGGCGTGGCGAAGCGCTGCGCTGGCGGACGGTGGATGCCGGGAGCCTCAACCTGGTGTTCGGTGAAGGCGCAGGACGGTCGGGTACCCCGGCGGCAACCTTCCTCGGCCTGTCCCGCTTTGGCGCCGGCAGCAGTGACGGGCTCGGCGGCACGCTCTCGGTCAATCTGCGTGTCTCCAATGGTGCAACGCTGGAGATCGCCAGCGAGGGCGCCGATGCCGCCAGCGGGCGCGGCGCTACCGTCTCCGATACCACGCTCAATGCATTCCGTCCGGTAACGATGCTGATCGGCGGCACGCTGCGGCGCGATGCAACCACCTATGCGCTGGAGGGCGGCGCACAGCACATCGTGGTGCGCAACGGCGTCAACCTGACGGCGCAGGAAGTGCTGCTGTCGGCCGCGTTCGGAGGCAGGGGTATCCTGGTCGAGCAGGGCGTTTCGATCGACACCCTGTCCCAGTCGGGCCCGTCGAGCGTGGCGCAGCCCACGGCGCCCTACCTGGTCGCGGGCGGCCTGCTTGCCGTGTCCAACCAGCGCCTGACGGCGCTCAGTGCACAGGGCGGAAGTGCCGGCGGGCCGGTAGCGATCGACATCGGCGGTTGCGAGGCGGACTGCAGTGGGCAGACCCGCTTGCTGTCGGCGGGCAGCATCAACGTGGTCACCGACGGCGCCTTGAACATGGGTGACTCGCTGAGCTATGGCACGCGCCAGCTCGGCCTGGGCATGTCCGCACTCAACCTGGGCAGCACCGAGGCCATTGCGATGGCGTCGGCGGCCGGCGGCCTGCCCACGGGCATGACCATGAACCAGGAGGTGCTGCAGCGGTTGCTGCGCGGAAACACCGCCATCGGCGCTCCCGCACTGGAGGCGCTCAGCCTGACCGCGCGTGATGCCATCAACGTGTTCGGCAGTGTCGACCTGGATACGCGCGATGGCGCGACCGGTCGCAGCAGCCTGCGCAATCTGGTGCTGGGTGCGCCGGCCATCCACGGCTATGCTGCCGCCACCGACCGCGCGCGCATCTTCGCCGACACGCTGGTCTGGGATGGGACATTGGCCGGCACCGACCTGCCCGGCGGCGAGCTGGCACAACCGCCCGGCGAGGCGATGGTGGGCCGGCTCGGCCAAGGGCAGCTGGAGATCAATACACGGGTGCTGGAACTGGGGCGTGCGCCGTTCACCCGCCCCAACTCGTCTGTGGCGGCCGGTCGCCAGGTGCTCGGCTTTGCCGGCGTTACCCTGGCAGCGTCGGGCCGCATGCTGTTCTCGGGCAAGGGCAGCCTCGATGTGTTCCAGCAGCAGGGCGACTATCTGCCAGGCAGCGGCTGGCAGTTCAGTGGCGGCGCGCTGGACATCGTCACTCCGCTGCTGACCGGTGATGCCGGTGCGCAGCTGGCAATCCGCAATGGCGGTACGGTGCAGCTGCGCGGCGCCGCGGCGACCGCGGGCAGCGATGCGTTGGGTGCCGAGTTGTCCATCACGGCCGAACGCGTTGTGATCGACAGCAGGGTGGCGTTGGCGTCCGGCAGGTTCGAGGCCAACGCACGCCAGGGCGTGGTGCTTGGCAGCAATGCAGTGCTGGACATGGCAGGGCGCAAGGTCAGCCTGTTCGACGTGGACAAGTACAGCTGGGGCGGTGACGTGGCGCTGTCGAGCCGCGAAGGTGACATCGTTGCCGACGCGGCGTCGCGGATCGATCTTTCCGCCCGCAACAACCGCGGCGGCCGCTTGACCGTTGCTGCGCTGGGCCCGCAGGGCGGCCGTGTCGATCTGGCAGGTTCGTTGCTTGGCGGTGCCAGCGGCCGCTACGACGCCGGTGGCACCGAAGTGCCCTATGACGGTGGCGAAGTGGTGGTGCGCGCACGCCAGTTGCAGGACTTCTCCGGGTTCAATACACGGCTTACCGCCGGTGGTATTACCGGTGGCCGGACCTTCCAGTTGAGCGAAGGCGACCTGGTGATCGGCGATGAGGTGAAGGCCCGCAACGTTGATATCAGCGTCGATGGCGGCAGCCTGCAGGTCAATGGCCGCGTTGATGCCAGTGGCGAACAGGTCGGCAGCATCCGCCTGTCCGCCCGCGACGTGCTGCGTATCGATGGCACATTGGACGCGCATGGCAGCGCCTTGCGCGTGGACAGCTACGGCAAGATCATCGACAGCCCGAACCGGGCCATGATCGAACTGACCTCGGCCAACGGCAGCCTGCAGCTGGGTGCGGCTGCCTCGATGGACCTGCGCGCCGGCACGTCGGTGGCCACCGGTAGCGGGCCGGGCCAGAACGACGGCCGCGCACGCGGCAGCGTCAAGCTCAACGTGCCCCGCGTGGGCAGCAACGATGCAGCGATCGAGGTGGCCAGCGGCATCCGCATCGCCGGTGCCGGCGACGTGCAGGTCAACGCCTTCCGCAGCTATGATTCGGCGCCTTTGGCCAGCGCTCCGGACGTGCATGGCCATCGTCCGCAGGTGATCAACCAGCAATGGTTGGATAGGGTGGTGGATCCGGACAACAGCCAATGGATGAACGCCGCGCTGGCCAATACCGGATTGCAGCAGCGCATCTCCGCACTGGGCAGCTATCGCCTGCGCCCCGGTGTGCAGATCATGGCGCGAACCAGCAGTGACAACCCGCGCGGTGATCTGATCGTGGCCGGCGATATCGATCTGTCCGGCTACCGCTACGGACCGCAGTCGAACCGGGCCGATCCTGCGCGCCGTGGCTTCGGTGAGTCGGCCGCGCTGGTACTGCGTGCCGAGGGCGACGTCAATGTCTACGGCAGCATCAACGATGGGTTCGCGCCACCGCCTGCCAATCCCGATGAAGACGGCTGGGTGTTGCTGGAAGGACGCAGTACGGGTTCACCGAACACCGCGTTTGGCGGTGACCTGATCGTGCCGGGCGAGGGTGTCCAGCTCCAGGGCGGCACCGAGTTCCGCGCCGGTGCCACGCTGAATTATGCGCTGCCCTTCGAGGCGGTAACCCTGCCGGCCGGAACCGTGCTACCGGCGGAGATGGTGTTGTCCGGGCCGCTGCTGCTGCCGGCCGGTACCGTGCTGGGCGCGGTAGTGACCACAGACAGCGGACAGGTGATGGTGGCCGGCACCGTGCTGGCACAGGCGCTGGCGTTGCAGTCCGGTGCCCGACTGGGTGCCGGTTTCCGCCTGCGCACGCCGGCGCCGTTGGCCGCACAGGTGTGGCCGGCCGGCGTCGCCCTGCCCATGGCGATGAAGCTTTCAGGCGCGCTGAACCTGCATGCCGGTGCGATCATCCCGTCGATGACCAAGGTGGAGCTGCCAGGCGATGCACCGGTGAAGCTGCGGGCGGCCGATGCCAGCGGACGCCAGGGCCGCAACTGGGCGCTGGCGGCCATGCTGCCCGAAGGCACCACCTCGTGGGACCTGACCGCGGTGGCCGGTGCTGATACGACCGCCGCCGATTCGCGTACCCGGCGCTGGGGGAGTGACGGCAGCATCGTGCTGGCCGACAGCCACTACAGCACCATCGGTACGGTGACCACGACGACGGAATGGAAGGGCGACCGCGTGATCACCGTGGATGGCTCGCTGGATCTATGGGGCGATGAGTCGTGGGTCGGAAAACCCGTAGCGGATCTCGCTCGGGAGCTTGGCATGACCGAGAGCGATGTCTGTGATTCCGGACCCTACTGCGGTCCGGCCCCGCGCCTGGTCGACAAGGAAGGCTCGCTGGCATGGTGGGGCGATGAATCGTGGGTCGGCCGCCCGGCTACGGAGCTCGGGGCCGAGATGGGCATGTCGGAGGAAGAAATCTGCGCGGCGATGGGCTACTGCTATGGCGGCGGCACGTTGACTGAAGTCACGACCTATGGCAAGCGTCTGGGTGCACCGGCCTGGAGCGTCCTGCGCACCGGCAAGGGTGACCTGGCGCTGCTGGCCGCGCAGGATGTGCGCATGAAGTCCGGTTTCGGTGTGTACACCGCAGGTGCGCCGACGGCGCTGGGTGATGGCCGTGACACGCAGTTCACCCCGGGGCGGGCCCCAGTGCCCAGGAACACCGCGCTGCTGGGCCCGGTCCAGGCGTCCGGCCGCTACGATGCCGCCATCGCCACTTACCAGGCGTGGTATCCCGACCAGGGTGGCAATCTGCACGTGCAAGCGGGCCGCGATATCACCGGTGATACCTGGAGCGCGCGCGCAGAGGCGGGCACGCCGCAGCGCGACCAGGCCGGGCATTCCAGCGCCGCGGTGGGCAACTGGTTGTGGCGCCAGGGATCGGGCACGACTGCTGGTGTAGTGCAGAGCGCAACCAGCTGGTGGATCAATTTCGGTACCTACAGCACGGTGGGCCCTGAGCTGGATGCGACGCCTCGCCTGGTCGGCTTTACCGGTTTCGGTACGCTGGGCGGCGGTAATCTGTCCTTGGAAGCAGGCCGCCACTCGGGCGTGATCGCGCCGATGGGCAATGCTCTGGGATTGTTGACGGCGCCCCATTCCAGCGCGATCGTCGCGGCGGTCGGGTCGACCGGACGGGTCAGCAACGGTGAATTGCATCTGACGGGGGGCGGAGACCTGACGCTGCGAAGCGGCGGAGCGGTCAACCCCGGCCTGCGCGCAAGCGCGCAGCAGCCCGAAGGTTTCCAGCAGGATCTGGATCTCAACGGCACCGTGACCAATCTACGCGGCAGCACGCTGCTGCAGGCGGCGCGCATCGGCGGTCTCAGCGCGATACAAAGCAGCTACGGCACGTTGGGCCTGCACAATCCGTTCGTGGCCGACGCACCCGTTGCGATGGCCGGGCCGGTGCTGGCGCTGGGCGATTCCACCGCCCAGGTGCAGGCGCGCGGCGATGTGGTACTGGGTAGTGCCGCCGATCCCGGCCGGGTTCCCGTGGCCAATTTCAACGATATCCTGCTGGAAGGGGGCGGTCACGCGTCGGGCACAAGCTGGTTCTCGCTGTGGACGCCGCGCACCGCGCTCGACCTGTTCTCCGCAGGCGGAAATCTTTCGCCGGGCCTGGTTGGCACGCAGCACACGACCGGCAGCAACCAGGGTAGGGAGGTGATCAGGATCAACCCCAGCAATGGCGATGCCTATCTCAACTACTGGTTGTATCCCTCCCGGTTCACGGCCATCGCGGCCTCCGGGAACATCAATCTCGCCAGTCTGCGCAGTGGCAGCGTGCCCGATGCCCAGGACGTCATCGTGCTGGCGCCCTCGGCGTCGGGTCGGCTGGAGGTATTGGCGGGAGGATCGATCCTGGCTACCGACCGGGCCACTCAGATTGTGCGCTCAAGCAGTGATGCCCGTGTCCCCGGCCCATTCAATCCCGGCTTCATCGCGCAAGGCCCCGGAAACGCGGGAACCGTGCGCAGCAATGTACCCGCGGACGGGAACGGCGCCAGTCCTGGCACTACGCTGCCGTACTTTGCCTTCGGTCCCAATACCGCGCTCGGCGTGCTGTTGCCAACCACACCGACCGTGGCCAGCCGGTTCTATGCAGTGGCCGGCGATATCATCGGGCTGGGAAGCGGCGACAGGCGGCAACTGTCGCGCAATGCCGAGAACGGCGCGCGTACCGTATTCGACTGGTACGAAGCGGGCTCGGCGGTACAGCTGCGCGCCGGTCGCGATGTGATCGGCGCGGATGTCACCGCGCTCAACACCAGCGGTACCGATATCAGCGGGATCGAAGCGGGCCGGGACATCATCCGCAGCAACCTGACGGTTGCCGGCCCCGGCAACGTCGAAGTGAGTGCGGGCCGGCAGCTGCGCCAGGAAGAGGCCGGAAGCATCGTGAGCCTGGGCGGCGTCGTGCAAGGCGATGCCCGTCCCGGCGCCAGCATCGCAGTGACTGCCGGCAACCAGGGCATTGATTTCGATGCACTGCGCACGCACTACCTGGATCCGGCCAACCTCGCCGATTCCTCGCAGTCGTTGGCTGCGCAGCCGGGCAAGGCGGTGAAGATCTACGACAAGGAGTTGAGGGAGTGGCTGCAGCAGCGCTTCGGTCTGGCGGTTGATGGCGCCGAGGCCCTGGCAGCATTCGACCGGCTGCCGAAGGAACAGCAGCGCATCTTCCTGCGCCAGGTCTACTACGCCGAACTGCGTGAAGGTGGCCGCGAGTACACCGATGCCGAAGGTCCGCGTTTCGGTTCTTACCTGCGCGGCCGCGAGGCCATCGCCACGCTGATGCCGGACAAGGATGCGACGGGGGCGACGATCCAGCGCACCGGCGACATCCTGATGTACGGAGGCTCCGGCGTGCGTACCGAAGCCGGCGGCAACATCGAGCTGATGGCGCCGGGCGGACAGATCGTGGTGGGTGTGCAGGGCGTGGTGCCGCCGGCCAGTGCCGGGCTGGTGACCCAGGGGCAGGGTGACATCCGTCTGTTCAGCCAGGACAGCGTTCTGCTGGGGCTGTCTCGGGTGATGACAACGTTCGGCGGAGACATCCTGGCCTGGTCGGAGCAGGGTGACATCAACGCCGGTCGTGGTTCGCAGACCACGTTGTTGTACACGCCACCGCGTCGCGTCTATGACGGCTGGGGCAACGTGATCCTGTCGCCGCAGGCCCCGGCCAGTGGTGCAGGTATCGCAACGTTGAACCCCATTGCCGAAGTACGACCGGGCGACGTCGACCTGATCGCGCCGCTGGGCACCATCGATGCGGGCGAGGCTGGCATCCGCGTCTCGGGCAACATCAACCTGGCCGCGCTGCAGGTGCTCAATGCCGCCAACATCCAGGTACAGGGTGAAAGCAAGGGCCTGCCCGTGCTGGCCACGGTGAACGTCAACGCGCTGGCCTCGGCCAGTGCAGCAGCCAACAGCGCCAGCCAAGCGGCACAGGATGTGATGCGCAAGAGCCAGGATGATGCGCGGCGCAACCAGCCTTCGGTGATCAGTGTGCAGATCCTCGGCTTCGGCAGCGGCACCAGCAGCATCAACCCGCCGGCGCGTGGCAATACTGCCAACGCTGGCTATGACGCCAACAGTGCCTTCCAGTTCCCGCAGGCAAGTCGCGACGAGGGCACGCAGCGCCGGTAGGCCTCTTGCAAGCGTGCCGACCAACGGTCGGCACCAAGGTAGATCCACGCCTTGCGTGGATGCGATCGGGCCGGAAGAACGGACAGCATCGGGCCAGCCGCCACGGAGCGGTGGCGGCCCCAGCCAGGACGGCACGGAGGGCAGGGAGCGGCCATCAGCGGTGAGGACCACCGACACAACGCCGCCGGGTGCAGGAGAGTGCCCGGCGGCAGGCGGGGGGATCCATGCAATGCGCGGATTCCGGAGCCAACAACAATGCCGACCAACGGTCGGCACCCACCAAGGCACGGTCGGCACCCACCGTAGATCCACGCCGTGCGTGGATGCCTTGCCTGGGAAGAATCCTAAAGCTCCAGCACCCGCCGGTAACTCAGCGGCCCACGCCCATCGCGCAGGCCCAACCGCAGTTCAAGTCCGGTGGCCGGCATTACCTCGCCTTCGCTCGGCAACACGGCCCATCCCGTTCCTGGCTGCCAGGCCCGCACCTCGAACCGCTGTACCTCGCGCGCCACGGCAATGCCCTTCGACAGATCCGGCGCCGGCAGGGGATACCGATCCGTCGCTGCGCCGCTGGCCCGCCAAAGCGTACTTCCCTGCCGCCACCAGCGCACCCGCTGCCAGCGCAGCCCATCGCTGCCGACACTGCGGGTGATCTCCAGCGCGAAGCTCCCATCCGGATGCCGCTCGCTCACCAGCGAAGGCGGCAGCAGCCGCTGCGGTTGATCGGCCGGCCGCACTGCACCATTCATCAACGCATCGTCTGCGCGCATTTCGATATCACGCTGGAACTGCTGCAGCACGCGCAGCGCCGTCGTGGTCTCGGCATCGGCCTGGCGCAGGCGCTGGTCGCTGTTGGCCACGCTGTCGAGCGCCCGCCAGCAGATCAGTGCCAGTACGCCCATGATGGTGATCGCAATCATCACCTCGATCAGGGTGAAGCCGCGGACGGCGCGCCTCATTGCGCCGCCGTCCATGGCAACTGCATCCGCGCCAGCGACTGCCGAGGAGCGTCCTCGGCAACCACACTCAGTTCCACCTGCGGCTGGCCATCGTTGCCCGTGCCCAGATGCTGAAGCACCAGGAAGCTGCTGCGCCCCTGCACACAGCGTTGCCGGGCATCCTGCGGTGCCTGTCCGCTCAGGCGCAGTTCCTGCCAGCGATCCTGCGCACACAACAGTGCCAGGCGACGATCACGCAGCCGTGACTGATCGTCGGTCGCCACTGCCACCGAGCGCATCACCGCCGCCAGTGCAATCGATACGATCGCCAATGCGATCAGCACTTCGATCAGGGTGAATCCGCGCGCCGCCTGCTTCATTGCACGACCTGCAACTGTCCGCTGCCATCATCACGAAGGCGCAGTTTGCGACCCTCCAGCGACAATCCAAGCTCCCAGGCGATACCGATCCACTCCGGGCTCAGCTCAATGGGGTTGGCGGGCTGCACCGCAATGCCCGTTGCCTGCCACTTCTGCGGACGCAGCAGATCATCGTGTTCAACGGTCACCCAACCGCTGCCTTCGCGGCGGCTGAAACGATAGCCGTTGGCGTCGGCCTGCCAACGCAGGGGGCGGCCATCGATGCGCGCCTCATCGCGCGCCACCTGCAGGCGCTGCGCCAACCGCTCGGCTTCCTGCCGCAGCTGCCGGCCCGGGTCGAGCAGGCTGCCCAGGCCCAGCCCGATTCCGGCCGTGCAGATGCCGATGATCACCAGCACCACCATCAGTTCCAGCAGGGTGAAACCACGCGGCACGCGCTGCATCGACGTTGCCTCCTGTCCGGGTCGATAGCTGCCAGCGTAGGCCGGCATGATGAAACAAAAGCGTCAGCCACAGCTGCTAGCGTGGGCGGACACGAACGTGGCGGTGGTGCGGAACATGGATGGCAGGCGCTGGGATCGCAATCGCATACTGACCCTGCTGGCGGCGACGCTGCTGCTGGCCGTGGTGGCCTATTGGGGTGTCACCCTGTCTGCCGTGGCGCCAGCGGCCGCGGCCAGCGAGGCGAAGGCCGTGGCGCCGGTACGGCCGATGTTCGATGCAGTGGCTAGCCTGCCGCTGGTGCGGCTGCTGTCCCCCGGTGCAGTGCAGACCGAGGTGGTGGTGCTGGGCGTGATGGCCGGTGACCATGCGCCATTGGCCCTGCTCTCGGTGGATGGACGCCCGGCGGAAGCGTATGCGCCCGGCCAACGGCTCGGACCTTGCACGGTGCTGGCCAGCATCAGTGCCAGCGCGGTGGAACTGAACCAGGCCGGGCAATCGCGCAGCCTGCCGGTGCCCGAGCTGCCGCCCGTGCCGAGCGATGGCATCGTGCCGGCCGCACTGTAGAGCCGAGCCTACGCTCGGCTGCGCCTGCAAGAACAGTCGAGCATGGCTCGACGCTACAGAATCCTGCCGGGCTGGGGCTTTGCACCGCGACTGTGCAGGCTCAGCGCGCCGGGCGCTGCGGTACCACCGAACGACCAAAGGCATCGCCCATGCGCTGTCGTGTGCCTTCCAGGTTGTACTGCATCAGTTGGTTGCCGGGCTGCCGCATCAGGCGTTCGGCCTCCGGCAGCGCCGGTGATTTCGCCGTTTTCGATGCCGGCGCAAGTTTGCGCTGCAGGCAGTCCCAGGCCGGAATGCGCTCGCCATTGACCTGTACTTCGATGCAGGGCGCGGCGCCTTCCTGCTTCTTCGCCTCGTCGGCGCGAAGCGGGGCCAACACCAGCAGCAACGCAAGGGTGAGGGCAGCGCGCAGCTCCATTATCAATGATTCACGCATCTCGAACTTCCCGCGGCAATCGACGTTCTGCAATGAAGACGTGTGGCGAAGGCAGGGTCCGCCTGCGTGCGTTGCGGCGCTGTCAAAAGATGACAGTGCTGTCACAAAACTGTTGGCGGTTTTGACGCGGCGTGCACGTCCTGTTGGTAGACCCACGCGCCGCTCCATGGCCATTACCTTCGATACGACGCGATGCCTTCGATGACTCCTGTTCCGTGCCGAGCCGTCCGCCTTCCCTTGCGCCTGCATCCCCTGGTGCTGGCCCTGGCCGCGATGCCGCTGCCGTTGTTCGCGCAGGAGGCAGCGCCTGCGCCCAGCGTGAACATCAATGAATACATCGTGCGCGGCAATACCGTGCTCGATCCGCGCCAGATCGAGCGCGCGGTCGAGCCCTTCCTCGGCCCGGGAAAGACCCTGGCCGATGTCGAGAACGCACGCGATGCAGTCAATGCGCTGTACCAGCAGGCGGGCTACCAGTCGGTCTATGTGGAGCTTCCCGAGCAGCAGGTCAGTGGTGGCGTAGTGCTGCTGAAGGTACAGCAGACACCGATCGGCCAGCTGCGGGTCGTGGGAACGAAGCACGAATCGCCCGAGCGCATCCGCGAACGCGTACCAGCGCTGGCGGAAGGCAAGGTGCCGGACTTCGACCAGGCCCAGAAGGAACTGACCGCGCTGAATGAGGGCGGGCGTCGCCAGGTGATGCCGCTGGTGCGCGAAGGCCAGGTGCCGGGCACGATGGATGTGGACCTGCAGGTCGAAGAAAAGTCGCCGTGGCGTGCCAGCGCGTCACTCAACAACGACCACAGCGCCGACACCGAGAAGCTGCGCCTGAGTGCATCGCTGGCCTACGACAACCTGTGGAAGCGCGGGCACAGCGCCAACATCGGCGTGTATCTGGCACCGGAAGACACCAAACAGGCCAAGGTGTTCTCGGCCTCGTACACGATGCCGTTCGAAGGCACGCCGTGGAGCCTGGAAGCGTCCGGCTACAAATCCGACAGCCGCGTGCTGAACGCGGGTGGGCAGGTGGGTACCGGCACCGGTACCAACGTGATCGGCAACGGTCACTCGATCGGCCTCAAGCTCAACTATCGACTGGCCGGCAGCAGTCAGTGGTGGCGCCAGCTCAGCCTTGGTGTGGATTTCAAGGACACCGAGGAAGATACCCAGATGGGCAAGGACAGCCTGAAGACGCCGCTGAAGTACGCGCCTATCACGCTGGCCTTCGTGGGCGTGCGCCAGGGCGAGCAGGATCAGCTGAGCATCAACACACAGCTGGTGGCCGGCACCCGCCGCCTGTTCGGCTACGGCAGCGACGCCACCGCCTTCGGCCAGAAGCGCTATTGGGCCGACCCGAGCTTCGTGGCCTTCAAGGCCGACGTGGCCAACACCCACACCTTCGGCAACGACTGGCAGTGGTACGCACGTGGCTCACTGCAGGTGACCGACGCGCCACTGGTGTCGGCCGAGCAGTTTGCCGCCGGTGGCATGTACACCGTGCGCGGCTATCTGTCGGCCGAGGCGATCGGCGACTACGGCGGCCTGGCCAGCCTGGAATGGCGCACCCCGGCGTGGTCGCTGTGGAGCGGCACTGATCTGCGCGTCTACAGCTTTGCAGATGCGGCCTACCTGCGCCTGCGCCAGCCGCTGCCCGAACAGCGTGACAAGTACAACCTGGCCTCGGTCGGCCTGGGCGCGCAGATGCGCCTCGGCGAACACCTGCAACTGCGCCTGGACTACGCCTGGCCTTATGCCGATGGCCCGGTCACGCGCAAGGACGACCCGCGCCTGCATTTCAACATCAGCACCAGTTACTGACCCTTCCCTTGAACATGCGTTCTCCGGAGACCCTTCGCATGGACCGTTTGCTTTCCCGAGTGTTGTTGCTGCTGGCCGCGCTGGTTGCGCTGCCGGTCGCTGCGGCCGATGCCAATTGGTGGCAGGCCGAATGGAAATACCGCAAGCCGATCACCGTCGACGCCGGCCCGCAGGGCGCGGGCCTGGCCGGTGACCCGGGTCGCACGCCGCTGCTGCTGCGCCTGCATACCGGCAACTTCGGTTTCGACGGCACCCAGGACGCGGGCAACGACCTGCGCTTCGTCTCGGGTGATGGCCGCACCGTGCTGGCCCACCAGATCGAACAGTTCGATCCCAGGCTGGGCCTGGCCCTGGTCTGGGTGGACGTACCGGCGGTCAGCGCCGCAGCACCGCAGACGATCTGGATGTACTACGGCAACGAGAAGGCCCCGGCCAGCGGCAATGGCCAGCAGGTGTTCGACCCGGACTACACGCTGGTCTACCACTTTGCCGAGGCCAATGCGCCGGCACGCGACACCACCGCGTATGGAAACAACGCCGGGGCCGTGGCGCCGCCGTCGGAAGGCTCGGTGATCGGCCGCGGCGTTCAGTTGGGCGCAGCCCCGCTGCCGCTGCCGGCCAGCGCATCGCTTGCGCAGGAGGCGGGCGCGCCGCTCACCGTCTCGGCCTGGATCAAGCCGGGCAGCAACAACGCCGCACAGGCGATCTACGCCCGTCGTGACGGTGCTTCCGAACTGGTGCTGGGCATCGAGAACCGGGTGCCGTTCGTGCAGCTCAATGGCCATCGCAGCACGCCGGCACAGCCGATTCCGGAAGGGCAGTGGGCGCATGTGGCGCTGACTGCGGAGAAGGGCGCTCTGCAGCTGTACCTCAATGGCCGCGTGGTCGCACAGCTGAGCGGCGAATTGCCGGCGCTGGGCACCGCCCCGGTGGTGGGCGCCGATGCTCCTGGCGCGGCGCAGCCGCTGGCCAATTTCGAGGGCGCACTGGATGAGCTGCGTATCTCTCGCGTGGCACGACCGGCGGCACTGCTGCTGGCCGATGCCACCGCACAGGGCGCCGACTCGCGCCTGATCAGCTACGGTGCCGACGAGCAGTCCGCCGGTCAGAGCCACTTCGCCTTCATCCTCAAGGCAATGCCGTTCGACGCCTGGGTGGTGGTGGCGATCCTCGGCCTGATGATGCTGCTGTCGTGGGCGATCATGATCGCCAAGGGGCGCCACTTCGGCCGTACCAGCAAGGCCAATGCGGTGTTCACCGAGAGCTTCGGCAAGCTGTCCGGCGTGCCGCTGCGCACCCTGTCCGACATGGACCGCCAGGGCAAGGCGCCGGCCGCGATGCACGACGGTTCGCTGTGGCGGATCTACCAGGTGGCCATCGATGAAATGCAGCAGCGCCACCAGCGCGATGGCAACAGCGGTTACCTCAGTGGCGCCACCATCGCCGCGATCCGCGCCTCGATGGATGCGGTGATGGTGCGCGAGCAGGAAGCGATGGCACGGCGCATGAACTGGCTGTCGACCACCATCGAAGGCGCGCCGTACGTGGGCCTGTTCGGTACCGTGATCGGCATCATGCTGGTGTTCGTGGTGGCGGCGATGGCCGGCGCGGTGGACATCAATTCGGTGGCACCGGGCATGGCCGCGGCGCTGCTGTGTACCGCAGCCGGCCTCGGCGTCGCGATTCCGGCGCTGTTCGGCTACAACTACCTGGGTGCACGTGCCGAGGCGATCGGCGCCGACATGGCGGTGTTCATCGACGAGTTCGCCGCGCGCCTGGCCGAAGAGCAGGACGGGCGCGGCCCGGCCGCGGTCCAGGGCTGAGGGGCGCGCCATGGGCCAGAAGGCGAAGTTCGGCATCAAGAAGCGCGAGAAGGGCATCAACGTAACGCCCTTCGTCGACGTGCTGCTGGTGGTGCTGGTGATCTTCATCCTGACCAGCAACGCCTCCATCCCCGGCATCGAGGTCAACCTGCCGAAGGCCAGCAACAGCGTGGCGCTGGAAAAGCCGAAGACCAAGGCGATCACCATTGACCCCAGTGGTCAGGTGTTCCTGGATGCCTATCCGGTGACGATGGCCGAGCTGGAAGATCGCCTGCGCACCGAGCGCGCGACCACCCCGGATTTCCCGGTGATCGTGCGCGGTGATGCGCAGGTGCAGTACGCCCGCGTGGTCGAGGTGCTGGACCTGCTGCGACGGCTGGAGCTGGCCCAGGTCGGCCTGGTCACCGGCAAGGCGCAGGGCTGAGGCATGACGGCCCATCAATCCCCTCGGCCGGAGGCCGGCATGCGTGGTCGCCAGTTGCTGGTGACCGTCGCGCTGGTGCTGGCCGCGTTGCTGGTGCTCGGCATCGCCGTGTGGTGGATGCTGTTCAAGGACACCGCCAGCACCCGCAGGCCGGTGGTGCAGCCGCCGATGCTGGCATTGCCGCCACCCCCTCCACCGCCGCCACCGCCGCCGGAAAAGCCACCGGAGCCGGAGACGCCGCCGGAAGAAACGATGCCCGAACCGGAGCCGCTGGATCAGCCGACGCCCGCTGAAGAGCCCACACCGACGCCGGACAATGCAGACCCGGTGACGATGAATGCCGATGCGCAGGCCGGTGGTGACAACTTCGGCATCCAGTCCGGCAGTGGCGGCGGTTCGTCCGGCGTCGGCCGTGGCGGCGCCGGCAATGCCACCTATGGGCGCTATCTCGGCTACCTGATGCAGCAGGCGATCTCGCGCGACGACAAGGTCAAGCGACTGGCGTTCCAGCTGCAGGTGAACGTGTGGCTGGCCAACGATGGACGCCTGGAGAAGGTCGAGCTGGTGCGCGGCAGTGGCAACGAGGAGGCCGACGCGGCCGTGCTCGACGCGCTGCGACGCATCGGCAAGGTCGACCAGGCACCGCCACCGTCGCTCGATTTCCCCGCCCGCGTGCTGATCCAGGGCCGCCGTCCCGGCGCCTGATTCCCGACTTCCGTAGTTTCCCTTCTTTGGATGAGAACCGTGATGAACGACCACGACCGCGCACGAATCGACTCCCGCCGCCCGCGGCCGGCCCGACGGGCGCTGCTGTGCTGCGCCGTGCTGCTCAGCCTGGCCGCCCCGGCCGGTGCGATGGCCGCAGAAACCACCATGGTCAAGCTGATCAAGGGCCTGATCGCCAGCGGCGCGCTGAAGCCAGAAGACGGCCAGGCATTGCTGGTGCAGGCCGAGGCTGAAGCAGCGGCCGCATCGCGCACTACGACCACCGCACCTTCGGCCGCCAGCGGTGGCGTGGCCCTGGAGGCCGGCGACGTGCGCGTGCCCTACGTGCCGCAGAGCGTGCGCGACGGCATCCGTGACGAAGTGCGCCAGGATGTGATGGCGCAGGCCAGGTCCGAGGGCTGGGCGGCACCGAACGAAGTGGCTGAGTGGACCAAGCGCATCAAGGTCACCGGTGACATGCGCGTGCGCAGCGAGTCGCGCTTCTTCTCCGAACGCAACAGCGACATCGTGAGCAACTGGTCGTCGATCAATTCCGGCAACGGCTTCGACACCAACACCAACACCAACCTGCAGCTGCCGCCGCTGCTGAACACCCGCCAGGACCGCCGCAACCTGTGGCGCATCCGCGCCCGCCTGGGCATCGAGGCGACCATCGGCCAGCACACCACGGCCGGTGTGCGCCTGGCCAGCGGCAGCAGCAATGGCCCGGTGTCGACCACCGAGCAGCTGGGCGGTGGCCTGAGCAAGAAGGACGTGTGGCTGGACCAGGCCTGGCTGGCCTACAGTCCGGCCGACTGGGTGACGGTGCGCGGCGGCCGCTTCGGCAATCCGTTCTGGACCAGCGATACGCTGTTCTCCAACGACCTGAACTTCGACGGCCTGGCCGCCAACCTGCAGTATGACTTTGACGGTGGTGACCTCGGCCTGTTCGCCAACCTGGCGGTGGTACCGCTGGAGTACACCTCCGATAGCGCGCCCAGCCAGAGCCGGGTCAAGACCCCGAACGAGAACAAGTGGCTGTCCGGTGCACAGGTCGGCATGAACTGGCGCTTCAACGACGACAATGCGCTGCGCGCCGCACTGGGCTACTACGATTTCAAGAACATCAGCGGCCGCCTGTCCTCGCCGTGCGCGCTATATGCGGGCGCGGTGGGCTGCGATACCGACTGGTCGCGCCCAGCGTTCATGCAGAAGGGCAATACCCTGATGCTGATCCGCGACATCGCGCGCAACCCGCTGGACCCGGCCAACACGCCGACCCCGCAGTATGTCGGCCTGGCCTCGGCATTCCGCCTGGCCACGCTCAACCTGCGCTGGGATACGCAGCTGGCCCAGGGCATCGGCCTGCGCCTGGATGGCGACTACATCCGCAACCTGGCCTACGACAAGCAGGCCATGTTCAGCCGCGCCAACAACGGCATCGTCAACAACTATGGCGCCGGTGGCACCGCCAGCATCGATACCTTCCGCAGCGGTGACACGGCGTGGATGGTGCAGGCCACCTTCGGTGCCACCGAGCTGAAGGAGAAGGGCCAGTGGCAGGCGCTGTTGGGCTACAAGCACATCGAGGCCGATGCGCTGCCCGACGCCTACAACGATCCGAATTTCCACCTGGGCGGCACCAATGCCCGTGGCTACTACGTGGGCGGTGCCTATGCGCTGGATGCGCGCAGCTGGATCAGCGGCAAGTGGATGGCGGCCAAGGAAGTGTCCGGTGCGCCGCTGTCGATCGACGTGTTCCAGCTGGAGTTCAATACCGGATTCTGAGTGGCGGCGTGATGCGGATCACGTAGTGCGTGGCGGGGGCGCAGCGATGCGCCCGTCTAAGGAAGGGAGACCACGCGTTGTTCAAAAGGAGGAGTGGATGAGCCGTCGCAAGCTGTTCGAGAGTCCTGAACCGTCCAGCCAGATGCTGGGTGTGGGACCGGCCTATGTTTCAGTGGAGGGGCTGCGCCAGCACCTGGCCGAGTTCCTGCTGTATGCGGGCCGGCCGGTGGTGATCATGCGCGGGCGCAGCGAAGTAGGCTATTTCCTGCCGGCGCGCTGCTGGCGCCAGCGTGACGATGATCCGCTGGCGGCGGCCGCCGCCGACCAGCTGCTGGATGCGGCCGGGTTCCAGGCCGAAGACATCCAGCAGGTGGAGCAGGAATTCAACGCGATGCGCCAGCGCACCGTGCTGCATTCGCGGCGCTGAGCGGAATGTAGAGCCGAGCCAACGCTCGGCTGCATGCTGCGGAGCCGAGCATGGGCTCGGGTCTACAGGAGATCCACGCCATGCGTGGATGGGGTTACGCTGCAGCCCCACGCTCACTGGAGATGCGTGCACCTTCGCGCATCACCAGGGTCACCGGGGTCTTTTCCACCACCTCCAGCAACCGCTGCCACTGCGCATCGCTCAGCTCGGCGCTGGCATGCAGCACGCGGTGCACGTGGAAGCGTCCATCCGCGTCACGTTCCGAGCGCAGCTCGGCATGGAATTCGCCCAGCTCCCAGCCCTTGCGCTGCGCGTACATGCGCAGGGTGATGGCGGTGCATGCCGCCAGCGAGGCCAGGTACAGGTCGAACGGTGCGAAACCCTTGCCCTGGCCGCCCAGCGAGGCGGGCTCGTCCGCATCCACATCGAAGCTGCCATTGCTGACGTGATGCAGGTAGTTGTCGGCGGTCGAAACAATGCGTGCGTAGGCCATCGGGATCTCCTGTTGTCTGTAGGGCCGAGTCATGTTCGGCCAATCCCACTGTGGCGTCGAGCCATGCTCGGATCTGCCCTGCATGGATGATGTGGGCGGCGGCGGCTTGCCGCCTGCGGCCCGGCAGCCCACAATCCACGTCCGGACCGTCGCCATCACGCCCATCATTCCCCGGTCCGGCCTTGGCACCTATGTCTCCCAATGCCCTGGCGCTGGTCGAGTTGCTGATCCGCGAGCGCCGTGCGTTGTCTCGCTTCATCGCGCGCTATCTCGACCCGGCCAGTACCGAGGACACGCTGCAGAACCTGTACCTGAAGGCCAGCAGCGTACCCGGCGATCCCCCCATCCTCGAGCCGCGCGGTTATCTGTACCGGATGGCCTACCATCACGCGCTCAACCGCAGCCAGGCGGATGCCCGCGAGCGGCGCGCGATGGCCGAGTACGCCGTCGACATGGCCGATGCAGGCCATGATGGCGAGGCCCAGGTGCTGGACCAGGCACAGCTGCGCGAGATCACCCAGACCATCCTTGCCTTGCCGGCGCAGGTGCGCGAGTGCTTTGTGCTCAATCGATACCTGGGCCTGAGTGAGCGCGAGATCGCCACCCGCCTCGGCATCTCCAAGAGCGTGGTGGGCAAATACGTGCTGCGCGCGGCGCTGCTGATCCAGCAGCACCAGCAGGGAACACGCCGATGAGCTGCGATTGCCGTGGGCAGATCGCGCCCGCCGTTGTCACAACAGGAAAGCGCACCCGTTCGCGGTGCGGCAGGCCACAACCATGACCACGTCCGAACCCTCGCCGCGTCAGGCCAGGCAGGCGTTGCGCTGGGTGATCCGGTGCAGTGCAGGCCCGCTGCCGGAACGCCAGCAACGAACCCTGCAGCGCTGGCTGCAGGCCGATCCCCGCCATGCGCTGGCATGGCGCCAGCAGCAGGCCTTCTGGCAGGGCCTGGATGCCGCCGGGCCCGAGGTGCTGGCCGCGCTGCCCGGGTTGACGGCTGATCGCCAAGGGTTGCGCCCGATCGCGTCGCGCCGCCGCCTGCCGTGGCTGCTGGCCAGTGCTGCCGCCGTGGTGCTGATGGTTGCCGCTGCGCCACACGCGCTGCTGCTGGCACGCAGTGACCTGCACAGCAGCGATGCACCGCGCATGGTGCAGTTGGAGGACGGCAGCACCGCGGTACTCGACGCCGGCACCGCACTGGCGATTGAATTCGATGGCCAGCAGCGCCACCTTCGTCTGCTGCGCGGCCAGGCCTGGTTCCAGGTAGCGCACGAGGCGCGCCCGTTCCAGGTGGACGCGGCGGGCGGCCAGATCCGTGACATCGGCACGGCCTTCAGCGTGTCGATGCAGGACACCACGGTCCTGACCCAGGTCAGCGAGGGCGGGGTCGATGTGCGCCCGGGTGATGGCAGTGTGCAGCGCCTGCATGCCGGGCAGGCACGTGTGTTCCGTGACGGTCGCTGGCTGCAGCCGGTGCAGCTGGAAGATACCGCGACCATGGCGCCGTGGCGGCGTGGCGAGGTAGTGATCGACGATCAGCCGGCCGCGCAGGCCATCGCCGATCTGGCGCGCTACCGTCGTGCTCCGGTCTGGGTACTGGGCGGGCAGGGCGCGAGCGTGCGGGTCAGTGGCCTGTTCCAACTGCAGCAATCGGAGACCGCCATCAATGCGGTGGCCGCGCAGGCAGGACTGCGTGTGCAGCGCTTGCCCGGCGGAGCGCTGGTGGTGTGGTGAGGTGCCTGCGGCACAGCGCACAGCGCCCCACATGGAAAAAAAACATGAAAAAACCGTGGGCACTCGCTGTGCCCTGCTGTCTATAGAGGTATAGCCAGAGCGAAACACCGTTTCTCCTCAAGCCAGACATGCCACCGGCACTGGATGTGCCCGTGGTTCCGCCACGCTTGAGGAGTTCCTGTCCATGCCGTCCACGGCATCCGCCTGTCATCGTCGCGCCACCGTCCTGGCTCTTGCCATCTCCACCGCATTGCTGCCGCTGGCCTGGGTGCCGGCCGTGCAGGCGCAACCGGTGGTCGTCGCACCGTTGCGCCAGTACACCATTCCGGAACAGCCCCTGGCCGACGCCGTGCGTGCCTTTGGCCGCCAGGCCGATGTGCAGGTGGTGTTCCGCAGTGACCTGGTGGAGGGCCGCCGCTCCAGTGCAGTGAGTGGTGAGTACAGCCAGATGCAGGCACTGCAGCAGCTGTTGCGCGGCAGCGGCGTGCGTGCACAGCGCGGCATGGACGGTACCTGGAGTCTGCGGGCCGCAGCGGAGGCGGGTGAGGGGGACGGGGTGCGGGTGACCAAAACACTGGACGTGGCCGGTCGCCTGCAGTCGGAAGGGGGCGAGGCGCGTGATCGGCGCGGCTACGATGATGTGTTCGCGCTGGACCTGACCACGGCGTATTCGGGGCGCGACCGGGTGGAGCGCTACCGCGGCTCCAATCCGGCCGACGTGGTCAAGGATCTGGTCGGGGTGTTCAGTGGCGACGCGCGCAACAGCGGTGCGCTGGACATCAACATCCGCGGCATCCAGGGGCCGGGGCGGGTGCCGGTCAGCATCGACGGTGGCGAACAGGCGCTCACGGTCTGGCGCGGCTACAACGGCGTCAGCAACCGCAATTACATCGATCCCAACCTGATGGGTGGCATCCAGGTCATCAAGGGGCCAGGGCTGGTGCGCGATGTGCACAGCGGGATCGGTGGCGCGCTGGTGATCAAGACCATCGACGTCGATGACATCGTGGAAGCGGGTGAGCGCTTCGGCGGGGAGCTGAAGATCGAAGGCAGCAGCAATGCGGTGGCGCCACGCCTGCCGCGGCTGCACACCGGCGAGGATTACCGCACCGTGCCGGGGTTCCCGCAGGGCTCGCCGAACTCGCCCTACGACGACCGCACCCTGGTGGTGCCGGTGAAGTCGCGCAGTGGCAACAACCCCTTCGATGGCGGGGACCAGGCCTGGCGCCTGGCGCTGGGCGTGCGTGGCGACAACGTCGACCTGATGGCCGCCTACGCCTGGCGCAAGCGCGGCAACTACTTCTCCGGGACCCAGGGCAGCGCCTACTACGACCAGGACCGGCGCGAGCAGTTCGAGTACCAGGGCATCGACTACATCACCACGCTGGCGCGCTATTTCAAGCCCGGCGATGAAGTGCCCAATACTTCCAGCGAACAGGAGTCCTGGCTGGTCAAGGGCAGCTGGCAGATCAACGATGACCAGCAGCTGAAGGCGACCTGGCGGCGAACGCTGTCGCACTACGGCGAGATCATGCCGTCGCGCATCCTGTCGGCACCGGACTATGGGCGCATCCAGTGGCCGCTCAGCCGGGTTGCGTCCGATGCCTGGAACCTGGAGTACCGCTTCCAGCCGGCCGGCAGCCGCTGGCTGGACCTCTACGCCAACCTGTGGCGCACAGAGACGGACAGCGATACCTACACCGCAGGCGGCTTTCCGAACTTCGCCCCGGGCAATCCGGACTGGAATGCCGGCGCCAGCCCGATTCTGCGCAACACCGCGCTGGCAAATGCGAGCAACGACCGGACCGGCCTGACCCTGAGCAACCGCTTCGCCCTGCATTCGACCCTGGACCTGACCGTGGGCGGCAACTGGCAATACGAGAAGCTCGGTTCGCGCGACCCGTATTTCGGCCCGTCCGACGGCTGGCGCATGTACCCGCGTGCCGGCCGTCGCCAGGAGGGCGAGGGCTACCTCACGCTGGAATGGCGTCCGGTCGACTTCCTGACCCTCAATGCCGGCGTGCGTTACAGCCGTTACTGGGCGTTCGACGACTTCCTGCAGGCCCACCCGGAACTGCAGACGACCTCGATCGTGCCGCGCGAAGCGCAGTACCGGGTGAATGAACTGCCACCGCGGCCGGACAGCCTGCAGGGCGAGATCGACGCACTCGAGAGCGAGCGGGAATTCTGGGACAGCATCGGCATGGGCTGGATCGTCGATCAGTCGCTGGCCGACCTGCTGCGCAAGTACGAGACACCCAGGGAGGTCCAGCACGGCGTTCCCTGGTTGCCCGATGCAAACGGCAACTACAGCCGAGCCACCAATCCCTGCCTCAACGGCGAGGTCGCCGCCATCCCCGGGCTGCTGCCGATGGTCCTCGGCACCGACATCCGCTGCAGGATCGGGGGCGGGGCGATGCAGTCGGTGGCCGGGCGCAACGAACGGTACCGCGATCACGCCTGGTTGCCGACGTTCTCGGCGACGGTGCGTTTCTCGCCGGCCGCTCGTGCCTATCTGCGCTACAGCGAGGCGGTGCGCTTCCCCAGCATGTTCGAAAGCACCATTGCGTTCTCCAGCAGCCTCAATCCGCTGTATCCACTCAAGCCGGAGCATGCCTACAACTACGAGCTGGGGTACGTGCACAACCTTTCCGGGCTGTTCGGCAACACCGCCGATGCCGACGTCAAGCTGGCCTATTACGTGCACAAGACCCGCAATGTCATCGAGCGTGATGCGTACTTCATGTTCGACAACATCGACAAGCAGACCATCCGCGGCATCGAGCTGCAGGCGCGCTTCGACAACCGGCGCTTCTTCACCGATCTGGGCGTCAGCCGCATCCTTGAAAACGAAGTCTGCGATGAAAGCTCGGCGGTACGGCTGGATGCGGACCAGGGGCGGGTGCCCAACTGCGTCCAGGATGGCTTCGTCAGCGGCTATCTGCTGACCCAGGCCACGCCGAAGCTGTCGGTGAACTGGTCACTCGGCACCCGCCTGTTCGATGAGCGCCTGGAGCTGGGCAGCCGCATCGTGCACTACCAGCGGCACGACAATCCGGACCTGCAGGCCTACCGCGACCGCCTGATCGCCGGGGGCAGCAGCCTGCTCTGGCAGAACGTGCCCTTCACCTGGGGAAACATCACCACGGTGGATGCCTACGCCCGCTGGCGCTTCAACCAGCACGCCAGCGTCGAGCTGGTCGGCAGCAATCTCGGCAACCGCTATTACGTCGACCCGGCAACACGCTCAACGCTTCCGGCACCGGGCCGCACGATCAAGCTTGGCATCACCGCGCGCTTCTGAGTCCGTATTCGACAGGGAGAATCAACCGTGAAACAGCCCCGCACCCTTGTACTTTCGATCGGCCTGCTGGCTTCCATGCCGGTCATGGCTGCCGACATCGCTGGCGGGCAGAGCCCGGCCCAGGACGGCGTCCATTACATCAACGCAGGCGAATCGACACTCAATGCCGGTCCGCACCGTTCCGGTCGCGCAGGTGTTTCGTTGGGGCCGTATGCCAACGCGGCGCGAGTGGACGTGGCCAGCCTGGTGCCCTACGCCACCACGGTGGTGCGTGGCGCAACCACGGTCCGCACGCTGGGCCCGGACGCAGGCCTGCCGTTCGCCACCGCTGGCGTGGGCCACTTCAGCTTCGTGCAGGTGGGCAATGCAGATGTCTGGTTCGGTGAATGGTCATCCAGCGGCGCGCAGGCGGGCTTCAATCACCGCCAGGTGTTCTTCGTCGGTGACCGTGCCGGTACTTCGCTGCCAGCAGGCATCGTGACCTACACCTTGACTGGCATCAACCGCTTTGATGGCAGCGGCGTGCTGGAAGGTGCACTGCGGGCGAATTTCGATACCGGCACCGTTACCGCCGGCCTGGTCGGGACCGGATACAGGCTCGCCGCGAGCGGCACGCTGGATCGCGCCACCGGTGCGTTCAGCGGTTCGGCCATCGCCAATGGTTCGATCATCGGTACCAGCAGCGGCCAGTTCTTCGGCGCCGGTGCCAGTGCGGTGACCGGCATCGCAACCTTTGCCGGCAACAGCCAGTTCGATACGTCCTTCGGCGGTCAGCGCAACTGATCCGCCGCCGTTCCTTTTTGTGTTGTACCCGTAGTTCCCTCAACCCAAGGAGCAATACCATGAAAATGATCAACCGTTCCCTGTTGGCCGTCGCCGCTGCACTGGCCCTGGCCGGCACTGCGCAGGCGGCCGACATCGTCGGCGCTGCCAGCCCGGCGACCGATGCGCAGCTGTACGTCAAGGTGGGTGCGTCGGAAGTCAACGGCGGCCCGCACTCGGCCGGCAAGGCTGGTATCGGCGTTGGCACCGTGTCCAATGCCAAGCCGGTCGATTTCCAGGGCCTGGCGGCCTACTCGGCCCCGACCACCGTCAATGGTGTCACCGTACGCACACTGGCCATGCCGATCACCGGTACCCCGGGCAGCCATTCCGGCATGGGCCACTTCAACTTCGTCAAGGTCGGCAGCGGCGATGTGTGGTTCGGTGAGTGGTCCAAGGATGGCGCCGCTGGTGGCTTCAACAACCGCCAGGTCTATTTCGTCGGTGACCGTGCCGGCACCACGCTGCCGGCCGGCGTGGCCACCTACAGCGTGGCAGGCCTGAACAAGTTCAATGGCAGCAACCTGCTGTCGGGTACCTTCCGCGCCAACTTCGGCAATGGCACCCTGCTCGGTGGCCTGAGCGGTGGCGGCCTGTCGATCAACGTCAACGCCAACATCAACAGCGCCAACGCCTCGTTCGCCGGCACCGCCACCGCCAACGGCAGCGTTGCCGGCGCCACCCAGGGCCAGTTCTTCGGCGCCAACGCGGCCACCCTGGCCGGTATCGCCACCTTCAGCGGCAACAGCCAGTACGACACCGCCTTCGGCGGCAGCAAGAACTGATCGCCACGCCCCTGACGGGGCAGGGCAGGGACAAGCCGCGATCCGCCAGTCCCTGCTTCGGCCCGCTGCATGCACCACCACGGATCGACCATGCGCCATTCCATCTTCCTTGTCGTACTGCTGTTGGCTGCCACCGAGGTGCGCGCCCAGCAGGACGATCTTCGTCGTGTGCTTGAACAGGGCACCGAACTGCGCCACCAGCAGCAGGACCAGCAGCGCCTGCAGCAGGCCGAGTCGGAGCGGCCGACCATCACCATCGACGGCCAGACGCTGCGCGTGGAGCGCACCGTCGATGATCTTGGCCAGGCCCTTTACCTCTCTCTGCAGCATCAGCAATGGCAGGCCGCCGCTGCGTTCCTCGATGAGTACATCGAACTGCCGGGGCATGACCCCCTGCTGCGCCACTATGCGCAGGGGGCGCTGGCGCGGGTGGCAGGCGACCATCGTCGCGCGGCGATGGAGTACGAAGCGCTGCTGGCGGCGCAGCCGGATTTCCTGCCGGCCCGCCTCGAGCTGGCACGTGTCTATGCGGAAGACCAGCGCGATCGCGATGCGGCCGCGCTGTTCACAGCCATCGCTGCAGGCATCAATGCCGATGATCCGGCCACGGCCGGCGTCCGCGCGCGCGTGGACGGTTACCTGAGTGCCCTGCAGGCGCGCCAGCGCTGGAAAGGCGCGCTGTCCGCCGGCCCGGCATGGAGTGACAACATCAACCGCAGTTCGGCCAGTCGCACCTGCCTGTTCGGCGTGGGCGACGCCTGCATCATCGAACGGAAACTGCCGGACGCCCAGCGCGCGGCGGGCCTCGACTACGACGCCAGCCTGGAACGGCGCTGGGTGCTCGGCGGGCATCATGGGCTGTACGTGCGCGGTCTCGCCTTCGGTCAGGCATGGCGCGGGCACAGTGCGTACAACGAGCTCAATGCCAACGTGCGGGCGGGTTACAGTTGGCGTAGTGCACGGCAGACCGTGATGCTCGCCCCCAGCTATGACTACCAGGCCCTGGGCAACCATGCGCTGCAGGGCGGCAGTGGCGTGCACGCGGAATGGCAGTACGCCCTGGATGCACGCAGCCTGCTCAAGCTGGAGGCTGACTGGAAGCGCCAGCGCTACCGCCAGCAGGGCCTTGCCAGCAACTACGACGGCGAGCTGGCATCGCTGTACGCCACCTGGTTCCGCGCGCTCAATCCACGCTGGACGGTCTTCGCCGGGCTGGATGTCACCGACAGCAGCGCAGCCGACCCGGCCAACGGCTACCGCCAGCGCGGCCTGCGGCTGGGCGCGGCGCGGCAGTGGAGTGGCACCACGGCCACCGTATTCGTGTCGCTGCGCCAGCGCGACTACGACACCTGGAGTCCGTTGCTGGAGGCGCGCAGGCAGGACGACGAACAGAACCTGATCGCCATCGTGCGCAGCGAGCGCCTGGCCGTGGCCGGGCTGGTACCCAGCCTGAGCCTGCGCTACGCGCGCATCGACAGCAACGTCGGCTGGCTGTACAGCCACGACCGCAGCCTGCTCAGCCTGAAGTGGGAACGGGCCTTCTGAACGCGGCGTTGCAATGCCGCGGTGAACGCGCCGTGGCCGCGACCTTCATCCATCATCACGCGCTCTTGTAGCCCGGTTCGCGCATCCTGCGGGCGTTGCGGCAGAGGTGGGCCGCGTGTATCGAGGAGCGCCGGTCGTGCTGGAAGCGGGCAACAAACCAGAGGGCCTGAAAGGGCTGCGTGTACTGGTGGCGGAGGATGAATTCGCCATCGCGATGTTCCTGGTCGACTATCTGGAGCTGAAAGGCGCACAGGTGGTGGGGCCTGCCGGTGACCTGCAGGCGTTGGGGCAGCTGGTCGATACCCATCCCATCGATGTGGCGTTGCTGGACATCAACCTGGGCGGTGAGCAGGTCTATCCGCTGGCCGATCGGCTGGCCGAGGCGGGTACCCCCTTCCTGCTGACCTCCGGTTACGACGACAACCTGCCCAGCCGCTTCGCCAGCGCGCCGCGCTGTACCAAGCCTTATCACATCGAAACCCTGGTGCAGCAGCTGGCCGGGCTGGTGGCGGCGCCGCAGGTCTCTGCGGGCATCGCCTGATTGCGCGGCATGTCGCGCCGTCCTGAAGGCATCCACGCCGCCACGCTGCGTGGCGGGATGCCACCTGCGCCGCGCCTGCATGCGCGCCACGATGGCATGGCCGCGCGTATCGCCCGCCATGACTGGTCATCCACGCCCTTGGGTGCCTGGGCGCAGTGGCCGCCCCACCTGCGCGCCACCGTCGACCTGATGCTGGCCCATGGCTTCCCGATGATCGTGCTGTGGGGCGAGCAGCTGGTGCAGCTCTACAACGATGGCTATGCCGAGATCCTGGCCGACAAGCATCCCGGTGGACTCGGCCAGCCGACCCGCGAGTGCTGGCCCGAGGTCTGGCACATCAACGGGCCGCTCTATACCCGGGTTTGGCAGGGCGAGACGCTCACCTTCGAGGACAAGCTGTATCCGCTGGTCCGCCGGGGGCGTCTGGAGGACATCTGGTTCACCATCACCTACAGCCCGATCCGTGGTGAGGAAGGGCGCATCAACGGCGTGCTGGTGACGATGTTCGAGACCACCGCCGCGCATCTGGCGCGGGCCGCGCGCGAGCGCGAGGAACTACGGCGGCGCGAGAGCGAGCGACGCCTGGAGCTGGCCTTCAGGATGCTGCCGGTCGGCCTGTGCATCGTCGATCTGCAGGGTCGCATGCTGCTGTCCAACGACCAGATGCGTGCCTACCTGCCCAGCGGCAAGGTGCCTTCCACCGATGAGGCCAACCTGCATCGCTGGCGTGGCTGGCATGCCGACGGTAGCGCCATCGGGCCGGAGGATTTCGCCATCGCCCGTGCGATGCGCGGCGAGACCGTGGTGCCGGGGCTGGAGTTCCAGTACCTGCACGACGATGGCCGCGCGCGCTGGACCCGGGTCGCGGCCGCGCCCCTGCGCGATGGCGGTGGCGAGGTCAGCGGGGTGTTCGCCATCGCCGTGGACATCGACGATCTCAAGCGTGCCGCCGAGCGCCAGTCGGTGTTGCTGGCGGAGCTGCAGCACCGGGTGCGCAACATCATGTCGACCATCCATGCCATTGCCTGGCGGACCCGCGAGTCGGTCAGCAGTGTGGATGAATACGCCGAACGGTTGTGCGGGCGACTGATGTCGCTGGCACGCACGCAGAGCCTGCTGACCCGTGGCGCCAATGCCGGGGTCTGCCTGCGTGGCATGATCGATGAGGAGATCGCGGCGCAGACGCCAGCAGCGGCCGCCTACCGCCTGCAGGGCGAGGACGTGCTGCTGCCGCCGAAGGCGGCCGAAGTGCTGTCCTTGGCGATCCACGAATTGGCGACCAACGCCCTGCGGCATGGTGCGCTGACCCATGAGGACGGCCGGATCGACGTGTCCTGGCACCTGCAGGTGCAGGACGGGCAGCCGTGGCTGGGGCTGCACTGGTGTGAACGCCATGCCACCGTGGAAGACTGGGAGCTGCCCCGGCAGCGTGGCCTTGGCCGGGCGCTGATCGAGCAGCGCGTGCCGTACGAGCTCGCCGGCAGCGGCGAGCTGCGCTTTGGCCCACAAGGCCTGGATGCCTGGATCCGCTTCCCGCTGCGCGAGCGTGACAGCCTGCTGCAGACCGATGCGCCGGACGCAGCGGCGGACGGTTCCGGCAGGTAAAGGTCCATTTATCCCCAATTGGGCCAAATTGGGTATAGTGGCCATTATCCACCCTGCCCGGAGCCGTGCCATGACCCTGCCGCTGGATCTGCCTGGCCTCGAGAAGGCCCCAGCCTCGTCGGTGAAGACCCGGGGCTGGCCGAGCCTGATGCGTACCGTGCGCGAGAAGCAGGCGCTGGTCATCACCAACCACAACCACCCCGAAGCGGTGATCGTGGACATCCGCACCTACCAGGAGCTGCTGGCCAAGGCCGCCGGCAGCGATGCCGGTGAGCGCAGTGAAGAACTGCTGCGCCTGCGCGGCGAATTCGACCAGACTCTGGCTGGCCTGCAGCGCGGTGAGGGGCTGGGCAAGGTGCTGGGCCAGCCGATCCGCCGCGGCCGCAAGGTCACCCTCGGCCGTCCGCTCTGACCGATGGGGCGGATCCTGGTGCTGGCCGGCGTCAACGGCGCCGGCAAGAGTTCGCTGCTGGGAACCTGGCTGGAAGCCGAAGGGCTGGGCTGGTTCAACCCCGATTCGTTCACCCGCCGCCTGGTAGAGGCGGGCTGGCCGCTGCCCGACGCCAATGCCGAGGCCTGGCAGGAAGGCACCCGCCGCCTGCGCCAGGCCATGGCCGATGGCACGGACTTCGCCTTCGAGACCACGCTGGGCGGCAACACCATTCCGCGCCTGCTGCGCGAGGCCTGCGAGCACCATCACGTCGCGATCTGGTTCTGTGGCCTGGCCACGGTGGACCTGCACATTGCCCGTGTTGCAGCGCGGGTGGCCGCCGGCGGCCATGACATTCCGGTGGAGAAGATCCACGCCCGCTTCGATTCGGCACGCGAGAACCTGCTGGAACTGCTGCCACACCTGGCCGAGCTGCATGTCTACGACAACAGCGCTCCCGCCGACGCCGACGGCTGCGTCGAGCCGCTGCCGGTGCTGGCGATGGCGCACGGCCAGCTGCAGTACCCGGTCTCGGTGGCCGAGCTGCTGCACACGCCGGACTGGGCCAAACCCATCGTGATGCGTGCGATGGAGTTGAACGCTGCGCGCGATTGAGGGCGCGTACGTTGTAGAGCCGAGCCCACGCTCGGCTGATCCCTCGAAAGGCAGCCGCGCGCGGGCTTGGCCGTACAACAACGCCGGCTTCGCTGAGCCTCAGGCCGGCTTTACCTGCTCAGGCTCCGCAGTCTCCGGCAGTGGCGGCAGGCTCGGGTCCACCGTCACCGGCACATCGCTCTTCAGCAGTGCGGCGGCTTCCTTGTCGCTGCCGACCGCCGGCGGTGAACCGCGCAGCGGCAGGCCAGCGGTCTCCTTCACGAACAGCATGGTGACCAGGCCGATCACTGCCGCGCCCATCAGGTAGTAGGCCGGCACCAGCGGATCGCCGGTACGTTCCACCAGCCATGCGGTCACCAGTGGCGTGGTGCCACCGAACAGCGACACCGACACATTGAAGGCGATCGACAGTGCGCTGTAGCGCACCGGGGTATAGAACAGCGCCGGCAGCGTGGACGGCATCGAGCTGGTGAAGCACACCAGTGCCAGGCCCAGCAGCATCAGGCCGAGGAAGATCAGCCAGTCGTTGCCGCTGCCGATCAGCAGCAGGCAGGGTACGGCCAGCACCAGCAGCGCGATGCAGGCACCGATGATCATCGGGCGGCGGCCAAGCTTGTCACTGAACAATCCGCCGACGATGTTCAGCGGCATCATCACCAGCATCACGATGATGATCAGCAGCAGGCCCTTGCTCTCGGCATAGCCCATGGTGACGCTGAGGTAGCTGGGCATGTAGGTCAGCAGCATGTAGTCGGTCACGTTGAACACCAGCACCAGGCCCATGCAGACCAGCAACTGGCGGCCATGTACCTGGAACAGCGCGGCGAGCCCGGGCCGGTCGTGCTCGCGCTTCTCGGCTTCCTCGGCGAAGGCGCGGAAGGCCGGCGTTTCCTCCAGTTTCATGCGCATGTACAGGCCGAGCAGGCCCAGCGGGCCGGCCACCAGGAATGGAATGCGCCAGCCCCAGTCCAGCATCTGTCCGCTGCTCAACAGCATGTGCAGCGCGGTCACGGTTCCGGCGCCGGCGATGTACCCGCCCAGCGTGCCGAACTCCAGCCAGCTGCCCATCAGGCCGCGGTTGCGGTCGGTGGAATACTCGGCGATGAAGGTGGCCGCACCGCCGTACTCGCCGCCGGTGGAGAATCCCTGCACCACACGTGCCAGCAGCAACAGCACCGGTGCCCAGATGCCGATGCGCTCGTAGGAGGGAATCAAGCCGATCGAGAACGTGCCCAGCGCCATCAGGATCATGGTGAACGCCAGCACTTTCTGGCGCCCATAACGGTCGCCGAGCGGGCCGAACACCAGGCCGCCGAGTGGACGCACCAGGAATGCCACGGTGAAGGTGGCGAAGGCGGCGATCACCTGTGCCGTGGGGTTGCTGGACGGGAAGAACACCTGGCCGATGGTGACGGCCAGATAGCCGTAGACACCGAAGTCGAACCACTCCATGGCATTGCCAAGTGCGGCGGCGCCCACGGCGCGCTTGAGCATGGGCTTGTCGACGACGGTGATCTCATCGACCTTCAGGTGGCGGCGGCGTTTGAACCAGCCGAAGTGGGCATGGGAATCGGGCGTGTCCTGCATAGGGGCTCCCTTGTAGGTATGGAATAGGGGAATGGGTGCTGTGGTGTGTCCCGGAAATCGGAAACGGCGATGCAGGCGCAAGTGGCGCAGGGGCATCGGAAGGCGGCGTGGGGGCCGGGGAATGTGTGCAGGCGCAACGCCACGCGCACGGCAAAGCACCGCCGCAGGGGCGGAGACGCGAAAACGGGATCACAGCGGCCGCGCAGTCAGCGGGCAGGTATCACATCAGCGTAGGGGGTGCAGGCAGAGCGCCTGCGGGCGTCATCCGCCGGGATCCAGCGCGAGGCGATGGAAATGCAGGGCGGGAGCATTCGTGGCAAGCGAAGCGCCGGTCGGCAGTGCTTCCCACGTAACAGGTGCGCCCGTCACGTAGTGGGTCGTGTCGATCATCCGTTCATCATAACGGCATCGGCGTGAGCATGCAGCGAAGCAGGCTGACCTGCACGCTGTGTTCCACCTCGCCTGTTCAGAAGGCTCAGGCCGACTTCGCCACCAAGCCGAACACCGTGCAGGCCATCGCCAGGGCGCCCGGCAGTGCCAGTTTTCGCGTGACCAGTGCGGCGCCGATCATGGTGAGCACCGAGAGCATGATGGCCAGGGCGAAGAACGGTTGGCCCTGCAGGAACTGGTGGATGCAACCGGCACAGCCGGCAATGGCCAGGCTGGTGGCAAAGCAGACGTGGAACAGTGAGCCAGCGTACACAGAGGTTCCTCGCGATGATGGAGGCCATAGCGGCAGGCAGCCGGACAAATTTAGCGCTGATTGCAGATTGCGATGACGGGATCACATCCTGTACGCGCTCTGGTGACATCGGCGTGCATAAGGTGGAGCGCACACCCACTTTTCGGATTGATGGAGGATGCAATGGCGCGGACGATTCCCGAAGGAACCCTGATCGTGGTTGCCGACGGTGGTTCGGCACGGGTGTTCACCAACGTGGGCAGCAACCACCAGTTGACCTTGAAGCAGGAAGGCGAACTGCGCCTGCAGGACATCAGCGAGCAGGGCGTATCCGGGCAGGGGCCTGCGGGTGCCGTGCCGAAGGACATGTCGGTCTCGCAGCTCAACGAGGCGACGTTTGCCAAGCAGGTGGCCGAACAGCTCAACGAAGATGCCTTGAAGAACCGCTATGCGCACCTGGTGTTGATCGCCGACCCGACCACGCTGGGTCGCATTCGTCCGCTGCTGCATAAAGAGGTCCAGGCGCGATTGCTCGGGGATATTGCCAAGGATCTGACCAACGCGCCGTTGGAAGACATCCAGAAGGCACTGGCGGCGTAGCGCTCATGCCGTTCATGCGTGATCACCTTGCGAACGAGCCCACCTCTGTGGAGGTGGCGGCGCAGGCTGGCTGGCAGGTGCTGGAGTTCGGTGCGCCCTGGTGTGGTCATTGCCAGGCCGCGCAGCCTGCGTTGCAGGCCTTTGTCGAAGCGAACGATCTGCCGCATTGGAAGATCGAGGATGGCAAGGGAAGGCCGTTGGGGCGAGCGTTCAAGGTAAAGCTGTGGCCGACGGTGGTGCTGCTGCGCGATGGAGAAGAGATCGCGCGGGTGGTAAGGCCGCTGGACAGCGCGGATCTCATGTCGTTGCAGAGCGCGCTTCCCGGTTGAAGATTGAACCGGGCGTGGGAAGCCGGGCAGTCGCACTGCAGCATGCGGCGTGGCAGGCCCGGTGCTAGGATCCGGCTATCACCTGAATCGATCCAAATGCCGATGCCCACGCTGGACCGTCGTCTCCTGATCGCTGTCGCCGCCACGGCGATGTTCGCTTCCGGCCTGGTTTCGGCCGCGCCTGCCAGAACCGCCGCCGACAAGGCCTATGCCTCGGTCGACCCGTTCATTGGTACGGGTGGTGAAGGCCACACTTACCCGGGTGCCACGGTGCCGTTCGGCATGGTCCAGCTCAGCCCGGACACACGCATCCAGCCACGCGAAAAGGCATATGGCTGGGCAGCCGGCTACCGCTACGACGACAGCAGCATCGTCGGCTTCTCGCACACGCATTTTTCCGGCACTGGCCATTCCGATCTGGGCGACATCCTGCTGATGCCGTTCACTGGCAGTCCCGGCCTGGAGCGTGGTGATCCGGAGAAGCCGCGCAGCGGTTATGCATCAAGGTTCCGCCATGCTGACGAGAAGGCCGAGCCGGGCTACTACGCGGTCACCCTGGACGACTACAAGGTGCGCGCCGAACTGACTACCAGTGCGCGCGTGGGCGTGCATCGCTACGCCTTCCCCAAGGGCACCGACGCCAAGGTGCTGCTGGACATGCGTACCAGCATGTACGACTACCCGGGCAAGATACTGTGGTCGCGGGTGCGGGTGCGCGCCGATGGCACCGTGACCGGCTTCCGAGAGACGCGCGGCTGGGCGCCGGGTCGCCAGCTGTACTTCGCGATGCGTTTCTCGCGGCCGCTTTCCGGGCATGAGCTGCACAACACCGAGCAGGACATCGTCTACAAGGGCTTCCCGCCGCCGGGCGAGAAGGATCCAGCGCAGCGCGCACAGGTCGAGGGCCGCCAGCTGGTCGGTACCTTCGCATTCGGCAAGCTGGATGCACCGCTGGTGGTCAAGGTCGCGATCTCGCCGGTCAGCGAAGCCGGCGCCATTGCCAACCTCGACGCGGAAGTGGCCGACTTTGATTTCGACCGCGTGCGTGCGCAGGCGAAACAGGAATGGACGCAGGCGCTGTCGGTGCTCGATATCGATGCGCCCGAGCACGCCCGCCGCAGTGCCTATACCGCGCTGTACCACACCCTGCTGGGGCCGACGCTGTTCATGGATGCCGATGGCCAGTACCGCGGGCCGGACAATGCCGTGCACAAGGCCGAGGGCTACACGAACTATTCCACGTTCTCGCTGTGGGACACCTACCGGGCGCTGCACCCGTTGCTGACGCTGGTGCAGCCGGAGAAACGCAACAGCGACTTCGTCAATTCGATGCTGGCCCACCACGAGCACAGCCCCTACGGCATGCTGCCGGTGTGGTCGTTCCATGGCCTGGAAGACTGGTGCATGATCGGGTACCACGCGGTGCCGGTGATTGCCGATGCCTACGTGAAGGGCATTCGTGGCTTCGACGCCGACAAGGCACTGAAGGCGATGATCGAGACTGCCAACTACGGCCCTTATGACGGCATCGCGCAATACCGCGAGCTGGGCTATGTGCCGATCGACGAGGAAGGCGAGGCGGCCAGCAAGACGCTGGAGTACGCCTTCGATGACTGGACCATCGGGCGCATGGCGCAGGCGATGGGCAAGACCGATGTGGCGGCGACCTTCGACAAGCGCGCCGGCAACTGGCGCAATGCCTTCGACAAGGACACCGGCTTCATGCGTGCGCGCAAGCGCGATGGCAGCTTCCGCACTCCGTTCGACCCCAGCGCCAGCGGCTATGGCACCGACTACACCGAAGGCAACGCCTGGCAGTATTCGTGGTACGTGCCGCAGGACGTCGCCGGCCTGGCGGCAGCGCATGGTGGCAGCGACAAGCTGCTCGCGCGCCTGGACGAGGTGTTCAACGCCAAGGTGGATCCGTCCATCTTCGAGCACATGGAAGACATCACCGGCCTGATCGGCTGGTATGCGCATGGCAACGAGCCCAGTCACCATGTGGCCTACCTGTATTCGTACGCTGGCCAGCCGTGGCGCACCCAGGCGCGCCTGAAGCAGATCATGGACACCCAGTACGCCGATCGCCCCGATGGCCTGGCCGGCAACGATGATGTCGGCCAGATGTCGGCGTGGTACGTGTTCACCGCCCTGGGCTTCTATCCGGTGGCCCCGGGCTCGGGCGAGTACATCCTCGGCCGCCCGTTCCTGCCGAAGACCGCGATGCGCCTGCCGAACGGCAAGGCGTTCACCATCGTGGCCGATGGGCTGGATGACAGGCACACCTACGTCGGCAACGTGAGCCTCAACGGCAAGCCGCTGCAGCGCACCTTCCTGCGCCATGACGAGATCCTGGCAGGTGGCGAGCTGCGTTTCACCATGCAGGCCGAGCCGAACAAGGATTGGCCGGGGCAGGGCGCGCAGGCGCCGTACTCGATGACGACGCCATAACGGTAGCGCCGGGCCATGCCCGGCGGACTGCATTGATGCGCCTTTGGTAGGTGCCAACCTTGGTTGGCACGTGGGAGGTCAGCGGCGCCCACCAAGGTGGGCGACTACCGGAATCTTCCGGCCGGGGTGCCTCTGGTAGGTGCCAACCTTGGTTGGCACGCAGGACGTCAGCGGGAACGGAACCTCAACCCCACCCGCGCGCCACCGATCGGGGCGGTATCAATCATCAAGGTCGCGCCATGCCGCTGCGCGATCTCGGCCACGATCGCCAGCCCGAGCCCGCAGCCGTCGCCGTCGCTGCTCGCCCGATAGAAGCGTTCCGTGACGCGCGCGCGTTCGGCTTCGGCGATGCCGGCGCCGTCATCGTCCACCCATACCTGCGTGCCTTCGACCTCCTGCCGAACGCCGAGGGTGATCACACCGCGCGAGGCGCCATAGCGCAGCGCGTTGTCCAGCAGGTTGCCCAGTGCCTCGCGCAGCAGCTGTGGATCGCCCTGCACCTGCACGCCGTCGTCGGGTCCGTCGTAACCCAGGTCCACGCCCGCAGCCAACGCGCGATCGGCGTAACGCTCGACCACGCCGCGCGCCAGCGCGGCCAGATCCAGCGGCCGCAGCGGCAGTGCACTGCCATGTGGATCTTCCGATCGGCTGAGCATCAGCAGCTGGTTGACCAGGTGCTGCAGCCGCGCCAGCCCGGCCAGCGTGCCGGACAGCGCCAGTTGCTGGGCCTGCGGATCGTGCTGGCGCAATGAACTCTCAAGCTCCACCTGCATCGCTGCCAGCGGCGTGCGCAGCTGGTGCGCGGCATTGCTGACGAAGCGCCGCTGTGCATCCTGCATCGCGTCCAGGCGCTGCAGCAGCGCGTTGTAGGCCTCCACCGCCGGCCACAGTTCGCGCGGAGCTTCCTGCGCCGGATCCAGCGGCGCCAATGGATCCGGCCGCGGGCTGGCCAGCTTCCGCGCAACCAGGTTGGCATGGCGTGCGGCAGCGCCGGTACCGGACCAGGCCAGCCATGCCGCCAGTGCCAGGATCGCAGCCTGGAACGGAACGCTGGTCAGCAGCAGCTTGCGCTCCAGCCGGTGCCGCTTGCGCAGTGTCTCGGCCACGCGCAGCCGGATGTCATGACCCGGCCTGGCGCTGACCACCACTTCGACCATGCGCACGGCCTGCCCACGCAGCCGCGCATCATAGTAGACCGGGTCGTCGCTGCCGGCGGACATCGACGGGCGTGGCAATGCCTCGGGCAGGTCGCCATACAGGCGCCCACCCGCGGCGTCGACCACCTCGCCATGCACTTCGTCGGCGGTGTCCCAGGTGAACATGCGCGACACCGCCGGGGTGATCTCGATGGACGCGCGGCCGTCCTGCACCGCCACCAGCTCGGACAACGACATCGCCGAATCCAGCAGCCAGCGGTCGTAGACCTGGCCGGCGTAGAAGCGCGCCAAGGCGAATGAACCCACTGCGCTGCACAACAGCAGTACCAGCAGTGGCAGCCACAGGCGTCTCAGCAGCAGGCCACGCAGGCTGTGCACGCGCTCAGTCACCCACGGCCTCCAACCGGTATCCAAGCCCACGCAGCATGCGGATGCCGACGCCGGCGTGGGTCTGTTCCAGTTTGCGGCGCAGGCGGCTGACATGCACTTCGATCACCGACAGGTTGGCCTCGTGGTCCCAGCTGTACAGCGCGTCGAACAGGCGCTGCTTGGTAACCGTGCGGCCGGGATGCTGCATCAGTGCCTCGACCAGCGACAGCTCGCGCGCGGTCAGCTCGATGCGCTGACCGTCCACCTGCACTTCATTGCGGACGCTGTCGAAGCACAACCGGCCCAGCCGCTTCTGCGCCGGTGCATCGCTGCGGCGGCGCGACAGCGCACGCAGGCGCGCTTCCAGTTCTCCCAGGGCGAAGGGCTTGGCCAGGTAGTCGTCGCCACCGCGGTCGAGGCCGAGGATGCGGTCCTCCACACCATCGCGTGCGGTCAGGATCAGCACCGGCAGGGTGACGCCGTCGTTGCGCAGGCGTGAGAGCAGGTCCAGGCCATCGACGTCAGGCAATGAAAGGTCGAGCACCATCACGTCATACGGCGCGCTGGCCAGTGCCGCCGGTGCGTGCAGCCCCCGCGAAAGGTGGTCGCACAGATGACCGGCACCCTGCAGGGCGCGGATCAGTCCATCAGCCAGGGCGGCGTCGTCTTCGATCAGCAGGATTCGCATTGCAAGCTTCGTGCAAGGTTGGGGCAAGTTTGGCGCAAGTGCATCACCTTACCGTGACGTGCATGAATTTCTCCCCTCGTCTTGCGGCCGTGTTGGCCACTCTTCTGTGCGCGCCCACCGCTTCGGCGCTGTCCCTGCAGGAAGCGCAGCGCGCCATGGAAGCACACAACCCGGACCTGCGTGCGGCGGCACTGGAGCTGCGCGGTGTGCAGGGCGATGCGCAGACGGCGGCGTTGCGCCCGTCCACCGAGTTGTCGATCGGCACCAGCAAGATCAGCCCCAAGCATGGCATCGGCCCTGGGCGCTGGCAGGACAAGCGGGTGGACAGTACCGTGGGCCTGGGCTGGACCTGGGAGCGCGGTGGCAAGCGTGCGTTGCGTATCCGCCAGGCCGATGCGCTGCTGGAAGTGGCCGGGCTGGAGATGCTCGATGCGCGGCGCCGCCAGCAGGTGGCGCTGCATGAAACCTATTTCGGCCTGAAGGGCGCACAGGAGCGGGCGCAGATTGCCGATGCCAACCGCCAGAGCTCGGCCGAGCAGATGGCGGCGGCGGACAAGCAGGTTGCCACCGGGGCGATGGCGCCGGTCGACCGCGCGCGGCTGGCGGTGGACGACCTGGCGGTAGCCGACGCGGCGCGCGAGGCGGCGCTGGATCTGCGCGACGCGCGGCATGCGTTGGGCCTGCTGCTCGGCCGCGACGACAGCCATGACCTCAGCGCCGATGATCCTTGGCCGGAGGCCAGCAGCGTGGCCAGCGTGCGTGCGTTCGATCCTCAGCAGCGTGCCGACCTGCGCGCGGCACGTTCGCGCCTGGTTGCGGCGGACGCCGGTGTGGCATTGGCGCGCAGTGAGCGCCACCGCGACATCCAGTTGGGCGTGGAGGCCGAGCGCGAGCCGACTGACATCAGCGGCGTCACCTGGGGTGTGTCATTGACCATTCCGCTCGGAGGCCCGTCACGTGCACGCGGCGCGATCCAGCGTGCCGAGGCCGACCGTGACAGTGCCGCGCTGGAGCTGCAGGTGCTGCAGCGCGAAGCGCGCGCCGAACTGGACCAGTTGCAGGCCAGCGCGCAGTCCGCCGCGCAGCGTCGCAGCGACTACGAAGGACTGCAGTCCGACGCCGCACGCAGGGCGGTGCAGGGCATTGAACTGGCCTACCGCCGCGGCGCCGCCAGCCTGACCGATCTGCTGGATGCGCGCCGCAGCTGGCGCGAGTTCGAGGCTGCGTTGATTGAAGCGCGTGCCGACCATGCCATTGCTTTGGCGCGCTGGGAAGCGGCCACATCCATTGCTGAAGGAGAGTTCCGATGAAGTCCACCGTCGCCTATCGGCCGCAGGCGCGACACGCCGTGCTGCCGGCCTTGCTGGCGCTGGCTCTGCTGGGTGGCTGCGGCCGCGAGCCGGCGTCCTATACCGAGGACGCGCCGAAGGTCAGTGCCGGCCAGATCCAGTTTCCTGCCGGTAGCCGCCAGCTGGACGTGCTGCGCAGCGAGGGGGTCACCGCCGGCGCCAGCGCCAGCCTGCAGCTGCCGGGCCGGGTGGTCTGGGACGAGACGCGCTCCAGCGCGCTGCGTACGCCGTTGGCGGGGCAGGTGGCGCGCATCGAGGCACAGCCGGGGCAGAAAGTGAAGGCGGGCCAGGTGATCGCCTGGATCACTTCGCCCGAATTCGGCCAGGCCCAGGCGGAGGGCGTGCGCGGCCGTGCAGAGCTGCAGCAGGCGCGCAAGGAGCTGGAGCGCACCCGCGAGTTGCATGCGGCAGGTGTGGCGTCGGGCCGCGAACTGGACGAGGCCGAGGCCAATTTCGCCGGCAGCCAGGCCGATCACGCGCGTGCGACCGCCTTCGCCAAGGCGTATGGCAATGGCCCACACGTCGACCAGCGCCTGCCGCTGCGCGCGCCGATCGATGGCGTGCTGGTGGAGCGGCGGATGAGCCCGGGCATGGCAGTCAGCCCCGACAGCGAACAGCCGTTGGCGGTGATTGGCGATCCGGACCGCCTGTGGTTGCTGCTGGATGTGCCGGAGAGCCTGGCCGGACGCTTGAAGGCGGGCATGCAGGTGAGCGTTTCCGGGGCCGATGGACAGCCGCTGCAAGCGACCCTGCAGCACGTGGATGACTTCGTCGACAGCGAGCGCCGTGTGGTGCAGGCGCGCGCCGAGCTGGACAACCGCGCACGCGGTTTCAAGGCGGGGCAGTACGTGCGCGCCCAGGTGGCATTGCCGGCCGAGGGCGGTGTCTCGCTGCCCGATGCGGCCGTGTTGTTGATCGACGGCAAGCAGGTGGTGTTCGTGGAGGAGGGCAAGGGCCGCTTCGTGCGTCACGCGGTACATGCCGAGGAACTGGGCGATGGCCGGCTGTGGGTGCGTGAGGGCCTGGCCGCAGGCGCCAGGGTGGTGGTAGAAGGCGGCCTGCTGCTGCAGCAGCTGGCGGACAGCGCACCGGCCGCCGCCAGCACCGGCACGGGGCACGCCGCTCCATGATCGATCGCCTGATTGCCTACTGCCTGCGCCAGCCATTGATGGTGATGCTGGCACTGCTGCTGTTCATGGGTGCTGGCATTGCCGCGTTCCGCGTACTGCCGGTGGAAGCCTTCCCGGATGTATCCGACACCCAGGTAACAGTGGTGTCGCTGCACCCGGGCCGTGCCGCCGAAGAGGTCGAGCGCGAGGTGACGATGCCACTGGAAGTGGCGCTGTCCGGCATCCCGCATTCGGTGCGGGTGTTCTCGCATACGCAGTTCGGCCTGTCGATGATCATCCTGACCTTCGACGACAAGGCCGATGACTACTTCGCGCGCCAGCAGGTGCTGGAGCGCCTGCAGGGCGTGGAGCTGCCGGAAGGGGTGACCCCGGAACTGGAGGCGATGAGCTCGGCGGTAGGTGAGATCTACCGTTATGTGCTGAAAGGCCCGCACATGACGCCAACCCAGCTGCGCACCGTGCAGGAATGGACGATGGAGCGCAGCCTGCGCACCGTGCCGGGCGTGGCCGATGTGATCAGTTTCGGCGGCTTCGCGCGTACCTTCCAGGTCAAGCCGGACCTGGACAAGCTGCGTGATCGCGGCATCAGCCTGGGTGAGTTCGCCGAGGCGCTGGAGAGGGGCAGCTCGAATGCCGGCGGCGGCTACGTGGAACGCGGCCAGCAGCAGTTCCTGATCCGTGGCGTGGGCCTGATGCGTTCGCCGGCGGACATCGGCAACGTGGTGGTGGCGCAGCGCGGGGGCACACCTATCCTGGTGCGCGACCTGGCCGGCATCGCCGACACCGGCCTGCCGCGCCAGGGCCTGGTCGGCCAGGACGACAACGACGATGCGGTGTTCGGCATGGTGCTGATGCGCAAGGGCGAGAACCCGTCCGACGTGCTCGACGCGCTGCATGCGCGCATCGCCGAGATCGAGGCCAACCAGCTGCCGGCCGGGGTCAGCATCGAGCCGTTCTACGACCGCTCGTGGCTGGTCTCGACCACGCTGAAAACCGTCTTCCGCAACCTGCTGGAAGGCGCGGTGCTGGTGTTCCTGGTGCTGTGGCTGTTCCTGTACAACGCCCGCGCCGCACTGATCGTGGCGGCGATGATGCCGCTGGCGCTGCTGTCGACCTTCCTCGGCCTGCATCTGTGGGGCGTGCCAGCGAACCTGTTGTCGTTGGGTGCGATGGATTTCGGCATCATCATCGATGGCGCGGTGATCGTCACCGAACACATCGTCTCGCGACTGTCGAAGCTGCCACCTGCGGCCGACCGGAAGACACGGTTCTCGACCATTCTCTCGGCCGCATCGGAAGTGGGGCGGCCGACGTTCTTCTCGATGCTGATCATCATCGCCGCGCACATCCCGATCTTCACCCTGCAGCGCCAGGAAGGCCGCATGTTCGCACCGATGGCGTACTCGGTGACCTCGGCCCTGATCGGTGCGTTGATCCTGGCGCTGACCGTGGTGCCGCTGTTCTGCTACTGGTGGCTGCGACGGGACCGCATGCGCGATGGCAATCCGCTGATGGACCGCCTGACCGGCTGGTATCGGCCGATCCTGGAGCGTGCATTGGCCCGCCCGCGTGCGGTGGTACTGACCGCGGTTGCGCTGCTGGTCGGCACGCTCGCACTAGGCACCCGGCTGGGTTCGGAGTTCCTGCCGGAGCTGGACGAGGGCTCGATCTGGCTGACCGCCACGCTCGACCCGAGCACCAGCCTGGCTGAAGCACAGCAGCAGTCGCGGCGCATCCGTGAGCTGGTCGGCACCTTCCCGCAGGTGTCGACGGTGGTGGCCAAGCTTGGCCGCCCGGAAGACGGCTCCGACGCCAAGGGCGCCAACCAGATCGAGGCGCTGGTGGCGTTGAAGCCGGAGAAGGAGTGGCCGAAGGGCGTGGACAAGCGGCAACTGGTGAGCGACCTGCAGCGCACGCTGGAGCAGCGCATCCCGGGGCCTGAGTTCTCGATCTCGCAGCCGGTGCGCGACAACATCCTGGAGAGCATCTCGCAGATCAAGGGCCAAGTGGTGATCAAGGTCAGCGGCTCGGACCTTGACGTGCTGAATCAGCAGGCGCAGGCGATCCTGGGTCAGGTGCGTGGTGTGGAGGGCGTGGAGAGCGCCTTCATTGACCGTGACGGGTCGTTGCCGCAGCTGCAGATCGAGATCGACCGCGACCGTGCCGCGCGCTATGGCCTCAATGTGCGCGACATCGACGAGGTGATCGAGACCGCACTGGGCGGGCGCCAGGTCGGTGAACTGTGGGAGGGCGACCGCAGGTTCCCGATCACGCTGCGCCTGGACGACGCCGACCGCGACCTGCAGCGGCTGCGCACGGTGCCGGTGGGCATCGGCGATGGCCACACCGTGACGCTGGCCGACGTGGCCGACTTCCGCATGGCCAGCGGCGCGATCAACATCTCGCGCGAGAACGCACAGCGGGTAAAGGCGGTGAGCATCTTCATCGCCGGGCGTGACATGGGCAGTGTGGTGGCCGACATGCGCAAGCGCGTGGAGGCCAGCGTGCAGCTGCCGGAAGGCTACCGGCTGGAGTGGTCCGGCGAGTTCGAGAACCAGCAACGTGCGATGAAGCGTCTGGGCTGGGTGATCCCGCTGTCGGTGCTGATCATCTTCGTACTGCTGTTCGATGCCTTCAAGGACGTCAGCAGCGCCGCGCTGATCCTGGCCAACGTGCCACTGGCGATGATCGGCGGCATCCTCGCCCTGTGGTTGACTGGGATTCCACTGTCGGTGTCGGCGGCGATCGGCTTCATTGCATTGTTCGGGCAGGCGGTGCTGAACGGGGTGGTGATGCTCAGTCGCTTCGCGCAGCTGCGCGAGCAGGGCATGGACCTGCTGCAGTCGGTGGTACAGGGCTCGCTGCAGCGCCTGCGCACCGTACTGATGACCGCACTGTTGGCGATGTTCGGCCTGCTGCCGATGGCGACCTCGCATGCGATTGGTGCCGAGACCCAGAAACCGCTGGCGGTGGTGGTGATTGGCGGCCTGCTGTCGGCGATGCTGCTGACCCTGCTGGTGCTGCCTACGCTGTACTACTGGGTACACCGGCGCCGCGAGGCTCGGACGGGCTGACGATAATGTAGAGCCGAGCCCATGCTCGGCTGCTTCTGGCTTCTGCGCGAAGAGCAGCCGAGCATGGGCTCGGCTCTACAGCAGCGCTACGTCACCACGCCACGCCCTGCCAGGCAATCATCATGGGTACGATCAGCAGGCCCAGGCAGCTGACGCACAGCATCGTCGTGGTGATGTGGCAGAGCCAGAAAACTCGCGGCCTGTCCGCACGCCAGACTTTCCTGCCGTGGTTGACGCCCCGGATCGTAAAGCCAGCGACGATGCCGCCCAGAAAGAAGCAGACTATGGCCAGTGCCCACAGCCCCCAGGTCAGCGCCATGGCCAGATTGCGAACGTCGCCAGGCAGCCGGGTCCACAGTACCAGCGTCGCCAGTGCCAACAGACCTCCCATCAGGAGGGTGATCATCCATAGCCAATACCAGATGCCCGGCTTTCCCATGCGCGTGGCTCTCGTCCGTTTGAGCGAGGATAGCCAGAGAAAGGGTCTTCACACCATCCCGCCATTGGCGCGCAGCACCTGGCCGTTGATCCACCCGCCATCGGCACCAACCAGGAACGCCACCGCACCGGCGATGTCCTCCGGTGTACCCAATCGCTGCAGGGGGTTCATCTTCGCCAACCGCTCGATCAGTTCCGGTGACTTGCCGTCCAGGAACAGGTCGGTAGCGGTCGGGCCTGGGGCCACTGCGTTCACGGTGATGTTGCGCCCGCGCAGCTCCTTGCTGAGGATGGCGCCCATCGTCTCCACCGCTGCCTTGCTGGCCGCGTACACGCTGTAGTTCTCCAGCTTGATGCCGACCACGCTGGTGGACAAGGTGATCAGCCGGCCACCGTCGCGCACCCGTCGTGTGCTTTCGCGCAGCACGTTGAAGGCACCCTTGAGGTTGATGCCGATCACCCGCTCGAACAGGGCGTCGTCGGTGTCGGCGAGCGGCGCCAGCTGCAGCACGCCGGCGCTGTTGACCACCACGTCGATGCCGCCGAAACGCGCCTCGATGGCATCGAAAAGCTGCCGCACCGCCTGCGGATCGGCGACATCGGCCTGCAGCGCGATCGCCTGCGCGCCGGCTGCGTTGAGTTCGGCCGCCAAGGCTTCGGCGTCGTCGCGGCGGCCCGCATAGTTGATCGCGACCGCGTGGCCATCGGCGGCGAGCCGGCGGGAGATGGCGGCGCCGATGCCACGGGAGCCGCCGGTGACCAGGGCGACAGTGCGGGCGGGGGAGAGGGTCATGGTCGGTTCCAGCGGAGCGCGCCGGAATGGCGCAGGGCCATCTTCGTCATCTCTCCCGCCCGGATAATCATGCATAATCCGCCAATATCATTCGGGTAGCCGAACAATGGACCGCTTCACGGCCATGCGCGCCTTCGTCCGTATCGTCGAGCGCCGCAGCTTCACCCGGGCCTCCGAGGACCTGGACCTGCCGCGGGCCACGGTGACCGACGCGATCAAAGCGCTCGAACAGCGGCTGGGCGTGCGCCTGCTGCACCGGACCACGCGGCTGGTGGTGCCGACGCTGGAAGGCGAGGCTTTCTATGGCCGTTGCCTGCGCTTGATCGCCGACATGGATGATGCCGAGGCTGCGTTCCGTGACGCGCCGCCGCGCGGCCCGTTGCGTATCGAAGTGCATGGCACGCTGGGCCGGCACCTGCTGTTTCCGCACCTGCCGGAATTCCTGCAGCGCTACCCGGAGATCGAATTGGACGTCAGCGAGGGTGACCGCTATGTCGACCTGCTGCGTGAAGGCGTGGATGCGGCGTTGCGGGTGGGGACGCTGGCCGACAGCGATCTGGCGGCGCGACGGTTGACCATGCTGCGCGAGGTCACGGTGGCCTCGCCGGGCTATGTGCAGGCGCACGGCCTGCCCGATACCATCGAATCGCTGCAGGACGGCCACCAGATGGTCGGCTACCGCTCCAGTGCCACCGGCCAGCTGATTCCCCTGGAGTTCCAGCAGGGCGGGCAGGTGCGCTACGTGCCGCTGCCGGCACGGGTGCGAGTGTCCGGTGCTGAGGCGTTCCTTGGTGCCGCGCTGGCGGGCCTGGGCATCATCCAGGCGCCGCGCTACCGGATGGACCCGTACATCGCGCGCGGACAGTTGGCGGAGCTGTTGCCCGAGACGCCACCGACGCCGAGTCCACTGAGCCTGGTCTACCCACGCAACCGCACGCCGTCACCGCGCTTGCGGGTGTTCATCGATTGGGTGGCCGGGGTGTTTGAGCAGACCGGGGTTGCCGGCCAGCAGCCGGGACTACCGGGCTGAGGTGCTCGGCAGCACCAGCTCGAACAGGGTGCCGGTGTCATCCGAGACAACACTCACGCTGCCGCCGTGCGCCTGTGCAATCGCGCGTGTGATCGCCAGGCCCAGTCCGGCACCTTCTTGGCGGCCACGCTCGCCGCGGTAGAAACGATCGAACAGGCGCGGCAGCGCCTCGCTGGCGATCGGCGTGCCAAGGTTGTGCACGCTGACCCTGCACACGCCATCGGCCTCGACCAGCCGCACCCGCACTTCGCTGCCCACGGCTGCGTACTTCAACGCGTTGGACAGCAGGTTGGCAATCGCCCGGTGCAGCATCAAGCGGTTCCCTTCCACGCTCGCCACACCTTCGCGGCGCAGGGTCAACTGTCGGTCCTCGGCCAGAAGCTCGTAGAACTCCAGCAGCGAATCCACCACCGCATCCAGCGCCACTGGCTCGCGCGAGGGCAGTGCACCCGGCGCTTCGGCCTGCGCCAGGTACAGCAGGTCACCCACGGTCTGCGCCAGCTGCTGCAGTTCCTCGGCGCAGGACGCCAGCGTCTCGCGATAGGCCTCATTGCTGCGCGGGTGCGCAAGCACCACCTGCACCTGGGTCAGCATGTTGGTGATCGGTGTGCGCAGTTCATGGGCGAGATCACCGGAGAACTCGGTCAGCCGCGCGAAGTCCTGCTGCAGGCGCGCCAGCATGCCGTTGAGCGTCTGCGCCAGCTGCTCCAGTTCGGCCGGTGCGCTGCGTGCACTCAGTCGGCGCTGCAGCCGGCCGGCGGTGATCTGCCGGGCCTCATCGGCCAGCGTGCGCAGCGGCCGCAGCGTGCGCCGCACCACGTAGCCGCCGAGCAGGCTGCTGGCCGCGGCGGCGCCGATGATGGCGATCGCCAGCAGATGGCGGAAGCGCTGCAGGAAATCGGCGTGGCGGTCGTCATCGATGGCCAGCAGGGTGACCAGCTCGCTGCCGTCGGCCAGGGTCTGGCGCAGGTGCAGGGCATGCATGCAGCGACCATCGGCGAGGATCCAGTCGTGCCGCCGTGGCGCGGCGTCGATCGGCTGGCTGCGTGCATGCTCGCGCAGCAGTGCCGGTGCGGTCGAGAAGAGCACTGCGCCGCTCCCATCAACAATGTGGAAGGCGATATCCGGATGGTGGCCCAGTGCGTCCGCCAAGCGCTGCCCGCGTGCGGACGCAGGTCCGTTGCCGGCCAGGTCACGGATCAACGCAACCTTGTTCTCCAGTTCGCTGAAGTCCTGGGCCACCAGGTCGTGGCGGGCGCTGACATAGATCGCCACGCCCAATGCGGCCAGCACCAGCGTAGCCACGATGGCGAACAGCAGCGTCAGCCGTACCGCGATGGAGCGACGCAGGCTCATCCGCTGTGCAATGCACCGTCGTCCGGCGCCTCCAGCACATAGCCCATGCCGCGCACGGTGACGATCAGCTTGGCGTCGAAGTCATCGTCGATCTTCGCGCGCAGGCGGCGGATCGCCACGTCGATCACGTTGGTGTCGCTGTCGAAGTTCATGTCCCATACCTGCGAGGCGATCAACGAGCGCGGCAGCACTTCACCGCGTCGGCGCGCCAGCAGTTCCAGCAGGGTGTATTCCTTCTGGCTGAGGGCGATGCGCTGGCCGCCGCGTTCGACCCGGCGGCGCAGGGTATCCACCACCAGGTCGGCGATGACGATGCGCTCGGCCTGCGGCAGCGCCTGGCCACGACGCAGCAGGGTGCGCACGCGCGCCAGCAGCTCTGCGAAGGCGAATGGTTTGGCCAGGTAGTCATCCGCGCCCAGCTCCAGGCCCTGAACGCGGTCGGCGATGCTGCTGCGCGCGGTGAGGAACAGCACCGGTACCTGCCATCCGGCCTCGCGCAGCCGCGACAGCACGTTCCAGCCATCCAGGCCGGGCAGCATCACGTCGAGGATGACCAGCTGGTACTCGCCGCTGCCGGCCAGGTGCAGCCCGTCGACGCCGTTGCAGGCGAGATCGACCACGTAGCCGGCCTCGATCAGGCCCTGGCGCAGGTAGTTGCCGGTCTTGGGTTCGTCTTCGACGATCAGCAGTTTCATGGTGTGCCCATCATCGCAGCTTGGGCCCGTGCTGGAACGGATGAGTCATGCCAATGGGTCCAGCATTCCGAGCACCGCGACGCAGGCCAGCACCAATACCGCCAGCACTGATTCGCAGGTCAGGCTGTGGCGAAGTGAGCGCAGCGGCCTGGGTTGCCAGCCGCCGCGGATGGAGCTGGCCAGCGCTGGTACCAGCCGCCAGCGATGCAGCGCGGCAAGCCCCAGCATGCCGCCCACCAGCGCCAGCTTGAGCAGCAGCCAACGCCCATGCGCGGCGCCGGTCAGGGTCTGTATGGAACCGCCGAGATCGACATAGGTGTAGGTGCCGGTCATCGCCAGCAGGGCGACGATGATCGTGCCCGGCACGGCGAAGCTGTGCGCGGCCTGCCACAGTTCGCGGGTACGTTCGTGCAGGCGCAGGCCCTGTGGACGCAGCGCCAGCTGCAGGATGGCGGCGATCGCGCCGACCCAGGCACCGGCGGCCAGCAGGTGCACGATGCCGGCCACGAGCCGCAACGTCCCGCCGAATCCATCACCGGCGGCGGCGTGACCATTCCAGGCGAGGCTGGCCAGAGCTACCGCCGTGAGTATCAGCAGCGCCAGACGGCGCAGGCCCTGCACCGGGCGATTGACTGCCAGCAGCGGCAGCATTGCCAGCAGGGCCAGGATGCGCAGCAGCCCCGCCTCACCCACCGGCGTACCGGTGAGGAACCAGTGCGCCGTTGCTGGGTCGATATCGGCTGCCGGGATGCCGAGCACGCCCGACAACCGGTTCACGGCATCGATGACGACCAGAATCAGCGCAACCACGGCGAGCGCCAGCGAGATGTCGCGTGGCAGCCCGGGGCGGACGAACAGCAGCCGCCCGAACAGCAGCATCAGTACCAGGTACAGCGCCAGCCGCAGCGCATACGGCGAGAGCTCGGCCACGACGGCAGCCTTACTTCACGGTGAAGCGGTAGCTGCCGGTGATCGGGTGGCTGTCCTCGCCCACCGCGCGCCACTGCAGTGCGTAGCTGCCTGCCGGCAGCGGCTTGGCGAAGCGCGCACGCAACGTGTGGCCATCTTCGGAGAGGTCCTGCGCGGTGTTAGGCATGGCCATCTTCATGCGGCCATGGTCCATGCTCAGTTCAATGCGGGTGGCACGCGGCATCACCTTCTCACTGAACTGCAGCGTGATCTCGGTCGCCGGGGCTACGGTGGCGTCGGCGGCCGGCGTCGAACGCACCAGGCTGGGATGGGCCAGCGCCGGCGGCACAACCGCGAGGCCGGACAGGAGAAGAACAAGGGAGACGGAGCGGATCGGGAAGCGGGTCATGCGCGGGACACCTGTGGGAGAACTGGCCCTCAGGGTGAAGAGTGGCGCCTTTCGCTGCTCTGACGCGGACATTACCGTCTTGTAATGTTGGTTGGCTGCCGGCCAGCGGCCGGCACTACCGGGTACGTGACTGCGCGATCCATGCAGACGGCGAACAGCCGAGCACGCGGCGGAATGCCGCGCTGAACTTGCTGGGATTGGCATACCCGCTGGCCAGGGCAACATCGGTGACACGGCGGCCCTGCGCGAGTTCGGTGCGCGCCCAGTGCATGCGGCGCTGGGTGAGGAACGCGTAGGGTGGCAGGCCTGTGGCCGCGCGTAGCGCCCGACTGAACGTTGCGGCCTCCATCTGCACTGCAGCAGCCAGCTGTGGGACCGTCAGCGCCCGACCGTGCTGCGCGTCGATGTAGGCCTCCAATTGTCGCAGCCGTCGTGCCGACAGCGCGGACGTGGTGCCGCGTGCCTCGCGAGGTTGGCCGGCAAGCTGGCCCAGGCGGTGCAACAGCACCTGCGCGCCATGCTCAAGGAAGCCGGGCAGGCAGGCATCGGCCTGCGTGCTGCACCACAACGCGCTCAGCACCGCGGACACCACCGGATCGCGGTGCAGCCGCGCCGCCAGCGGCTGCAGGTGATGCAGCGTCTGCACGTTGTGCGGCAGCATGCGGGTATCGATGGCGATCCCGATCAGATCCACTGACGGGCTGACATAGGTGCCGGTGTCTGCGGGCAGCACCAGGTTGAACTGGCCAGGTCGCCAGGAGGCCTGCAGAAGACCGTTGAGGGTGTGCTGCTGCAGTCGTCCGCCGCCGCCCACGGCCATGCCCAGGCGAAGCTGGTGCGGATGCCCCATCTCACCTTCACCTGCGTCGAAGTGGTGGCGCAGCAGCACCACCGCGCCATCATTGCTGGCGTGAACCGCAGGGGGCTGCGGGCCGGCTTCCTGCAACAGCTGGTCGGCGAGGGTTGGCATTTCGGATCCGGGAATGGAGCAGTGCCGCCCGGAATGGAGTGGCAGCGCGGCGCGGGTGTTACATGATAACACTCTTGTCCCGCGCTGCCGCCGCTCGCGCGTCCTCCAGTCCAGCCCGTCGAGGTCTCCCCGTTGAAGTCGTCCACGCCTGCCGCCGCCCTCGTTGTGGCATCCCTGCTCATTCCCGCAATGCCCGTGCTGGCCCAGCAGGCCGACCCGGCCACGCTCGACGGTGTACGCGTCACCGGTTCAAAGCGCGATACCCCCTACCTGAAGAGCGACCTGTCGGTGACGGTACTCGACAGGCAGGCGCTGAAGGAGGCCGGTGTCACCGAGTTCCGTGACCTGGACAATCTGGCGCCGAACGTGAAGTTCAACGCGATGGGCCAGCTCAGCAACATGTTCATCTCGATCCGTGGCATCGAGTCCAATCCGTTCCTGGTCAACCGGGCCTCGGTCTACATCGACGGCATTCCGTTCCGTGAGCTGAGCAATGCCGTGCTCAACCAGGTAGAGTCGGTGGAGGTGCTGCGCGGGCCGCAGGGCACGCTGTACGGTGCCAACAGCGAGTCGGGGCTGGTGCTGGTGCGTACACGCGGCCCGGCCGATGCGCGAGAGGGCGAGGTCAATGTGCGCAGCACCTGGTTCGGCAACGGCAATGGCACCGCTCTCGATGGCTTCCTGGCAGGGCCGTTGAACAAGACGGGCAGCCTGTCCGGCTCGGTGGCGTTCATGGGCTCGGATGAGGACGCCTACCTGAAGAACCTCACGCCGTCCGGTGCGCGCGGCAGGGTGGGCGAAGGCTACCTGCAGGGCAAGCTGCGCTGGCGGCCAAGCGACTATGTTTCGGTGAACGCGCTGGCCTATCACCTGCGCACCCGCGCGCCCGGCATGTTCGAGTACGAGTACCTGCCGCTGGACACCGACCTGTACAACCGCACCTACGGCACGTCGCTCAACGGTGGCCGTCGTGCCGGTGATTTCACCTACATCAACGACGCACCCAAGCGCACCGAAAAGGATGAGTCGGTTGCGGGCCTGAGCGCGCAATGGCAGCTGCAGGCAGGCACGCTGGACGTGGCCGCCTCCTGGCGAAGCGAGGAAGTGACCTCCGCCGGCTATGACTTTGACATGACCCAGAGCCCAGCATTGGCAGGCCGCATCTACGACCGGAAGCGCGAGTGGACGGCCGAGGCGCGCTTCAGTTCGCCCAGTGACCAGGCCCTGACCTGGATGGCCGGTGTGTCCACCTACCGCAACAGCAAGGATTCGATCCTTGGCACGTTCGTCGGTCCGGCGCTGCGTGGGCTGGACAGTTACAACCTGGCGCCGCGGCAGACCTCGAAGGGCGAGGACTACAGTGTGTTCGCTACCGCCAGCTACACCTTCCCCGCGCAGCCCAAGCTGACCGCCAGTGCCGGCCTGCGCCATGAGCAGGCGCGGCGTTCCACCGAGCAGCGTTCCGGTGCGCTGGATCTGGGCGCCGGTGGCCGCGTCCTGTACCGCGACGCCGCGCTGGCGCATACCTTCACGGCGACGCTGCCGCGGGTGTCGCTGCGCTACGACGCCACTGACGATCTGTCGTTCTATGCCGCCTCGGCCAAGGGCTACATTCCAGGTGGCTTCAACCTGGCCGCAGCGCAGAGCGACGTGGTCAACGACAAGGTGCTGCGCTACGAATCCGAACGCATGTGGAGCCACGAGCTGGGGTTCAAGATGAATCTGGCCGGCGGTCGTGGCCACATCGGCGGGGCACTTTTCCACATCACCTCGGACAACTGGCAGGAGATCCAGGTGGCCACCGATGCCAACGGCCGCCCGATTTCGTCGGACTACGTGGGATCGGACGCCTCGATCCGGTCGCGGGGTGCAGAACTGGAGGGGGTGTTCGAAGTAGTGCCTGGCTTCACGCTGATGGCGAATGTGGGCTACGTCGACGCGAAGTACACCAAGCTGTGGGTCACCGTCGACCAGAACCTGGATGGCAAGCGGGTCAAGTTGACGCCGCATTACACCGGCTATCTGGCCGCACGCTACCAGTTCGAGTCTGGACTTTACGCGCGGCTGGAGTCGCAGTTCACCGGCTCCAGCGCACTTGACGAGCGCAACCGCGCCTTCCAGCCGACCGTCGCCGTGCTGGGTGCGCAGCTGGGCTACGAAACCGGGCCGTGGAGTGCACGGCTATTCGTGCAGAACCTGACCAACAAGCGTCGCATCAACGGCCTGATCTTCGACAATCTGGCTTTTGGGCGTGATGGCAACTACTACGGCCCGGTCGACAGCCCGCGCATCTTCGGCGCGGAACTAGGCTACCGCTTCTGATGATAGGTAGTGCCGGCCGCTGGCCGGCATTTTCGGGGCGCTGGCCAGCGGCCGGCGCTACCGGCGGTTACGCAACGCCCGTCGATTGCCGACGTGCGCCGCCGCCAACAACACGCCACCACATGCCGTGGCCACGCCATGCCAGAGCAGCGATTCCTTCAGCGGCAGGTACAGAGAGGCCGACAGCAGCAGGATGGCGCCGGCGCAGGCCACCCGCAGGGGCTGCCAGCGCCCGTGCCGGTGCACGCCGGCCGAGGTGCTCGCCAAGGCCAGCGAGGAGGCCAGCAGCGCGAACAGCCATTCCCAGCGCGACATCATCAGCAGCAATGTCATCGCGCCATGGCCGGGATGCTGGAACGAGCGCAGCGCCATCATCGCTGCCGGCACGAAGGCCAGCAGCAGGGGCAGGGCGATGCAGTGGGCGGCGCAGGCCAGGGACAGCCAGGCACCGGCAAGATCGAAGCGGGGGTGCCAGCGTGCCGAAGTTGGCGGCTGGGCCAGGGCCCTTGCGGGGGTCGTGGGAATGTGGTCCATAATGTTACATAGTAACAATTGGAGTCTTTCCCATGAAGCTTCCCGCTGCTCTTTTCCTGCTGCTGGCTGCCAGCGCCGCGCAGGCCCACGACATCCGCCAGAACGCACCGCATGTGCATGGCCAGGCGACAGTGGATGTTGCGCTTGACCAGCAAACCCTGGAATTCGCCCTTCAGGCCCCCGGCATCGGCATCCTCGATTACGAGCGGCCGCCGGCCAATGCAGCCGAGCAGGCCGCGCTGGCACGGGCTACGACAGTGCTGAAGGGAGGCAGCTGGGTCACCTTGCCCACCGCTGCGGGCTGCCGTCTGGCCACCAGCAAAGCCGATGCGGAGGGCTTCGACGCGACGGCCGCCGTGCCGCCGCCGGGACAGCACCGGCACGCAGGTTTCAGCGCAACGCTGCAGTACCACTGTGCCAAACCTGCCGCGCTGCGCGCCATCGTCGTGCGCCTGCCCGTACTTTTCCCGGGCCTGCACGAAGTCATCGTCAACAGCGCAACCGCCAATGGTCAAAACCGCAGTGTGCTGACGCCCGACAACCTGCGCGTGGTGCTGGCACCGTGAGCGCGGCACCGGTGATCTCGCTGGAAGACGTGCAGTTCGGCTACGGCACGCGGCTGGTGCTGGACATCCCGCGGTTGTGGGTCGAGCAGGGCAGCAGCGTGTTGCTGCGCGGAATCAGCGGTGGCGGCAAAAGCACCCTGCTGGGCCTGCTGGCGGGCGTGCTGCTGCCCGGCAAGGGCCGTGTCGAGGTGGCCGGCCACGCACTGCAGGACATGGGTGGTGCGGCGCGGGATCGTTTCCGTGCCGACCAGTTGGGCGTGATCTTCCAGCAGTTCAATCTGCTGCCGTTCCTCACCGTGCGCGACAACATCGCGCTGGGCCTGCGCTTCTCGCGCCTGCGCAGCGCACGCATCAGCGGGCCGCTGGATGCCGAGATCGCCCGCCTGCTGCAGGCCCTGCAGCTCAATCCTGAGCTGATGCAGCGGCGGGCGGGTACGCTCAGTGTTGGCCAGCAACAACGCGTGGCGGCAGCGCGCGCCCTGATCGGCCGTCCGACGTTGCTGCTGGCCGATGAGCCCACCTCGGCGCTCGACCGCGAAGCGGCGAGCGCCTTCCTGCAGCTGATGTCCGCGCAGTGCCAGGCGGCCGGCACCACGGTGCTGGTGGTCAGCCATGACGACAGCCTGCAGCCGTTGTTCGATCGCACCATTTCACTGACCGAGATCAACCAGGCAGGTGCCGGCCATGCTTGAGCTTGCCTGGGCCAGCCTGCGGAGCCGCGCGTTGAGCGTGGGCCTGACCGTGCTGGTCATCACCCTCAGCGTGGTGCTGCTGCTGGGCGTCGAGCGTGTACGCACGCAGGCGCACGAGGGGTTTGCCAGCACCGTATCGGGCACCGATCTGATCGTCGGTGCGCGTTCGGGACCGGTGAACCTGCTGCTGTATTCGGTGTTCCATATCGGCGACCCGACCAACAACGTGTCCTGGCAGTCCTACCAGGAGCTGTCCGCATTGCCGCAGGTGAAGTGGTCGGTGCCGTTGTCGCTGGGCGATTCCTGGCGCGGCTACCGGGTAGTGGGTACCACTGGCGGCTACTTTGAACACTATCGTTATGGTTCCGGCCACGCGCTGGCCTTTGCACAGGGGCGGCCCTTCGATGATCTGTATGACGCGGTGATCGGCGCGGAGGTGGCTCGCGCGCAGAAGGTCGGCCTCGGCGACGAGATCGTGCTGGCGCACGGCACCGGCGCGGTCACGCTGGCCACGCATGCCGACAAGCCGTTCCGCGTTGCCGGCATCCTGCAGCGCACCGGCACGCCGGTGGATTCGTCGCTGCTGGTCTCGCTGCCGGCCATCGAGGCGATCCATGTTGACTGGCGATCGGGCGTGCAGCTGCGCAGCCAGAGCGTCAGCGCCGAGCAGGCGCGCCACCTGGACCTGACCCCGACCAGCATCACCGCCTTCATGCTCGGCCTGAACTCGCGCATCTCCACGTTCTCGGTACAGCGCAGGATCAACGAGTATCCGGACGAGGCGATGCTGGCGATCCTGCCCGGCGTGACCCTGCAGCAGCTGTGGCAGTCGCTGGGCACCGCCGAGCGAGCCCTGCAGCTGATCAGTGCAATGGTGGTGCTGCTGGGCATGGTCTCGCTGGTGGCGCTGCTGGTCTCCACCCTGCAGGAGCGGCGGCGCGAGATGGCCATCCTGCGTGCCACCGGTGCGCGACCGGGCTACATCGCGGGCCTGCTCGTGGTGGAAGCGGTGGCGACCAGTGCGGTGGCCAGCGTGCTGGCCCTGTCGCTGCTGGTGGTCGCCAGCATTGCCGGGCGCGGCTGGGTACTGGCCACCTTCGGTCTGTCGATCACCCATGTCTGGCCGGATGGCCGTGAACTGGCATGGGCTGCGGGCGTGCTGCTGATCAGCGCCGTAGCCGGGCTGGTCCCGGCGTTGCTCGCTTACCGGCGCACCTTGGCCGATGGCCTTTCACCGGGAGGCTGAGCATGCGATGGATGCGGGTAGTGGCAATGGTGCTGGCGCTGGCCGCCTGTGAGCGGCCGGTGGATACCGGCGTACAGGCCTTGCCACCCTCGCCGGTCGTCGACCGCGATGACCCTGCAGGCGCTGTGGAGCAGGAGCTGGACTGGTTGCAGATGATGCCCAAGGACGAGCTGGCCGCGCTGGAGCGGGGCGAGGGCCCGGAGGTCGAGCACAACGGCAACCGGCGCATGCCGCAGTTCGGTACCTTCCGCACGGTGGACACGGTCCTGCAGCGGCCGGTGCGCCTGCCGGGTTACGTGGTGCCACTGGCCAACGCGCAGGACGGGCGGCTGACCGAATTCCTGTTCGTGCCGTACTACGGCGCCTGCATCCACGTGCCACCACCGCCACCGAACCAGATCGTGCACGTCGTGCTGCCGCGCCCGATCGAGATGCCGGACATGTACTCACCGTTCTTCCTGGCGGGCACCCTGCGCGCCGAACGGTTGGATGACGATCTGGCCGGTTCGGCCTACACCATGCGTGACGCACAGCTGAGGCCCTATGAACCGTAGTCACCTGTTGCTGGCGGCGGGATGCCTGTGGTTGGCAGGCTGTACGGCGCCGGGCGGCGATGCCTTGGTGGTCGGGCCGCAGGACAAGCCGGCGCCCTCCGCCACGGCCGAAGCCCCCATCGACCGTTGGGACGCGTTGCGACCCGACGAAGTGAGCTACCAGCGCCCACCCCCGCAGATCGGCCTGTCACGCAATGGCATGGAGGGCGTGGGTGGCCTGATCGACGACACCGGCTCGGGCACGCCACCGGGGCTGGAGATCGACCATTCCAGCCCGGACCGGGCCAAGCAGTTCGGCTCCTCGCGCGTGGTCGACGCTGTCGACGGTCGCGCGGTGGATCTGGATGGCTACGTGGTGCCGCTCGGCACCAACGATGCCGGCCTGGTCGATGAACTGCTGTTCGTGCCGTTCTACGGCGCGTGTATCCATGTGCCGCCGCCGCCACCCAACCAGATCATCCACGTGACCCTGGCGACACCGATCGCGCTGGGCGATCTGTGGGATCCGTACCGGCTTGCCGGCCGCCTGCAGGTGAAGCGTTTCGACGCGGACATCGCCAGCGCGTCCTACGATGCCGCGGCAGCCACGCTGACGGCGATCCGCAACTGATGCGCAGGCGATGGCTCATGGCTACCGGGGTGCTGCTGGGCGCGGTGGTGCTGCTGGTGTGGTGGCAGCGGCAGCGCGCACCCACCGCGCCGCCTGCGGTCGCGTTTCCGGCACCGGCGTCCGATGCCAGCCAGCGTATCGAACAGCGTCTGGGTGATGACCCCGCGTTTCGCAACGACGTGCTCTTCCTGCTCGCAGCAACATTGCGCGACCGCTGCCAGCCGGCGCAGGCGGGGCTGCTGGCGCGCATGGCCAATCGTGCATCGCTGCCGGTGCTGGCGGCAGTCAGCGCGGTGACCCAGCAGGACCCATCGCTGGACCGGCCGATCTACCAGTACATCCAGCACCGCGCCGATGCGACGCCGTGCGGGCAGCCGCTGCAGATGCCGTTGGCCGGTGGGCGCAGCATGGCCGTGGACATCGAACAGTATGCGCGCACGTTTCCGGACAGCTACTTCGACCCGCAACGCAGCAGCGAACCGCGGGATTTTGGTGGACTGTCGCTGCAGCAGCGTGCCGGCAACGCCTGCAACAGCGTGGTGTATTCGGTGCTGCCGCTGGGTGGCGCCGACTGGCGGTGCAGCAGCCTGCGCGCGAATGCCCGTGCGCGGGTGCGCGGCCTGTGCGAGGACGAGCTGCGGCGCCAGCATGGGGGAACTGGCGGGGAACTGGACATGGCCGTGGGGAAGGGCATGCAGGCGGCGGTGGTATCGGCGATTGCCGCACTGCCGGAAGATTGCCGGTGATGATCCCTGACACCGGGCACGACCCGGCATGAGGGGCACGACAACATGAACATTGCCCGGGCCCCAATCTGAATTGGTGGCGCTGTTTTCATAACTATACAGGACATCCTGTATATTTATGGCCGTATTCCACCCCCGATCAGGTTCTCCCATGGCTTTGTCCCAGCCCTTGGCCGGTGCGCCGGCCCTGTCGCGTGCCCGTCGCTGGGCACTGTTGTTCACCGTCGCCGCTGGCCTGCTGCTGGTCACGCTCGACAACTCCGTGCTCTACACCGCGCTGCCCACCCTGACCGAGGAACTCTCGGCCAGTGCCGGCCAGGCGCTGTGGATCATCAACGCCTATCCGCTGGTGATGGCCGGCCTGCTGCTGGGTGCGGGCACGCTGGGCGACCGCATCGGTCACCGGCGCATGTTCCTGATCGGCCTGGTGGTGTTCGGCGTCGCCTCGCTGGCAGCGGCGTTCGCTGACACCGCAACGCAGCTGATTGCCGCGCGTGCATTCCTGGCGATCGGTGCCGCAGCGATGATGCCGGCCACGTTGGCGTTGATCGGACTGAGCTTCCACGAAGAACGCGAACGCAACATCGCCATCGCGATCTGGGGTTCGGTCGCCATCGTCGGTGCGGCGCTCGGCCCGATCATTGGCGGCTGGCTACTGCAGCACTTCTGGTGGGGCTCGGTGTTCCTGATCAACGTGCCGGTGGTGGTGGTCGCGTTCGTGGCCACGCTGCTGCTGGCGCCGGAAGGACAGCGCGACACCTCGCGGCCATGGGACCTGGTGTCGTCAGTGCTGGCATTGGCTGCACTGTCCGGCCTGGTGCTGGCGATCAAGTCGCTGATCGCCACGCCGCCCTCATATGCGCTGGGCGCAGCCGCGCTGGTGTTGGCCGTCATCAGCGGTGCGGCGTTCGCGCGCCGCCAGCAGCAGCTGCCGTACCCGCTGCTGGACTTTGCGATCTTCCGTAATCCGGCGTTCCTGGCCGGCACACTGTCGGCGGTGTTCACCCTGTTCGCGATGGCCGGCCTGCAGTTGGTCACCACGCAGCGCTTCCAGCTGGTGGCAGGTTTCACGCCGCTGCAGGCGGGCCTGCTGGTGTCGGTGGCGGCACTGGGCAGCCTGCCCAGTGCGCTGCTCGGCGGCAGCATCCTGCACCGGGTGGGCCTGCGCCCGCTGATCTGTGGTGGCCTGGCCGCAGGTGCGCTGGGCGTCGGCGTGGTGGCGTTCGGCTTCCTGCACGGCCTTGGTTGGGTGGCGGCTGGCATGGCCATCACCGGCTTCGGTATGGGTTCGGCCATCTCGGTGGCGTCCACCGCCATCCTCAACAACGTGCCGGCGCACCGTGCGGGCATGGCCTCGTCGGTGGAAGAAGTGTCCTATGAGTTCGGTGGCCTGCTGGCGGTGGCGATGCTGGGCAGCTTGAGTGCCGCAATGTACAGCGCGTTCCTGCCGGTCTCGGCCGATATGCCCGCGCTTGCCCGCGAGGGTTTCACCCAGGCGCTGCATGCCGCGCGCGAGAGCGGGCAGGGCGAGTGGTTCGCACTGGCTGCGGCCGCGTATGACCGTGGCTACCAGATCGTGCTGCTGGTGATCATGGCGGTGCTGGCGCTGGGTGCGGCGATCATCGCGCGCCTGCTGCGCGGCCGCGTCGGCAGCCGCGAGGGCGCGGCCGATCGCGTAAAATGAAGCGATGAGAACCAGCAAGCGCGATCGCATCCTCGACGCCGCCGTCAACGTGATCAATCGTGACGGCGTGCGCGCGGTGACCTTTGAGTCGGTGGCGGCCGAGGCCCAGCTGACACGCGGTGGCCTGCTGTATCACTTCCCGTCCCGCGAGGCGCTGCTGCGGGGGATCGACGAACACCTGGTACAGGCCTGGGAGACGTCGATGGAAGCGTTGCTGGGCAAGACCGCCGAGCAGGCCACTGCGTTGGAGCGTTACCAGACCTTCGTGCGCGTGTCGGCCCAGAGCGCCACCCGTGCCGAGCTGATGTTCATGCTCGAATCGGCCGACCCGGACGCCGAAGAGCGCCCGTGGGGACCGGCGGTGCGTCGCTGGGCACCGCTGCCGCCGGAGGCGGGTACAGCGGAAGACAGCGCAGCGCTCGACAATTTCGTGGCGCGGCTGGCCGCCGATGGCCTGTGGATCTACGAGGCGATGTACGAAGGACAGCTCGATGAAGGCGTGCGCGCCCGTGTTGCCGAGCGCATCGCCGGGCTGCTGGCGAAGCCTGATGGGTCACCGCACTTGTAGCGTCGAGCCATGCTCGACTGCTCTTCGGTCAGGCAACGAAAACCCCGCGCTTCGCGCGATAGCTGACCCGCGGTCGACTCTACCCGTTACCTATTTACCCAGCCGGCGTTGCGCTCGCGGCCAACCACGCCCTCGGCGAGGCCCCCAACCGTTTGCGGAACGCTTTCGACAGCGACGCGGTATCGGCAAAGCCCACCTCGATCGCCACCTGCTTGACCGCCACGCCGGCCCTCAATTGCGCGCAGGCCAGGCTCAGCCGCCAGTCCAGCAGATAACTGGCCGGCGTTGCCTGCATCACGTCCTTGAACACGGCCGCGAACGCGCTGCGCGACATGCCGGCAGTCGCGGCCATGCGCGGCAGCGTCCATTCGTCCTGTGGCGCCTGGTGCATCGCCACCAGTGTGCGTGCCAGCCGTACATCGGACAGCCCCCGCATCAGCCCATGGCTGACGCCGGCCGCATCCGGGTGGTCCACCACCCAGCGCAGGATCTGGATCAGCGCGACCTCGAACAGGCGGTTGGTCAGCAGCCGTGAACCACAGCGCTGGCGATCGGCCTCGGCGAACAGCAGGTGCAGGGTGTCATCCAGTTCGCCGATCGCGGCCAGTGGCACCACCATCACCGGCGGCAGCGACTGCACGATCGGATTACGCGCGCCGCCATCGAAATCCAGCGTGGCGCAGGTGAAATCCGGGCCTTCCAGCGGTGCATTGAAGAACACATGGTGCAGCGGTTGCGGATACAGCAGCAGGCTGGGTGTGTCGATCTTCAACCGGGGCAGCGCGATATCGCCGTCGGGATGACGGACCTCCATTTCACCCTGGCGCAGGATGTGCAGGAAGGCACGACCGGGCTGCGGCTCGAAGACATGGCGCCCGCACAGCGGACCGCTGTGGAACAGCGCGGCCTGCACCCGGAAGCGTTCCAGCAGGGAGGAGAGACGGTCGGGTGGGGAGGTGTCGGTGGGCGTGCTCATGGATGAATGGACAACATGTGTGGCTGATTGCGCCTGAAGCGTCCAGCGAGTCTACCTAGGATGAGCGGGTCGTCCAATCCCGGGCGCTTTCCCAAGGAGATCCACCATGTCCCGTGTCCCCCTGATCGATGCCGCCAACACCACCGCCGACCGCGAGGCCCTGCTGGGTCAGGTCCACGCTGCCTTCGGCGCCACCCCGGCCATGTTCCGCGCCGTGGCCAACTCGCCAGCCGCCCTGCAGAGCATGTGGGGTTCGTTCGGCGCGCTGGGCGGCGGTCGCCTGTCGCCGCTGCTGGGCGAGCAGATCGCCGTGGCCATCGCCAACCGCAATGCCTGCGAGTATTGCCTGGCCGCACACACCGCGCTGGGCCGCAAGGCGGGTGCCAGCAGCGAGCAGATGGCCGCTGCACAGATCGGTCAGTCCAGCGATCCGGCCACCTCGGCGGCATTGGACTTCGCGCTGAAGGTAGTCGAGCAGCGTGCGCAGGTCACCGATGGCGATGTGCAGGCGCTGCGTGCGGCCGGCTTCGACGATGAGCAGATCGTTGAGATCCTCGCCCACGTAGCGCTCAACCTGTTCACGAACTACGTCAACGTAGCGTTCGACGTGCCGGTGGACTTCCCGAAGGTGGCGCTGCGCTGAGCTGTGCCAGACCGGGGGCGTCGTGCTCCCGGTCGTTCTCAGTCGTCCCGGTTATCGTTCGCCTGCAGCCGCTCGGGATGGGTATACACGTTGAATCCGCTTTCCCGCGCGAACCCGACCAGGCACAGGCCTGCACTACGGGCAAGGTCGATCGCCAGCGCGGTCGGTGCCGAGACAGCAGCCAGTACGCTGACGCCGGCCCGTACGGCTTTGCTGACCATTTCGTAGCTGGCGCGGCTGGAAATCACCAGCAGCCCCCCCTCGATCGTGTGTTCATTGTGATGCAGGGCGCCGATCAGCTTGTCCAGCGCGTTGTGGCGGCCGACGTCTTCGCGCACCCAGCCGATGCGACCGCTGGCGTCGGCCCAGGCCGCGGCATGGGTCGAACCGCTCACCGCATTCATCGGCTGATGCTGCACCAGCGTGGCCAGCGCCCGTTGCAGGGCTGCTGGCGGGTAGGTTCGCCGTTCGCGCACCTCGGGCAGTGGCCGCAGCACTTCCTCCAGCTGGCGCGTGCCGCACAGGCCGCAGCCACCGTGGCCGGGCAGCAGGCGCCCGTTGGCCGGATCCAGGTCGGCACCGGGTGCATCCTCGGTCACGGTCATCTGCAGCTCGATGCCTTCCAGTTGCGGTCGTACCTCGATGGCCAGCAATTGGGCAGGCGTAGCGATCAATCCCTCGCTGAGCGAGAAGCCCAGCGCAAAGTCCTCCAGGTCGCAGGGTGTGGCCATCATCACCGCGAAGGCGGCGCCGTTGTAACGCAGCGCCACCGGCACTTCCTCAGCCACCACGTCGACCAGCGGCTGTTGCCCCTCGCTGCGCCAGCGCTGCAACGGGCGCAGGGCCGTGCCGGCAGGCGGGGTGTGCGGTGGGGTCGAATCAGGCATGCAGCGCGTCCGGACTAAGGAGATACGCAGGTGGTGGATCACCCACGGCGTCGAGAATAGCGCAGTGGCCATGCGCTGACGCGGGTGTAACCGTTGTCATGGCAGGCTGCGCTGAAAACAGCGTGCACCCACTGGCGAAGCCGTGCAGGCCGTGTTTGACTGTGGGGCTGGCCGTGCGTTGGAAAGCACCGCCGGACCGCGTTGTGCCCATTGTTGCCGCGTTCCTCCCGCCAGGTTCCCGAACATGTCCGAGCAGAAGCCACCGCGTTACAAGCCGTACAACCAGCCGGCCGGTGGCTGGGGTGCCGCCGGTGCCACGGCCAAGGTGCTGCTGCAGCAAAGCGTGATCGGCAAAGGCTCGAAGGCGTTGCTGGCGATGAACCAGCCGGGTGGCTTCAAGTGCCCCAGCTGCGCGTTCCCCGACGCCGACGAACGCAAAAAGCTGGAGTTCTGCGAGAACGGCGCGAAGGCGCTGGCCTGGGAGGCCACCCAGTTCCGCGCCGGTCGCGAGTTGTTCGCCCAGCACACCGTTACCGAACTGATGGCGCAGACCGACTACTGGCTGGAGATGCAGGGCCGGCTGACCGAGCCGATGCGCTACGACGCAGCCACCGACCACTACGTGCCGTGCAGCTGGGATGATGCCTTCGCGCTGATCGGCCGCCACCTGCAGGCGCTGGACAGCCCGCACCAGGCCGAGTTCTACACCTCCGGGCGCACGCCCAATGAAGCGGCGTTCCTGTATTCGATCTTTGTGCGCGAGTTCGGTACCAACAACTTCCCGGACTGCTCGAACATGTGCCACGAGCCGACCAGCCGCGGCCTGCCGCCGGCCATCGGGGTGGGCAAGGGCACGATCGTGCTGCAGGATTTCGAGCACGCCGAGGCGATCTTCGTGATCGGCCAGAACACCGGCACCAATTCACCGCGGATGATGAGCAACCTGGTCGAGGCGCGCAAACGCGGCATCCCGATCGTGGCGGTCAATCCGATGCCCGAGCGCGCCCTGATCCGCTTTGCCGAGCCGCAGGACGTGGTGCAGATGGCCACGTTCGGTTCGACCGAGATCACCAGCGAGTTCGTGCACATCCGTATCGGCGGCGACCTGGCTCTGATCAAAGGCATGATGAAGGTGATGTTCGAGCGCGAGGCGCAGGGCGAGCGCGTGCTCGACCATGCGTTCCTGTCAGAGCACACGGTGGGCCTGGAGGCGCTGCGCGAAGACGTGATGGCGCAGGACTGGGACGAGATCGTGCAGGTGTCCGGCATTTCGCAGGCGCAGATCCGACGCTGTGCGGAGATCTACATCCGCTCCAAGGCCACCGTGATCTGCTACGGCATGGGGCTGACCCAGCACCAGTATGGCTCGCGCCTGCTGCAGCAGGTCGCCAACCTGCTGATGCTGCGCGGCAACTTCGGCAAGCCCGGTGCGGGCATCGGGCCGATCCGTGGGCATTCCAATGTGCAGGGCGACCGCACCGTCGGCATCGACGAGAAGCCCAAGCCGGCCTATCTGGACCGCGTGCAGCAGGTGTTCGGCTTCGATCCGCCGCGTGAGCATGGCCATCATGTGGTTGAATCCATCGAGGCGATGCTGGACGGCAGCGCCAAGGTGTTCATCGGCCTGGGTGGCAACTTCATCCATGCGGTGCCCGATACGCCTCGCGCGTATGAAGCGATGCGTGGGCTGGACCTGACCGTGGGCATCGCCACCAAGCTCAACCGCGGTCATCTGGTTCATGGCCGCGATGCGCTGATCCTGCCGGTGGTGGCGCGCTCGGAGCGCATCGTCACGCCGGCCGGCGAGCAGTTCGTCACCATCGAAGACGCGATGTCGAACGTGACCGCCTCGCGCGGCGTGCTCGAACCGGTCAGCACCGAGGTGCTGCCTGAGGTCGAGATCGTCTGCCGCATGGCGATGGCTGCGCTGCCGCACAGCAAGGTCGACTGGGCGCGCTGCATGCACGACTATGCGCCCATCCGCGATCTGATCGCTGCCGTGTACCCGGAGATCTACACCGGCTTCAACGAGCGCATCCAGCAGCCACACGGTTTCCATCTGGACATTCCGCCGCGCCGCCGCGTCTGGCCCACGCCCAATGGCAAGGCCAACATCCTGGTGATGCCCGGCCTGGACGTGGACGATCCGGTGCACGATCCGGACATGTTGCGGTTGGCCACGGTACGCTCGCACGATCAGTACAACACCACCATCTACAGCTACAACGATCGCTATCGCGGCGTGTACAACGATCGCATGGTGCTGTTCATGAATATCGAGGACCGGCTGGCGCGCGGACTGCAGAAGGAGGCGCTGGTCAGCCTGGAGACGATCAGCGGCGATGGCGTGCAGCGGCGCATCGAGGGCCTGACCGTGCTGGACTACCCGATGCCGCGCGGCGCGCTGGCCGGTTACTACCCGGAGCTGAACCCGTTGTTGCCGCTGGACTACTACGACCGCATCAGCGGCACGCCCGCCGCCAAGTCGATTCCGGTGCGGGTGCAGGCGATGGCCGCGGCGATTGCGTAGCGCGCGCATCGGCTATCATCGGCGTGTGAACCTCCCTGGCCTGCTGCTGCGATGGATGTTGCTTGTCGCCCTGGTGCTGAATGCACCGGCGCTGGCGCTCGCCGCGTCTTCGTACAGCGGCCCGGCCAGCCAGGACCATTGCGCTGCACCGCATTCGGCGGCCATGGCCGGATGCTGCGACGATGCAGCATCAACGGTCTGCCAGAGCAATGAGTGCGAATGCCCGCCGGCCAGCCTCGGCATGCTGGCCTCCCTGAGCGGAACGCCCGCCTTGCCATGGCGTGAGGCGCCTTTGCCAGCCAGCGCCCAGCAACGCGCACCGCCGCCGTTGCCGGACCCGTTACGGCCTCCCATCGTGTGATTCCCTGCAGGCCTCAAGTGCCTGCCATAGCTGCTCGACTCATTCTCGACTCTGCCTGTGCCTTCGATGCGCAGGCAGCGGGCCGCGTTGCCCGCATCTGCAAAGGAATCAACACCATGAACCGTTCTCTCTCCGTCGGCCTGCTGCTGGGCACCGTGCTGGCCACCTCCGCCTGCGCGCGTGCCGCCGAAGAATCCGCCGCCACGCCGGTTGCCAGCGAAGCCCCTGCGGCACCGATCATGGCCGGTCCGTCGCAGGTGGATCCTGCACTGCCCATCGCCATCGTGCACAAGACTGCCAGCTGTGGCTGCTGCGGCATCTGGGTCGATCACCTGAAGGCCGAAGGCTTCCAGGTGGATGTGCGCGACACCGACGACATGAACCCGATCAAGGTCCGCCTGGGTGTACCGGTCGGCAAGGCGTCCTGCCACACCGCCGAGATCGGTGGTTACGTGGTTGAAGGCCACATCCCGGCCGAGGACATCAAGCGACTGCTGGCCGAGCGACCGGCGGTGCGCGGGCTTGTGCTGCCCGGAATGCCGGCCGGTTCGCCGGGCATGGAAATGCCCGACGGCTACGTGCAGCCATACACTGTCGAGCTGGTGCGCACCGACGGCAGCACCGAGCCGTTTGCCCAGCACGGGCAGGGTGGCTGATGGTCGCAGGTGCCGGTCGCCCTGACCGGCACCTTCCCACGTGTCCTGTGTAGAGCCGAGCCCACGCTCGGCTGTTTTCTTCCGGCAAGCCGAGCGTAGGCTCGGCTCTACAGGATCAGCGGTGTGCCGCAGCTTCCCTGGCCAGCTGCGCGTCGAACGTCTTCTCGGCCGCATCCGCGTAGGCGCTGCAGGTCAGTGCCTTGGCGCCGGCCTTGCTGCCGGCGGCATAGTTCCAGTTGCTGGCACCCGGGTGCGGGGTCAGCAGCAGTTCGCAGGGCAGGCCGCGCACGGTAGTGAAGCTGCGCTTGTAGTCCTCGATCAGGCGCGGATAGCGCGGGTTGCCCGCCAACTTGTAGCCCGGCGCGCTCAGGCTGTCGGCGTAGGCGATGCGCACCGGCTTGCCGTCGCGCGTATCGGTCCAGGTCCAGGCGGTGCTGCCCGGGGTGTGCCCCGGCATGAAGTGCGCGGTGAATGCGATGCCGCCCACCGTGACCACTTCGCCATCCATGATGATGCGGTCGGCGCTGGTGGGCGGATAGGTGATGCCGTCGCCAAAGTGCAGGTCGTTGCTGCCGCCGCGCGCCAGCAGCACCGCTGATTCGGCATTGGCCACCACGTGCGCGCCGGTGCGACGCTTGAGCTCGGCCACCGGGCCGGCGTGGTCGGCATGCGCATGGCTGAGCAGGATCAGTCGCAGGTCCTGCGGGGCCACGCCGCGCACCTTCATGTTGTCCAGCAGGTGGCCGGCCATCTGTGGCATGCCGCCGTCCAGCAGCACTGCGCCCTCGGCGGTCTGCACCAGCAGCGCGGTCAGGTTTTCGGTACCGATCTGCCAAGTGTGGTCGGCGATCTGCAGCGGTGCCATCGGCTGCAGCCAGGAGGTGTCCACGGTGTAGGCCCGCAGCTGCGGCAGTGGTGCGTCGGCGGCACTGGCGTGCGCGACCGGAGCAGCAGCGGCCAGGGCGAAGGCGAGCAGGGAACAACGCATGGTTCACGTCCGTTTGAAGGAGGCCCAGAAACTAGCATGGGCCCCCTTCATCGCGTCTCGCATAGATTTCATGGCTCCCATAAGGGCGCCATGGATCAGTACCGGTACTGCCACCCCAGCGTCAGCACCCGGCCGCGGCCGGAGAAATAGCTCGGATTCGACGGCGTGGTCTGCGAGTAGTAGCTGATGTACTGCTTGTCCGCCAGGTTCTGCACGCCCAGCGTGAAGGCGTGCTTGTCCAGCGTATAGCGCGCGACCAGATCCAGAGTGGTGTAACCCTTGAACTCCGCCACCTGCGCGCCACGCAGGTCGAAATCACGGTCGAAGGCATGGCTGGCCTGCAGGCGCGTGCTGAGCTGCGGCGTCCAGCTCTGTTCCCAGAACGCGGTCAGCCGGTTCGGTGCGATGTTCACACCAGCCAGGTCGCTGTCGAGGCGACCGTCAACGTCGGCATCGTAGCGGCCGTTGGCGCGCGCATAGCCCAGGCCAAGCCGGCTGTCGCCCAACCGCAGGCGCAGGTTGCTTTCAAAGCCTTCCACGCGGGTGGCCTGGCGCTGCACCGCATAGGCATCGATGCCCGGATCGTAGATCAGTACCGAGCCGAGCCTGGATTCGGAGGTGTAGTAGGCGATGTCGCCGCTGAAGCGGCCATCGTCGTACTCCAGGCCGATCTCGCGGTTGTCCGACACCACCGGTGACAGGTCGATGAGGCTGTCCACGCGCTGGCCGTCGCGGTTGATCGCGCGCAGCACGCGGCCGACGTCGGCCACGGTGTAGCCTTCCGAGTACGAGGCATAGGCGTTCAGGCGGTCGTTGATGTACCAGACCGCGCCGAAGTTGGGCAGGGTCTCGCTCATGGTCGGCTTGCCGCCAGCCACCTTGCGAGCGCCGTAGCGGGGCAGGGTGGTGTAGTCACCCACGTCCAGCTCGCCCTTCTCGTAACGCAGGCCGCCGGACAGCATCAGGTGATCGGTCGGCCACCAGTGCAGCTGCAGCAGCGGTGACAGGCTCTGGTAGGTGGTCTGCGGCACCCAGTTCATGCCACTGGCCAGCAGCACCTGGTGGGTGCGGTCGCGCAGGCCGTCCAGGCCCAGGGTCACGTCCAGCGTGGTGTCGGCGACGCGGGTCCAGCTCTGGGTCAGCTTGAAGCCGCGCTTGTCCGATTCGTTCTGGGTCTGGTCCCAGGCGGCGTTGGCGCCGGTGTTGCCCCACGGGTCCCACTGGCTGGCACCGTAGCGGCCTTCGAAATCCACCGCGAAGGCCTGCGCCTGGAAACGGCCACCGAGCAGGTCGGCGGCGCTGTAGTCCACCGTCAGCGAACGCGAGCGGTTCATCGGCGGATCGAGTGGCGTATCGCCGGGGACCGAAATGGTCGGGCGACCGGTCCGGTAGTCACCGTTGATGGCCAGGTAATTGTCCCGCCCGCGCAGTTCGTAGCGGTTGGCCATCACCTGCAGGCGGTGGCCTTCGGCAATGTTCCAGCCCAGCTTGGCGAACACGATCGATGAGGTCGAGTCCATCAGCTCGCCCTGCGCGTTGGTGCCGATCGATCGGCCCTCGCCGTCGTGGTACAGGCCCTGCTTCTCATAGGCCAGGCCGGCAACCAGGTCGAACTGCTCGCCGCGCACGCCCACCAGGGCCGAGCCGCGCTGGCCATTGTCATCGTGGCGGCTGGGCAGGGCGGAGCTGTAGCTGACATTGGTGTCGAGCAGGAACGCGCCAGGCTCATTGGGCGCACTGCGGGTGATGATGTTGACGATGCCGCCGGTACCGCCGATGCCCTGCAGCGCGTTGGCGCCGTGGATGACCTCGATGCGCTCGATCATCGCCGGGTCGATGGTGTGCGAATCACGCGAGCCATCGCGCAGCGGCGTGGACTGCGGCACACCGTCGACCATGTACAGGATGCCGCGGCCGCGCATGGTTTCGCCGTAGTTGGACATCTTCTCGCGCGCCGGGGCAAACGCCGGGATCTGCGACGACAGCACTCGCGACACATCCGAACCCAGCGCCAGCTGCTGGGCGATGTCCTCGCGGGTCAGCACCGTGATGGTATTGGGCATGGCGGTCTCGCCCTGCGGCATGCGCGCGGTCGACGCCGATACCGTGACGCGGGCCAGCGACGTCGCCGTGGCGGATTGCGGCGCCGAAGACGCGGCCCGGGCCGAGGGGCGCGGCGTGGCCGGCGCGGATGCGGCACTCACCACGAACACACCCGGCGAACGTTCCTGCAGGGCCAGGCCTTGCCCGGCCAGCAGCCGCTGCAGGGCTTCGCGCGGGGTGTAACGGCCATCAACAGCCGGGGCGCTGCGGCCGCCTACGCTGTCGGCCGCAAACAGCAGCTGGATGCCACTCTGCCGCGCCAGCGAGTTGAGCGACGCCTGCAACGGGCCGGCCGGCAGATGCAGCTCGATGGGTGCGGACGCAGCGGTCTGCGCCGTGGCGGGCAGGGCTGCACACAGGCAGGCAGCGAGCAGGGTGGGGGCCAGCCGGCGCAGGGCGGCAGGCGGAACAGGGCGGGTCATGCGGGGGTCCTTCGGAAGGGTTCAAGCACCTGCCGGATGGGACGGCGCGCAACCCACCCTCGGTGTGGCATTCAATCGCGGGCGCGCAGATGCAGGCTGCCATCGGTGCCGGCATGCACCTGCACCGGCAGGATCTCGGGCAGCAGCGCGAGTACGGTCTCGGCGCGGTCGGCATCGAAGACGCCCGACACCTGCAGGGGCCCCAGCGCTGGGTCGTCCAGCACGATGGGACGGTCGTGATAGCGCTGCAGGATGCGCAGGACCTCGGTCAGTGGCATGCGGTCGAACTGCAGGCGTCCGGTGGTCCAGTCCGCCTGCTCTGGATCGATGGCTTCCGGAGGTGACAGCGAACCGCGCTGGGCCAGCAGGCGCTGCCCTGGCTCCAGCCGCTGTTCGCTGCCGCCCTCGTCGACGCGCACGCCGACCTCGCCGCGCCACAGTGTCACTTCGCTCAGTTCCCCCTGGCGGTCGACGTCGAACACCGTGCCGTAATTGCGCACGTGGACCGGGCCGGCATCCACCCCGAAGCGTCGCCAGGCCGAGTGCTGCACCTCGAAGCGTGCCCGCCCTTGTTCCAGCAGCACCTGCCGGGAGCGCAGATGGCGGCGCACCTGCACGCGGGTGCCTGCATCCAGCTGTACCCGACTGCCGTCGGCCAGGACGAGTTCACGGCGTTCGCCCACGCCGGTCTGGTAATCGCGGACCTGCCAGGCCGGGTCGGCCACGAGTACGGCGCCGGCCAGCACCAGCAACACGGGCAGTACCCGCTTCGCGCCGCCACCCCGGCGGCGCAGCGTTTCCGGGTCGGGCAGCGGAAAGCGTTGCTTCAGGGCGTCCCGATGCTGGTCCAGGATCTGGTCGGTGCTGGGGACTTCGGGTGGCGGCGGTGGTGCAGGTGCATCGCTCATTGCAGCGTGCCCTGCTGGCGGCAATCGGCCATGGCCAGCCGCAGGTGACGCTCCACCGCCTTCAGGCCGATGCCCATGCGCTGCGCGACGTCGGCCTGCGGCAGCGCGTGGATCTTGTGCAGGATGAAGACCTGCCGGCGCCGGCAGGGCATGCGCTCGATGGTCGCGCTCAGGCGCTGCAACGCCTGCTGTCCCTGCGCCTGCTGCTCGGGGCCTGGGCGTGGGCAGGCGTCATCGGGCAGTTCGGCACGCGACTCCACCCAGTGCCGGCGCAGAGCCTCGGCGCGGCAGCGGTCCACCGCCGCATCGTGGGCGATGCGCCGCAGCAGTGCGATGGGTTGCCGTGCATCGTAGGCGGCGGGGCGTTCCAGCAGCCGCACGCAGACGTCGTGCACCACTTCACGGGCCAGCCCTGGCGACCGGAAACGGCAGCGCAGGTACTCCACCAGTTCCTCGTAGTGGCGCACCAGCGAGGACACCAGCGGCAGCGCAGGAGGGTGTGGGGAAGGTAGTCGGGACATCCGGACCGGAAGCAGGGGCAAGGGGCGGGCACGGGGAGGGCATCCCTGCGCGATGACGCAATACTAATGGGAACCGTTCTCGTTTGCTATGTGGTTCGGGGATTGGGATTGTTCGGGGAGGCTGGAAAGTGAAACCACGATCATCGGCTGGAGCGCAGAATCGGCCGCGGCTAGCCTGCCAGCAGGCTCAAGGAGATGGACCATGCACGTGCTTCTGGTGATGGTGGGTGGGGTGCTGTTGTTGGGGGTGTTCCTGCTCTTCGGGCGGCTGTGGAGCGTAGGCCAGTCACAGCTGCCCACGGCCCTGATCGCGTTCATCGCCACCTGGCTGCTGGTGACGGTGGCCAACATGTGGGTGGGCGTGAGCAAGGCCGGCTACGCCGTCCGGGAGGAGCTGCCGATCCTGCTGCTGGTGTTCGCGGTGCCGGCCTTGCTGGCCGGTCTGCTGTACTGGCGCCTGGCGCGCTGAAGGACGGCCATGAGCACACGACTGCGACTGCCTGCCCTGCGCCAGCGCGATGGCCACCACGCCCGCGTGACCTACGAAGAGCTGTTCTTCGACCTCGTCTACGTGTTTGCGGTTACCCAGCTCAGCCACCATCTGCTGCATCACCTGGATCTGGTCGGGGTGATGCAGACCCTGGTGCTGTGGTTCGCGGTCTGGCTGGGCTGGCAGTACGCCTGCTGGGTCAGCAACTGGTTCGATCCGGAGACGCCACGCATCCGCAGCCTGCTGTTCGTCACCATGCTGCTGGCGTTGCTGATGTCCTCATCCATTCCCGAGGCCTTCGCTGAACGCGCCTGGGTCTTCGCGGGGGCCTACGCCACCATGCAGGTCGGGCGCACGGTGTTCGTGCTGCTGGAGGTCGGGCGCAACCATCCGCTGGCGCCCAATTTCCGCCGCATGCTGGCGTGGGTGAGCGTGTCGGCCTGCTTCTGGCTGGCAGGCGCTGCTGCCGAGGGCAACCTGCGCCTGGCCTTGTGGGCGGTGGCGGTGGCCTGCGAGTACATCTCGCCGATGTTCGGCTTCGCGTTTCCGGGGTTGGGCCGTTCGCACACCCGCGAGTGGACCATCGAAGGCGGGCACCTGGCCGAACGTTGCCAGTTGTTCGTCATCGTCGCGCTGGGTGAAACGTTGCTGGCCACTGGCGGCGTGCTCAGCGAGGTCGAGCACTGGAGCGGCGATGTGGTCTCGGCGGTGCTGGCCACCTTCGCCGGCACCATCGCCATGTGGTGGTTGTATTTCGGCATCTCCAGCCGCGATGCCACCGCGGCGATCACCCATTCCGAGGACGCCGGGCGGATGGGGGCCAACTTCCACTACGTGCATGCGCTGCTGATCGCCGGCATCATCGCCACCGCGGTCGGCAATGACCTGGTCATGGACCATCCTGGCGCGGCGGTGACCCTGGTCTACGCTACGGTGCTGGTTGCCGGACCGTTGATCTACCTGCTGGGCAGCGCCTTGTACAAGCGCATCGTGTACGGGCGCGCCCCGTATTCGCATCTGGTCGGTGCAGTGGCGTTGGTCGTGTTGGGCGTGGTTTTGCCGCACACCCATCTGCTGGCCGCTGGCTGGCTGACCAGCGCGGTGCTGCTGGCGGTGGGCTTGATGGATACGCAGTTGAAGCGTCGCCTGCAGCGCGCATGATCCGCACGCGCCGTTGCCGGACTTGCGCGGGCGGGCGATGAGAGTAGCGTTGTCGGCACCCCCCTTTGAACCGGGAGCAGCACTTCATGCAGAACCTGCCGCAATGGTTGTTGTGGGCCGGACTGTCTGCCGTGTTCGCAGCGCTGACCGCGCTGTTCGCCAAGGTTGGCGTCAAGGGCGTCGACTCGGACCTGGCCATGGCGATCCGCACCCTGGTGGTGGCCGCGGTGATCCTGCCGCTGGTGGTGGTCACCGGCAAATGGTCCAATCCCTTGCTGCTGCCGGGCCGCACCCAGCTGTTCCTGGTGCTGTCGGCACTGGCCACCGGCGCTTCATGGCTGTTCTATTTCCGCGCGCTGCAGAGTGGTGAGCTGGCCAAGGTCGCAGTGGTCGACAAATTCAGTGTGGTGCTGGTGATCGTGCTGGGCTACCTGCTGCTGGGCGAACGTCCGACGCTGCGGGAGTGGAGCGGCATCGGCCTGGTGGTGGCCGGGGTGATCGTACTGGCGACGAAGAAGTAGCGGCGTTCAAACCCATCGACGAGGGAGAGCAGGATGCAGGGCGAAGCGCGCGGTACCCACGTGTAGAGTCGACTGTCAGTCGACTAATGCGCAAGGCGTGAGGTTTCCCCGTCCGGACGAACAGCAGTCGACTGCCAGTCGCCTCTACCGGCTCCGATGCGTTCACGCAGTACCCGCCTGCAGGCGGTCATACATCCGCACCAGGTCGACCAGGGTGCGCGCACCCATCTTGCGCATCACCTGTGCGCGGCGCACCTTCACCGTGATCTCGCTGACGCCGAGGTCGCCGGCGATCTGCTTGTTGAGGCGGCCGCGTACCACGCCATCGACCACCTCGCGCTCGCCCGCGTTCAGCGAATCCCAGCGTTGCTGGAGCGCGCCGAGCACGTCGCCCTCGCGGCGGCGCTGGCGGTCGATCTCGATGCCCTTGTGGATGGCATCCAGCAGTTCCTGGTCGCGGAAGGGTTTGGTCAGGAACTCGATGGCCCCGTCCTTGATCGCGTTGACGCCCATCGCGATGTCGCCGTGGCCGGTGATGAACACCACGGGCAGCTGCAGGCCGTGACTGCCCATCGTGCGATGGAACTCCAGCCCACTCTGGCCGGGCATGCGCACGTCCAGCACCAGGCAGGCCGGCGCATCTTCCAGTTCGTGTTCGAGGAAGGCCTGGGTGGAAGTGAACGCCCGCACCTGCAGGCCCATTGAGGCCAGCAGGTCTTCCAGTGCGGCGCGCACCGACGGATCGTCGTCGACTACATAGACGATGGGTGCTGGGTCGATGGCAGGGGCAACGGGCTTACGCATGTTGAACGTCCGTGGCGATGGGCAGGTCGAAGACGAAGCAGGCACCGCCGCCTGCTGGTCGTTCGGCGCGGATCTGGCCATCGTTGGCCTCGATCATCGAACGGCTCAGGCTGAGGCCCAGTCCCAGCCCGTGTGACTTGGTGGTCCAGAAGGCATCGAATACACGCTCGGGATGATCGGCGGGCAGGCCGACGCCGCGGTCGCGCACGCTGAGACTGACCCGCTGACCGTCACGTCGGGTCAGCAGCGACAGGCGTCGGTCGGCGGGAGGCACGGTTTCCATTGCGTCCACCGCATTGAGAATCAGGTTGCCGATCACCTGCTGCACCTGCACACGATCGGCCTGCACCGGGGGCAGGTCGGCATCCAGCAGCAGGGCCACGGCCACGCCATGCTGGTCCAGTTCACTGCGCGACAGCGCCAGCATTTCCTCCACGGCCTGGTTCAGGTCGAAGGCGTGCCGTTCCGGAGCGGCGCCTTGGGTAAGTCCGCGGATGCGGGCGATCACGTCACCGGCACGGTGCGCGTCGGCCAGGATGCGGGCCACGGTCTGGCGTGCCTTGTCCACGTTCGGCGGATCCTGTGCCAGCCAACGCTGGCAGGCTTCGGCACTACTGGCGATGGCCGCCAGCGGCTGGTTCACTTCATGCGCGATGGAAGTGGTCAGTTCGCCCACGGTCGAGGCGCGCGCCACCCGCAGCAGGCGGGCCTGCGCATCCTGCACCGCGGCCTTGGCCGCTTCCATCTTCAATGCCAGATACGTGGTGATGCCGATCACCAGCATGCCGATCGCTGAATTGACCAGGCCGATGCGGTAGGTGCCGAAGCGGGTCAGGAAGAAACTGAGGCCGGTCAACGCGATGCAGACCGCGGCAAGCAGGATGAGACCGCGTGCGGGCAGGCGCCGTGACGCCGCCAGGATGACGGCAGCGTAGAAGCAGGCGGCGGCAACGGCGTAGTCGGTAACCGTATCGACCAGGAAGATGGCCGCCATCACGATGATCAGGGCCAGCACGACCAGGGGGCGGCGGGGCGACAGCGATGGCATCGGGATGGCTCCCTGGCGTGGGTGGAAAGGATAGCAAAGCGCTGTTCGGTAGATGCCGACCTTGGTCGGCATGGGTTGTGCGCGGTCATGGTGCCTGACGGATTGTGCCGACCGGTCGGCACCTACCAAGGCGGTGCACGGTAGCGCCGGGCCATGCCCGGCGGGATGCGTCCATCAGCGGCCGGCACTACTCCTCCAGGCTGGCGTTCCAGAACCCCTGCAGTACACCCGGCGTGGCCGCCAACGTCGCCAGCACGGCATCCAGTTCGCCGCCATCGACCGTGGTGGCGTACAGCACAGCTTCGATCTCGACATCGCGCTCGCCGAATGGCCGCTGGTCCACCGCGCGCACCGGGTACTGCGCCTGCTCAAGCAGCAGCAACAACCGGTCCAGTACCTCGGCCTGCTGCTCGCGCTGGCAGACCACGTTGATCGCATAGGTCGCCTCGCTGAACGCTTCCGGCAGCGGCTGCCGCTGGATGCGGTTCACCACCGGCCGCAGCAGGGTGTTGGCGGCCAGCACGAACACTGCCGCCAGCACCGCCTCGGGCAGCAGCTTGATACCGGCACACGCACCTACCGCCGCCGAGCCCCACAGGGTGGCGGCGGTGTTCAGGCCGGACACCTGGGCGCCGTCCTTCATGATCGCACCGGCGCCGAGGAAGCCGACGCCGGAGATCACATAGGCCACCACATGCAGCGGCGAGGGTGGACCGCCGTACAGGTCATGGAAGCGCACCGCCAGATCGACGAACACTGCCGCGCCCACCGCTACCAGCGTATTGGTGCGCAGGCCGGCGGTGCGTTGGCGCAGCTGCCGCTCCAGGCCGATGACCGTGCCCAGCACGAACGCCACCGACAGGCTGATCAGCGAGCTCAGGGTCGCGCCGGCGTTGAAGGCCGGCAGGTTGGGATTGATGTCCATTGTGTTTCTCCCTGGACAAGCGGCGGGCGTTTACTGCCACCCGTACCGGCGGATGTAGAACTTCTTCAGCGCGGTGGTCAGCACCGCATAGCCGAACAGGATCGCCACCAGGAACGGCCAGTAGCCAGCCGGCAGCGCCTGCAGCTTGAAGTAACCGGCCAACGGGCTCATCGGCAGGGCCACGCCGATGGACATGATCAGGCCGGTCATCAGCAGCAGTGGCGGCGCGGCGATGCTCTGCAGGAACGGTACCTTCGGCGTGCGGATCATGTGCACGATCAGGGTCTGGGTCAGCAGGCCGACCACGAACCAGCCGGACTGGAACAGGCTCTGGTCGCCGGCGGTGCGCGCATCGAACACGTACCACATCAGCGCGAAGCAGGTCAGGTCGAAGATCGAGCTGATCGGCCCGAAGAACACCATGAAGCGGCCGATGTCCGCCGGGTTCCACTTCAGCGGCCTGCGTACCAGTTCCTCGTCCACGTTGTCGAACGGGATGGCGATCTGCGAGATGTCGTACAGCAGGTTCTGCACCAGCAGCTGCAGCGGCAGCATCGGCAGGAACGGCAGGAAGGCGGAGGCCACCAGCACCGAGAACACGTTGCCGAAGTTGGAGCTTGCGGTCATGCGGATGTACTTCAGCATGTTGTTGAACGTGCGCCGGCCCTGGATGACGCCTTCCTCCAACACCATCAGGTTCTTTTCCAGCAGGATGATGTCGGCGGCCTCCTTGGCAATGTCCACCGCGCTGTCCACGCTGATGCCGATGTCTGCCGCGCGCAGCGCCGGGGCATCGTTGATGCCGTCGCCGAGGAAGCCGACCACCTTGCCCTGTGCGCGCAGCTCGCGCACCAGTCGCTCCTTGTGCAGCGGCGTCAGGCGGGCGAACACGCGGTGGTGGTGCAGTGCCCGCGACAACGCGCCGTCATCCATGCGCTCGATCTGAGGGCCGGTCAGGATGGTGTCGGCATCCAGCCCGACCTGGGCACAGACGCGGGCGGTGACCAGCTCGTTGTCACCGGTGAATACCTTTACCTCCACGCCGTGTGCGGCCAATGCCTGCAATGCCTGCGCAGCCGATTCCTTCGGCGGGTCCAGGAAGGCCACGTAACCGACCAGGGTCAATCCGCACTCGTCGGCCTGCGAGTAGACGGTCTGGCTGGCCGCGGTCTCTTTCATTGCCACCGCCACCACCCGCAGGCCCTGTTCGTTCAGTTCCTCAGTGGTCTGCCTCACCCGCGCCAGGCGGCGCTCGTCCAGCGGCATATCCAGGCCGTTCTCGCGCACAGTGCTGCACACCGCCAGCATTTCCTCGACGGCGCCCTTGCAGATCAGCTCGTGATGGTCCTCCCGCTCGGACACCACCACGGACATGCGGCGGCGCTCGAAGTCAAACGGGATCTCATCCACCTTGTGGTAGTCCTGCGACAACCGCAGCGAGCTCTGCAGCTCCACGTGCTCCAGCACCGCGCGGTCCAGCAGGTTGATCAACCCGGTCTGGAAGTGGCTGTTGAGATAGGCGAACGTCAGCACGTCTTCCGAATCGTGGCCGAACACATCGGTGTGCCGCTCCAGCGCGATCCTGTCCTGGGTGAGGGTGCCGGTCTTGTCGGTGCACAGCACTTCCATCGCACCGAAGTTCTGGATCGCGTCCAGGCGCTTGACGATGACCTTGCGCCGCGACAACAGCACCGCGCCCTTGGCCAGGGTGGAGGTGACGATCATCGGCAGCATTTCCGGGGTCAGGCCCACCGCCACCGACAGCGCGAACAGGAACGCCTCGGTCCAGTCGCCCTTGGTCCAGCCGTTGATCAGCAGCACGAACGGCACCATCACCAGCGCGAAGCGGATCAGCAGCCAGCTGACACTGTTGACGCCGGCCTGGAACGCGGTCGGCGCACGGTCGGTGGCGGTGCTGCGCAGGGCCAGCGTGCCGAAATAGGTGCGGTTGCCGGTGGCCAGCACAACGGCGGTGGCAGTGCCGGACACCACATTGGTGCCCATGAACAGCAGGTTATGCTGTTCCAGCAGGCCAGCCAGGCCGTCGCCCGGGTGCGCGAACTTCTCCACCGGCAGCGACTCGCCGGTCATCGCGGCCTGTGCCACGAACAGGTCCTTGGCAGTCAGCACGCGGCAGTCGGCCGGAATCATGTCGCCGGCCGACAGCACGATGTGGTCGCCGGGCACCAGTTCGCGGATCGGCAGGTCCAGCAGGCGCGCCGGGCGCCGGCTGTGCAGGTGCGCACCGAAGTACTGGTCGGCCACATCGGCGGCCTCGGTACCGGGATTGCGGCGCAGCACGCGCGCGGTATTGCCGACCAACGCCTTCAGCCGCTCGGCTGCACGGTTCGAGCGGCCCTCCTGCACGAAGCGGATCAGCGTGGACAGCAGCACCATCGCACCGATCACCATGGTGGCCTTGATGTCCTCGGTCAGCCAGGACACCGCCGCCAGCACGGTCAGCAGCAGGTTGAACGGATTGCGGTAGCACTGCCAAAGGTGCCGCCACCACGGCAGCGGCTTTTCGTGATCCACCTCGTTGGGGCCGAGCGTCGCCAGCCGGTCCTCGGCCTCATGCGGGCTGAGGCCATCGGCATGCGACCCCAGCGTGGCCAGCAGCTCGGCTTCCTCCTGCTGGGCCAGGGTGACCAGGCCGGTGGTGAGCGCGAACGGTGCCGCGTCGGCGCTGCCCGGGCCAAACCCGGCTTCGGGCATCGCACGGCGGCGGAACAGGTTGCCTGCGCGACGGCTGCGCAGGAAGGCATTGAACCAGGCGTTGAGCAGGCTCATGGGACTCTCCTCGAATGTCAGAGCCGGCCGGGGCCGGAACACGAACGGAACGGATGCAACCGATCAGGCGTGGCGCATCGCCAGCACCGCCGGCGACCACGGCTGCATGTGCAGGCGCTGGCTGCCGCCGATGCACAGCGGCTTCATCGCATCACGCAGCGGATAGGGCAGATGACGCAGCACGGTGATGCGCTCGCTGATCGGCAGCAGCGACAAGGCGTCGGCCACCACGCGTGGCGAACCGAGTGACAGCGAACGGGCAAACATCACGGGGCCGTGCTGCAGCAGCTGGCTGCGCAGCGCGGCAACATCGCGCTCGCCGATCAGGCGGCGCAGGGTGATGTAGAGGATCTTGTAGGACATGGGGGTGCTCTCCAGGCAAACGGCGCCTGGCGGCCCCCCGTCACTCAGGCAGGCAGGGGCCGGCGGGCAGGCGCCAGGAACAGGCAACAAGCGGTCATCCGGGGCGCGGTGCGCCCGGCAGGGTCGGGGTCCATCTGCGTCTCCATGAGGGGAGGGTGCCGGCCAGGATTGCCCTGGCCAGTGGCGCTATTGTCCGCCCCTGAATGGGACGGGCCTAGAGGCTCGTGGGTTAGCCCGGCTATACCTTGGTATAGCCGGCATGCGCAGCGCCAGTCGAGGGCTCAATGATGGATCAATGCGAAGCGCTGGTCTGCTTGCATACGTCGTACTCGCCGCGGCTCAGCGTCTTGTTGCGGTCGGTGTCGCAGGCGTGCAGTCGTTCGGCCCAGTCCGGTGCCACGGCATCCACCTCGGCCAGCGTGACGATGCCGTCCTTGTCCTTGTCCAGCGATTCGTAGGCAGGGATGAGCCTTACTTCTGTCACGTCCTCGGCGGCGGTGGCCTTGCTGGCCTCCTGGGGATTGGAACAGGCGCCCAGCAGCAGGCCCGCAGATAGCGAGAGAGCGATGGGAAGGCAGCGATAACCGGTCATGGCGTGCTCCTGGGGAAAGGGCGAACCACCCGTGCGGTGGTCACCGCCGGATCTTCTGCGCGGAGCTGTAAGCGGGCTGCGAAGAATGGGGCCGTGGACCGTTGTCGGTGGGTCGCCATTCACCTGGCCGCGCAGCAGCGATCACGCGGAGTCGACGCTACCCTCGAACGGTGGGAGGCCGGCCAGCGGCCGGCACTACCATCTGCTCAGAAACGGTCGGCAAAGGCGTCCGTCGCCCGCACCAGCGCATCCACCGTGGCCGGCTCGTTCGCGCTGTGGCCGGAGGTCACCATCTGCAGCCGGGCTTCCGGCCAGGCCTTGGCCAGATCCCACGCACTGCGCGGCGGGCAGATGATGTCGTAGCGCCCCTGCACGATCACGCAGGGCAGGTGGCGGATGCGATCGATATCGCGCAGCAGCTGGTCCGGCTCCAGGAAGATGTTGTTGCGGAAGTAATGCGCTTCAATGCGGGCCTTTGCCAATGTGTCCAGCGGGTCATCGGTGGATTGCGCATCCACGTCGTGCTGCAGGGTGGCGGCGTTGTCTTCCCAGCCCAGCCAAGCCTGCGCGGCTTCGATGCGGGTCGCTTCATCCGGGCCATCCATGCGCGTCCAGTAGGCCGCGATCATGTCGCCACGCTCGGCTTCCGGTATGTAGGCCTCATAGCGTTCCCAGCGTTCCGGGAAGATCCAGCGCGCACCGCCGTTGGCCTCGGCGAACCAGCGGTTCTCGATCTCGCGGCCGAGGAACACGCCACGCACGATCAGGCCGGTGGCGCGTTCGGGATGCGCCTGCGCATAGGCCAGCGACAACGTCGAACCCCATGAGCCGCCGTAGACCAGCCAACGCTCGATGCCCAGGTGCTCACGCACCTTCTCGATATCGGCCACCAGATCCTGCGTGGTGTTGTCGCGCAGTTCGCCGAACGGTGTGGAGCGGCCGCTGCCGCGCTGGTCGATCAGCACGATGCGGTACCGCGCCGGATCGAAGAAGCGGCGGTGGGTGGGCGAGATGCCAGCACCCGGGCCGCCGTGCAGGTACACCACCGGAATGCCCTCTGGCGTGCCGCACTCTTCGATGTGCAGCGTGTGCAGATCGCTCACCTTCAGGGTGAACTCGCGGTACGGCTCGATGGCGGGGTATAGGGTTCGCACGGCGGACGTCTCACAAGCAGGGGCGGCCAGCATAGCGCCCCCGCCTGCTGCCTGCAGCGTCGTGCTCCTGCGCGGCGCTGGAAATGGGCTGGCCGATGCGCATAAGCTTCCGCGATGCAAGCGACCACGACCGGGATGTCAACCTTCAACTTCACCCTCCGCAGCGGCGCGCGCGAGCTGCTGAAGTGGATCGCACTGCTGGCCATGACGGGTGACCACGTGGCCAAGGTGGTCTTCGGCGGCTACGTGCCGGTGGTCAGCGAACTGGGGCGCATCGCCTTCCCGCTGTTCGCGCTGGTGATGGCCTGCAATCTCGCCCAGCCCGGGGCCGACCTGCGCAAGTCGATGCGCCGGCTCGCGCTGTGGGGGCTGATCGCACAGCCATTGCACGCATTCGCGTTTGGTTCCTGGCTGCCGCTCAACATCCTGCTCACCTTTACATTTGCAGCAGTAGCCGTACATGCGCTGGCGAACAATCGGCCGGTGCAGCTGTTGCTGGCTGCCGGCGTGCTGCCGATGTTCGTGGACTATCAGTGGGCCGGGGTTGGCAGCGTGCTGCTGGCCTGGATCGCGTTCCGGCACCGGGCGTGGTGGCTGTTGCTGGTTGCGCTTGCAGCGGTGTGCTGGGCCAACCACAACGGCTGGGCACTGCTGGCCATTCCGGTAGTGCTGCTGGCGGCGCGGGTGCCGTGGCAGCTGCCGCGCTGGCGGTGGGCGTTCTACGGGTATTACGTGGGGCATCTGGCGGTGCTGGCGTTGGTTGCCCATCTGCTTGTGTAATTTCGGAACTGGCATGTCGAGTGTCTTGAATGCCGGATGCGGTCAAGGAATGCGCGTCGCAGGTGGGGGTGAAGCATGCCGCCATCGGCGTGTGTAGAGTCGAGCCATGCCCGACTCAGCGGGCGAGCCGGAGCCGAGCATGGCTCAGCTCTACACGTTCTGGGAAATCCACGCCATGCGTGACCGGCAAAGCGAGCCGAGCATGGCTCGACTCCACAGGTGATGCATGTCTGGCGTGGAGGCGCCTGCCTCAGAAGTCCATCGTCGCCGACACCAGCACCGTTCTCGGCGCTCCCAGCGCTAGACTGGAAAGCAACGGCATGCCCCAATACGCCTTGTTGGTCACGTTGTTCACACTGGCTCTCAGCGCAAGCGGTCGACCCGCCACGGTGGTGCTGTAGCGCGCCCCGACATCGAACAACGTGCGGCCCGGCACCGACAGGCTGTTGTCGGCACTGATGTACTGCTTCGACATCGCCGTGGCATTGCCGGTCAAGGTCAGGCCCTGCAAGGTCGGTACATCCCATTCCACCCCCAGCTTGGCCTGCCGTTGCGCTACGGCGGTGGCGATGCGTCCCTCATTCACGCCACCGGCCGTGCGGGTCAGTTTCGGCTGCACGTAGGCCACGCCACCGAGCAGGCGCACGCCATCCAGTGGCGTGCCGAAGAAGCCCCATTCCACGCCGCGATTTCGTTGCTCGCCACCGAACGAGAAGATATTCGTGACCGGGTCGGTGTAGCTGCTGGGCCGCTTGATTTCATACACACTGAAGGTGTGCGCGAAGCTGCCCAGGTCCAGCTTCAGGCCCAGCTCCTTCTGCCTGGTGCGGAACGGTGCGAACACATCACCGGCATTGGCAGCGGTCATCGGCGCGGTGGCGCCCTGGCTGAGGCCTTCGATGTAGTTGGTGTAGATGGAGACCCTTCCGGTGGCCTTCACCAGCAGCGCCGCTGCCGGCGTGTTGGCGCTCTCGTCGTAGCGCGAGGTGCGCGCACCGCTGGCGACATTGAAGGTCTCACTGACCACCTGCTGGCGGCGCACGCCCAGGGTCAGCTGCACGCGGTCATCGGCGAAGGCGAGGGTGTCGGCGAAACCGAGGCTGTCCAGCCGCAGCTCGGTGTGCGAGATGTGCGGCGCTACGAACGGTGCCGCCGGGCCCCATGCCGGGTTGTACAGATTGGTGGTCCAGTCCCAGCCCGGCACGCTGCGGCGCCCGTAATCGTTCTGGGTGTGCTGGTAGTGGGTCACGTTGGCGGCCCACTGATGGCCGATGCTGCCGGTGTGGAACGAGCCGCGCAGGCCGGCATCTGCGGACTGCTTCTTGATATCGAAGGCGAGCTGGCCGATCACTGTGGTGAAGTCGCCGGCTGGATTGAGGATCTGCGCGCTGATCGAACCATTGTAGCGGTAGTCGGTCTTGCTGGTGCCGTAGGCCAGGTAGGCCATCAGGGTGTCATTGATGTCCAGCTCGCCCCGCAGCATCGCGCCCTTGTCCTGGCTGTCCACGTAGGCCCAGTCCGGGTTGATCAGCGTATCGCCACGCGGCGGCCGCGGAATGGCCACGCCCGGTGCCAGACCGACGCCGCGTGCCGGGCCGTCCACGCGGTCATCGGCGCTGTACAGATCGGCCGACAGCCGCGCACGTTCGCCGCGCCAGTCCACTGCCAGTGCGCCGAGCTGCACCTTCTTGCTCTGCTTGCCGACCGCGCCATCACCATCACGGTACGCGCCGTTGAAGCGGATGCCGAACTGCTTGTCCGCGCCCAGGCGACGCCCCGCATCCACATGGGCGCCAAACTGCGCATCGGAGGCGAAGTTGGCACTGACCCGCAGCAGCGGTTGATCGCCGGCACGCTTGGGGACCAGGTTGACGCTGCCACCGACCGAGCCGCCCGGCGGCATGCCGTTGAGCAGCGCGGAGGGGCCTTTCAGCACCTCGATGCGTTCGAACATTTCCGGCGAAGTGCGGTAGTACGGCGCCATGCCGCTGAGGCCATTGAAGGTGGTGTCGCTGGTGTTGGAGGCAAAGCCTCGGATCGCGTAGTTCTCGCTCCACGAACCGGTGACGCCGTTGCTGAACACCGTGGGGTCGGTGGCGGCGATGACGTCGGTGAGGTCCTTGGCCTGGCGGTCGCGGATGAAGGACTCGGTGTAGCTGACCGTATTGAACGGCGTGTCCATGAAGTCCTTGTCGCCGAGCAGGCCGACGCGGCTGCCAGCGGCCACTTGCCCGCCCGCATAGTCTGCAGTGACCCGGCGCTGTTCCTGCACCTGCACCGAGGGCAGGGTGGACGGCGCGGAGTCGGCCAGCGCGGCAAACGAGGCCAGCAGCCCTAGCGCGAGGGCCGACATCCGATAGCGCCGGGCGATGCCTGGTGGATGCATCAGGCCGGAAGATGCGGCGGCAGCGCGATGCTGCAGAGAAGAGAAGTTGTACACGGTCATGCCAGATTCCTGTGAATCGCAGGCGCGAGCGCGCCTGGCGCGCTGCCGACGGCAAGCACGGGGAGAGGGCGCAGCGCAGGGTTGTTGGCTGGGTGGGGACCTGGCGGAAGGTGAGCCATGGGCTCGACTACGGGCAGCGTGCTGGACGCATTCCGAATTAGTTGAGTAAATTAAACTAAATCAATCGAAGCGGACAAGAGGGTCCCTTTGCTGGCACCCTCAGCAGGGTATGAGCACGCACCGTATGAGCCCTCACTCCGATCCAACGGCGCCGACCCGTGGCCGCCCGCCCACCATCACCCCGGAGCGCCTGGCCGACATCGGCATCCGCCTGGGCCTACCCAACCTGACCATGGCCAACGCGGCCGCCGAACTGGCGGTGACCCAGGCGGCGCTGTACAAGCGCGTGGCCAACCTGGAGGCGTTGAAACGCCTGGTGGCCGAGGCGGTGTTCCAGCGCTGGCAGATTCCGCGCGCGTCGGTCGACGCACCGGGTGGGCTGGAGGCCTACCTGATGCGGTTCGTGGAGTCACTGTGCGAGGTGGTGAAGGCGCATCCCGGGCTGCCACCGTACCTGTTGCGGCGCACGGTGGCGACCGCGCCGATGCTGGAAAAGATCGCCTCGCACCAGGCACACGTGGCTGATGTGTTCGGCCTGCCGGTGGACAAGGCGCGCTGGCTGCTGGCCACGATCGCGTTCTATTGCATCGCCGGCGCCGATACGATCTATGCGATTGCGGACGACGAGGAAGGGCAGGTGATCACCGAGTTCAAGCAGGGCATGCGGGCGCTGGTGATCGGTTCGCTGGAGGTATCGCGGCTTCGGTAGATGCACGCCATGCGTGGACGATCCTGGCCGTTCACCCTGACGCCAGCCAGGCATGGCCTGGCTCTACTGGACGGATCGCGTGGTGTCGAGAATACAATGCGGCCATGCCTGCCACGCCTACTCTCGATGATCTTCGCCGCTACGCGGTGGCGCGCACCCTGTTCAAGCCGACTACGCTGCTGACCGCGATACGACGGCTGGGCTTCGTGCAGGCCGACCCGATCAGGGCACCGGCGCGCGCACAGGACCTGACCCTGCGCCACCGGGTGAAGGACTACCGCGCAGGCGATCTTGAGCGGCGCTACACGCGCCTGCCGGTGGAAGAGGATTGCCTGGTGAACTACGGCTTCCTGCCGCGCGAGCATCTGGCACTGATGCACCCACGCGTGTCCAAGCGCGAATGGGACGCCGAGACCCATCGCCGCGCGGCCGACGTACTGGCCTTCGTGCGCGAGCGCGGCAGCGTGCACCCGCGTGAGGTGGACCAGGCGTTCGCGCATGGGCGGGTGACCAATTACTGGGGCGGCACCAGCAACGCAAGCACGCATCTGCTTGACGGCATGCACTACCGTGGCCTGCTGCGGGTGCAGCGGCGCGACAGTGGCACCCGCATCTATGCAGTGGCCGAGCACGCCGAGCCGGACGCCAGCGAGCAGGCGCAGGTTGAACGGGCCGCCGCCCTGATCGATCTGGTGGTGCGCAAGTACGCGCCGCTGCCCTCGGCCAGCCTGACCTATCTGGTGCGCCTGCTGGGCTATGGCGCCCCACATCTGGCCGAGCAGACCCGGCAGGCGTTGGCGTTGGCCAAGCAACAACTGGCCAGCTGCACGCTGGAGGGCACCACCTGGTACTGGCCGGTGGACGAGAATCCGCGCTCGCGCCGCCATGCACCGGACGAACAGGTGCGCCTGCTGGCGCCGTTCGACCCGGTGGTGTGGGACCGCCGCCGCTTCGAGCTGCTGTGGGGATGGGTGTACAAGTTCGAGGCGTATACACCTGCACCGAAGCGACAGTATGGGTACTACGCTCTGCCGGTGTTGTGGCACGACCAGGTGGTGGGCTGGGCCAATCTCAGCGTGCGCGACGGTGAGTTGGCATCGAGTGTGGGCTATGCAGGCAAGTCGCTGGCCCGCGACAGGGTGTTTCGTGGCGCGTTGGAAGACGAGCTGCAGCGCATGGCGGAGTTCCTGTAGAGCCGAGCCATGCTCGGCTGTTTTTCGCGCGGGCCAGCGAATCGAAGCAACGTTCATCGCGCCCGGTAGCTGCCAACTTTGGTTGGCACCGGCTTCCATCGGTGCCCACCAAGGTGGGCATCTATCAGAGCAACGCCGCTCAGGCCCGGTGCCCACCAAGGTGGGTATCTACCGATTCAGCCGCCCATGCGCCACCATCGCCAGCACCACCACACCGGCGGCGACGCTGGTGTGACCGGACAGCGCGGCCAGGCCGAAACCCACGCCCAACGCGCGCATGGCAAACACGGCGCTGAACATCAGCAGCGCCCAACCGACTGCGCGCAGTTGCTGAACGGCCTGCGCGCTCAGTACACGGCGCAGCACATCGCGCTGATGGCGCTCCATCGCCAGTGCCAGGCAACCGAACGCGGCCAGTGACAGCACAAACAGAATGACGTGGATCATGCACTGGCCTCCGGTACTGCAGTGCGTGGTGCAGCAGGCGGGCGTGCACGCTTCACCTTCGGTGCGTGCTTCCAGATGCGCCACGCCAGCACTGCATGCAGGACGGCCAATGCCAGCAAGGTCAGATCGGTGCCGGCGAATGCCCAGTCGCCTGTGGTCAGGGTGCGCCACAACGGATGTGCCGTCGTCGTCGCCGTGAGTGCCGGCAACAGCGTCAGCAACAACGCCCCCAGCACGAACTGTTCGATCCACGCACGCTTGGGTGTGCGCAGCGTGGCGTGCACGAACATCGCTGCCCAGGCCAGGAAGAACACATGCACCTCCCACGCCGCGCGCCCCTCCATGAAGGTGGGTAGAAGTCGATTCGCCCAGAGATAGGCCGCCATCGCCACCGACAGGCCAGCCACCGTGGCGATGTTGAGGCGCTCCACCAACCGGAAACCGAAGTAGGGGCGCTGTGGGTCAGGCAGCTGGGTACGCCGCTTCACCGTCCACAGCACCAGCCCGGTGCCGACCATGGCGGTGCCCGCGAGGCTGACTATGAAGTACAGCCAGCGCAGCGTGGCGTCGGCAAAGCGCCCCAGATGCAGGCCATACAGCACGCCCTGGGTATCGGCGGCGACGCCCGAGTGCTCCTTGACCTGCAGCAGCTGCCCGCCGCTGCCATCGAACAGCAGGTAGTTCGGCGTGGTCGAAACCCGGCTTGACTGCGCACGCACCACCGCCACGCGTGCGTTCTCGTCGCCGGGATTCTGCACCTGCACGCTGCCCACCGCGCCGGTTCCCCAACGCTGTTCGGCCTGTCGCACCAGTGCGCCGATGTCTGTAAGCGGAGCGGCGTGACCGGCGGCCTTCTGCGGCGGCAGGAACAGCCGCATCTCGCTGACCACCTCGGCCTGCTGGCGCTTGTCCGGCAGTTTGGCCAGTCCCCACGGCATGTACAGCACCGCCAGCATCACCAGGCCGCTCCAGGTGATCATGAAGTGGAACGGCAGGCCGAGCACCGACAGCGCCGCGTGACCATCCAGCCACGAGCGCTGACCCTTTCCCCAGCGGAAGGTGAAGAAGTCGGCGAAGATCTTCTTGTGGGTGATCACGCCGCTGACGATGGCCACCAGCATGAACATCGCGCAGACGCCGACGATCCAGCGGCCCCACATGGCCGGCATGTAGTGCAGGTTGAAGTGGAACGCATAGAAGAAGTCGCCACCGTCGGTATCCCGCGCCTGCAAGGGCGTACCGGTGCTGGCATCGAACAGGCCTGAATCGAAGCCATGTCGGCCGCGCCCACCCGGGCTGGCCCACATCGCTGACACCCAGGGCATGCGCGTACTTGGCAGGCTCAGGTTGATCTGGCGGGCTGCAGGCGTCTCGGCAATGATGCTGGAGACCGTGCGCTGCGCGACCATCGCCGCCTCCGGCAACGTGGAGGGCGTGGCGATCTCAGGGCGTGTGTAGCGCGAGAGCTCGTCGCGGAAATAGCTGGCGGTGCCGGTGAGGAACATCGCGTACAGGATCCAGCCGGCCAGCAGGCCGACCCAGATATGCAGGTCGGACATGGTCTGGCGGATGCCGCGTGGCTTGGCGGTGCGATCGATCTTGCTCATGCAGCGCCTCCGTTGGCGACCGATTGCGCAACCAACCACAGTGGCAGGGCGATCATGATCAACCCGATCCATGCGCGCCGCGCCGAGCGCACCGCGAACACCCAGACCACGGCGCCGGAATACAGCAGGAAGCTGGCCAGCATGCCGGTGAACACGGCCTGGCGGCCATCGATGGGCAGCGCCAGTGCAGCGATGCTGCACAGCGCGGCGAGCACATAGCCGCCGAACAACGCAGCGATGATGCGTGAGACCAGGGGCAGCCAGGCCAGCACGGAAGCGGTACGGGAAACGGTCAAAGCACTTCTCCAGGGCACCACGCGCCATGGCGTGGTGTCCTTGAATCCAGGATCAGAAATCGACGGTGGCCGACAGCACGGCGGTGCGCGGCGTGCCCAGACCGGAGCCAAGGCTGCCCGCCCAGTACGCCTTGTTGGTCACGTTCTGCACGGTGGCGCGCAGTACCAGCGGATGGCCGGCCGCCTGCGTCGCATAGCGGGCACCGAGATCGAACACGGTGCGGCCTGCCACCCACTGGCTGTTGTCAGCATTGATGTAACCCTTGGACAGGCTGACCGCGTTGCCGGTGAGGGTGAGGCCGGCCACGGCTGGCACGTCCCATTCGACGCCCAGCTTGCCCTGCCATTGCGGTGTGGCCGTGGCCAGCCGGCCTTCGTTGATGCCGCCCTGGGTGCGGGTCAGCTTCGGCTGCAGCCAGCCGATGCCGCCCAGCACGCGCAGCTGTTCGGTCGCCTGGCCGAACACGGTCCATTCCACGCCACGGTTGCGCTGCTGGCCGCCGAACGAGAACACATTGGTGGCCGGATCGGTATAGGAACTGGGCTTTTCGATCTCGTACACGCTCAATGCGCTGGCCAGACGGCCGAAGTCGAACTTGGCGCCGACCTCACGCTGGCGGGTTTTGAACGGCGGGAACACCTCGCCCGCATTCGCTGCACTGACCGGGGCGGTGCTGCCCTGGCTCAGGCCTTCAATGTAGTTGGCGTACAGCGACAGTCGATCGCTGGCCTTGAACAGCAGTGCAGCGGCCGGGGTATTGGCGCTGGCATCGTAGCGTGTGGTGCGCTTGCCGGTGCTGCCGTCGAAGGTGTCGCTGAGCACGGTCTGGTGACGGATGCCCAGGGTCAGCTGCACGCGGTCATCGATGAAGGACAACGTGTCGGCGATGCCGAAGCTGGTGGTACGCACTTCCGCGGTCTTCGGCAGCGACGCATCACTGAAGCTGCGATCGATAGCCGGGCCCCACTGTGGGTCGTACAGGTTGGTCACCCAGTCGCGGGCCAGCAGATTGCGCTTGAAGCCGAATTTCTGGTCGTGCTGGTACCAGGCGGCACTGATCGCCAGTGCGTGATCGACCGGGCCGGTGCGGAAACGTGCCGAGAGACCGGCTTCGGCGGTGTCCTTGCTGTAGATGAAGCGCTGGTGGGCGAAGTTGTTGCGGAAATCGCCGGCCGTGTTGGTGATCAGCGTGGTGGCACTGGCGATGGAATCGAAATCGGTATGGCCGTGGCCGTAGCTGGCATGCGCCTGCAAGTGGTCAGTGATGTCGAACGACCAGCGCAGCGCGGCGGCCGAGTCCTTGACGTTGCTGAAGGTCCAATCCGGTGCGAACAGGGTGCTGGCCTTCGGCGGGCGGGGCACGGCCAGGCCGGCTGCCAGCGAAACGCCACGATTGAGGCCATCCACATGGTCACGGCTGCTGAACAGGTCCAGCGAGACCTGCGAGCGTTCACCCCTCCAGTCCAGGCCCAGCGACGCCAGCTGCGTCTTGTGCTGCTGGTGGTCGGTGGCGGTGTCGCCATCGCGATGCACGGCATTGAGGCGCACACCGAACTGCTGCTGCGCGCCGAAGCGACGACCAACATCCAGATGGCCGCCGAACTGCGCGTCGCTGCTGTAGCTGGCCGTGAAGCGGGTCAACGGCGTATCACCTGCGCGCTTGGGTACCAGGTTCACCGCACCGCCCACCGAGCCACCCGGCGGCATGCCGTTGAGCAGTGCCGATGGCCCCTTGAGTACTTCGATGCTCTCGGCCAGTTCGGGGGTGACTCGGTAGTAGGGGATCAGGCCGTAGAGTCCGCCGAAGCCGATATCCGACGAGGCAACACCGAAGCCACGGATGTTGAAGTAGTCGGTGATGCCACCGCTGGATCCACTGCTGTAGACGCTGGGATCGGTCAGCGCGATCACCCTTACCAGATCCGGTGCCTGGATGTTCTCGATGAACCCGGCGGTGTAGCGGGTGGTGTTGAACGGGGTGTCCATGAAGTCGAGCTCGCCGAGCAGGCCGACGCCACTGCCGCGGGCGACCTGGCCGCCGGCATAGGCATCGGTGGGCGTGGTCTTGTCGGCGCGCACGTTCACCGTAGGCAGCTGGCGGGCACCGTCGGGCGCGTCGTCAGCGTGGGCGGCGGTGGCGATCAGCAGGGTGGGCAGCAACGCGGCACGTGCGGCCAGGGACAGCGCGGAGCGGCGTGGGAGGGACAGGGCTCGAAGGGGGAGGGACATGGCAGTTCTCGTGTGATGGGGCGTGCAATCGGCCAGCACGGCGCCGTCGATGACCTGCACGGGCAGGACGACGCGGGCTGTGGAATGGCTGGCAGAGGGCACGGCACTGCCGCTGGGGCAGTGCTGCACGCGAGGTGCGTGGGCGATCTGTGGCTGGGTGGAACGAAGCGCAGGGCGCGGGTGGTGCGAGGTGGATCAGATGTCGTCGGCGAGATCGTCGAGGTCCTGCAGTCCGCCGCCGCGCGCCAGCACACGCTCGTAGTTGCGACGGCGGCGCTGGTCGGTCTCGGTGGTGGTCTGGCCGTGTTTCCAGTAACCGGCCACGGCGACGTCTGCGCGCGGCAGACCACACGCTTCAAGGAAGTAGCGGCGCAGGGCGCGCATCTCCTCGCGTTCGCCTGCGGCCCAGACGGTGTTGTTTGCCCCCGTGCGCAGACGGCGTGCCTGCTGCAGCAACGGCATAGCGCCCGTGGACACGCGCTGCATGCAGACGCCTTCGACGGCGGGCAGTTCGTCTACCGGGAAGGGATCATCCGAAGCGATCCAGGCCTGCGCGCGGAGGCCGTTGGGCCACTGCTGCAGCAAGGCGGACAGTGCCGGGATGGCGCTCTGATCGGCGAACAGCAGGGCAACGCTACCCTCGCGGTGCGGCACCTGCAGATGCGGGCGCGGACCGGTGAGATCGAAGGCGTCGCCGGGCTCCAGTGCGCGCACCCAGGCCAGCATCGGCCCCGGAGCCTCGTGCAGCACCACGTCCAGTGTGAAACGGCGCGCCTGCGCGTCGACGCTGCGCACGGTGTAGATCCGTGACACATCGGTAAACGCGGCACCCAGCTGGATGCGAACGGCGGTGTTGGCACGCTGCCAGGGTGCCAGCTCGGCCTGTGGCGGCAGCTGTACGACCAGCCGAAGCAGGCTCGCGCAGGGCTGCGTGACGTCAACCACGTGGACGCGCAGCGCCTGCAGGCCACGGTCGTGTTCGGCGCCGCGCAGCGGCCCGGCCGGGGTGGTGGAAAGGGTAGGCGCGGACATCGACAACGATCCAGAAGGCTGCGAATGCGAATTAGTTACATCATAGTAAACTAAATTGATCGTCCCGCAACCCAGGCCTGCTGGAAGCGTATGCAGCGCGTTGACCATTGCGTTGCCGCAGACCACCATGACAGGCCTTGCCAGCGCGCCGCGCAGGAACCGCAACAGCAATGGCTGCACCGAAGAAGACCGCTGCCCGTGGGCGACCGCCCACCATCACCCGAGAGCGCATCGCCGACGCTGGCATCGCGATGACGCTGCCGGGGCTGAGCTTCGTGGGCGTGGCCGCAGCGCTGGGGGTCAGCCACATCGCGCTGTACAAGCATGTGGCGAATCTGGCGGCGCTGCGCGAGCTGGTGGCTGAAGCGATCTTCGAGCGTTGGCAGGCACCGCCGCTGGAAGCTGGCGCGGGACGTAGCATCGACGACGATCTGTACGCGTTCCAGCGTTCCCTGCGGATGCTCGTGGACGAGAACCCCGGCCTGGCTCCGTTCCTGGTGAGCCACGGTGCGAAGACGCCGGAAATGGTGGCGCGTATCCAGCGCCACCATGCCGAGTTCAGTCGTGTGCATGAACTACCGCAGGAACAGGCAGCATGGTTGCTGTCGACCGTGGCCTATCACGCCGTGGCATTGGCCGATACCGTGTACTCGCGGCATGCCGTCGTGGACACCACGCGCCGGCCACTGGACCGCGCGGCGCAGGAAGCCGAGTTCGACCGCAGCATGCAGGCATTGATCATCGGTGCCTTGGCGATGTGCGGGCGCACGGTAGGCGCGAGGTGACCGCCAATACTGATTGGCACCGTTGCCCCGGTAGTCGCCAACCTTGGTTGGCCCCGCGATGTGTCGGTGCCCATCAAGGTGGCATCTACCGGTCAAGCGGCGTCCTTGTGCTCCGCGTCGTCCATCCCGGGACTGACTCGCCGGCCGATGTCCTTCAGCCGTGCAAGCTGGTCCACCATCGACGGCGCATCGTCCAGGCTGCCGACGAAGGTCCACAGATAGGTCATCACCGCGTAGACATGGCCCGGCGTGACGCCTTCACTGGTGGCCAGGCGGCCTATGGTCAGCGCGAACAATGCCGCTGCAGCCAGCCCGATCACCACATAGGCGCCGGCCTCGCGGTCTGACAACAGGATGCGCAGGCGCGACAGGGTGGTGTAGTGGCGGCGCAGCACCGAGGGACTGACCCGGTCGACCAGCCGGATTTCGTGTTCCAGGCGGTTGTTCAGGCGGCCATGCAGCTGCTCGTTGCGGCGTGCGAACGAGGGCAGCACCAGCAGGGCGCCGAGCAGGGTGACCAGGCCAGCGGCACCGACCATCGGCTCGATCGCCAGCAGCATGGCCACCGCACCGAACATCGATGCCAGCGCGGTGGCGATGATCGGCACGTGCTTTTCAAAGAAGTCGACGAACTCGCGGGCCAGCACCACGCGCGCCGCCGAGGTGGACGTGGCCTGGCCCAGGCGGCGCTGCGCCTGCACCACGCTCACCGCCAGATCGGCGTAGATGCGGGTGAAAGTGCGCGTATCGACCGCTCGACGGGCGGCACCGACCAACCAGAACAGCAGCACCACGCCGGCATAGGAGACGGCATGGCCGATGTTGCCGCTGATGATCGCGTCCACCGCGAAGCCGGCGAACAAGGGATAGGCCAGCAGCAGTGTGTTCTCCAGTGCCACCAGCGAGAACGTGCCGGTGAGCTGCCAAGGGTAGGTGCGCAGGATGGCCTTCAGGGTGGCGGCCGCATTCTGCTGGCCGATGCTGCCGGCGGCGGCCGCTGGATCATGGGGGTGTTTCATGGGATGCCTGGGTGGGTCGGGGACTGGGCAGGGGACGGATGCCTGCGATCTCCCGGGTCGCGCCCAGTATCTGCAGCCCTTTGGAGCGGGCATGGAGGGACGATGGAGATTGCGTGGAGAAACCAGTGGCGTTCAGTGGAGGGCGTGGTGCCCACCAAGGTGGGCCGCTACCAGAGCAGCGTCTGCCGCAACGCCGTGCTCTCAACGACGCGCGTGCACCGGCCAGCGGATTTCGAAGGCACTGCCGCCACGTTCGGTAGCCCGGCATCGCGCGGTTCCGTGATGGGCCACGGCAATCGCCCGCACCACCGCCAGGCCGAGACCGGAGCCGCCGCTCTGCCGCGAGCGCGATACATCGGTGCGCTGGAAGGCTTCAAAGATGCTGTCGCGAAGGTCGTCCGGCACACCCGGGCCACCATCCTCAACGGTTACGGTGCAATGGCCTTCGGCCAGCGTCACGTGTACGCGCAGCGGGCAGGGAATGGCATGGCGGCGTGCGTTTTCCAGTAGCGCCAGCACCGCCTGGCGGATGCGCGCCGGGTCGCAGTCGGCCAGTGAAGAACGCGCGTCCAAGGTCACCGAGAAACCACTCTCGGTCAGCGCCTCGGACATCGCTTCCACTACTGCGGCCACCTGCACGCTGACGTCGCTGCGCTGCATGCGCAGATCGAGGTGGCCGCTCTCGGCAAGGCTGACCACGCGCAGGTCCTCGATGATGCGGGTCAGGCCCTCCAGCTGGGTGAGCATGCTGTTGAACTGCTCCGGCCCCGGCTCGAACACGCCTTCGGCGATGCCCTGCAGGCGGCCGCGCAGGATGGTCATCGGCGTGCGCAGTTCGTGTGCGATCGCCGCGTTCCAGAACACGCGGTTCTCCGACATCCGGCTCAATCGCTCGGCCATGGAATTGAAGTCGCTGACCAGCGCGGCGGCCTCGGTCATCGAGGTGTCACCGCCGCGCGCACGCGCCTCCAGATCACCGCTGGCGACGCGACGCAGGCTTTCGGCGACCGAGTTCAGCGGGGTGATGATGCGCCGGGTCAGGCGCGAGGCGATCAATGTGGCCAGCGCAACGACCACGGTGGCGGTCAGGCCGATCCACATCCATTCCAGGCCTGACGGCATGATGGTTTCCGGTTCGTCGTACCAGCGTGGATAGAACACCTCCATCAGGTAATAGAACAGGTAGAAACCACTGATCGACAGTACGGTTGAACACAGCGACGCGACCGTGATGGAGAGCGTGATCTGGCGCCCGATACTCTTGCCTTTGGGGTTCATCGGCTCAGTCCAGGAAGCGGTAGCCGACACCGCGGATGGTGGCGGGAATGCCGATGACGCCTGCTTCCTCCAGCTTGCGGCGCAGCTTGCTGACGTGGCTGTCCACGGTGCGCTCCTGCGCATCGCCTTCCGGCAGGCAGGTCTGGAGCAGATCCAGCCGGCTGTGCACCATGCGCGGTGCGCGCGCCATGTGTACCAGCAGACGGAACTCGGTGAGCGTGAAACTCAGAGCATGCACGTGGTCATCGGTGCGCACGGTGACTTCATGGCTGCGCAGGTCGATCTCGAACGGCCCCTGCCGGATCAGCCCGTTGGGCTCTTCTGCAATGGGCTTCGCGCTACGGCGCAGCACCGCCTGGATGCGGGCGACGATCTCGGCGGGATTGAATGGCTTGGCCACGTAGTCGTCGGCACCGACGCGCAGGCCAGTGAGCTTGTCCACGTCCTGGTCCAGTGCGGTGAGCATGATTACCGGGGTGTTGCCGCGCCGGCGCAACTCGCTCAGCACCTGCCAGCCGTCCATCTTCGGCATCTGCACGTCCAGCAGCACCAGGTCGGGGCGCAGCTGGCGGTGGCTGGTGAGGGCGGCTTCGCCGTCGGCGGCGCGGGCGCTGCGCAGCCCGGAGCGGGCCAGGTAGGCGCCGAGAATGTCGGCGATTTCGCCTTCATCTTCGGCAATGAGCACCAGGGGCGCCAGGCGCGTGCGGGCATCGGATTTCATTGCATGCTGCGGTTTCAAGTAAGGAATGGGAAACGCCGGCGACGGTGTCATCGTGGCCGTTCCAGGGTCTGCGCTTCTTCGTGGGCGGCCCAGGCCAGGGTGGCCAGCACCAGCGTGTGCTGCAGGGCGGGCGCCAGTGTTGTGGTGGCGCGCAGGTGCTGTGCGAGCAGGGTCGATACGGCCGCAGGCAGCTTGCTCCACCGCGATTGCATGCCCGTTGCGTCCACCCGGTCCTGCAGGCGGCGGGCCATGCGGACCACGGCCCGCAGGCGCAGGGCAAGCAACGCGGCCACCAGGACAGCAGCCATCCCTGCTGGCATGAGGCTCACGTCAGCGGCGGAGGCGGACCAGGCCGCGAGGCCGATCAGCGACGCCGACGCCAGGGTGCCCGCGCGCGCCGAATGACCCGGGCCTTCGCTGCGGAACCACACCAGCGCGGCAGCACCGGCGCCCGCCAGCAGGGGCGGCGCCGGGTTCGCGCTGGCAAGCATCCAGGCACTGGTGGACGTCAGCACCAGCGCAAGCAGCCACGGCGAAGGCGCGCACCAGGCAAGGTAGGCGCGGCGGACATCGATGGGAGGCAGGTCTGGAAACGGGAAGGACACGGCGGCGGAGCAGTCGGCGAGGCCGACAAGGCTAGGGGCCGTTGATGGAGACTTGGTCGAGATTGTGTCGAGATTTCGTGGACGCGATCCGTGCCGTTCAGGAGCGGGCCCCGTGCCTGAACGGATGTGCGGCCTCCATGCAATCTCCACAGTGGCTCCAAGAAACATCCACCACTACCTTCCAGACTGCGGCTTCTGCGGTCACATCCGGTGGCTGCGTGCATGCGAGCTTTCCGATGAACAATCGCAGGACCTGGATCATTGCCGCAATCGTTGTACTTCTTGCAGGCAGCACCGGCGGGTGGCTGTTCGCCGAAGGTGATGATGCCGCGCTGATCACGGCCCCGGCAAGGGTGGCGGACCTGGAAAAGATCGTGCAGGCCGTTGGCCGGGTCAACCCCAAGGAACTGGTGGCGGTGGGCGCGCAGGTGTCGGGCCAGGTCACGCGCCTGCATGTGGCGCTGGGCCAGCGTGTGCACGCTGGCGACCTGATTGCCGAAGTGGATTCGCAGCCGCAGCGCATCGCCCTGCGCAGCGCCGAAGCAGCCACCAACACACTGCGTGCGCAGCACGCGGCCAGCCAGGCGCGTTACAGCCAGGCCCTTCGCACGTACGAGCGCCAGTCGCAGCTGGTGGCATCGCGGCTGGTCTCGCAGGAAGGCTTCGAAGCGGCCCGTGTGGCGCGCGATGCGGCGCGCGCGGAGGCCGCCGCGTTGCAGGCGCAGATCGACCAGGCGGTGACCCAGGTGGAGACCGCTCGTATCAACCTCGGCTACACCCGCATCGTCTCACCGTCCGACGGCTACATCGTGGCCATCGTCACCAAGGCCGGGCAGACGCTGAACTCGATGCAGACCACGCCGACCATCGTGATGCTGGCACAGATGGACACGATGACGGTTCGCACCGAGATCGCGGAGGCCGATGTGGAACTGATCGCGCCTGGCCAACCTCTGTGGTTCTCCACGCTGGGGCCGGGCGGACGCCGCTACGAATCGCATCTGCAGCAGCTTGAACCTGCGCCGTCGTCGATTGCCGACGTGGCCACCGGCAACACCGGCGGATCGGCGCAGACGCCGAAGGCGGTGTACTACGCCGGGCTGTTTGACGTGCCCAATCCAGGCCTGAAACTGAAGCCGTCGATGACGGTGAAGGTGACGATCCAGCTGGCGCGTGCCGCCAATGCGCTGCAGGTGCCGTTGACGGCAGTGTCCGAGCGCGACGACAAGGCGGGCAACCGTGCGACCGTCCAGGTGATCGATGCCAAGGGCCGCGCGCACGAGCGGGCGGTGACGACCGGCCTGCGCACCGCGACTGCGGTGCAGATCCTGTCCGGCCTCAAGGCGGGCGAGAACGTGGTGGTCGGGCAGGCGCCTAGCGGCGCGGAAGCCGAGCCCACCAGCCTGCTGGGGATGTGAACATGGCCGACGCGCTGCTGGAACTGCATGGCGTATCGCGCGCCTACCGCTCGGCCGCCGGCGAGGTGGTGGTGTTGAAGGACGTCTCGCTGCGCATCGAGGCGGGCGAGTTCATCGCCATCATCGGCCCGTCCGGTTCGGGCAAATCCACGCTGATGAACATTCTGGGCTGCCTGGACCGGCCAAGCGAAGGCAGCTACCGCGTGCAGGGCGCGGCAACCGAGCAGATGTCACCCGATGAACTGGCGCACCTGCGCCGCGAGCATTTCGGCTTCATCTTCCAGCGCTACAACCTGATGGAGAACCTGAGCGCCACGGAAAATGTGGCACTGCCGGCGGTCTATGCCGGCGTGGATGCCGATGCGCGCACCGCCCGTGCGCGCATGCTGCTGGAAACGCTGGGATTGGGTGAGCGCACCACGAACCGGCCCAGCCAGCTGTCCGGCGGCCAGCAGCAGCGCGTTTCCATTGCGCGTTCGCTGATGAATGGCGGCGCCATCGTGCTGGCCGATGAGCCGACCGGCGCGCTGGATCATGCCAGCGGCCGGCAGGTGATGACGGAACTCAAGCGCCTGCATGCACAGGGCCATACCGTGATCCTGGTGACCCATGATGCAGCGATTGCCGCGCACGCTTCACGCGTGATCGAGATCGCAGACGGTCAGGTCGTATCCGACCGTGGCATGGGTGATCCTGCGGTTGCACGCAGTGCCGCTGTGCCCGAGCGCCGTCCAGAACCGGCCGCCCAGCGCCGCGCGCGCCTGGATGCAATCAGGGAAGCTGCACGGATGGCGGTACGTTCGATGCTGGCCCATCGCCTGCGCACCCTGCTGACCATGCTGGGCATCATCATCGGCGTGGCTGCGGTGGTGACCGTGGTTGCGTTGGGCAAGGGCGCACAGGCACAGGTCGAGTCACAGATCAACGAACTGGGTGCCAGTACGCTGGACATCTTCCCGGGCGCGGACTTTGGTGACCCGCGCTCGGGCGAGATTGAAACGCTGGTGGTGGACGATGCCGATCACCTGGCCGCATTGAGTTACGTAGACAGCGTAAGCCCCAACCTGAGCGGTTCGGTGGCGGCACTGCAGGGCAACCGGCGCGCCAACACGCAGGTGCTTGGCGTGGGCGCTGATCTACCGCGTGTGCGCGGGCTGCGCCTGAAGGCGGGCCGGTTCTTCACCGATGCCGAGGTGGAGGCACATCGCGCGGTGGGCGTGGTCGACCAGAAGGCGGCCAAGGCATTGTTCAGCGGCAATCCGATCGGCGGCACGGTGCTGCTGGGCGGCATGCCGGTGGAAGTGATCGGCGTGGTTGGCCCCAACGCATTCGCCGGCGGAGCGACGCCGACGGTGTATGTGCCGTACACCTCCGCGTCCTCGCGTCTGCTTGGCAGCCAGCGGCTGGAGAGCATTACCGTACGCGTGCGGGATGACGTGCCAACCACCGCCGCTGAAGCCTCGCTGGGTGCGGAGCTGCAACGCCTGCACGGCCGGCGTGATTTCTTCATCTACAACGCCGACCAGATCCGCAAGGCGGTGATGAAGTCCAGCCAGACCATGGCGGCACTGGTTTCGGCCATTGCAGCGGTGGCGCTGGTGGTCGGTGGTGTGGGGGTGATGAACATCATGCTGGTGTCGGTGAAGGAGCGCGTGCGCGAGATCGGTGTGAGGCTGGCGGTGGGTGCCCGTCAGGGCGACATCCTGCGCCAGTTCCTGATCGAGGCCGTGTTGATCTGCCTGTTCGGCGGGGTACTCGGGGTGTTGTTCGCGTTGGCTGTGGGCGCCTTGTCCAGCCTGCTGTCGCTGGGGGTGCCGTTCCTGTTCACGCCTGGGCCGGTGCTCGCCGCGCTGGCATGTTCGTCTGCCATCGGGCTCGGTTTCGGCTACTTCCCGGCGCGCAGTGCTGCACAGCTCGACCCGATCCAGGCGTTGGCGGCGGAGTAGGATTGCACCCGCTGCGGGGAGAGTCTCAGGTTGCAGGTCGCGGGTGCGTGCGCACGCGTGCGCGCTCGCGGTAGAGGCGACTGTCGGCACGCTGCAGGGTGTCGGCCACCGACTCACCCGGCGCGTGGTGGGTCGCACCCAGTGAGAAAGGCGTGGGTGACCGACCGGCCTGCTGCGTATACCACTGCTCCAGCGCGGCCAACCGCCCCGGCTCCGGGCAGGTCAGCACCACCATGAACTCGTCGCCGCCCATACGCACTACGCTTTCCATTGCCCCCAATGGAGCGCGCAGGAAGGCGGCGAACTCGACCAGCACCGTGTCACCTCGCGCATGGCCCTGCGTATCGTTGATCTGCTTGAAATGATCCAGATCGAACATCAGGCAGGCCCAGGGTTGATCAACCAGCTCGTCCAGGCGCGGCAGGAAGCGGCGGTTGTAGCTCTGGGTCAGCGGATCCTTGAAGGACATCTCGCGCAGCTGCTGCTCCTGCATCCGCAGTGCAGTCACATCCTGTGCATGGCCCAGCACATAGGGTGGGTTCGCCTCACTGTCGAGCACGTTGTGATACGCCCAGAAATGGCGGGTGCCATCGGCAGCGATCAGTTCGATGACGCCGGCATCGGTGTGGTTGACCGTGATCCGCGCGAGATAGGCCTTGAATGCAGCACGCTTCTCGGGAGGCATCAGATCGCACAGGCTGCGCCCGATCATATGAGTCTCATCGAAGCCCAGCGACTGCACGGCCGCCGGGTTCACCGATGTCAGCACGCCCTCCAGCGTGTGCGTGCAGATCAGGCCGAGGCTGTAGTGGAACAGGCGCCGGTAGCGCGTTTCGCTCGCCTCCAGGGCATCCAGCGCGGCACGCTCCTCGGTGATGTCCTGGATGGCGCCGACCAGGCGAGGGTGCCCATCCACCTGCTGACGGCCACCGACCACCCGGGTCCAGATGGAGCGCCCATCGGCGGTGGTCATTGGCAGCTGCACTTCCCATGAGGTGCCTTCCTCGATGCAGCGCTGGACCGCGCTGCGGATGATGTTGCGACTGTCCTCCCGATAGAAGGACAGTGCGGTGTCGAACGTGGGTTGATAGTTGCCGCGCACGCCGTGGATCTGCTTGGTTTCGCGGGTCCAGCGCACTTCGTGGGAGAGCAGGTCCATCTCCCAGCCGCCCACCCGTGCCGCGCGGTTGGTGCGTTCCAGGAAGTCCTCGCTGCGTTTCAGTTCGCGGTGCAGTGCCTTGGCCTGGCCGACCTGTGCCATCAGGGTGCTGCGCTGTCCCAGCACCTGGGTGGTGACCCGCGCCAGATGCACCATCAGTTCGCGCTGCGAGGGCGACAGTACGCCCGGCATCGGATCGAGCAGGCACAGTGTTCCGATACGGGCACCCTGCGCCGACCCAAGCGAGATTCCCGCGTAGTGGCGGATGCGCGGGCCACCGGTCACCAGGGGGTTGGTGGAGAATCGCGGGTCCTGCCGGGCATCCGGGATCTCGAACAGTTCGTCCTGCTCGATGGCATGAGTACAGAACGAGATGTTGCGTGCAGTCTCGCTGACACCTTCAAGGCCGATATTGGCCTTGAACCACTGGCGCTCCTCGGCGACCACCGAGATCAGGCCCATGGTCATGCCAGTCGCTGCGCGGGCGGCAGCAACGATTGCATCGAACACCGGTTCGGCTGGCGTGTCGAGCAGGTGCAGGCGATCGATTTCAAGCAGGCGGTCGGCTTCGTCCATGGCGCTTTGCAGGGCTGGGTGGCGAGGGCGGCTTCGGCGGCTGTCAGGTACTACGCTAGTGCGCACCACGTTATGTATCGCTACGGTGAGGTGATGCCGACGTGACGCGCTTCCGCCTGCGTTTGCGAACTGCACGCGAGGGGTGAAAAAGCGTGACGGTGGTCGCGAACGAGCGCGCGCCGGCGGAGCTTGCATCGGAGGATCTGCAGGGCAAAGCGCGTACATAGACATCATCAGTCCGGTGCTGGCGGCGTGGCCAGTGCAGCGCGCCGGGCAGCATAGACCTCCGGCGTCTGCGGCTTGACGAACAGTGCCACCAATTCCGGAAACTCCTGCTTCACTGCAGTTTCGATGCGGGTGATGCAGGCCTCGATCTGCGGCGTGCGCCGGTCATCCTCGAATTCCGCGCTGAGCATGGCCACGACCTGCTGTGGTCCCATCTGCATGGTGGTCACGCCATTGGCGCGGCGCAGGTCTGGATCGGTTTCCGCCACGGCCATGATCCGCTCGGCCACGGCCGGGTGGGCCGGCTCACCTACCAGCAGTCCCTTGGTTTCGCGTGCGAGAAGAAAGGCGGTGGCGGCAAGCACGCCGGCGATGCACAGCGACGCCACACCATCAAGCACCGGCATGTCCAGGGCCTGGGCGGCCACGAGCCCGATCAATGCGAAAACCAGGCCCAGCAGGGCCGCGCTATCCTCCAGCAGCACGGTAAAGGTGGACGGGTCCTTGCTGCGGCGGAATGCTTCGAAGTAGCCAAGTCTGCCCTTGGTGCGCCGGAACTCACGCAGCGCCACCCACCAGGAAGCCCCCTCGAACAGGATGGAGATGCCCAGCACGCTGTAGCTCAACGCGTGGTTGGTAGCTGGCTCCGGCCGGCGGATGTGCTGGATGCCTTCGTAGGCCGAAACGCCGGCACCGGCGGCGAACACCAGCAGGGCGACAATGAAGCTCCAGAAGTACAGCTCGCGGCCATAGCCAAAAGGATGTACCGGGTCAGGGGCCTTGCCTGCACGACGCAGGCCGTAGAGCAGCAGCACCTCATTGAGGGTGTCTACCAGCGAATGCACGCCCTCGCTGAGCATGGCCGAGCTGCCGGAGATGCCTGCGGCAATGAACTTGGCGATGGCAATGGCCAGGTTGCCCGCGAGGGCGGCGTAGATGACCAGACGGGAACCGGTGGGGACTGACATCAAGGCAAGGGGGAGGGCAGGTGGATGCCTGATCTTCCGGACGGGGATGTTCCCGGGATGTGCAGGTGTCCGATGTGCCGGGGCCGGGCTGGCGCCTAACTGCCACTGCGATCAAGCCGGTTAGACGACGTGACTGCGGACGCCAGGCCCTACGCTGGGGTCAGTCCTCGTTGCCAACCCTGTTCGAAGCGACGTTGACCATTTTCCATAACCTGAAGAGACTTCGATGAATCACAAATTTCCCTGGTGCGCCCTCCTCATTCTGTTGCTCTGCGCCAGCGTCGCGCGGATCTCCAACACCCTCCTGCTCGCTGCGGGTGGCAAGTTTCTCGTAGCGGCAAGTGCAGCCCCGATCGCAAGCTGGGGACCCCCTGGATACGGGCTGCTGATCGTCATGGGGTTTCTTGCGCTGGCGTCCTGGTACTTCAGGGCGAGCGCGCAGGCCGCGCAGAAGGCTCTGCCGGCCCGCTTCTTCATCTGATACCACCGTTTGGGCCCGGGGTGCCGGCCAGCGGCCGGCACTACCGTTCAATCGGCCATCACGCGCCCAATGGCATCGGCCAGCAGGGCGCGTACCCGCGCCGGCGGCAGGTCCGGATCGCGCACGGCACGCATCGCCAGTCCCTCCACCAGCAACCGCAGCAACAGGGTGCGGCCGGCAATCCGTTCTTCGTCCAGCGCCCGGCCAAGGCTCGCATCACGCTGTCGCAGCCAGGCCTGGATGGCGGCGCTGGTCTGCTTGTCGTGGGTACGCAGCACAGCGGCCAGCTCCGGATCGCGATGGGCCTCGGCATTGATCTCCGCATACAGCGCAACGCTGGCAATCGCGTTGCCGTGAATCGGCAGTACCTCACCACGCGCCCATTGCTGGTAGCACTCCAGCAGCCCGTCGACCAGGTCGGAGGCTGCGGGCATCTCGCTGATCGAGGCCTGGTCGTGGCGCAGCTGGCGCTCGATCAGGGCCAGGATCAGGGCGCGCTTGTTGGCGAAATAGCGGTACATCAGCCCCTGGCTGATCTCGGCCTCGGCAGCGATGTCGCCGATGGATCCGGCATGGAAGCCGCGGGTGATGAAGCACTTCTGGGCGGCGTCGAGTATGCGGCGGCGCTGGGCCTCGGCATGGGCCGCAGCGGGATCTTCGGAGGTCGGGGCTGCGGTGGATTTCGGCGTCATTGCGTGAGGTCAGGGCGTCCAGAGGCGGGATAGTACGTCACAAAAGATGTGAATGAACGGTCATTCATTTGTAATTCCCGCCTCCCAGACTGCGCCGGCCTTCTCCTTCCGCGAATGAGTCCGATGCGCCACGCCACGTTGCACCGCCCGTTGCTCACCCTCGCCATCGCTGCCGCTCTGCCGGCGCTGGCCCATGCCGAAGAAAGTCCAACTGCGGATGCCAGCGCATCCGCTGATGCAGCGCGCACCGTGGTCGCCCTCGACCAGGTGATGGTGACCGCGCAGAAGCGCGCTACCAACCTGCAGGAGACGCCGATCTCGGTGTCGGTGGTCGATGCCGAAGCGCTGAAGGATCGCAGCGCGATCTCACTCGGCAGCCTGTCTGATGGTTCCATCCCGTCGCTGCGGGTCACACCGTTCGCCACCCGCAGTTCTGCACTGAACATCGGCATCCGTGGCATCGGCGCCTCCGGCGACGCCAACCAACCCGCACGCGATGCCGGCGTCGGCATCTACGTCGACGGTGTGTTCATGGGCCGTGCGCAGGGCCTGGGCAGCATGCTCTACGACGTGGAGCGCATCGAAGTGCTGAAGGGCCCGCAGGGCACGCTGTTCGGCCGAAATACCGAAGGCGGTGCGGTGAGCATCGTGACCAAGGCGCCGACCGGCGAGTTTGGCGGCAGCGTCAGCGCGGGGGTGTCCAACTTCAGCGGCTACAACAGCGCGCTGCACCTGGACCTGCCCAAGGTGGGCGATGTCAGCTTCAAGATCGACGCCGTGCAGGCCAAGCGCGGCGGCACCACCGACAACCCGATGCGCGGCGAGCGTGACTTCAACAGCTATGACAAGCGCGGCGCCCGCCTGAGCGCGCTGTGGCAGCCAAGCGATGACTTCTCGCTGCTGTACGCCTTCGACCGCTCCTACGATGCCACCACGCCGTACCACACCCAGGTGCTGGCATCGGGCGCCTACCTCAGCCCGCTGCAGAAGGCCGGTGCCAGCCAGGACCGTCGCGGCAGCGCCATCCTGGGTGGACCGCAGGAAGACAACATCGGCCGCACCAGTGGCCATCTGTTGAACCTGTCGTGGGTATTGAATGACAACCTTGAGCTGAAATCGATCAGTTCCTACCGCGAACTGACCCAGGGCCAGTTCGACATGGGCCTGGTCGATGCGATTTCGGCCTACGGCGGCGCCGGCACGCCCTTCGGCCGTTACAGCCTGGCGCAGGTCTACCAGCACCAGTACAGCCAGGAGCTCCAGCTGATCGGCAACACCTCGCAGGTGCAGTTCCTCGGCGGCGCGTTCTACTACCACGAAACCGCAGGCGACAACGCGCAGACGCCGAACATGCTGGTGTGGGGGCCGGGCGGCAACAGCTATACGGTGAACCCGGCGACCAGCCCGCTGGATCTTTCCCGTGTACGGATCGACCGCGCCAGCAAGGCGTGGACCGACAGCCTGGGCGTGTTCGGCCAGGCCACGTGGACGCCCGAAGCGCTGCAGCGACTGCACCTGACTGCCGGCGGTCGCTACACCCGTGACGACAAGAAGGGCAGCCTGTACATCGTCAATGGCGCGGCAACGAACCTTGCGTTCAAGGACCGCTGGAGCCGCTTCGACCCGATGGTGAACATCGCCTACGACCTTGGCGAGCACGCAATGGTCTATGCCAAGTACAGCACCGGCTTCAAGGCCGGCGGTGCCAACTCGCGCTCGACCAATTACACCGCTTTCGGTCCAGAGGAAGTGACGGCCTATGAGCTGGGCTTCAAGTCTCAGTTCTGGGACAACCGTGCGCGCCTGAACCTGGCGGTGTTCGATTCGACCATCGCGCACAAGCAGATGGACTTCTCGCTGCCGTTCGACCCGAACAGCGGTGAAACCCGCACCACCATGGTCACCACCAATGCGCTGAGCGATGGCAAGTCCCGGGGTGCGGAGCTGGAGTTCAACGTGATGCCGATGGACAACCTCACGCTCGGCCTCAACTACGCCTACACGAAGATCGATGCGCAGACCGCAACGGACCCGTTCGGCGCCGGCGTGCAGGTGACCGTGCAGCCGCTGCTGGCCCCGAAAAATGCAGGAAGCCTGTCGGTGGACTACCTGGTGCCGTTCGCCAACTTCTCGGCACTGAAGTTCCATGTGGATGGCAACTGGTCCGATGGCTACTACTCCAGCGAGTACGACCAGATGCTCACCGACAGCTCCTTCGTGGTGAATGCACGGGTGGCACTGGTGGATGTTCCGGTCAACAGCACCGGCACCACGATGTCGTTCTCGTTGTGGGCACGCAACCTGCTCGATGAGCAGCACCTGTTCTACAAGATCAACAGCGCGGCGCTGGGCCAGAGCGGCATCTTCAACGACCCGCGTACTTTCGGCCTGGAAATGGCCGTCAATTTCTGATTCGAACGGAGAGCCCCATGAAGATCCGCCATACCGAACTCGCCCTGGCCCTGATGCTGAGCCTGCCGATGGCCGCAACCGCGGTTGCCGCCGACGCATCGCAGGCGGCTTCCACGAAGGCGACGACCGCCGCCAATGTGAAGCCTGTCGCCGCCGACACACAGCGGGTGATTCCGCTGCAGGGCGCCTGGAACGTACGTACGTTCGCCGGCCTGCAGGGTCGCCACGGCCCGATTCCAGCCAATGCGTTCGTGCGTACCGCCGACCTCGGCCGCCTCACCGATGCCGACCGTGATGCCCTGGTCGCCGCGGGCGTGAAGCTGGACATCGACCTGCGCACCGCCGATGAGGAAGCACAGTCGCCGGACCTGCTGGCCGGCGATGATCGTTTCGATTATCAGCGCATCTCGCTGATGGGCACCGAGAAGATGGACCTGCAGAAGATGATGGCCAGCTTCCCGGATTCGTTGGGCGAAGCCTATGTGCAGTGGCTGGACCACAGCCAGCCGCAGTTCAAGCAGGTGTTCCGGCGCATCGCCGCGCAGCAGGATGGTGCGGTGCTGTTCCATTGCACGGCCGGCAAGGACCGCACCGGCATCATCGCCGGCCTGTTGCTGGACCTGGCCGGCGTGTCGAAGGCCGAGATCGTGCACAACTACGCGATCTCCGCGCATTACCTTGAAGGGCAGCCGAAGGACAGCGCGATGAACGCGCAGATCATGGCGCTGGTCAAGCGGAACCCGGAGATCGGTCGCAAGATGGCGGGCATGGCCGGTACTGCGCCGGACAACATGGAGCAGTTTCTGGCGGCGCTGCACAGCCAGTACGGTGGAGCGGAGGGCTACCTGAAGGCGATCGGGGTCAGCGAGCAGGAGATCCAGCAGTTGAAGGCGCGGCTGGGGCAGGCCGGCTGACAGGTAGTGCCGGCCGCTGGCCGGCTCCCCTTTGACGTCCAGAGACCGAAGGGATGCCGGCCCTCGGCCGGCACTCCCCGCCGCCAGGCATGGCCTGGCGCTACCGTTCGGGCTTCACCCTTACTACCCGTTTCCGGTACTCGTACACGTTGTCACCGCGGATGCGCTTCTCCTCGGTGCCGGTGACCCGGCCGACTTGCTGGTCCGAACCAGTGACTGGCTTGGCCTCGATCTCGGTCTCGTGCTCGAAGGAGTGCGATTTGTCGGTGTTGCGGTAATAGCGGTACAACGCCCAGTACAGCGCGGTTGCGCCGGCCGGACCTGCCGCCAACAGCCAGAGGCCACTGTCGTCGCTCATGTCGATGCCACCAGGAAGGCAATTGCGAGGGCTTCAATGACGGTGCCGGTGGCCAAGGCCGCCAGCAGCATCTTCCATTGCTGCACGGGCACGCTGCCCATGGTTTCGCCGGTACGGCCGTTCACTGCGATGTAGTGCAGCATGCCGCCGTTCTTGCCGGGCTGGTGGTACGAATACAACCACACCGGCAGGTACATCGACACCCAGCGGGTGCCATGCACCTCCAGTTGTTCCTGCTCCCAGCGCACGCCACGGTTGTAGCGCTTCACCGAACCTTCCACCTGTGCGCGGGCAATTGACAGCAGCTGGTCTTCCAGCCGCGGCCGCAGCTTCTCCACGTCGAGGTTGCGCTTTTCAGAGGTGAAGCCGGCCAGGTACGAAGCGTTCCATTTCACCGCGTTCTTGGTATCGAACGGCAGGATGGTGTTGATGATGTTGTTGGTGTTGGCGCGGGTATCCAGATTGCCGCGCTCGGCCGAGGATTCCAGCGGAAGGTCATCCACGGTGAAATCGACCTGGCGTTCGACCTGGTAGACGTCGGCGTCATACAGGGTGCGCTTGTTTTTCTCGCTGCCTACGGTGTACTGCCGGGTCTGGATCTCGCCCTTGCCGGCCACGGCCGCGCTGACATTGCTGTCGACGATCATGTAGGGCAGGAACACGCCCACCACGTTCTCGGGGGTGAACTGGTCCTTGAATGCCTTCAGCGCGAACATGCGGCGCTTGTCGACGAACTGGCGGATGCGCGCGACCGCATCGTCCTTCTTGATATGGAAGGGCAGCACCGCGTCGGGCACCGCGCCGTTGGCGATCTGCTCGTTGACGCCGAAGACGTGGCGGCACCAGTGGCAACGCGCCGTCATCGTACTCTCGGTATTGACCGTGACTTCGGCGCCGCAACCGGTGCATTTGAACGTCATCAGTGCCGAGGTGTCGGCATCGATGTCACGCGCACCGGAGGCGATGACCGTACCGCGCAGCTGGTCGATGGCTTCGCCAAGGCCGAATTCTTCCTCGACCCGCGCGCCATGCCATTCGTGACGGCAGTACAGGCAGACCAGGATATCGGTCCCGGCTTTGGGCCGGATGTCGGTGGCGCCGCACTTCGGGCAGCGGTTGAGACCGTCCTTCAGCTCGCTGGCCGAGGTATCGATGGCCACAGGATCGGGCGCTTCCACTTCATCGCGGATGGCCTGCGGCAGTTTGGAGGTGTCCAGCGGGAAGCTGCCGGGCAGGGGAGGGACGTCCTGCGGCGAACCGGGCCCATCCAACGACGCCGCCGGCAAGGGTGGCGGCGTCGTGGGCGCGGATCCGGGCAGCGGCGGTGGGCCGTTTCGGGGATCGGACATGTTGGGTGTACGTCCTGCCGTTACAGGCCCAGTGCCTTGGCCTTGAGCGCGTCGTAATCGCTCTGGGTGATCAAGCCCAGATCGAGCATTTCCTTGGCCTTCTTCAGCTTGGCGACCGGATCGTCGGCCGCCGGGGTGGCCGGCTGCTGCATGCCGCCGACACCGAACATGCCAGACGCCATGCCGACACCGACCAGACCTGCCGCGCCGCCGTTTTCGCCGGCCGACTGGATGCCCTGGGCGACGCTGGCCTGCAGGTTGGAATTGCCGCGCGAACCGGACAGCGCATCGGCGCGCTGCACGGTCTTCAGCAGCTCGCGGGTGTTGGCGTCGTACTCGATCGAGACGATGGCGGTCTTGACGATGGCCAGGCCGCGGTCGGACTTCCACTGGTAACCCTGTTCGACGGCGGCCGACAGGCTCTGCGCGAAGCCCAGCGAGTCCTGCTGCAGCTTGGTGATGCGGTTGCCCTTGCCCGGATCGTTGGTATACAGGCTGAAGGCCGGCGCCAGCGAACCGACCACTTCATTGAACAGCTGGCTGGCGGCGGCGTTGTCCAGATCGGTGAAGTCGAACACCTGGCCCGGCTGCAGGTAGCTGGCCGGCACGAAGTTCTTCACAAACAGGATCGGGTCGACGATCTTCAGCGTGTACGAGCCACGAGTGACCGCGCCTACCTGGGTGTTGAGGAAACCGTCGTCCCAGTAGATTTCCGACTGGGTGCCGAAGCGGTTGTCCGGCAGTTCCTTCAGCGAGACGAAATAGGCCGCCTGCTGCGAACCCGGCTGGCCGCCGAACTTGAAGCGTTCCCAGCTCTGCTTGATGAAGGTGCTGACCAGGCCGTCGCCGGCGAAGATCGACTGCGAGTTCAGATCGTCCGAGCGCCACTCGTAGCCACCCGGTTCGGCGACGAACGCGGTGATCGCGCCGTCCTGGAACAGCAGCAGGCCGTAGCCCTCCGGCACGATGATCTTCGAGCCGTTGCTGATGATGTTGGACGAGCCGCTGGTGTTGGAGCCGCGGCCGGCATTGGTGCCCTGCGGCACCGCCGCGAACAGGGCGGCCGTGGACGGCAGGCCCGCCGGCACGGTGTAGAAGTCCTTCCACTGGTCGGCCAGCACACCGCCAACCGCACCCTTCACCGCCTGTACCAGACCCATGACCAACTCCCTGTGATTCGAAGGCAGGCACCATGCCTGCCGAGCTGGACTGAATATAGCAGCGGTGGAGGACGGCAGTAGTGCCGGAACATGAATCCGGATCAGCGCCGGCCAGTGCCGGTTGGCCCGGCCCGTACCGCCTGCAGCACGGCCGCCATGTCCAGCGCCCCCGATCCGGACGCCAGTGCCTGTGCGAACAGCGCGTCGCTGGCGTCGATCAAGGGCGCATGCATGCCCACCTCATGGGCGGCAGCGGCTACCAGCCCACTGTTCTTGCGCACGTCGGTGATCGACGCCTGCACGCTGAAGTCACCACGGATCATTTTGTCCAGCTTGATTCGCGATACTTCGCTGGCCATCGGCCCTGCGTTGAGCACCTGCGCGAAGCGGTCAAGCTCGATGCCGTGTGCTTCGGCGAAGTACACCGCTTCGGCCAAGCCGGTGACCAAGGTGATCAGGTACAGGTTCACCGCCAGTTTCATGCGCAGTGCGGACGGCACTGCACCACAGCACACCGTTTGCCTGCCCATCGGTGCAACCAGTGGTGCGGCTGCCGCGAGGTCGACATCGGCACCGGCCAGCAGGATCACCAGCTGCGCCGCTTCGGCCTGCACGCGTGAACCAGACACCGGCGCTTCCACGTAGCGGCCGCCCGCGGCACGGATCTGTTCGGCCAGCGCCTGTGAGTACGCTGCCGAGCTGGTACCCATGTTGATCAGCAGGCGGCCCTCGACCCGCTCGCCAAACGCCGCGCCATGCCGATCGAGCACGCTGTCGATGGCATCGTCATTGGCCAGCATCAGGATGAGCGTGTCGCAGGCCGCGAATACCTCGTCCACCGCCTCGCAGACGTTGATGCCGGCGGTGCGCGCGGCCGCATGGTTGCGGTCGGAGCGCGACCAGCCGCATACCTCGTAACCTGCGCGAGCCAGATGGGCCGCCATGGGCGTTCCCATCACTCCAAGTCCCAGGAATCCGATGCGCATGATGGACGTCCGCTGGCCGCACAGCGCCCATCATGCCATGGGCAGTGGCCGCTAGAGCATGTACGGAATCTTGAACGCCAACGTGAAGTCCGGTGCGTCCGGGGTCAGTCCGATGCCCAGCAGTGTCACCAGCGTGGTGTGCTGGTTCAACGCATAGGTCACGCCCAGGTTCAGTGATGCCGCATTGGCGTCACTGCCGATCACCTTCATCCACTTGCCGCCCTGGAAGCGGGTGGAGGCGCGGGCGCTGATGCGGTCGCTGAAGGACAGGCTCAGGCTGGTCCGCTCGTTGAATGCGAAGGCAACACCTGCACCGAAGTACACCGAGCCGCCCAGCTTCACGTCGCCTGGGTTGACCGTATCCGGATTGCTGTCGATGTCGCTGAAGCCGCGAGGGATGGAGTGCACGTACCCGATGTTGGCGAACAGGATGGCCGGGTCAGCGGTCTTCACCATCGACAGGCCGAGGTTGGCCTGCCATACGCCGTTGCCAGTGGGCTGCTCGCGCGGCACGGCGAAGCGGATGTAGTCGTCGTCATCGCGCTCGATCACCTTCCAGTCCAGGCCGTAGGGCGCGCGCCCGGTGGGGGCGGTGACACCGGCCGTGAGCACGGTCTCCGGGCGCCAGCCGCGTTCGCCGAACAGCCGGTAGTTCGCGCTCAGTGCAATGTCGCCCAGGCCGTTGCCGTTGGTCTGCTCCTGCGCGATGGCGGCCGCTGCACCGCCGGCGCCGCCTTTCTGGTATACGGTGCGCCGCGCCAGGTAGGGCACATCCAGGTTGAGGGTCAGGTTCGGGCTGACGCCCCAGCGGGCCGCCACGTTATAGGTCAGCGAGTCGGACTCCACGTTCTCGATGGCGATATTGCCGAGGAAGATGGCGTCCAACGCGAGGAAGCCGTTGAGGGTGAGCTGCTTGCGGTCATAGCGGGCGTAGGTGAGGCTGTTCTCGATGGTGAAGCGACGGGAGAACAGGGCCGATTGCTGCTGCTTCACGTCGTCCACGCTGCGCCGCGACTCCTGCTTGGCCTGTTGGGCCTCGGCAGCGGTACTGGCGTAGCCCTCGCTGCTCGGTGGAACCGCGGCGGCCGCTGCCTGCGCCAATGGTGCGGCCGGTGGGGTCGAGGCTGGGCCAACCCGCCCGCCCAAGCGTGCCTGCATGGCCTGCACCTGCATGTCCAGTTCGCGCAGCCGCCGCACTTCCTGTGCGTAGTTGGCTTTCAGCTGTTCCAGCTGGTTGGCCAGGGCCTGCACGTCTGCGCCATCGTCAGGCGTCGGCGGCACGGCAAGGGCGGTGCCCGCCAGCGCCGCCAGCGCCAACGGGGTGATCCTCATCAGGGTGTGCATGTTCGTGTCCTGCGTTGTGGAGCGTTTCCCCCAATGCCAGGCCCTGCTACTGGCCCGGCCCCATGCCGCGGTTCAACGCAATCGCCTGGGCCACGTTCTGGCTCAACGGCAGGTTGCCGCCCACGGCGTTGCGCACCAGCTCCAGCCGCAGTTGGTTGCTGGCGATCTGGCCGTCACCGGTAAGGGCGATGCCCTGGCCGACGCTGCCATTGCGGATCCACTGCTGCACCAGCCCCTGGCCATCCACCTGCAGCAGCAGGCGTGCCTGGTTGCCTTCCAGCACGGCCGTCGCGCTGGTGCCGGCCTGCTGCGCGGTGACGTTGCTTGCGCCATCAGAGAGAACAGCCGGCACGCCACCCTCGCGGACGGTCAGCGTGGTGACGTTGCGCGCGACATTGCCATCGCCGGCCACCTGCACGCTCTGCACCAGGCCGCTGGCGTTGGCCAGGCCGCTGCTGTCGATGCTGCGTCCGCGGGTATCGGGCAGCGGCGCATCGGCTGCCGTGACATGCACGCTGGGCTGGAAGCTGAGCTTCGGCGCGCCACCACCACGGAAGTCCATGCCCAGAGTGAGGCTGCCCTGCAGGGTCGTGCCGTTGCTGGCCTGCCACTGCGACACCATGGTGACCCCGAACCAGGCAACGTTGTTGCCGCCCACGGTGTAGCGCCCCCGCATCAGGCTCAGCTCCGGGTCGGGGATTTCCGTGAGGCCACGCCCGGTCCTGCCGTCGGCGGCCAGCAGGGGCAAGGCAGGGGCCATCAGCAGCAGCGCCATCCATACGTGTTGACGGAACATGGTCGTACCTCCTCAGAACAGGTCGGCATGGCTGAAGCCGAAGTCGACCAGTTCGGCATCGGTGATCGGCCCTTGCCGCGCGTAGAGCGCGCGGGCACTTGGCCGTTCGCTGGGTTGCAGAAGAACGGTATTGCGATCGAAGTCGCTGCCGATCACCACGAAGACCGCGCGCGATGGCCAGGCAGCCAGGAACTCCGGCAGCGCCAGGCTGCGGTTGCCGAGGATCGGGTCAGCCACTTCCACGATGCCGTTGCGGACCTGCTTGAGCACCACGAAATGGCGGAAGCCGCGCACATCCATCAGCACCAGCCCTGGCACGCGGAGGGTGCGCAGTCGTGTTTCATCGATGCGGTAGCCCCGGCCACGCATGCCCAGCGATTCCACGTAGCGCTTGATGTCGAGCAGGGAGAAGCCGCGCTCGGCCACCAGCGCTGGATCGGAAACCCCCATCATTCCTTGGATCACCGTCGCTTCGTCGGTCTGCAGGTGATAGGCATGGCGCAGGATGGTCGCCAACGCAGCTGCCCCGCAGCTGTAATCGGTGTGCTGGCGCACCACGTTGCGGTAGCGCCGCTCCTGCATGCTCTCCACCTTCTGCTGCAGCAGCGCGCCATTGGGCAGCACGCCGGCGAAGTGGACCTCGCCCGCCCATGCCGATGCGGTGCCCATCAGCAACAGGAAGGCCAGCAGGCGCGTCGAAGGCGGGCAACGGATCATCTACGTTCTCCAGCAGCAGGGGGGAGCCCCTGTCCCAAGGGGGAGGAGGAACAGGGGCTCCCGGGAACCCGGCCATTGGCGGACGGCCGGGGTGTTGCGCTTACTCGCCGCTGCCGCCACCGCCGCCGGTGCTGGGCTGGGCGACTGCCAGGGCCAGGCTGTTGGCCTGCAGGTTGCCGGTGCCCGCAGCAACGTTCACGCCGATGTTGCCGGAGGCGCCCGAGAAGGCACTGCCGGACAAGGCCGAGGTGTTGGTCGCGTTGACGTTCACCCAGCGCGTGGTGCTGACCGTGCCGCTGAGGCTGGCATACAGGTCGGCCACACCCAGTTCGACGAACTGGCTGGTGCCACTCTCACGTGTATCGAAGCCCAGGCCGCCCACCCCCGGCCGGTTGGGGTTCATCGTTGCGTTCTGGATCTGGTTGTCCAGGTCGATGTGGCCGGTGCTGTTGCCACCCGGATGCGGCAGCTCGCCGTTCCACGTATCCAGGTAGTAGTTGGCCATCTGATAGGCATTGCCGGTGCCGCGGTAGGTGCCCGCGCCATAGGCCAGGGTCAGGCCGCTGACGCCGCCACGCATGCCGACCTGCACGGTATCGGTGTAGGACTGCACGAAGCCGGCGTTGCTGACCGTGTTGCCGGTGGAGACCTGGTTGGAGCTGATGCTCGACTGCGCCACCGCCGTGGTCGCTACCGAGGCCGCGAGCGCGTTCTTCTGCTCGTTGTTGTTGCCAGAGGCGATGTTCACGCCGATGTTGCCGGACGCGCCGCCGAAGGCATTGCCGCCCAGGCCTGCGGCGTTGGTGACGCCGGAGTTCATGGTGGCATTGCCGAAGCCGGCCTGGTTGACGAACACCTCGGCGTCGGCCATGCCGAAGCTGAAGGACGCATCGGCCGCGGACAGCGACGCGGCATTGTCCTGGGCGTTGTTGTCGCCGGATACCACGTTGAAGCCGAGATTGCCCGATGCGCCGGCACCCACGCTGTCACCGATGGACGCACTGTTGGTGACCAGGCTGTTGCTGGTGGCGTTGTTGCTGATCGACTGGCGGTTGTCGATCACGGCAATGGCCGCCGAGTCGAGGTCGATGTCGCCGGTGATGTTCGGGTCGCCGGAGAAATTGATGTCGGTGCTCAGGCGCAGGTCCTTCTCCAGGTTCACGTCGACGCCGTGGTTGTTCTTTTCCTTGCGTTCGTCGGCCTGGATGTTGCTGTGCTTCTGCACATTGACGTTGACGGTGCGGTTGCGCACGTCGTTGTCGGTATGGTTGTGCGTGTCGTTGCGGGTCTCGCTGACGGTGTGGTTGTGGTTGATGTTCGCGTTGGCGTTCTGGTTGTCCCAGCCATTGGCCGCAGCGGCGGTCGAGGCAGTGGCAATCGCCATGGCGAGCATGGTCTGTTTGACGGTCGCTTTCATGGTGCCCTCTCTCTCATCAGGTGGTGCATCGGTTGGGTGGTTGTCACGGGCGGTCCTGCACGACCAGGCCCAGTACGTTGGCCGTGTCGTTGCCGTTGCCCGCGATCTGATTGAGTTGCAGGACCCCGTCGAATCCCCGCAGTGCGGTGCTGGCTACACCGGCGCTGCGGGTGCCCGTCGCGACGCCGCGACCGGTGTCGTCCCGCCCCCCTGCCAACGCGGAACCCTCGGCGGCCAAGGCCGTATCGTCGGTTTCGCGTATGCCCTGTCGGGCCAGCGTCGCGCTGACGACGTTGAGCGTCGTGTTGGCGATGCCGCTGGCCTGGTTGATGGATGCGATGCCACTGGCACCGGCCAGTGCGTCACCGCCAATGATCGCGGTGGCCTGCAGCGGCCCGGACAGCACGCGGTTGCCCTGCTGCAGTTGCCGGGCATTGATCGCCACGTCGGCGCGATCGCCCTCGGCGATACCCCGCAGGTTGGCCTGCACGTTGAGGTCGCCGGCGGCCTGGTTGACGGCGATGGCACCCGTCGCCCCGGCCAGTGCGTGGCCGTCGATGCGGGCCACGTCGAGATAGGCGAGCATGCCGCCGTAGTCATCGGCGCGGGTCGCCCAGGGCGCGGCAGCGAGCAGCAGAAGCAAGCCGTGCAGGGCCTTCATTTTCCACCTGCCGGGGCCGTGCCCTGCAGGGGGAACTGGGCCAGTGCGCCGCGCACGGTATCGGCGATACCGCGGGTGCTGCTGCCGACCGCACCGAGCGGACCGCTCATGGCGCCCCCGAGGTTGCTGCCGACCATGCCATCACCACCGCGGCCAAGCGTGCCGCCCAGGGCCTGCTGGGTGACCCGTTCAACGGTAGTGCCGCCCGGTGTCGCGACGGACGCTGCCTGGCCGGCACCCATGCCGGCATAGTCCTCATCGCTCAACTCGTCCATGCCGTTCCTCGTGCCACCGGCGCCCAATGCGGTGGCGATCTCGCGCTGTGGCTTCGGGTCGGCAATCAGCGCCATGCCCGGTGGTGCCATGCGATAGGCCGGCCGCGCGGATACGTCCCGCAACAGGACGATTTCGCCCGGCTGTGCCTTCACGCCCTGGCGGGCGCCGGACGCGGATGCGCCCGCGCCAACCAACAGCAGGGCGATTGCCAGTGCTGCGGCCAAGCAGCGAATCAGGGTGGTGCCGTCCATGCCGATCTCCCGCGATGGGTGCGGCGGAACCACGCATCAACCGTGCCAACCTGGAAGTGCCCACCCGCCAATGTCGGGACCGTGCAGCACCTGACCGTGCTGCTGCCACGGTGTTACAGGCACGTCGCGGAATCGTTGGGATTTCGAAGCCCCAGGCACCGCAGGGCAAGGGCGGCGGGCAACTGTCGCATGGGTGTTACAGGTGGCGCCGCCGTCTGCAACGGTGCCGGTTCAGCCACGAATTTCTTGACGCATTGCTCATTGCGCTGCCGTTTAGGGAAGCGCTAGGATCCGCCCAACAAAGGCCGCCCCGGTGGCCGTAGAGGTCCCGGCGGGGGGCGGCACGCCGGCGATTGCCTGACAGTCCGCCGACGGTGTCCGGATGCTGGGGGAAGCATGGCAGCGGTCCCGGAGGCTTCTACATCACGTTGCGTGCTCTGGTTTGGCGAGCCGTTGGCGAACGAGCGCAGTGCGCTGGCGGCAGCGGGCTGGTATGTGCGCAGCATCCATCCTGATCCCGCCATGGCGATAGGCCTGCGTGGGCGCGATCGATTGCTCGCCGTACTCGATCTGCGCCATCTCGATGCGGCGGCGCTGCAGCTGCTGGCACCGTGGATCGAGCAGCACCAGCATCTGCCCTGGCTGGCGGTACTGCCACCGGGCGCCGGACCCACATCGCCGGCCTGGCTGCCGTTGCTGCAGCGATGCGGTGCGCGCTTCACGCTGCCGTTCGGCCTGCAGGACCTGGTCTGCGCAATGCGCCAGCAGTTCGATGCGGATGATCCGCCAGTCGATGCAACCTGCAGTGGGTACGGACCGCACGCATTGATTGGCGAAAGCGCTGCGCTGCATGCGGTGCGCACGGTGCTGCACAAGTTCGCGCCGGTGGAACTGCCGGTGCTGGTCACCGGCGAAACCGGTACAGGCAAGGAACTGGCTGCACATGCGCTGCATGCGCTGTCGGGGCGCGCCGGCAGGCCTTTCATTGCGGTGAACTGTGGTGCGATTCCGGCCAACCTGGTGCAGTCGGAGCTGTTCGGCCACGAACGTGGCTCGTTCACCGGGGCCGACAAGCGGCAGATCGGCGTGTTCGAATCCGCCCATGGCGGTACGGTGTTTCTTGATGAGGTAGGCGATCTGCCGGCAGAAGCGCAGACCAGCCTGCTGCGCGTGCTGCAGGAGGGGACCTTCGAGCGCGTGGGCAGCAGCCAGCCGCTGCGCGCGGACGTGCGGGTACTTGCCGCGACCCACGTCGAACTGGAACACGCGGTGGCGCAGGGGCGGTTCCGCAGCGATCTCTACTACCGCCTGAACGTGCTGCGCCTGCTGATGCCACCGCTGCGCGAGCGCGGTGCCGACGTGCAGCTGCTGGCCGAGCACTTCCTGCGCTGCTTCCGGTTGCGCCACAGCGTGCGTGCACGCGGCTTCGCACCGGCCGCACTGCAGGCGATGCGGCGCTTCGACTGGCCCGGCAACGTACGCGAACTACTGAACCGTGTGCAGCGTGCAGCGATCATGGCCGAGGGCGAGCTGATCAGTGAGCGTGACCTGGAGCTGGGCGCATCGGTAGCGGTCCTGCCCGCGGCGGTGCTGCACGACGCGCGCGGCCAGGCCGAGCGCGATGTACTACTGCAGACCCTGCGCCAGACCGGCTACAACGTCTCCGAATGCGCGCGGCAGATGCAGATATCGCGGGTCACGGTGTATCGCCTGTGCCGCAAGCACCGGTTGGAACTGCCTGCACAGCGCTGATCAGCCGGCCGCCAGGTGCTTGAACAGGCGCAACGGTTTGCCCGCGACGCGCTCGATCACGCCCTTGGCTTCCAGGTCCAGCTGCACGGCCTTCAACCACCAGCCGGCGGTGGCACCTGCCGGGAACAGCGCGGCGGGCAGGTGTGGCAGCAGTGCCTGTTTCGCCTGCGCGACAGTCAGGCCGGGCGGTTGCGCGGGCAGCGCCCGCAGCAAGGCATGGCGCATGGCGAGGTACTTGGCGCGATCCACGCGCTGGATGTGCCCGGGCGTGGTGATGCTTTCGATCTCGATCCGTCCGGGCTCAGGCATGGGTATCTCCCGCGACCTCGATGCGTGGGCTGCGGAAGCCCATGGCGATCCACGCCTTCATCAACCGCGCATAGAAGCGCAGCGACCGGGTCTTCAGGTTCGGCACATCGTCAGGAAGCACAGACGCATCAGGAAGATCACTGACCATGGTCCGCATCTCCACGGCAGGTCTTGTCGATGCCGGCCACAACAGGCCATACAGGCTCAGCCGATGGCCGCCGCTGAACTCCAGGAAGAGCGGCGTATTGCAGCAGCCCGCCAGCACGCGGCGGCTGCCGCCCCTGCTGGGCAATCGCAAGGCACGCAGCATGGCATGCCCGGCATCGATGCTGACGCGATCCTTGCGGTGCATTACAAAGAGCGTCTGGCCGTGCGGGCCCAGCACGGCCGGTGCTCGGGGCATCGACTGCAGCATGGCGCCGGCCTTGCGGCAGCTGTCGCAGCAGCATTCGACGGTGGCAATGGGTTGGCCCGTGGCGGTCAGGCGTACCTGGCCGCACGCGCATGCAAGCGACTGATGGGAGGGCATCTGCATTTTCTCCTGGGGCATTCATCCTCTCGACGAACCAGCGCGCTGGAAATCGACACCACCTGCCCTCAAGGTCGCGACATCTGGTAGCGGATGCGGTACAGGTCCAACCCTGCACCGTCTGCGCGCCGCGCCGAATAGGTCAAGGTGCCGGGTTGCGAGCCATCCAGCATCGCGCCGTAGCTGTCGCCGGAGGCCTCGTTCAAGGGCGAGGGCAATGCATGGCCTGCGTCATAACGGCCTCCACGCGCGTAGGCAATGAACTGGCGCACCGGTGCACTGCCGAAGTCCTGGGCGCGGGCAAACACCACCGTTCGGCCGTCGCCCAGGAAGGTGGCATCGAACTCCTGCGCTGCGGTATTGAGGTCTTCCGGCAGCGGCCGTGCCGGCCGCGCGACGCCGCCGATCATCGCCGCGCTGTAGAGGTCATGGCCGCCGGCACCGCCCGCACGATCGCTGGAGAACAACAGCGTACGACCGTCCGGCGAGAACATCGGCGCGAATTCATCGGCCGCGCTGTTCACTGCGGGGCCAAGATTGACTGGCTCCCCGAATCGACCGTCGCTCCCCATGCTGACCCGATACAGATCGTCGCCGCCCTGGCCGCCTGCGCGATCCGAACAGAAATACACCACGCGGCCATCGGCGGAAAAGGCGGGATCGAAGTCGCGCCCCGGCGTGTTGAACGGCACCGGCGTCGCCGGCCGCCAGCGCTGCCCATCGTTGCGGGAGACCCAGATGTCATACCCGCCCGGACCGCCGGGCCGGTTGCGGCTGAACCACAGTGCGGTTTTCCCGTCCGGACTCAAGGTCAGTCGAATCTCGTCGTATTGCGTGGATGCAACGCCCGGGGCAAAGCGCTCGGCGGGGCCGACGATCCGCAGCACCCTTGATGGAGACGCGGGAGGCGACGCAGCAACCAGCAGCATCACGGCCAGCAGCGCCTTCATGCCTGTCGCTCGAAGTCGCTGACCCAGTTTGTTTCCCAGCTGCGCCCACCATCGGCCGAGGCCGCCTGTTCCCAGCGCGCCGAGCGCGGGGTAATGCGTGACCAGATCACCCGCGTCTGGATTGATCGACCGTCGTGCTGGTCTTCGCCGAAGAAGCGGCCGACACCGGCCTGGAAACCACCACGCAGTGGCGCGCCGATCCGGGTCGGCTCGCGGCCATCCAGCCACCAGCTCAGCCAGTGCCGCTCCGCCGCATTCCAGGCACGGATGCCCATGCCGCGCAGCGGTGCTCCAGGCACGTCCATCAGGTTGTCTCCCACGTTGCCGAATCCTCCCAGGACCGGCCAGTTGTGCAGGGTGCCGTTGAACGCGTCCCACGCATCGCTGCCTGCCAGCCGAGCACGCAGGCGACGATGGCGCACGTTCCAATGGCCCACCAGGAAATCAAAGTCGCCCGGTGCATCCGGCAGCTTCGGAAGCGGAGAGGGGGCCGCAGCAGTTCGGCGGAACCAGTTGCGCCAGTTCACTTCCCAGTGCGCACCGGCATCGTCGGAGAACGCCTGTTCCCACCACGGCTCCTCGCCGTGGATGTCATGCCAGCGGAACCACACATCGATGGGGCGCCCGTCGATCCGGTCGGTGCCACGGAAGCTGCCGGCATCGCCCTCGAAGCCCCCGCGCACGGGGGCTTCGATATGGGCAGGATTGCGGCCATCGATCCACCAGATCGACCACGTGGAAGACACTGGATCAAATGCACGCACGCCCAGCCCCCTGTAGGGGCCCGAAGGCAGCGCCATGACGTTGTCATCAATGGTGCCGAGCCCGCCCAGGGTGAGCCAGACCGCGCTGGAGCCGGTGAAAGACTCCCAGCGGGTATCGCCCACCAGGCGCTCCTTCAGGCGCTGGTGCCGGACCCGCCAGTTGCCCTGCAACCATGTCCAATCTTCGCTGTGGCTGGCCAGGGCCCACCCGGAGGGCAGGGCGGTGGACGCTGCCGCGGCGGCCAAAGTGGCCAGGAACTGCCGTCGATCCATGTGCTGATCCGCTACCGAAGGTGCCTCCATCGTTGCGGGCACGAGGGGGGATTGACCACGTAGATATCGGGGCTCAGGCTAAGCCACACTTATGGTGACCCAACGCCAGCTTCCGTCGCTTGCCGCCATCCGTGCCTTCGAGGCGGCGGCGCGGCTGGGCAGCTTCGCGCGTGCCGCCGAAGAGCTCGACACCAGCGCGGCATCGGTGAGCTACCACGTGCGGCGGCTGGAGGCCCAGACCGGTACCTCCCTGTTCCTGCGCCATGCACAGCACGTAGAACTGACGGCGACGGGGGCCAGCGTCGCGCAGGAGGCCACCCGGGCATTCGATGCACTGCGCGCCAGCTTCATGCGCGCCGCAGACATGGATGCGGCGCGACTGCGCCTGTCTGTACTGCCCACGCTGGGCACCAGTTGGCTGACGCCGCGGCTGGGCACGTTCCGCGCCCGCCACCGGCAGTTCGTGCTGGAGCTGGACCTGTCGGCAGCGCCGCAGGATCTGGCCGCCGGTCACTTCGATGCGGCCATCCGCAATGGCCAGGGCGAATGGCCAGGTCTTCAGGCAACTCCTTTGTTTCCCAGCGTGTTCACACCGTTGTGTGCGCCGGCGCTGCTACCAGCGGCCCGTGGGCTGGGCAGCAGCGCGCTGGAAATTCCCCTGCTCGGGCGGCCGGACTGGTGGGCCCTGTGGTTTGCCGCGCACGGGGACCTTCCACCGCCGGCACCGGAGAGTTTCGTCGCGCCCTTTGCCGTCGAGCATCTGGATGTCGGCGCCGCGATCGCAGGGCAGGGCATCGCCATTGGTTCGCCGATCCTGTTCCAGGCCGAGCTGGACAGCGGGCGTTTGGTGCAGGCGCATCCGGGGGTGGCCTGCGACGGTCGCAGCTTCTGGTTCGTGGCACCCACGGCGCGAGGTGGCAGTGCCAAGGTCATTGCATTCCGTGACTGGCTGGTCGAGCAGGCCGCCGAGGCGCGGCATGCAGCCCGCCATTACCTGGCCCGGGCGGTAATGCCATGAGCCAGAGCCCCGAACTGCTCCGGCGCCTGCTGCGCGCCAAGGACCGGATGGATCGGGCCAGCCATGAGGAATGGCCCGTCGCGCGCCTGGCTGAGGTCAGTGCGGTGTCGCCGGCGCACTTCGCCCGCTCGTTCAAGCAGGCCTTCGGGCTGCCGCCGCACCGTTATCTGCTCAGCCGCCGCATCGAACGAGCGGTGGCGCTGCTGCGTGATACCGATCTGGCGGTGACCGAAATCGCCGCGCAGACCGGATGGCGCAGCCTGGGTACCTTTGGCCGCATCTTCCGTGACATCACCGGTGACAGCCCGGGCACTGTGCGCGAGCGTGAGCGTGCTGGCCAGGCGGCGTCGGCCAGTGTGCCGGAATGCCACGCACGCGCCGCGCAGCGCCCCCGCCTGGACACATCCGTGCTGGAACAACGTCGCCGTCGCGCGCCGGCGGTGGCACTCGCCGTGGAGCGTCAGGCCGGCACGGCAGGAGCGGTACGAGGACTGCCGGCATCGGCTTCAGGGTCACTCGCGGCGAGCACACCTTCAGGACCAGAAACGTCGGTGTCCAGGAGGCAGGTCGCAAACATCAGGAAGCGGTAGGCGTCGGCAAAATTCGAACCGAGCCCAAATGAAATCCTGACCGCGCCACAATCTCCCTTGTCCAGGATCTTCTCATCGAAGGCGGTGCAGTCGAGGATCTTCCCGGTCTTGTCCAGTTCGCAGTGCTCGGCACCCGCAGTTGCATAGGTTGCCTGCTGGACAGCTCCGAGGTTGCAGAAGCATCCGTTGCGCAGGGTGATGCCGAAGCGGTCGGCGAGGTGCTTGACGCGGGCATGCGGCACGATCGAGCCATAGCAGTCGAAAAAGTTGAGCATCACCGTCGCTCCTTTTCGCTGTGCCGGCGGGCCGTACACGCGGCACAGTGGTGTGTCGCCGCGCACGGTATGGCGAAGCGCGGCAAGACGCACCTCGATCCACCGGGCCAGTGCAGTGGAGTGCAGCGCGAGGGCTTCGGCGCCGCCCATCCGTGCCACGAAGGCAAAGCCCCGGGCGATCGCCGGGAACGCGGCGTAGTTGGGTGTTCCCACCTCAAAACGTTGCCCGGCATCGCGATACAGCAGCCGCTCGGTGGGCGACCAGGGGCCTGAGTAGTAGCAGACTCCGCCACCGGCAAAGGACGGTGGCCTGAGCAGTTGCAGCGACGAGCGGCGGGCAAGCAGGCAGCCTGCGCCGGTGGGGTAGCCGAAGATCTTGTAGAACGAGGCCACCACAAAATCCGGTTGAAGGGTGCCGCAATCCAGCCGCGCCTGCGGGACCAGTGCGGCTGCATCGCACAGCACCATCGCACCGTGCGCCTGCGCGCGGGCGATCCAGGCGAGGTCATGCCGCGCGCCGGTCGCGTTGGACTGGGCGGGAAAGGCCAGCAGGTGTGGGGCGCCGTCGCCCAGCCGCTGCAGCGCACGCCGCATCAGGTCGTCGTGCAGCAGCAGATCGTCGTCCAGAGGGATGTACTTCACCGAGGCGCCCTTGGCCCTGGCGTATTCGCGCAGTCCATGCACCGACGTGTGATTGTCCTTGGTCAACAGCAGCTGCGTGCACGGTTGGAACGGAAACGATTCCGCCACAAGCCGGATCGCGCTGCTGGCGTTCGCAGTGAATATCACTTCGTACTCGTCCGGAGAGCAGTCAAAGAAGGCGTAGATGGCATCCCGCGCCTCCTGGTATGCCGCCTGCGAGGCCTTCGATCCGCTATGCGGATTTCCCAGGATTGCGTGCTTCAACGCCTGCAGGTCCTGTTCGAGCAGGCTTTCGGGTGGCAGGGTTCCGCCTACATGATCCAGATACGTGACGTGCTGCTCGTCCAGCCGTGCGTACTCCTCGTTGCGCATCTTCTCTACCGATGCGTCGGGGAAGCCGGGATACTCAGCCAGGAACTCCGCCTTGGCAGCGGTGAATGCAGCGAGCCCCTGTGCCTCCTGCACGGCGATTGCGCACTCGACGCCCGCGCTGGACGCGCGATGGGTCAGCTGCTGGCAGCGCACCAGCGGCGAGAAGTCGGGCGACGCGATGTCCACCGTCGTGCTCGCATTGGCGGGATCGGCCTGGCCGCGCAGCAACCATGCCTCCACCCGGTAGCATTGGTCAGGCACGTCCTTGCCGAACTGCGCCAGCATCAGGTCCAGGTAGTGCTCACGGGTGCGGGTGTCGCACTGGTTGAACTCTTCGAGCAGGATGCAGGCATTGAACAGGAACTCGCGCGCACCGGCTGCGTCGAGCGAGAACGACAGGGGATGCAGCCCAGCAGGCACGTCGTTGGCCCGGGACAGCCCTTCGATCGCGAAGGCGCGGGTGATCGGCGACGGGTCGGTCAGGCTCAGCGCCGCGTCCATCAACCGGGAAGGCATGCCGAAATGCAGCTGCGATTGCTGGCGGGTGAGTTCGAAGAGCTGGTTGTAGTGGAACATCGTCGCGTAGACACGCCCCCCCGGCCGCAGCACGCGCCGGAACTCCCTGGCCACGCGCGCCTTGTCGGGCGGGAACATCAGGCCGAAGCCGCAGACAATCACATCGAAGCTGTTGTCATCGAATGGAAGCTCTGCCATGTCCACGTCGGCCAACAACGGAACGTTCTGCTGGATCTCGGGGTTCAGGACACGTCGGGCCATGTCCACCGCAATCTGCGAGAGATCGCTGGCCACCAGCCGCAAGCCCCGTGGCCGCGCAAGATCCTCATACAGGCTGGCGGTGATCACCCCGGTGCCGCATGCCACTTCCAGCACGTCCTTGACCGCGAACCCTGCATCGATGTCGCTGGCGATTTCCCCGGCCAGCAGCATCCCGTAAGGCTGGAAAATGCGAGGGCTCAATATCCGCTCATAGAATTCCATGAAGGTACTGAGCGACCAGCGGCTGTCGGACACAACTTTGCATTGGCGTTGCGTTACGTCCTGCATGATGCGCTCCCTGTCGGCGCGATGGTGCCGATTAATCCCGGTCCGCGCGGTTATCGCATGCGCCCCCAGGCGCGTGCGTGATTGGCATCACATTAAGTTGACTTAATGCCGGGGCGGATTATCCGCCGTCGCGGAACTGCGTATTCATCCGCTTTTGGGGAGGGCCATGTACTTTTGATTCCTTCACGTTCGCCGTCCCAGCCATTGGCGCAGTTTTGGAGAAGCAGAACCGCCTCGTCGGGGCGTAACGTAGGCGCACTTGAGAGGAGGTGCTGCATGTCAGATATGGTGAACACGGTCGGCCTGTATGTGCGCGACCAGGATGAGGCGCTGGCGTTCTACGTCGGCAAGCTCGGTTTCGAAGTGCATACCGACGTGCGCAATGGCAGCTACCGCTGGCTGACGGTACGCAGCTCAGGCCAGGACGGTTTCCAGCTGGGCCTGTTCGTGCCGGGTCCGCCCACCCACGATGCGGCCACCGCGCTTTCGCTGCAGCAGCTGGTGGCCAAAGGCGCAATGCCGCCCCTGGTGCTGGCTGTGGATGACTGCCAGGCGCGTTACACGCAGTGGTTGGCACAGGGCGTGGAATTCACCCAGGAGCCGATCGAGCGCTTTGGCGCCGTCGACGCCGGATTCCGCGATCCATCGGGCAATGGCTGGAAGATGATCGAAGCCCGTTCCGAAGCGAGGCGCCGGCAATGAGCCGCGGTGGCTGGGCACGGCCCGTGCATCGTTGGACCTCGATCGTGTTCACCCTGGCGGTGATCGCCAACTTCGTGGTGCGCGGGCTGGGGCAGGGCGAGCCTGCGGCGTGGATCACCTATTCGCCGCTGCCGCCGTTGTTCCTGCAGCTGTTCACCGGGTTGTACCTGTTTGCGCTGCACTACAGCGGCAGGTGCCGCAGCGCCGGGCAGGGCGCTGCGGGTTGACGCCGGGTCAGGCGGCAGCGTCGGCAGTGTAGGCCGCCAGCAGTGCGGGAAGATCTTCCATGCGCTGGAAGATCACCTGGGCACCGGCCGCGCGCAGAGCCTCGGGCGTGCTGTGGTGCGGGCCGCCCTCGCTGAAGCCGAACACGGTGGCACCTGCGGCCACACCGGCGGTCGCACCGGTCACGGTGTCTTCAATGACCGCGCAGCGCTTCGGATCCACACCCAGCGCGGCAGCGGCCGCCAGGTAGACGTCCGGGTGCGGCTTGGTGTTCGGCATGTCCTGGCCGCTGTAGACGTGGTCGCCGAAGGCATCGAGGATGCCGACCTTGCCCAGCTGCAGTTTCACCTTTAGCAGATCGGCGCCGGAGGCGCAGGCGATCCGCCCACCGGTGGCCGCAGCGATCGCACGCACGGCCTCGGGTGCCCCCTGGATCGCTTCCAGGTCACGTTCCAGTGCCCGGTTGCGCTGCTGGCGGAACTCTTCAAGCCACGCCTCGGTGAACGGCTTGCCGGTGCGTTCTTCGATCAGTCCGGCCAAGTGGGCAACGGATTGGCCAAGGAAGACTTTACCCGCCTGTGCCGGAGTCAATGGCCAGCCACGTTCGGTCAGCATCTCGGAGAGGACGCGGGCCACCAGCGGCTCGGAATCAACCAATACGCCGTCGCAGTCGAACAGCACGGCATCGAAGGGAAAACGGGACATCTACAGCTCCAGGGGGCAATGCGGTGGTGCAATTGCCCGTCATTTTCCCACAGCCATCCTTGCGTGGCACCCGGGCAGGGTGCCACCCATTCCCGGCAGGCCGGTCAGCCCAGGTCACACCCCGCCGGCTGCGGCCAGGTGCTGGCCGGCAGCATGTTTTTCAGCGAGGCCGGTGCGTTGATCGCGACGTAGCTCGCACCCAGCAGCTCCTCCAGATCGGCGATGGTCACCAGGTAGCTGTCGAGGCTGCCGAGATTGGCTTCGTTGGGAATGATCCAGCTGATCGCCTTGGCCGTGCCGGTGTTCGGGTCACGGGTGATGATGGTCTTCCAGAAGAACTCCGGTGTCGGGATGCCGTGGCTGGAAAGGAAGTAGTCGTTGGAGGCGTCGCCGTAGACCACGCCACCGTAGACATCCACCGGCGCGATGTCGCGGTAGCACTCGGCCACGTTCTCTGCCTTCACCCAGATGCCCTGGTTGAAGCTGGACACCTGCGGAACGATGTTGGTCATGTAGTTGGCGCGGCGGATGTAGGTCGCGTTGTAGTCCATGTGATTGGACGTGACGAGATGGCCACGGTCGTAGCCGGACTTGATGCTGGCGTAGGAGGCGGTGCTGGTCTGGCCGAGGCAGCCTGCCGGCAGGTCCGGATCCTTGTAGAAGCTGGACGGGCGCGCGGCCGAGCCGGTGTCGGCGGTGAGCGTGTACTCGTAGCGGGTGGCGCTGTGGATGCTGCAGTCGTAGGTGAGCACGAAGCCGCCCTTGTTGAGGGTGACGACCTGGGCCTGGGCAGCGCCAGCGAAGGCACTGAGGACGAACGCGAAGAAGAGGCTTGCAAGGCGCATTGCGGTTCTCCAGCAGAAGTTCAGGGCGCAGCCGTCCGCCACGACCGGGCCGAGGCGAGGTCATGGGGGACGTTGCGGAGACGGGTGCTACGGATTGCGGTGAGACGTGACCGCGATGACAGGGCCGTGGAGGCCGTGCGGTGTCGTAAGCGTCACAAGCTGTCGTCTTTCGGTCAACGATGAAAAGACGAAGCTGTGACAGCGCGCAAGCACTGGAGATGTGTCAAATGGAGCAGGACGTGGCTGAAACGCTCGCGTGCTAGAGCATCGCGATGCCTGCGGGTGTTGTCAGGGGGTCGCCTTCAACACGTAATCGCCGTTGCGTGTTCCCGGCACCAGTAACCATCCTGGTTTCAGACTCAGCGACCACCCTGGACCCTGTAGCGGCGGGTGGGCAGTTGCGGGTGCCTGCACGAACACGGCCTTCCAGTCGCTCTGCATCAACGCTCCGTCGGTGACGTCCAGGCTGCCCCAGGTGTCGGTCAGCCGCATCGTTGGATATACCGTGCCACGGCCCGGCAACGACTGCATCGTGTTGGGATTGAACTGGATGCGCATGCTGCGCAGATCCAGCCGCACGACCGGGCCTGTCACGAAGCGCGCACGGTTGTGTTCCAGCTGCGCAATGCGCTGCCGTTCGCGCAGCATTTCGGCTTCGCGCAGTGCCCGTCCGCCGTAGCGCGCAGCAGCGGCCCGCAGCTCGGTCGCACCCCGCTGCATCGGGGTCCGGGTCACTTCGGCCAGATGCGTGCCGAGGTCCCGGGCGGGGTGGGCGAGATGGTTGCGCCAGCCGGGGGCCGCCTGGTCCAACAGCAGGCCATAGGCCGGACCGGTGGCATAGGCGAAAGAGCGGACGAAACTGCGATCGGCAACGTGCGCGCGAAGGTCATGCAGCGCCGCCTGGATACGTGTGGAGCGCGTTGGGTTGCCGACGAACACGCCGGTGTACTCGGCCAGGCCCTCGTTCAATTCCAGCGCCGCTTCTTCCTGCGCTGCCGCAGGGAACTGGCGGTGGCGCTCGGCGCGGAAGGCGAGTGCGTCGTTCACCGCAGTGTGCTGCGCCATTGCATCGGTGGCCGTGAGCGCATCCGCAAGCGCGCGCCATTCCAGCTGCAGCCAGTAGCGTCCTTCAAGTGTGTCGAGGTGCTCGTTGCCGCCTTCGGTCGGCGCGGTGATGGGCAACGCCGGTTGCAACCGATGGAACATTTCGTGAGCCAGCAGCGTACTGCGCCTGGACACGTCCTGCGGCAATGGCCAGAGCAGTTGCGTCCAGCGTATGCCGGACCATTCCACGGCGGTGTTGGCAACGATCGCATCGGGCGGAAGCTGGCCCACGAACACCTCGCCACTCCCCTTCAACGCGCCGTGTACATCCGCATGCGAGGCGGTGACCTGGCGGCTCTTCGGATCGACCAGCATCATCGGCCCGCACAGGGATTGCCCCCACAGCTGGCCGCCATCGACCTGGCACAGGTGCTGTGCATCGATGAAGATTCCGCGCGCGTCGGCGTCTGCGATCGGTGATTCAGCGGACCATGCCGGTCCTGCTGCACAGGCAACACCGGCAATCAGTGCAGTGCGGAAAATATCCATGGCATCCGTGCGTTGATGGGCGCAGGCAGTCATAGCACTGGACACCGTTGCCCTTCAACGACGGGCAACGAACGCGTTGCCGCTTCGGCGGCCGGGGCCATGGCTACGCCATGCAGGCGCGCATCCATACTTTCGCGTACTGATCTCTGTCTTGCCGCTGTCACGAAAAACTGTGCGCCGCGTCAAATTTTGAGGTAGTGTCGATTCTGCTGCCGGGGCGCAGCGGGGTGCAAGGCGTCGGGGACTACGCGCCGCACCCGCAATTGAAGCACCAGACATCACAGCGCCGGCGTTGACGCCGGCGTGCATCTCGGGCTTTCAATGAAAAGGGGGTATTCGATGCGCAATGCATGGATCAAACGAAGCAAATGGGTTGCACTGACCCTGGTGGCGGGTGCCGCACTGGCCGCCGCTGCCGTGGGCATACGCAGTACCGGTGCCCAGTCAAAGACCGGCAATCCCTCGGTGGACGCGCGCGCCGGCAATCCGTCCGGGCCTGCGGCACGCGGTCCGGGTAGCGGCTTCGCCGAGCTCTCCAACCGCTATATCGTGGTCTACCGCGAGGAGCCGCTGGCCACCTACAAGGGCGACATCCAGGGCCTCGCGGCACCGGAACGCATGCGCCCATCCGCCAGCGCCGCGCGTGCAGCGGCAGCCACCGGCAATGCGCCGACACCGCGCATCGCTGTAAAGGGGGCACGCTCGCAGGACTATGTGCGCTTCCTCGCTGACCGCCAGGTACAGCACGAGGCCCGCATCAATGCAGCATTGGGTCGCAGCGTAAAGGTCGAACGGCGCATGCAGCATGCGATCAACGCATCGGTGCTGCAGATGAACCCGCAGGAAGCGGAGCGCGTGCGCGCACTTCCCGATGTGCAGCTGGTTGAAGAGTACAGGGAGTATGAGCAGGACACCGACGTCGGACCGGGGTTGATCGGCGCACCTGCGCTGTGGAACGGCACACCTGCGCCGTTCCGTGGCGAAGGTGTGGTGGTCGGCGTCATCGACTCGGGCATCAACTTCGGCAGCCCGGCCTTCACCGCCCGCGCCGAAGATGGTTACGAGCACGTCAATCCGCTGGGCGCAGGCAACTACCTCGGTACCTGCGCGCCGGGCGGCATCGACGAAGGTCGCTGCAACAGCAAGCTGATCGGCGGCTACGACTTCGTCTGCGGTGCGCCGGGCAACCAGTGTGGCGTTGCGGACGTACGCGAGGAGCCTGGATTTGGTGACACCAACGGTCACGGCAGCCATACCGCTTCCACCGCCGCCGGCAACCCGCACACTGCGTCCTACCGTGGCAACCAGATCCACATTTCCGGTGTTGCGCCGCGCGCCAACATCATCGCCTACGACGCCTGCTACACCGAGGTCTCTACCGGGCGCGGCTTCTGCCCGAACACCTCGACGCTGGCAGCGGTCAACCAGGCCCTCGCCGATGGCGTGGTCGACGTCATCAATTACTCCATTGCCGGTGGCACCGCGCCGTGGGGAGAGGCGGTCTCGCTGGCGTTCCTCAACGCATCCGATGCCGGCATCTATGTGGCCACTTCGGCCGGCAACTCCGGCCCAGGTCCGAACACGATGGGCCATCTGGAACCCTGGACCGGCAGCACTGCGGCGGCCACGCATGGCCGCGGCGACATCGTGCTGTTCGCTGCGGTCAGCGGCCCCGGCAGCGTGCCGCCGGCGCTCACTGCCATCCTGCTGACCGAAGGCTCGGGCGGCGTGCCGTTCGCAACGCCGATTCCTGCAACCACGCCGCTGCGTGTCAGTGCAGGCATCGACAGTGCCAACGATGGGTGCGCGCCGTTCCCGGCCAATACCTTCCAGGGCGCCGTTGCGGTGATCCGCCGTGGCTCGTGCAACTTCAGCGACAAGGTCAACAACGCCGCTGCAGCGGGTGCGATCGCCGTGCTGATCGGCAACAACCAGCCGGCCCCCATCCTGCCCAACGTGGCCGGGGCGACCATTCCCGCCTTCGCCATCGACCAGTCGGACGCCAATGCACTGCGGACCTTTGCGTCGAGCGTTGGCAACAACGCAACCGCCGGCATTGCCTATCCGGCCAGCAAGATCAGCAATACGCCGGATGTGCTGGGCGACTTCAGTTCGCGCGGCCCGGCCGGGATCTTTGATCTGGTCAAGCCGGACGTGACCGCCCCGGGTGTGCGTGTGCTGGCCGTGATCGCAGGCAATGAGGTGACCGGCTCGGAGAACGCCGTCGGCCTGATGGACGGCACCTCGATGGCATCACCACATCACGCCGGTGCCGCCGCGCTCCTGCGCCAGGCGCGTCCTGACTGGACCGTGCAGGAGACACGCTCGGCGTTGATGATGACCGCGCGGCAGGAGGTGCTGAAGGAAGATGGCGTCACACCGGCCGACGCATTCGCGATGGGCGCTGGACGCATCCAGGTGGACCAGGCACTGCGCGCAGGGCTGGTGCTCAACGAGACCAAGACCAACTTCCTGGCCGCCAATCCAGCCAATGGGGGTGAAGTGTCGTCGCTCAACATCGCCAGCCTCGGCAAGCGCAGCTGCGCGGACAGCTGCAGCTTCACCCGCGTGTTCCGCAATGTGCTGCCGACCCGGCAGACGTGGACGGCGAAGGTGCAGGGCCTGACCGCGGTTGTCTCGCCATCGGTGTTTACCCTGGCGCCGGGTGAAAGCAAGTCGGTGCGGGTCATCGTCACCACCGGTTCGGTACCGAACGATGGCAGCTGGCGCTTTGCCAGGCTCACCCTCTCACCGCAGGGCGGTGATACCAGCCAGCCGCTGCTGCGCCTGCCGATCGCCGTGTCGGTGCCGCCGCCGCAGATCGCCGCCGCGCCGCCGACGAACTCGCTGACCCTGCCGGCCGGTGGCAGTGGAACGGTGAACCTGCAGATCGCCAATACCGGCGGCTCACCGCTGGAATGGCAGATCGACAATTCCGGAGTGGGCACCCGCACGCTGGTAGCGCAGGCGCCAAACAACGCCAATGGCCGTCGCTCGACGCGCTTCACCGATGCGGCGACAGTGGGTGCACGTGCACAGCTTGGTGCCGATGACTTCACTCTGGGCGAGGCCACCGGCATTACCCGCATCGTCGCTGACGGCTTCGTCAACGGTGGCTCGCTGGCAACTTCGACCAACATCAACTGGTCGATCTACCGGGATGTTGGCGGCAATCCGGAGGGCAATCCGGAATCGAGCCCGCAGCTGGCGCTGTGGAGCTACACCTCCACCGTCAGCGGTCCGGGCATAAGAACGTCGGCCACGCTGGCCACCATCAACCTTGACCTGGCCGCTGCAGGCCAGAACGTGAACCTGCCGGCAGGCCGCTACTGGCTGGTGGTCTCGGTGCGCGCGCCGCTGGCTACCAGCTGGTTCTGGTTCAACGCCACCAGCGGCGACAGCGTGTACCGCAGCGCGATCATCAATCCCGATGGCAGCGGTGCCTGGTCCGCCACCGCCGGCGCGCCTGGGTTGGCCTATGGGCTGGGCGGAAGCAATGCGTGCGGCGCCGGCTGGATCGGCACACCGACCCGTGCCCTGGGCCGCATCTCCGCAGGCGGCAGCCAGAGCACGCAGGTGCAGATCAATGCCAGCGGCCTCGCGCCGGGCAGCTATTCGGGCTTCGTCTGTGTCGGCAGCAATGACCCGAGCACGCCGAAGACTGCTGTCCGTGTCGCCTTGACCGTAACGCCGTAAGGCGCCTGCAGCATCCCGGCCGCCCCTGTGCAGGGGCGGCCGGTTTCCCACCGTTTCCGGCGCTTGCCGGGAACCCTTCCTGATGGACCTCGGGGGTACCGTGAAGACGATGCACAAGCACATCCTTGCCGTGGCACTGGCCATGGCAACCGCACCGGCGTGGGCCGGTGATACCTGCCAGCTGGACGATGGCTTCGGCGGCGTGTCCAACGGTGGCGCCAGCGCCGGTGGTGCCGCCTCGCTGGCGTGCGGCAGTGGTGCCGATGCCAGCGGTGATCTATCGGCGGCCGTCGGAACCGGCGCCAGTGCCAGCGGCACCGGCAGTACGGCGATCGGCGCAGCCAGCAGCGCCTCCGGCGACCAGAGCGCAGCCGTGGGCGTGGGTGCTTCCGCCTCCGGCGCCAACAGTGCGGCGATCGGCGACAGCGCCACCGCCAGTGGTGACTTCAGCAGTGCCAGTGGCTCGGGCAGCTCCGCAACGGGCTCGTTCTCCACCGCGTCAGGCGCTGGCAGCAACGCCACGGGCGAAAACAGCACCGCGCTCGGCAGCTTGTCCGAAGCCAGTGGCAACAACAGCAGTGCCGTGGGCAATGGTGCCATCGCTTCTGCAAACGACAGCGTTGCACTGGGCAATGGCTCCGTCGCCGACCGTGCCAACTCGGTATCGGTAGGCAGCGCCGGCAACGAACGCCAGTTGACCAACGTGGCCGCCGCCACGCAGGGCACCGATGCGGTGAACCTCAATCAGATGAATACCGCCAACGCCAATACGCTGACTTCGGCCAACAGCTATGCCGATGCGCGGGCCACGGCGACCATCAACTCCGTCAACGCCTACACCGACGCGAGCAGCGCCGCGGCAGTGACGACCTCAAAGGCCTATACCGATGCCAGCAGCGCCGCGGCAGTGACGACCTCAAAGGCCTATACCGATGCCAGTAGCGCAACCACGCTCTCCTCGGCCAACTCCTATACCGACACGAAGTCCGCGCAGGCGGTGACGACGGCCAATGCCTACACCGACCAGCGCCTGGCGCAGTTCGCGCTGGACAACAACGGGCTGAAGCAGGAGATGGAACGCCGCCTGCGTCATCAGGACCAGCGGATCGATCGCATGGGCGCGATGAGCTCGGCGATGTTGAACATGGCCATCAACGCCGCCGGCTCACAGAGCCCGCGCGGTCGCATTGCGGTGGGTGCCGGCTTCCAGGGCGGCGAGCAGGCGCTGTCGATCGGATACGGTAAACGGATCGGCGAGCGTGCTTCCTTCTCGCTGGGTGGTGCCTTCAGCAATGGCGAGAGGTCTGCCGGCATGGGCTTCGGCGTAGACCTGTAAGGCAATGCAGGGCAGGGGGCGTGCAGCGCCCCCTGTTCAGCCAACAAGCGCTGCGAACGTGCAGCAAACGTCATGCTGCGTCGCAAGGTGCCACGCACCATTCGCACTGGTACGGTCCAACCCGTTGCACCACCACCGACGGGGAGAGACGACGATGCGCAAGGTATTGCTGCTGTTGATCCTGCTGACCGGCCTGGCGCCCACTGCCTGGGCCGCGACGGTCAAGACCACCCATCGCACCATTGCCGGCTGGGATGGAACGCCTCTCGGGGCCTTCGTCATCGAACCGCAGGATGCGGGCGGCGGGCGCTATCCGCTGCTGGTGATGCCCAGCAGCTGGGCGGTGCCCAGCGTGGAGTACGTGGGGGTGGCGCAGTCGCTGGCACAGCGCGGCTATGTGGTGATCAGCTACAGCTCGCGTGGCTTCTGGGAATCCGGCGGCAGCATCGACATCGCCGGGCCCTCCACGGTGGAGGATGTCAGCGCGCTGATCGACTGGGCGCTGGACAACACCCGCGCTGACCCGGACCGGATCGGCGTTTCGGGCATCTCCTACGGTGCGGGCACGAGCCTGCTGGCGGCGGCACGCGATCCGCGCATCAAGGCCGTGGCCGCGCTCAGTGGCTGGGCCGATCTGCAGGCCTCGCTGTACAGCAACGACACCCCGAGCGCGCAGGGCATCGCACTGCTGGTTGCGGCCGGCCTGGTGACCGGACGCCCTGGCGCGGAGCTGGCCACGATCAACCGCAATGTTCTGGCGGGCAACTACCAGGGCGCGGTGGATTCGCTGTTGCCGGTGGCGGCGCAGCGCAGTCCCGCGGCCAGCATCGACGAGATCAACGCCAACCAGCCGGCGGTGTTCCTGGCCAACGCCTTCAACGACAGCCTGTTCCCGCCGGGCCAGCTGGTTGATTTCTTCAACCGGCTGAAAGGCCCGAAGCAGCTGCAGCTGCGCCACGGTGACCACGCGCTCAACGAAGCGCTCGGTGCACTGGGCATTCCCAACGAAGTCTATGACCAGGTGGGTGACTGGTTCGATCACTATCTGAAGGCAGTGGCCAACGGCATCGACCGCCAGCCGGCGGTGCAGCTGAAGTCACAGAAGGGCAGCTGGAGCAGTTACCCGGACTGGCAGGCGACCAGCAAGGGTGCGGTCAGCTACGGCCTGACCGCACCCTCTGGTTTGCTGCTGCCGACCGGCGGCCTGGCCGAGCACGGTGGCGGCACCGGCTGGAACTACCGCATCGGCAGCGGTTTGCTGACTGCGGCCAATTCCGGCGTGGCGATGGCCTCCGGCGCGCTGCAGATGATCAACCTGCCGCCGGGTGCCTACGTACCGTTTGTTGGCCGCAGTGCCGCCGGTGTCTGGCAGGGGCCGATCCAGTGGAGCGCCAAACGCCTGGACGGTGCGCCGGAAGTGCGCCTGACGGTCACGCCCAGCCGTGCCAACACCACGCTGTACGCCTACCTGTACGCCGAGGATGTGCTGGGCAATGGTCAGTTGATCAGCCACAAGCCGTACACCTTGCGCGGTGCCACGCCGGGCCAGGCGAAAACGCTCGACCTGCGGCTGGAAGCGAGCAGCTGGAACCTTCCAGCCGGCAGCCGCCTGACCTTGGTGGTCGATACCGTGGACCTGCGCTATGCGGGCATCAGCCAGCTGGGTGGGGCGGTGACCTTCACCTCGCCAGCCAATGCGCCGTCGGTGCTGAAAGTGCCGCTGCATTGATGTGCGGCCGCGCCCGTTGCGGCGGGCGCGGTACACCGGGCCGGAAAACTGCGAGACTCGTGTTTGTCCCGGCAAACGGATGAATCCATGGTCATTGCATGGCTGCTGCTCGGTGCGGTGCTCGCGGCACCCACCGCGAAAGGTGCGCCGATCGATTGGCCGGACACGCTGTTGAAGGATCTGGACGCTGCCGACGCCGCCCTGCGTGGCAGTCATCCGGGCGCAGTGGATCTGCGGAATCCCGGGTTCGGCGCGCAGCTCGACGAGGCCCAGGCGCTTGCACGTTCGCGTGCAGGTCGGGTCACCAACTACCAGGGCTACTGGTGGGCGATGAAAGGCTATGCGGCGTTCTTCAACGATGGGCATGTCAGCCTCAACGCGCTTGCCGACGCTCCCGATGTTCCAACGCAATGGCCCGGGTTCCTGACCGGTTTCGACGGCGATGCGCAGTTGGTCATGACCGTGGATGGTGGCCATGGCCATCCGCCACTTGGGGCGCGATTGCTGTCCTGTGATGGCATCGATGCACAGACGCTGGCTGCGCGCCGGATCGGGGACTTCAGCGGGCGCTGGAACCTGCAGGCCAGCCGCATCCACGGCGGTGGCGAAGTGCTGCTGGATCAGGGCAATCCGTTCGTGCCCACGCTGCGCACCTGCGTTTTCCAGGTGGATGGACACGAGAAATCCTACACACTGCAGTGGCAGCCACTGCAGGCGGCACAGCGCAAGGAGCGTCTGGCCGATACCCGGCGCAGCTTCCGCCCGGCCAACGGCTGGCACATCATGCCCGATGGCGGCTACTGGATCACCACCAGCAGCTTCAATGCCGACCCCACGGAGCAGAACTTCAAGGAACTGACCGCCCTGCTTGAGCAGCTTGCTCCGAAAGCCGAAGCACTGCAGCAGGCACCGTCGGTGGTGCTGGACCTGCGCGGCAACAGCGGCGGAGCTTCGCAATGGAGCATCGAACTGGCGCGATTGATCTGGGGCCGGGCCGCCGTGGACGTGCTGCCCGACCCCAGCTGGGTGGAGTGGCGGACCTCCGAGGCCAACATCGCCCAGTTGCGCAGCTTCCTGCAGAAGCTGGTGCAGGCGCCCGACGCGTCGCCAGAGCTGCGTCGTATGCTGGAGTCGGTGACGGCGGGCATGGCACAGGCACGCGGCCGGGGTGAGGCATTGTGGCGCGAGCCATCCGAGGCCAGCGCAGATACAGCACCAACCTCAGGCCCGGCCGCACCGCTGCGCAAGGGCAGGGTGGTGATCGTGGCTGATGCCGCCTGTGGTTCGGCCTGCCTGGATGCGCTGGACCTGTGGAAGCGGTTGGGCGCGGTGCAGGTGGGCGTCGAAACATCGGCCGACAGTCTCTACATGGACGTGCGGCCAGAGCGGCTGCCAAGCGGGCTGGCCAGGATTTCGGTGCCGATGAAGGTGTTCCGGGGGCGGGTGCGTGGTTCGAACGAACCACACGTGCCCGATCATCGCTATACCGGCGACATGCGGGACACCGCAGCACTTGAGGCGTGGATCTCCGGACGATGATCCCGTCCTGGTGGCGTACCGGTGAAGCAGTTCCGGCGCATTAAACCTTTTCACCGGCAGCTGCATCCAACCCGCAATGAGCCCGGCAACCGCTGCTGCAGCTCTACTGACCGAAGGAGCCCTCGGATGTGCGAACTGCCTCGTACTGCGCTTCAATGCGCGATGTTGATCATGCTGGTGCCTTTCGCAGCAGGTGCTGCGGTCACCGAAGTTCCGTTCGAGCTGGGCAAGGATCACCGGATCTACGTGGAGGGTACGATCAACGGCTCGCGACCACTGCGCTTTCTCGTCGATACAGGCGCGTCGGCCATCGCCGTTGCCAGGCGCATCCAGCAGGACGCGAAGCTGGTCATTGACGACCAGAGTGAGAACACCGGTTCCGATGGCGTCACGCTTCTCGACTACAGCACGCACAACGCCGTGCAGATCGGCGGCGTGCAGCGACCGATGGGGGCCGTGGTGATCGACTACACGGGGCGCCCCTTCGATGCAGTACTGGGCTGGACCTTCTTCCAGGGCAAGGTGCTGGAGATCGACTACGACCGCAGCCTGCTGCGCGTGCACGACGATGTTCCCGACCTTGCCGGGTATATCCGGGCCAACGTGCGCTGGATCGACAATATCCCAGCCATCCAGGTCACGCTCGGCAACGGCAGCAGCACTTTCGCACCCTGGCTTACCCTGGACACCGGCAGCAACGGCAACATCGACCTGTCCTACGCCTTCGGCAGCGCCCACCGCCTGCAGGAAGCGTTTCCGGAACGACTTGGAACATCACAGTTCAGCGGCAGCGCGGGCCGGAAGATCCGCGCGGTGGACGTGCGCGTGCCCGTGGCCAGCATCTCGACCCTGCAACTGAAGGGGCCGAAAGCCTCGATCACCGTCGATGACGATGGCTCCACGGACGACGGGACGCTTGGCAGCGAAGTCCTGCAGCAGTTCAATATCCTGCTGGATGCCCGTTCCGGCAGCATCTATCTGCGTCCCAACCGTCGCTTCGTCGCCACCCCGGCGGGGTGACCACGCGCCTTCGGCATTCAGCGCTGGACATCCGCACCTCCATCGCCCAGCAGGGCCAGCACCTGCGCCTCAGCTACCGGGCTGAAGTCACCGGGAATGGCGTGCTTCAACGCGCCCGCAGCCAGTCCGAAGCGCACTGTGCTTTCTGCGTCGAGCCCGGACAGCATTCCGTGCAGGATGCCGGCGGCAAAGGCATCGCCGCCCCCGATGCGATCAACGATACCGGGGAGCGGGCGCGGTGGTGCCTGCGCCCGCGAGCCGTCGCGGCCGAGCAGCAGCGCGCCCAGGATGTGATGGTCTGCGCTCACCACATCGCGCTGGGTGCACGCCAACCACTGCAGATGCGGGAATGCGGCAAAGGCGGCGGCCGCAGCGGCTTCGGTTCGGGCGACGGCATCGTCCTGCGGAAAGTGCAGCCCCAGCACCAGTTCGATGTCCCGATGATCGGCAAAGACAATGTCGGCCTCGGCGAAGACTTCGCGCAGGATCGCCCCGGCGTCGCCGCCCCAACGTCGCCACAGTGAGGGACGGTAATTGCCGTCGAAGGACACCTGGACGCGCGCCGCGCGCGCCGCACGCACGGCCCCCAGCACGGACCCGGCCACGTTGTCGCCCAGCGCCGGGCTGATGCCGGAGACATGCAGCAGCTGCGCGCCGGACAGTAGAGCGGGCCACGCATGATCCTCGGCGCTGCTGTTTGCGAATGCAGACCCCGCCCGGTCATACACCACTTCACTGGCGCGGTGCACCGCACCGGGCGCCAGGAAGTACAGGCCCATGCGGTCGCGATCCACTTCGCGCACGCCGGCCACGCCTACGCCATGCCGCCGCAGCTCGGCCACGGCATGCCGGCCCAGCGCGTTGCCGGGTACCGTGCTGACCATCTGCACATCGTGGCCCAGGCAGGCCAGCGAGACCGCAACATTGGCCTCGGCGCCTCCTACATGGACCTGCAGCTGCGGCGTCTGCAGCAGCAGTTCACGACCCGGCGCACCCAGGCGCAGCAGCAACTCACCGAAACAAACGACGCGGCTCATCGGTTCCCTCTCAGTCGGCGGTGGCGCAGCCCAGCATGCGCAGATCGATGGCATCGGCCATGCGCCGGTAGCCTTCGTCGTTGGGATGCAGATGGTCGCGGGTGATCTCGTTGGGCAACGATTCCGCCGCTTTCGGATCACGCAGGGCGGCATCGAAATCGATGATGCCATCGAACCCGGTCTGCCCACCGCGTGCCCACTGGTTGATCGTGGTGCGGGTGGCTGCGGACACGGGCTCATAGCGCTCGGAGCCGCCGAATGGGGTCAACGTACCCAGCCAGGCGCGGATGCCATGCGCATGCAGCCGCGCCGCAACCTGCTGATAGCCCATCAGCATGTCCGCCGCGTTGCGGCCAGGCAGCGGCTGCGCGCCACCACCGTGGCGGATGTCATTGATGCCTTCGAACAGGATCACCTGATCGGCATCGGCCGCCGCGATCACATCGCGATCCAATCGTGACAGGGCGCTGTGGCTGCGGCCATGGTCAAGCAGCTTGTTGCCGCTGATGCCCTGGTTGAGCACCACGAACCGGTTCGGGCAGGCCTGCTGCAGGCGCTGCGCCAACCGCTCCGGCCACTGGTTGAAGGTCCCGCGACGGGCTGTGGCACCTTCCGTGATGGAATCGCCCAGCGCCACGATCACCTGGGGACGATCTGCGCGCTGCACCATCACCGCCGAGAACACGTTCTGCTGGTAGCTCAGCCGCACGCTGTCGGCAACGGTTGCCTGCCTGCCGTCCGCTACCCGCAGCTCGGTGCGGCGCACGGCGGGACGGGTGGGCTGCGGGAAATAGGCACTCACGCTGATTTCCTGCAGCGCCGCCACCGGCATCCGCACCGGATCGCTCAGCAGCGCTGCACCCACCGGCACCTCGATGACCGCGCGGCCATCCACAGTTACCGGCAGCGGTGCGGCCTTGCCGTTCTTGACTCCCACGCGAAGGTCCTCGACCCGCAAGGGCACCGTGCCGAGCTCGTTGCTGATGCGCAGCCGCAGCGCATCGCCACGGCTGCCGATACGCATGTCCTGGCGCACGGTCTGTGCGGCGAACTGTACGGGTGCCTCGGCGGTGCCATCCTTGCGGTCAGGTGCCGGCGAGGCGGTCCAGGCGGTGACCCAGACCGGTGCAGCCAAAGCGGCAGGCGCGGTCGCGGCGGAACAGATCGTCAATGAAAGCAGGAGCGTCCAGCGCTGCATGAGCAGGATTCCAGTCAGGAGAAGTAGGTGCCGCCGTTGACGTCCAGATTCGCACCGGTGATGAACGCCGCCGCATCCGAGGCCAGGAATACAGCAGCGTCAGCGGCTTCGTCCGGCGCACCTTGGCGGCGCAGCGGGGTGGCGCCGGCAACGGCCGTGCGCACTTCCGGCTTGGTGAACTCGTCGTGGAAGCGGGTGGCGATCATGCCGCAGCACAGTGCGTTCACGCGGATACCCTTCGGCCCCAGCTCCTTGGCCATGGCGCGGGTGAAGGTCATCACCGCCGCCTTGGCGGTGGCGTAGATCGATGCGCCCGGGCCGCCGCCATCACGACCGGCCTGCGAGGCGAAATTGACGATGGCCGCGCCTTCGCGCATGTGCGGCACCACCGCGTGCGTGGTGAGATAGGTGGAGGTGATGTTGAGGTCCATCACCTTGTGGAAGAACGCCGGGTCGATCTCGGCCAGCGGGCGACGCTGCACCATGCCACCGGCCACGTTCACCAGCAGGTCGATGCGCTCACCGAACGCGGCCTGTGCCGCAGCGACCAGGCCGGCGACGGCAGCGGCATCGGTGACGTCGGCGCGATGCACGATGGCCTGGCCACCGGCCGCCTGGATCTGCGCCAGCGTTTCCTGGGCACTGGCTTCATCATTGGCGTAGTTGATGCAGACGCGTGCACCGGCGGCAGCCAGTTTGATCGAAACGGCGCGACCGATATCGCGGCCACCGCCGGTGACAATGGCCACCTTGTCCTGGAACGACATGCGGAAAACTCCTTGGTTTGCGGGGGAATGGATGTACTTGGAAAAGAAGGAGACCCAGGCTCAACCGGCGCGGCGGTCGAGCTTCTGGATAGGCCCGGTCCACCACCACAGCGCGGCCAGCGACAGCGGCACCAGCGCGGCAACGAGGATGAAGATCGGGGCGTAGGAATGGCGGGTCAGCACCGGCACCAGCCAGGTGGTGATCAAGGTGCCGGCCACGGCGGCCAGGCCCCCCAGGCCCGCCAGCGTGCCCACCGAGCGGCCGTCGAACAGATCGCCGGGGAGGGTCTGGATGTTGCCGATGGCCACCTGGAAGCCGAACAGCACGGCGGCGATCGCCAGCACCGCCAGTAGCGGCTGGTTGGCCAGCACGGCAGCCAGCAGGGCAGGGGCCATGATCACGCAGCCCAGCGTGATGGCCAGCTTGCGGGCGCGGTCCACGCTGTGCCCGGCACGGATCATCCGCCCGGACAGCCAGCCGCCGCTGAGGCTGCCCAGCATCGCGCCGACAAACGGCACCCAGGCGAACAGGCCGATCTGCTTGATGTCGAAGCCGAAGGTTTCGGCCAGGTAGATCGGCAGCCAGGACACGAACAACCACCAGATCGGGTCCAGCAGGAAGCGGCAGGCGAGCATGCCCCAGCTCTGCCGATGGGCCAGCAGCTCACGAACGCTGGCCTTCGGTGCCACCTCTGCCTGCTGCCCGGCTTGGTCTTCCTGGATCAACCGGCGCTCGGCATCGCTCACCCACGGATGCTTGTCCGGCCCGGCGCGGTAGACAAACAGCCATGGCAGCAGCCACAGGAAGCCGATCGCACCGACCAGCACGAAGGTGCCGCGCCAGCCCAGCCATAGGTACAGGCCGGCGATGGCCGGTGCGGAGACAATCGCGCCGATCGACGCACCTGCGTTGAACACGCCCTGCGCCAATGCGCGCTCGCGTGCCGGGAACCACTCGGCATTGGCCTTGACCGCGCCTGGCCAGGCACCGGCCTCGCTGATGCCGAGCATCGCCCGCACCAGGCTGAAGGACAGCATCGAATGGGTGACCGAATGCAGGGCGATGGAGATCGACCACACGCTGATCGACAGAGCGAAACCCAGGCGCGTTCCGATCATGTCGAACAGGCGCCCGAACAGGAACTGGCCGGCGGCATAGAACAGCATGAACACCGTCACCAGCAGCGCGTAGTCATCCTTGGTCGCGCCCACTTCCTTGGCGATTTCCGGCCACATCACCGCCAGTGCGTTGCGGTCGATGTAGTTGATGACCGTAGCCACGGCGATCAGGCCCACGATCAGCCAGCGCACTGTTGAACGCACCGGCACCTTGCGCAGGTTGGCCACCACCGCAGGGCCGTTCATTTCGCGTCATCCTTGCTGCGGTCCATGCGCGCGTGGCTGCCGCTCCAGCCGTAGGCATGCCCGTCGACGGTCACGCTGTGCTCGCCCTTGGCGCTGCTGTCATCGGCCACGCCCAGCGCGATGCGGGCTCCACTGGCAAGGCGCAGTTCGATCACCTCGGCATCGCTGCCACGGGTGCGCACGATGTCCTTGATGCGGCTGTCGGCGCCGTGCACGTACTCGGCGGTGCCGTTGTACTCGCCGTGCGGCTCCAGCACGCTGAAGAAGGTCACGTCCTTCTGGCCTTCCACGCGCTGCAGCAGGGCCGGTTCGCGGCGCAGGTTGAATTCCGGGTCGTTGGCACCGCTTTCCACCAGCAGCGCCTGCGCGGGTGCGCTGCTGCCGAAGCGGTAGGTGTAGAAGCGGCCGTCCAGCAGCCAGGCCAGCGAACGCGGTTCGCTGCCGGGTTTGCTGCGTGCATCCAGCCACAGGTGCTGGTAGCCGTTGTCCTTGCCCAGCACCGGGCGCTGGGCGGGGAAGTGTTCGGCCTCGAAGCCGGTGGTGACGATGTGACCGTTGAAGTGCAGCGGCAGGTCGTAGCGCGCGGCCTTGTTACCGTGCACCTGCAACAGATCCAGCACCACTGGCAGACCCAGGTCGGGGTGGCGCAGCAGCGCCTGGGTGCGGGTGAAGATCACGCCTGGATACGCATCGCGCATGGTTGCCGAGGCGACCTGGGTATCGGCATCGGCCTGGAAGAAGCGCACCTGCGGCGCGTGTTCCTCGCCGCGTTTCCAGTCGCCCTTGAAGTGGCTTTGCTCGTCCACCACCAGGGTGTTGTGAGCCACGGTCTGCTTGGCCCAGCTGCGGTTCTCAGCCAGGTAGATGCCGCCGCGCTTGGCTTCCACGTTGAGGAAGCGGGCCGCGCCGTAGTCGGTCACCACTGGATTGCCATTGTCGTAGAACAGCCAATTGAGCTTGTCGAAGTGGCCGTGGCCCATGCCCTGCATGGTGTCCTTCTGCACCAGCGCCTGGCCGCGCTCGCCGTTCATGCGCAGAATGGCCAAGCCGCCGCGGTCGCCGTCAGGGCCGTCGCGCAGCAGCATCGGCCTGTAGTCGAAAGGTTTGGCCTTGTTCGCCGCCAGCGCCTGCGCCACCTCCAGCCCTTCGGGCGAAAGCAGCAGGCGCTTCTGCTGCTGGGCCACGGACAGCAGGCGGTCATCACCGGTACGCGCATAGGCAATGCCGATGCCGGCCACCAGCTCTTCGGTGTCGATGCCTTTGTCCAGGATGGCGTCGTTGATCGGGAAGAACAAGCCGTTGTAACTGGACTGCACCAGCACATCCACGGCCTTCAACAGCACGCCGTCACGGCGCGCGAAGATCTTCCGCTGAGGTTCGTTGCGTTCTATGGCATTGGCGAACAGCAGGAACGGCGCCAGTGCATAGCGCTGGTAGTAGGGGCCTTCCTCGTAGTAGCCATCGGGCGAGAACAGCAGGTCGATCTGCCGAAGAAAGCCGAATTGATCGTCCTTCCGACTGCCGCGCAGGGATTTCTCCACCAGCTCAGGGTCGCGCAGCACGTAGCCGGTCATGCCGGTGGCGGCCACCGCCCAGGTGGCGTGGTTGTGGATCTGGTCGTAGTTCTTCGGCTCGCTGACGAGGAACTCGGCCATTGGCCGGAACACCTTCGATTCGATGGTGTTGCGGTCGCTGGCGGACAGCGCGTCGCGGATCGCGTCGTAGCCCTGGATGGCGTTGACCAGCCATACCGAATCGTTGAGCACCTGCCAGAACACGCGCCCGGGGATCTGCCCACGGCCTTCCGGGTGCGGGCCCAGCGTCGGGTAGAGCTGGGCATACTGCAGCAGCATGTCGCGCGCATAGTCCACGTAGGCCCTGTCGCCGGTCAGCCGGTACAGCGTGCCCGCCGCCAGCAGCGCCTGGTAGTTGCGCTTGTGCTGTTCATGGGTGCGCCCGCCGCCCTTGTCCTTGGGTACCGGCACGTCGATACCGGCTTTCATCATCTTCTTCAGCGTCGCCTCGGTGCGCGCCTGTTCCTTGGAAAACCACGGGTAGCGGCGGCCTTCGCTGGCCATCTGCTGCCACTGTGCGGCGGTGACCAGCACCGGCGCGGCCTCGGCCTGTCGCACGGCAGCAGTGGGGGCTGCGAACAGCGATGCGCTCGGCAGCAGGGCGAAGGGGGCGGCCAAAGCCAGGGAAACGAACAGCGGCTGCAACCTCATCGATCAACTCCATTGCGGGTGCGTGGCAGGGCAACTTCGCCCACCTTGGGATACCAGGCAACGCCGGTCGCCTCGCGCGCGGTCATTGCCAGGGCAGGATCGGCACCCACGGCGGGCAGGGCAGGCGTGGCAACCCACAATCCGCTATCAGCCTGCTGCAGGCTGACACCACGGCTCTCTACGCCTCCCGGGAACACAGTGCTGGCTGCCGGCGACTGCACGTTGCCACTGAAGTCGATACCGGCCAGCGAACTGGCGGCATTGGGCGGGTTCCTGCTGGTGCGGTTGACGATCAGGTTGCCGGTGAAGCGGCTGTTGCTGGCGGCCACCACGATGCCCTTCGCCTCATCATGGCCGACGCCGAAACTGATCTTCGCCACGTCCACGAAGGTGTTGCGGCTGATCGTGGCATTCACCACCGGCGCATAGCCGGACAGCGGCGGATTGGCCTGCGCATCCATCACCGCCAGTGCCGAACGGTTGCTGGACCCGGCCAGTCGTTCGAAGTAGTTGTTGCTGACGGTCTGGTCGGCGTTGATGATGCGTACGCCGCCGGTGCCGGCCTTGTCATCGCCGAGGAAGACATTGTCGATCACCCGGTTGCCATTGCCGTGGCGCAGGGTCAGTGCTCCGGCCGAACGATAGAACACGTTGCCGCGGAAGGTATTGCCGCCAGACTTGTTGGAGACGATTTCGGTCTCGCCGTCGCAGCCTTCGAACCAGTTGTTCTCCACCGTGCTGTTGGAATTGCTCAGTGAGGTGTCACTGGTGCCGACGCGAATCGTTTCACCGCCGTTGACGCCCAGCGCTGGGCGTGGGCCGAACCAGTTGTGGTCGATGCGGTGCTGGTTGTCCAGGCCCTGGGTGGCATCGCGCACCACCACCACGGTCGGCCCGGCATTGGTCTTGCCGCGCAGCTGGCTGTGATCGAGGCGGTTGTGGCTGCCATAGAAGGAAACCCAGTAGTCCTGGTCGCTGGCATCGGGGTTGGTGTAGTCGTCGATCACCAGGCCGGTGACGCGGCTGTTGCTGGCGACGGCCTTGCTCGATTCGCGGAATGCCACCACCGCATCACCCGGTGCGTAGCCGTTGCGGAACACCAGGTTGGACACCTGCAGGTAGCTCCCTGCCAGGCGCAGGTCCGAGCGCCCGCTGAGCACGACCTTGCCGGCGGTCTGCGCGCGCAGCACGATCGGCGCGGCTGCCGTGCCCTGGCCCTTCAGCAGCAACCGGGAGTCGGTCCAGATGCCGTCAGCCAACACGATCTCATCGCCGGGCTGCAGCGCCGAGGCGGCGGTAGTGAACTCAGCGACATCGTGGACGAGCCAGCTGGTAGCACTTGCCGCTGAAGTGGTCAGGCACATGACCAGACCAGTGGCCAGGCAAAACAGTGATGGATAGTTGGACGGGTGACGTGCCAGCGAGTGAATGCGCATGAAATCCTTCCAGGGACGGCCCGGCCGTCGTTTCAGGGTGGGTCTGCATACCACTTTCGGGTCTGTTGTAAGCCAGCTTTCGCGCAAAGTCATGCTGCAGAAGCACATTAAATTGCGATCAACTGGTATGGATCAAAGGCATTTGAACATTCACATACCAATTGGTTGACATTTTCATGTCGCCGTGCCGAAGCTGCGTCCCACGCCTGGCATGCAGGCGATCCTTTGGGAGGAGGAAACCATGCGGCGACCCGCCGGAGCAGTGCATAGCATCTCGTTGTCCCCCACACCCCTGATCGTGGCGCTGCTCGCCGTGCTGGCGGGCCTGCCCACGGCCCAGGCGCAATCCAGCAAGGAGGCAGCAGGGCAGGATCCCACCACGCTGGACCAGGTGCAGGTCACCGGCATCCGCGAATCGATGCAGAGTTCGATCAACAAGAAGCGCGACGACACGGTCATTGCCGATGTGCTCTCGGCCGATGACATCGGCGACCTGCCGGCGCCCTCGCTGGCCGACGCGATCGAGACCCTGACCGGCGCCGCCTCGACCCGCGACAAGACCGGGGCCTCGGAAATCTCCATCCGTGGCCTGGGCGCCTTCCTCAGCAGCACCAACTTCAATGGCCGCGAGATCACCAACGGCAGTGGCGACCGCTCGGTGAACTTCAACATGTTCCCCGCCGAGCTGATCAATACGGTCGCCATCTACAAGACCCAGCGCGCCGACATCATCGAAGGCGGCGTGGCCGGCACCATCGGCCTGGAAACAGTGCGCCCACTGGAGTACGGCAAGCGGGCGGCGCAGATCGATCTGCGTGGCAGCTGGGCCGAGTATGACAAGAAGTACCGCGACGACGACGGCATCGGCTACCGCGGCACCGCCAGCTACATCGACCAGTTCGAGTTCGGAAACGGACAGAAGCTGGGCATTTCGCTGGGTTTCCAGAGCCTGGACGGCACCGATCCGGAAGAGAGCATCACCAGCGGTTCCACCTGGTATGCCTGCGATGGCACGCAGAACGTGGGCAATGCCAACTGCAATGAAGTGTCCGCGCAGGCCATCGCCAACGGCGCACCTTACTACCTGGTGCCCAGCAGCCGCATCTACCGGCTCAAGCAGGAGCGCAACGACCGCCAGAGCGAGTTCGCTGCACTGCAGTGGCGGCCCAATGACGTGGTTGAAGTGAATCTCGACTTCGAACACACCGAGCGCAACTGGTACGAGAACCGCAGCGATCTGAGCCTGTCCAACGCACGTCGCGGCATCACCCAACGCGACGTGGACGCAGAGGGCATCGTGCGCCACCTGCATGGCAGCACCTCGATCGACTCCACCTCCAACCGCTACTGGCGTGGCGAGGAATACACCGGGGGTGGCCTGAACCTGATCCTGCGACCGACCCCGGCCTGGGAGCTGTCCACCGATCTTTCGTACTCGCATACCAATCGCCTCGATAGCGAGCGCATGACCCGCCTGCGCGCGAACCAGCGCGACGTCAACAATGCCGCCGTGCCCGGCATCAGCAGTGGTGCCACCGGCTACGTGGACTATGACTGGGACTGGCACGGCGAAGTGCCCAGTGTCGCGCTGGCGCCGAACTTCGACCCCACCAACTGGGACGCCTACACCGGGGCGGCGCGGGTGACCTCAAGCGCAACGGAGAATGACCACAAGATCAAGGCCGGCCGCTTCGATGCCAGTTTCATGCCCGAGTCCGGTTTCTTCACCCGCATCAAGGGCGGCGTGCGCGCCAGCCAGGCCGACTACCGCCTGCGCGACAACACTCTGGTAACCGACTACGACCAGCGCGTGGCGGCCGACAAGGCGAAGATCATCGCTGCCAACCAGGCCTGCCGTGCACCATTCCCCCAGGATGACTTCATGGATGCCGCCAGCGGCAACACGATCTCCTCGTGGGCGTACTTCGATCCGAACTGCCTGTACCAGTCGTTCCGTGGCAGCCTCGACAGCGGGCTGGATCCGGGTTTCCAGGATCCGAACAATGTCGATATCACCGAGAAGACACGCGCGCTCTATCTGCTGGGTGAGTTCAGCAGCAGCCTGTTCGGTTTGCCGGTGACCGGCAACCTCGGCCTGCGCTGGGTCAAGACCGATGTTCGCTCCGAAGGCGTGCGTACCGGCCTGCGTATCGAGGACAACGGTGACGGGACGATCCGCCTGCAACCCACCGGCGAGTACAGCACGCAGGTGTTCAAGGCGGGCAACGACAAGCTGCTGCCCAGCCTCAACGCGGCCTTCGAACTGCGCCCGGACGTGTTGCTGCGGGTCGGTGCATACCGCGCGATGTCACGGCCGGACATCGCCGCGCTGGGTGCGGGGCGCACCATCAACGTGAGCAGTGATGCCACCTACGGCAACCTGGCCGATGCGCTGGATGACATCAGCGCCAGTGGCAACCCGGCGGCACAGCCGCTGATGTCCTGGAACGGCGACCTGTCACTGGAGTGGTACCCGAACCCGGACACGATGCTGGCCGGCGCGGTGTACTGGAAGCAGTTCAACGGCGGCACCGCCACCGCGCTGGTGCCGGAGACCTACACCATCGACGGCCAGAGCGTGACTGTGCCGGTGCGGCAGCAGGTAACCACCGACGAGGACAGCACGCTGACCGGCTTCGAGCTGACCGCCACCCATCGACTGTCGTACCTGCCCAAGCCGTTCGACGGGCTGGGATTCAAGGTCAGCTACAACTACGCCGATGCCGACTTCCGGACCCAGGACTCACGACTGGGCGAGCAGCTGGCCAGTGATGGCACGATCATTCCGGCGATCGTGCCGCCGGCGGGTCTCAGCGGCTTCTCGCGGCACGTCCTGTCCGGCTCGATCTACTGGGACGTCGGACGTTTCAACATTCAGGCCATCGGCAAGTTCCGCTCGCACTACTACCAGGACTTCACCGGCAATACCGCGCAGCAGAACCGCTACTACGATGACAACACCAGCGTGGACCTGCGCCTGCGCTACCGGGTGAACAAGCAGTTGTCGCTGTCGCTGGAGCTGATGAACCTGACCAACGAGCCGCGCGTGGCCTACCAGCCGCTTTATGGGAACTTCCGCGAAGTGGTGACCTACGGGCGGCGTGCGTATTTCGGTGTACGATACAAGTTCTGAACAGGGCGGCGCGGCCAGTGGTCGCGCCGTCGCTCCAACCGGACCCTTGCCGGCCGCGGTGGCAGGGCAGGGACCCGGAGGGAATCGCCAAGGGTCAGCCGCATGTCCGCCAACCGCCTTTACCAGACCATCGCTGCCAAGCTCCGCAAGCTGATCGAGGACGGCGAATTTCCGCCGGGCTCGCGGCTGCCGGGCGAGCGTGAACTGGCCGAACGGTTCGGTGTCAGCCGGGTCACCATCCGCGAAGCCGAGATCGCACTGGAAGCACAGGGCTGGATCGCCATCCGCATCGGTTCGGGCGTGCATGTGAAGCCGCGCCCGACGCAGGCGTCCGGCGGGCTGCCGGATGTCAGCGCCTTCGACCTCACCGCTGCCCGCGCGGTATTCGAAGCCGAGGCTGCCGCGCTGGCTGCCAGCAATCTGGATGATGCCGGCATTGCCGAATTGCAGGCGTTGGCCGAAGCGCTGTGCCGTCGCGACCTGAGCGACGCCGAAGCCGGCGAGTACGACCGCCGTTTCCACCTGGCCATCGCACGGCTTTCCGGCAATCCGGTGGTGGAATTTTTCGTGCAGCAGATCTGGCGCATGCGCAGCGAACTGCCGCGGGTGAGCGAGGTCTATGCCCGGGTCTGCCACGATGATGGCGCCAGCCGTGCCGACGAGCACATGGCCATCTTCGAAGCCCTGCGTGCGCGTGATCCGGTGGCCGCACGCAATGCGATGCGCCATCACTTCCAGCGCCTGTTCGAAGCCATGCTGCAGGCGACCGAAAGCCAGGCGCTGGAGGAGATCCGCCGCCGCACGCAGCAGGACCGCGAACGGTTCATGGCGACGACGCGTATCTGAAAGGCGTTCTGCGGGCGACGACCTGATGTGGCTGGCTACCGCCGTCGGGCGTGATGCCCACGGCCTTTCTACACCGCTGGAACCGTGATCCGCTGCAGATCCAGCTTGGCCCTGAGCGCATAGTGCTTGCGGGTGACCGGCACGGTGCAGGTCAGGCGTGGATCCAGGTAGTCCTTGAACATCGGCGGTCGCGAAGCGCCCAGATAGAACGGCCGATCCTGCTTCACCGCGGCGGGCAGCAACACGTCGGACAGATCGCTGTCGGACGCATCGGTCACCAGGCAGGGGGCATGGCGGAAGCCGAGCCTGCGCAGCAGGTACAGCCGGTGCGAGCCGTTGGTCAGGATGATCCGGCGGCCAATGCGTGTGGCGCTGATCAGGTTGTCGCTGAAACCGAGATAGACGACAAGGGCGTGGCTGGCTGCGCCGAACGGCTCGTAACCGGCGATGGTGCGAGGGTCGATCGTCGCCACGTCGAGGAAGCGCAGGTCGTTGGACGCAGATGCGAACGTGTAGATGCCATCGGACTGGGTAAAGCGCACATCCGGATGTGTGTGGCGTCCACATCGCGCCACCAGCTCCATGATCTCGCTTGCATCGGGTGACGCGGCCGTGGCCGCTGCAAGCTGATCGATGTGGCGCAGGTTGATGCACTCCTGGAAGACCACCAGCCGGTCGATCTCCACCATCCTCCAACTGCGTGGGACCATGCTCGTCATGCGGTGCATCGAGGGTTGGCGAAGCGCCTGCTCGGCCAGTGGCCGCATTTCTTCGGGCAGGTCGAGGACGTCCATGGCATCGGCGTGGTCTGCTTCGTCGTGATGAAGGCGACGCACCAGGGCGCGGGCTTCCCGCCACTGCTCCACCAGCATCGCTTCATCAAAGCTTCCTGGTGGGCAACGCTCCCGGACGAAGCGGATGAACTTCGGCAGTGGAAACAGGCCCTTCAGCAGAAGGGTGGGATCAAGGCCATCGTCATTGATCTCGGTGGGCATCCATCTCGCTCTCTTGGGAGTCGCTGCAGCGGCGTCCGATCACGGTCGGCCATCACACCAAAATAATATGTTATATCGTAGCATTTGCGTGCCTTGGCGGCAATCGTCCTGAAATACGCAGGGCGACGCTGGCCTGGCCGCTGTGCATCCGCTGCATCGCGTGGGTGCATCCACTGACTAGAGGAGATGTTCATGAACGAACTGATTGAGCTGGGCGTAGTGGCTGGAGAGCAGAATCACGAAGATCCGAGTGAACTGATCGAGCTGGGCTCGGTGGTTTCCGAAACGAAGGCGCACAACCACGGCACGTTGTGGGATGGCGTCTTCCCGACCACCTCGCCCTGATCCATCGCACCCTGCATGACCTGCGGTGCATGCCCCCCGCATGCACCGCTCTGATGCCTGCAGCAGCATGAGATCACGCTCGCGATGGACCAGCCTGAAACCACCTACTTCCTTTCGAAGCACGCACATGTCTGTGTGACCGGTGACGCAATGGTCATTCTTGATCAGGCCTCCGGCAGCTATCTCTCCATCGATCGGCGCGGAGCGGCGGCGCTTGGCGGGCTGGTGCAGGACTGGCCTCTGGCCTCCGATGGAGCGCCGAGGCCGAGGATGCTGCAGTCGCTGCTTGATCGGCGCCTGATCACCCAGGATCCGCTGCGTGGCAAATCCGCAGCAAGTGCCGAAATCGCGTTGCCCCTGCACTGGGTGCGCGAGGGCGAGTCCCGAGGATGTCCGCCGATCACGGCCTGCGATGTGCGCCGCTTCCTGGCCTCGGTCACGCGCGCGGCCTGCAGCAGGACGTTCCTGCCTTTCAACTACACGGTGTCGGCAGCCCGCAGGCGTGGTCAGGCCTCCATGCCGGGCGAGGTGGAGCTGCAGCAGCTGGCCCTCCTGGTCCGGGTGTTCGATTGGTTGCGACCGATCGCCTTCAGGAAGACCGATGAGTGCTTCCTCTACTGCCTGGCCATGCGTGAGTTCCTGTCGCGGTACGGCATCGTTCCCGCGTGGGTGTTCGCGGTGCGCACCCAGCCGTTCGCAGCGCATTGCTGGTTGCAGCACGGCGACCAGGTCCTGACCGACATCCCCTTCAATCTGCGCCGGATGACGCCCATCCTGGTGCTGTAACCGGCTTGAGGCATGTACCGATACATCGCTCTGTTCTGGAACGAACATTCCGAATCCGCTCGTGCGCAGGCTTTGCAGGCCATGGAACGGATCGAAGCGGGCCGCCCCGGCATCGCCTGCGTGATGAAGGGCTGCGGCGGCGCCACCTATGCCCAGACCGACAACCCGGGCTACTTCGAGTACAGCCGGTCCGGTCCGCTGGTGGTACTCGGCAAGCTGTTCCACAAGGTATTCGGCGCCGATACCGTTCCCGCACAGGCATTTCCCGATGCTGCATCGGCAGACAGCGCCTGCAGTACGCAGGGCAGGAGCCTGGTGGAGCAGTACTGGGGGCGCTACGTTGCCGTGGGCTACCAGCCGGATACCACCCGCTGGTTCGTGCTGCGCGATCCGACAGCGGAGATTCCGTGCTACATGACCACGGTCGATCAGTTGACGGTGGTCTTTTCGAGCATGGAAGACTGCCTGCTGCTGGGAGTGGGTGACTTCAACGTCGACTGGTCGTTCCTGTCCTATTCGCTGCTGTTCCCGTTCCGTGACGGCCTGCAGACAGGCTTCGAGGAGGTCACCGCGCTCGAAGCGGGCGAGGCAGTGACGATCCGTGATGGCCGGCCGATCGGCCGGCACTACCAGTGGGATGTGGTGCGGCAGGCCAGTGAAGCGCCCATCGAAGATCTGGAGGAAGCCGTGCAACTGGCACGTGCAACGCTGCTGGGCTGTATCGGTGCGCTGGCGAGCCAGCATCGATGCATCCAGCTTCAGTTGTCCGGCGGGCTGGACTCCTCCATCGTCCTCGCCGGCCTGCTGCATGCGCCCTCCGCACCGGAGGTGAAGTGCGTCCATCACTACGATGCCGGCATTGGTGCCGATGAGCGCATGTTCGCGCGCATGGCCGTTGCCGGTGCCAGTGAATCCTCCGGAAGGAGCTGCGAGTTCGTCGAGTACCAACGGCAGCCGCACTGCTCGCTGGAAGAGATCATGGACTTCCCGCGAACCGCGCGTCCTGCGCATTGCTCGGGTTACCTGCTGCATCGGCGCGACGTGGATGTCGACGTGGACACGGTGCAGTTCACCGGTGTCGGCGGCGATGCGGTCTTCCTCCGCTTCAAGGGCAATGCCGCTGCCATCGACTATGCGTGGCGGCGTGGGATCGACCGTGACTTTTTCCGTGTTGCGTTCGAAACCGCGCAGTCGGGTGATTCGCTGTACGGGGTATTCAAGGATGCCTTCGTCCACGGCGTGCTCAAGAAGCCGGGCAACATCAATGGCCGCTGGGGCAACCCGTGCGAATGGGTGAAGGTGGATGCGTCAGAACAGGATGGCCTGCCGCCGGCCTGGCTGCGGCAGGCACGCGCACAGGGGCACAGGCTCTCTCCGCACAAGCTGGCGCACATCGACCGGATGATCTTCCCGACCAGCGTGCTCGATCCCTTCGAGGGCGCCGGACGCTGGCACGGCGTATCCCCCATCAGCGCGCAGCCTGTGGTGGAACTGTTCGCCCGCCTGCCACTGCACCTGCTGATGGCCGGCGCGGAAGACCGGACGATCGCGCGTCGCGCACTGCAGGGCCTGCTGCCGCAGGCGCTGCTGTCGCGCAAGGTGAAGTCCTACCTCGACGATCACTCGGTGGCGGTCACCCAGCGGCATCAGCAGTTCATCAGGGGCCTGCTGGTGGATGGCCTGCTGGCGCGGCGGGGCTACATCGACAGCGCATCGGCCGACGCGGGCATCCGCAGGGTCAGCCCCGATCACTCATCCCAGGTGCTGGGCATCTTCGGTCCGCAGGTCAACATCGAAGCCTGGCTCAGGCGCTGGATGGGCGCGCCAGGCATGCCCGCAGCCGGCGTGGCCTAGGTGCTCCGGCTCATTTCCTCAAGGTAGAGGCTCTCAAGATCATTGGCGGTGATCGTGCTGGCATCCAGTGTCCTGCACAGCCTGCCGGCTTGCATCAGCCCGATGGTCGTTGCCACTTCGCGGGCACGGAACAGATCGTGGGTGGCCATCAGGATCGCCGTGCCGCGGTCGCGCTGGCGCACGATCAGCTCGTGGAATTCGGCCGAGGCGGTCGGGTCCAGGCCCGACGTCGGCTCATCAAGGAGCAGTGCCCTGGCTTCCTTGATGATGGCCAGCGCGATGCCCACCTTCTGGCGCATGCCCTTGGAGTAAAGCCCGACGCGTCGCCCGAATGCCTCGGGCGCCAGCCCGGCCGACCTGAGCGCGTCCTTCAGCCGTGCGGGCGAGCGCTGCTCCACCGCAGCCAGGCGCGCGAAGTAGTCCAGGTTTTCATAGCCGGTCAGTTCGTCATACAGCGCCACGTTCTCCGGGATGTACAACAGGCGCCGGCGTACCTCGTGTGGCTGCTGCCAGGCACTGAGCCCATCAACCTCGGCGGATCCGGAGGTGGGTTCGAGGAAGCCCAGGAACAGCTTGATCGTGCTCGATTTGCCGGCCCCGTTGGCTCCCAGCAGGCAGAAGATCTCGCCGGGGTGCACCGTGAAGCTCACATCATCCAGCGCCCGATGCGTGCCGTGTTCCTTGACCAGATGCGTTGCAGTCAGCATGTGTGATGTACCTCAGGGGGTGGCCAGCCGACGCCGCATCGACCAGGCCGCGATCAGCAGATGCAGGGTGGCGATGGCCAATGCGGCCATGTCGATCAGTACACCGCGTTGCAGGGCGCCCGCCGTGTCCTGTAATTCGAAACGGGGCAAGGCGTCGTACTCGGCCAGCGTCTGTGGCAGGTCACGGTCCAGATAGGCCTTGTGCAGCTGCCGACGTGCGTGCCAGTACATGAGGACCTGCTGCTGGAACGCCAGCGCCCGGTCGGCGTCGGATCCGGCGAGGCGGTCCAGTGCATCCTGCACCGCGACCGAAGGCAGCAGCAGGCGCGCCCGGTCGAGTGCCTGGCGCCGCGCGTCCTCAGCCTCCGTATGCGCGGCGATCAAGGGCGCGATGGCCTGATCGGCCTGGACAAGATCGGCATAGGCCACGCGCACGGCGTCCGCAATGCGCGGTGCTGGCGAACGCGTGGCGGGGGAGGCTGCCGCGTGGCGCAGCTGCTGCTGGCGGGCAGTGTCGGCCAGCTGCGCCTTCAGTGCGGTCGCCAGTTGCATCTGCGAGGGCGGTGGAACCATCAGGTTCACCGCTGCCAGGACCAGTGATGGGGCCATGACAACGATCAGCAGCCACAGTGCGCCAGCGGCGATCGCGGCCTCGGTGGTGCGCCGGGCGAAGCAGCCGATAAGCACCGCCAGTGCCAGCCAGAAGCTGCCGTAGGCGAGCACGATCAGGGCAAGCACGGCCAGGCCGGAAGGGCGTGTTGCGCCCGAGCCAGCGGCAACGGCAATGATGATCGCCAGCGCAGGCAGCAGCACGATGGCACCTCGGGCCAGGGCCTTGACCGCGATCAGCCGCCCTGCCGCGATGGGCTGTGACAACACCAACGCTGTGATGCCGCGCTCGCGTTCGCGCGACCAGAGATCGAAGGTGGTCGCGAGGATGACCAGGGGCAGAAGGAACACAATGACGAAGGCCAGGTCGAATCGGCCTGCGGCCTGCACGGCGGGATTACCGATGTCGGACCACACATGCCTGAGCAGCTGGCTACGGTCACCCAGCGCAACCACGTCGGCGGTGTAGGGGTAGGCGTCCGCCTGTCCAATCGACAACGCCGCCATCGGGCCGGGAGGGAGCACAGGCTGGACGCGGGGCAGTACCGACGGCGCCTTGCCAACGAACCCCCGGCTGCGGTCCCTGGCATCCTGTTCTTCCGCGTTGATCAGGCTGATGGCTGCCTCGCGCTGCCCGACCCACGCACTGCCATTCCATGCTGCAAAGGCCGCCAGCACCGCCAGCAGGCCAAGCAGCACCGGCAACGCCCGGTCACGCAGCAGGCGACGGATCTCATGCCCTGCGATCGACAGGCTGCTCATGGGGCACTCCCGAGATGCCGCGCGGACGTGAACACCAGCCCCAGGGCCAGCAGCACCCAGGCCAGCAGGATGGCGAAGTTCACCGACTGTGCCGCGGCGATGTGGCCCAGCGGGGGGTGTTGCGGGCTGTACGCCACGGAGCGGGTAAGGGTCGCGATATCGGCCAGATGCTTGCTGCCGTTCGCGGCCTTGTGCTGTTTCACTTCCAGGTTGAGTGCCTGGATCAGCCGGTAGCGATAGTCCTCGACCCCGCGCAGGAACGCCAGATGTGCAGGGAAGTCGGTGCGCGCCAGTGCCCGTGACACGGCCTGCAGCGCGAGGGTGGGGGACAGCGCCGCAAAGGCGCGTTGCGTGATCGCCTGCCGCTGGTAGGTGGCGTAGATGCGCTCGAAGTGGCGGTTGTAGGTCTCGGTGGAATTCGCTTCGGCGAACTCCAGCGCCACACCACGGAAGTTGACCGGAAGATCGTCCACGTCCTTCACCTGGTAGCGTGCCAGCATCTCTGCTTTCAGTGCGTCCAGCCGCTTGTCCGCCGGGTCGTGACCATCAGCGCCGTGCTCCGCGTCCTCGGTGACCGCCGCCCGGAACGCGGGTGCAGTAGGCGTGGGATACAGCGATTCGGCCAGTGCGGGGGCCACCCGCGGCGCGAGCAGGGTGGCCACCACCCAGAAGCCGAGCAGCACCACCAGCGACGTGCGTGCTGCGCTGAAGCGCGCCGAGACACCGATGGTGATGGCGCAGAACACCAGGAGATAGAGCGCATACGCCGCGAACATCGCAACGAGCGCCGTGATGTCGGCCGTGCCGAGGGTGCGGCCGACCATGCCCGGAAGGCTGACCGCCAGCAGGGCGAGGACCAGCAGCAGCGATGCCGTTGCCAGCGCGATCAGGCGGCCACCGATCAGCACGTGGGCCGATGCACCACTGCCGAGCTCCTGGCGGAGGGTCTCGCGGGCGACATCGCCGGAGAGGCTGGCGAATCCGGCAAGGATGATCAGCAGGGGCGCCACGACCTGCAGCGCCCATGCGGCGGAGAAGCCATCGAACCGGCTGAGCGCGGTGCCGGCGTCGATGGGTCGGTGCCGGGCCGGGTTCTGCGCATGGCCTTCGATGAACACCGAGGTGCCGACGAAATCCGTGATGCCCGGGTCGAGCGCCGCCAGCGGCCGCACCGGCGCGGGAATGGCGCGGCCGACGTGCGCGGCAGCATGCGGGTCGATCGTGCCCTGGCTGTCCCACAGCCCGGCCTCCTGCTCCGCTACGATCTGGCGCTCCTGGGCCTGCTGGGCCAGCCGCGCTGCGCCCGTGGTAACCGACGCTCCCGCAAGCAGAAGCAGGGTCAGCGCGAGCCACAACAGGCGCCGTTCGCGCCACATCAGCTTCAGCTGGGTCGCGGCAACGGCCAGCGCCTGGCGCACGGCGGACGCGGGTCTGGAGAGGGCGGGGGAGGCATCGCTCACGGCGGGCGCCCTACCAGCGATGGGTCAATGTCATGGACAGGAAGCGGCCGAGCGCCGTTGCATTGGTCGGGTCGAAACCGGTGTTGATGCTGTTGACGATGAAGGGCGGATTCCTGTCGAACAGATTCTGCACGTTGAAGGCCAGCGAGGTGCCCTGGCCGGTGCCGGCAGAACCGCTGAAGTCATACCTGAGATTGAGGTCGACCGTCGTCCACGCGTTGACATGGGGGTCGGCGCGGTTGGCGGGATCGCGATAGCTGTCCACATAGTTCACGAACAACCCGCCGGCAACCTGCCGGTGGCTCATGGCGAGGCCACCGCGCACCTTCAGGTCGACCGGGAAGTACACCGCGTTCACCGCGTCGACCTCGGGCGAGGTGGCGGTCACGCGGCGCTTGGAATCGATGATGTATTGGCCGGCAAGGTTCAATGCGATACGGGTCTGGCCGGCGTCGAAATCGTAGGAGGCATTGAAGTCGACGCCGCGCTGCGAAGTGAACGCGTTGTTGCGGAAGCGGTTGTCGAGGATGACCTCGCTGCTGGTTTCATCGGTTCCTGGTGCCAGGGCATAAGGGCCCACCCGCGATAGGAACAGTCCCAGGCCGGAGGCACCCAGCTGGCGCGCCTGCTGGATCTGCTGCGGCGTCGGGTTGACGGTCAGCAGGTCTGCATAGGGTGCGGTGGACTGCAGGAACAGCGACGGGAAACTGCCGCCGAAACCGCTGCCGATCCGGTCGGCATACTCGATGTGGTAGTAGTTCGCGTCGATCTTGAGGCCCGGCAGCGACGGGGGCGCGAACGAGAAGCCGCCGGTCCAGGTCTTGGCACGTTCGGGCCCCAGGTCCGGGTTGCCGTTGGAGAGCATCATCAGCACCGTGCTTCCGTTGGCCGCGCTCGGGTTGGGCACTTTGGCCACCACCACGGTGTTGTTCAGCTGCATGTCCTGGTAGACCGGCGCCCGGTAGGAGCGGCCGTAGCTGGTGCGGAATGAAAGTCCTTCCGTTGCTTCCCACAGCAGGCCGAGCTTGGGATTGAGGGTGGAACCGAAATCGCTGTAGTCGTCGTAGCGTGCGGCCGCAGTCAGCGACAGCCGACGAACGCCAGGCATGTCTGCCAGCAGCGGAATGTTGAGCTCGGCGAAAGCGGAACGGATCGTGCGCTGCAGATCCAGCGGCTTCTCAAGCCCACGGTGATCGAGCAGTTCATAGCCATCGCGGCGGTAGCCCGCACCGAATGCCGTGCGTACGCCGCCGGCCGGAAGATTGAACAGCTCGCCGTCGGCGATCATCTCCAGGTAGCGCGATTCGGAATGGGTATCCGTCGGCGGTGCGGTGCTGACCGAGCTGCCGGTGATGGTGGTTCTCTCGTAGGAGACGTCGCTTCTGCCGAATCCGGAATTCAGACGGGCCTGCCATTGGCGCGGAAGCTCGAGGGTAAGGCCGGCGAACACATCGAACTGCCGCGTGTGCGGGAACAGGCGGGTCTCGTCGGCAGTGCCGGAAATGGTGGTGTCCATCTCGCGCTTGGCAAAGGAGCCGGTCAGGTTGAGCGTCAGCACATCACTGAGCGCCTGCACGCCGTCCAGATACAGGCTGTGCCGCTTCGAGCCGGGATAGATGTCGTACGGCCTGACCGTGACGTTTCGGGAAAAGTCCTTGTCGACCGCGGCGAGGTTGGACTGCTTCAGGAACTCGTAGCTGGCCATCAGGTGGCCACCCTCCCACGACCAGCCGGCCGACTGCGATGCCTGGTATTCGTCCATGCTGCCGCGGGTGACGCTGCCGTAGCGCAGTGAGGTTTCATAGCCGGTGAAATCGCGGCGCAGGACGATGTTGACCACACCGCCGACGGCGTCGGTGCCGTAGATGGCCGAGGCGCCATCGGTGAGGATCTCCACGCGCTCGATGGCACTCAGCGGAATCAGCGAGATGTCGACGTACTGATAGCGGTTCGAGGGGGTCACGCGGTGGCCATTGATCAGCGTCAGCGTGGTGCCCGTGCCGAGGCCACGCAGGTTGATGGCGGTGCCCTGGCCGAAGTTGTTGCCGGTATCGCGGTCGACGCCGAGGTTGCCGACGTTGGCGCCGTTGGCACCACCGCCGAAGTTCTGCGGCAGCTTCTCGAAGAGCTGCTGCAACGAGGCCACCCCGGTTCGATCAATGGCCTCCCGGTCGATCACGATGACCGGGGAGGCGCCGCCGCCAATGGCATCGCGGATGTTGCTGCCAATGACCATCACCTTGTCCAGCGTGGCGGTATCGGATCGCCGGTCGCCCTGGACAGGACTGCCGGGAACGCTGGCATCCTGCGCCATTGCCGGCGCGTTGAGCTGCAGAGCGGCGGCCAGGCTGGCGACCACCAATGCCGCCGGCCTGGCGGTGGATGCGTTGTTCATGCCCCGGTCCATCGATCTCATCGGATGTTGGTCTGCGGCACGAGCCATCGCGCCTTCAATGGCGATGTTATATCATATCATTCAAGATGCGCGACGATCTCTTGCTGTGCCGAAGGGCGACGGCAGGGGCGCCGCCACACAGGAGCCACTGCACCGATGCCGGACCGACGCTGATGAGAATGTTCGCGCTGCCGCCGCCGGTCACCGAGATCCTCACCGCGTACTGGAAGGCGGACCGCAGGCTGCTGCTGTTGATTGCCGCCATCGTCGTGCTTTCCAGCCTGGCCACGCTGGCAGCGCCGTACCTGTTCTCGCGCCTGATCGACCGCATCAGCATGGAAGGCATCCGTGAACTGGCGGGAGGGTTCCTGCTCTACGCGGTGATGCTCGGCGCCGCCAGCATCCTGCAGAACACCGTGCAGTACCTGTCGTTCCTCAGTGGCGAGAACCTGGGTTTCATCACCAGCACTCGCTACTTCGCGCGGCTGCTGAAGAAGACACACAGCTTCTTCCTGGATTACAACGCAGCCGAACTGCAGGTGGCCGGGGAGAAGGGCCGCAACGCCCTGAAGATCGTGGTGCAGCTTGGCCTGGTGGTGTTCATTCCCAGCGCACTGCAGATCCTGCTGACGCTGCTGACACTGGGTGCGCTGATCAACCTGCAGATGGTGGCGATCGTGCTGGGCTACGGTTCTGTGGCCGTCACGCTCTCGGCCATCGCTACGCGGCGAGCACGGATCCATCGTGAGGCGGCGGTCGAAGCGGGCCAGCAGAATGCGCGCTTCGTCGGCAATGCGATGAACGCGATGGAGACGCTGCGGCAGTTCGGCGGCAGCGCGTGGATGATCCAGCGCTTCGAACAGAAGGCCCAGGAGGTGCGCGACAGCTGGCGGGCCTACGTGCTGCAGCGGGTCGGCTTCATCGCGCTGCTGGGCATCGGCCTGGCGATCGAGTTCATCGTCACCTTCGTACTGCTGCTCCCGCGCTATCAGAGCGGTGACCTGAGCGTCGGCGATATCGTGCTGTTCAACCTGCTGCTGCTGCAGCTCAACATGCCCTTTGAAATGATGGCGCGCTCGATCGATGACGTTGCCCGTTCGTGGACGCTGCTGACGCCGCTATCGGCCCTGTGGGCGGCACCCGAAGAGCGGCAGGCAGCAAACCCCGGCCGATTCCACGGAGAATGCGGCCGGATCGAGTTCCAGCATGTCAGCCATCGCTACGGCAATGGCCGCGGCGTCCGGGATGCGTCCTTCCACGCCGGGCGCGGCGGCATCAACTTCCTGATGGGGGAGACCGGGGCAGGGAAGTCGACGCTGTTCAAGCTGGCACTGAAGTCGATCGAGCCCCAGCACGGTCGCATCCTGGTGGATGGCATCGACCTGGCCGACATCGACCGTGCCGCGTGGCACGCCGCCGTCGCCGTCGTTCCCCAGGATGTCATCCTGCTCAACGAGAGCCTGGCCGACAACATCCTGCTGGGGCGCCCGCGCGACGACACCCGGTTGCGCCGCGCGACCCACAAGGCGTCGATCCTGGCCTTGATCGACGCGCTGCCCGAGGGCTTTGAAACCACGGTGGGCGAGCGCGGCCTGAAACTTTCCGGCGGCGAACGGCAGCGCATCGCCATTGCGCGTGCACTCTACGGAGAGCCCGCCATCCTGTTCCTGGATGAAGCCAGCTCGGCGCTGGACGAGGCGACCGAGCGCGAGATCATGGGCCATATCCGCGCGCTTGCCGGTGATGTCACGATCGTGGCCATCACCCATCGCCGCAGCGTGGTGACCGCAGCCGACCAGGTGATCGTGCTGGCCACGGGCTGACGGGACCTGGCGGACACCTGCACCTGCAGCTGGGGCGCGATGCTTCTGGGGTACGCTGTGCGCGACCGTTCCCGGTGCCACCTGTGCAGTCGACGCCTGGTCCGTGACCCCGCACCGACTCATTCCAGGAATCCCGCATGTCCGACAACCCTCCACCGCTGAACATCCTGGCGTTTGCCGGCAGCCTGCGCAGCAACAGTTACAACCGGCGCCTGGTCAGGGCTGCAGCAGGCGCCGCGCCTGCGGGCCTGCTGCTGACCGTGCATGACACCATTGCCGATATTCCGCTGTTCGACGAAGACCTGGAAGCCGCCGACCCGGCCGGTCCTGCCGGGGTCAAGCGCCTGCGCGCGGCCATTGCAGCCGCTGACGGCGTGCTGATCGCCACGCCGGAGTACAGCCAGTCCCTGCCCGGCGTACTCAAGAACACGCTCGATTGGCTGTCCCGCGACGATGCCGAATACCGCACGGTCCTTTCGGCCAAGCCGGTGGCGATCATCGGCGCCACGCCGGGTCACTGGGGCACCAAACTGGCACAGTCGCAGCTGCGCCATACACTGACCGCCATGGGGGCATTGACCATGGCCTCGCCACAGCTCTACGTGGCCGAAGCTGCGGCAGCCTACGACAACGATGCGGACGATTTCGACGCGGCGACGCGCAAGCGCCTGCAGCGCTTCCTGGAGGGATTCCAGGCCTGGGTCCAGTTGCTGCAGGGCAGGGTATCGCGCGGTTGAGCCGTGCCGGCAGAGGGCGTCAGCGCCCGCCGGTGCCAGCGCCCGGATCATGCAGCCCGCGCAGTTTTTTCTTGTTGATCTTGCCCACGCTGGTCCGCTCGATCGCATCCACGAAGCTGACACGCTCCGGAATCGCATAGCGTGAGATGTCTCCGGAACGGCTGCGCGCTGCGACCAGTTCGATGATCTCCGCCTCTGACACATCACGGCCGGGCTGCCTGACCACCAGTGGCAGCGGCCGTTCGCCCCATTTCGCATCGGCGATACCGATCACCGCGACCTCGCTGACCGCCGGGTGCAGTGCGATGATGTCTTCGAGCGCGAGCGAGGAGATCCATTCGCCACCGGTCTTGATCACGTCCTTGATGCGATCGGTGACGCGCAGGTAGCCACCTTCATCGATGTTGCCGATGTCGCCGGTGTGCAGGTAGCCGCCCGCCCACAGCGCTGCCGAAGCGTCCGGATCGTGCAGGTAACCCTGGGTCAGCCAGGGTGCACGCGCCACCACTTCGCCGGTGGCCACGCCATCGTGGACGACATCGCCCATGTCCGGGTCGACAATGCGCAGGTCCACCAGCGGCACCGGAGTGCCGGCCTTGGTGCGCAGTGACAGTACCTCGTCGGCATCGGTCATGCTGTCCACGTCGATCTGGGCGATGGTGAGCAGAGGGCAGGTCTCGGACATGCCATAGCCGCCGAAGATGTCGATGCCCCGTGCCAGTGCACGCTGCGCCAGAGCACGGGGCAGGGCCGCACCGCCGATGATCACCTTCCAGCCCTCCAGGTCGGTCTGCGTCGCGTCCGGGTGCTCCAGCAGCATGTGCAGGATGGTTGGCACGCAGTGCGAGAAGGTGACCTTTTCGCGGGCGATCAACGCCAGCAGCTTCGCAGGCAGGTAGCGCCCCGGATAGACCTGCCTGATGCCCATCGCGGTAGCCACGTAGGGCAGGCCCCACGCGTGCACATGGAACATCGGGGTCATGGGCATGTAGACGTCGTCACGGTGCAGGCGGCCCTGGCGGGAGGCACCGCCGAGCGCGGCCATCGCCGCCAGCGAATGCAGCACCAGCTGCCGGTGGCTGAAATAGACCCCTTTGGGTAACCCGGTGGTTCCGGTGGTGTAGAACACCGTGGCACGGGCATTCTCGTCGAAGTCCGGGAAGCGGATGACGGGCGTGGCATCGCGCAGGCCCGCTTCATACTCGGTGGCGAAGCCTGGCGGCAGCGCGCCATCGGCATCGTCCAGCAGAATGCGGGTGCGCAGGTCCGGCAGCTGCTCATCGATGGCGTCCAGCAGCGGCAGGAACTCGCGGTTGGCCAGGATCACCCGCGCGCCGCTGTGGTTCAGCGTGTACGCGATCTGCTCGGGGGCCAGGCGCACGTTCACCATCATCAGCACCGCACCGATCATCGGCACCGCGAAGTAGGCCTCCAGGTAGCGGTTGCTGTCCCAGTCCATCACCGCCACCGTGTCGCCGTGGCCGACTCCCAGCGAGGTCAGCAGGCCTGCCAGCTGGCCGATGCGCGCGTGCAGGGTGCGGTAATCGAACCGTACCTGGTCGCCGTAGACGATTTCCTGTCCAGGGCTCACCGCCAGCGGCATCAGCAGCAGCTGCTTGATCAGCAGTGGATAGGCATGGGCATCGGGAGTGGGGGCGGATGACATGGCATTTCCTCGTGGGCGGCGTTGCGGCCGCCGGCCTTCTCCGCCCCACACTAGCAAGCCCTTCCTGCTGTACCAGCGTACCTAGGTACCTGTTCCCGCGCGCACCCGATTTGATAATCTCGCCAGGACATGCCAACCCTGCTCATCGCCGATGATCACCCCTTGTTCCGTGCGGCACTGCATCGCGCGGCGGAAGAGGCGGTCGCCGATCTGCAGATCAGCGAGGCTGATTCGCTGGACGGCGTGCTGGAGGTGATCGAGAACCAGTCGATCGACCTGATGCTGCTTGACCTGCACATGCCCGGCAACCATGGGCTGGCCGGATTGGCCACGATCCGTGCCCTGCAGCCGGGCCTGGCGATCATCATCGTCTCTGCCAACGAGGAGCCGCAGGTCATCCGGCGTGCCATCGACCTCGGCGCCGCAGGCTACCTGCCCAAGAGCTCGGGCTTGAACGAACTGCAGTCCGCGCTGCAGTCCGTGCTGGAGGGTGAGCGCTGGATTCCAGCGTTGCTGCGCGAGCCGGTGGCGCGGGTGGCACCGTTCAGCAGGGATGCCGACCTGGCCGCACGCCTGGCCAGCCTGTCGGCACATCAGTACAAGGTGCTGGGGCTGGTGGCCGAGGGCCTGCTCAACAAGCAGATCGCCGACCGGCTGGGCGTACAGCTGCGCACGGTCAAGGCACACATGACACGCATCATGGAGCGGCTGGGCGTGCGCAACCGCGCGCAGGCCATCCGCGTGCTGCACGAAATGGGATTGGCCGATCCGTCCCGGCAGATCGAAGAGCTTCCCGAGCCCTGATGGGTCAGGGCGTGGCAGTGGTCGCCAGCAGGTGGTTGATCGCCCAGCGCAGCGCCAACGGCTTGAACGGCTTGTTGAGCAGGGACAGCCCAACGCCGCGCACCGCCTCGCGCGTATCGCTGCCGGTATCGGCACTGAGGATCACCGTCGGCCGCGGCCCATGCATGCCCACCAGCCGCTTCCACAGCGCAACACCGGTATCGCCATCATCCAGGTGATAGTCGAACAGCCACAGCGCCGCCTCGTGCGCTGAGGGTCCGATGTCATCGACGTTGCCTGCCGCGATCACATCGCAACCCCAGGAATGCAGCAGCTGCCGCATCGCCTCCAGTGCGTCCGGGTCGTTGTCCACCACCAGTACACGAATTCCCTTCAGGGCGCTGCTGCCGCCCGTCGGTGGTGGACTGCGCGGGGTCACAGGGGGTGCTGCGCGTTGCACGCTGATCGAGAAGGCCGAGCCATGCCCGGGTACGCTGCGCAGGTGCAAGGGTGCATGCAGCAGGTCGGCGATGCGGTGCGCGATGGTCAAGCCCAGGCCCAGTCCTTGCCCGTTGCTGCGATCGACCCGGTGGAACTCCTCGAACACCACCGCCTGCTGCTCCGGAGCAATGCCGGGGCCGGTGTCATGCACGCCGATCATCAGTGCCTGCCCCTGGCGGCGTACACCCAGCAAGACACCGCCATGGCGGGTGTAACGAATGGCGTTGGCCAGGAAGTTCTGCAGCACCCGGCGCAGCAGCAGCGGGTCGCTATGGACCCAGGCCTGGCTCCGCACGTGGCGGAACTGCAGGCCACGCGCCGCCGCAAGCACCGCGAACTCCTGCGCAAGCGGATCCAGCACGGTCGACAGCGCGAAGGGGCGCGGATCGGCCACCAGCCCACCGGCTTCCAGTCGCGAGATATCCAGCAGGCCGGACAGCAGGTCATCAGTGGAATCCAATGCGCCGCGGATCTGCCGCAGGAAACTGTCGAGGAACTCGGACTCGATGTGCTGCGACATCGCCTCGGTCAGCAACTGGGCCGCATGCAGGGGCTGGATGAGGTCATGGCCGACCGCCGTCAGGAAGCGCGTTTTTGCCGCGTTCGCGCGCTCGGCCTCCTGTACCGCTTGCTGCAGCCGCGCGGTGCGGTCCTGTACTCGGTGTTCCAGATTTTCATTGCTGCGCTTGAGCGCATCCTCCGCGCGGCGGAACGCCGTGACATCCGTGAAGGTGGCTACATAGCCGCCGCCCGGCATCGGGTTGCCGCGGATCTCGACGATGGTGTCATCGGGGAAGATCCGTTCGGACAGGTGCGGCGTGCCACGGCGCATATGCGCGACGCGGCGCTGCAATGCCTTGGTGGGCGTGTCGCCGGGGCCATCGCCGATCTTCAGCTGCCCCAGTGCCCATGCCGTGAGGTTGACCACCGGCTGCCCGACCTGCAGCAGCTCAGGCGGGAACTTGAACAGCGCGGCGTAGCGGCTGTTCCACGCCACCAGCTGCAGCTGCGCATCGACCACGCTGATGCCCTGGCTCATGTTCTCCAGCGCGGCTTCCAGCAGGCGCTGGTTGAAGCGCAGCACCTGGGTGGCCTCGCCGACGGCGCGGGTCACCGCATCCAGCGGCGCGGCGCCGCCTTCGCGTGCGGCTTCGACCAGAAGTCGTGCCATGCCTGCACCGACCACGGCCGTCAGTTCACGCTCGACGGCGGTGACCCGGTCGTCATCCAGCATCTGCCCGGCGTAGCCCTCCAGCAGCTGGCGCGCACGCTCCTGGCCAAGGAAGCGTCCGGCGGTTCTGCGCAGGGACGCCGCAGCCACCGCATCCCGCCTCCGCGGCAACGACGGACGCACGGCCCGCGACACCAGTGCCACGGCCAGCAGGTTGACCGCCAGGCTGGCCCCCATGCTGATGGCGATATGCCCCGGCTGCACGCGCAGCGAGACCACCGACAACCAATGCAGCCCGTCGGCGCCGACCGATGGCGTGGCGGCCGGGATCACCATCGGCAGCAGTACCAGCCACAGCCAGGCCAATGAGCCCAGCACGATGCCGGCCATGATGGCCGCGGAGGGCGTACGCGGGCGATATACCGCCAGCAGCACTGCCGGTGCCAGCTGCGAGAGAGCGGTGAAGGACATCAGGCCGAAATCGCTGAGTGCCTCGGTGTCGCTCATCGCGCGGCTGTACAGCCACGCCATCAGGAACACGGCGAGGATGCCGGCACGGCGGAACGCCAGCACGCGGGGGCGCAGATCGGCATTGGCCACACCGCCTTCGATGCCGCCGAGCAAGCGCGAACCGAATCCATGGTTGCCAAGCATGATCGACAGGGTCAGCCCGGACAGGATCATCATGCCGGTGGCCGCGCTCAGGCTGCCCAGATAGGCCAGCAGCGCCAGCAGATGATGGCCACCGGCCTGCGGCAGCGCCAGCACGTACAGGTCAGGTGATACCGAGGCCGGCAGCTGTGCGGCGCCGGCCAATGCCATCGGCACCGACGGCAGGCCGATCAGCAGCAGGTAGACCGGGAACATCCAGCGTGCCGTCTTCAGGTCCGAGGTCTGGCGAAGCTCGACCACGCCGACGTGGAACTGGTGCGGCAGGGTGAACGCGGAGATCGCCCCGAGCGCGACCATGGTGAGATAGTCCGGCACGATGGCCGGGGGCGGCAGCTGCACCATCTTCTCCAGCAGCGGTGTGCCGGCCGTGTGCACGGACAGCGCCGCATACAGGCCAATGGCCAACAGCGCCACCAGTTTCAACACCGATTCCAGGCCCAGCGCGACCACGATGCCGCGGTTGGGCTCGGTGGCCGAGGCCTTGCGTGCACCGAACAGCAGGGTGAACGCAGCCATCGTCAGCGCGAACCAGAACGACATGTCCAGCTGCGCACCGGCAGGCGCGAACCGATCACCGAGCAGGGCGCCCAGCCCCTGGCTGACGGCTTTCAGCTGCAGTGCGATGTAGGGAATGATGCCGAACAGCGCCACCAGGGTGATGGTGAAGCCAAGACCACGATCGGCACGCAGTCGTGCAACGACCAGATCGGCGATGGTGGCACTGTTGTGCTGTTTGGCCAGCCGCCCCAGGCGGAGCAGGAACGGCAGGCCCAAGGCGAAGATCAGCGCCATCCCGGCCAGGGTCGGTGGAATCGGAAAGCCCCATTGCAGCCCCTGCGAGGCCGCGCCGTAGTAGGTCCACGCGGTGCAGTGCACGGCCAGCGACAGTGCATAGATGAGCGGCCATGCCCTCGAAAGCCGGTGCCCCCGGCGCTCGCCCCACAGCGCCACGCCAAACAGCAGTGCGGTCCATGCAATGCAGGCGAAGAGGACGATGGAGGGCGTCAACATCGCTCCAGTGTAGGGAGAGAAGCGGGGAGGGTGGTGCTAGGAGGCGATCACGATCAGTGACAGCTGCTCAGCGACCAGTGCCAGCTCGCCATCAGCAACCCGCTCGACGGCCTTGCGCTGGGTCAGCAGCCATTGGCCGGGCTGCCGCGCGTCCAGTGACACCAGCTGCGAGCGTACCCGCACCTCGGACCCGCTCGGCACCGGCGCCAGGAAGCGGACCTTGTTCAAGCCGTAGTTGAGCACATGGGCGATGCCGGGGAAGCCAGCGAGGGCGGCCACATCGTCCTCCACCGTCAGCGAGAGCAGCAGGAAGCCGTGTGCGATGGTCTGCCCACCCGGCATCTGCGCCTGCGCCCGCGCCGGATCGACATGGATCCAGTTGTGGTCGCCGGTGGCGTCGGCAAAGGCATCGATACGCGTCTGGTCCACGCGGGTCACGCCACTCAGCCGCTCACTGGCGGCCCACTGCTGCAACGCCAGCAGGGCGGGAGGCAGGTCGCTGTCCGCACTCACGCCACACGCTCCAGCAAGGTCAGGATCGCGTCACGCGCCTCTGGCTCGGACAGCATCGGCGCGTGCCCCACATCGGGCACCTCCACCAGGCGGGCACTTTCCGAGGTGGCCGCCATCTGCCGCGCGACATCGGCCGGCAGAATGTCGGACAGCGCACCGCGCACCACCAGCACCGGCACCCGTGCGGTCAGCCCGCGGACCGCACGCCACAGCAGCGGACGCAACAGCCACAGCAACCATGGCCGGGTAGTACGGATCACTGCCGGGTCGTAGTCCAGTTCCAGCAGGCCATCGCTGCGCGGGCGGAAGGTGCGCACCGCCATCTGCCGCCAGTCGTCGGTGCTGAAGCGCGGGAACGCAGCCTTGCCGATGGATTCCACGTAGGCCGTGGCCTGCACCAGGTCCATCGGCGGGACCGGCTTGCCGGCGTACTTGCCGATCCGTGCCAGCGCCTCGCGTGGCACCTTGGGGCCGGCATCGTTGAGCACCGCGCCCGCGATCCGCTCGGGCGCGCGCGAGGCGAGGGTGATGGTCACCAGCACGCCCAGCGAGGTGCCGACGAACACCGCCTTGTCGATGTTCTGCGAGCGCAGCAACGCAACCATGTCATCGGCATAGGCACGTGGGTTGTAGCTGGACGGGTCATATGCGCGTTCCGATCCTGCACGACCACGCAGGTCGACCGCGATCACGCGCCAGCCCTCGGCGGTGAGTACATTGGCAAGCGCATCGAAGTCGGCACCATTGCGGGTCAGTCCTGGAATGCAGACCACTGTGCCACGCGCTGCCTGCCCCGCATCGGGTGCATGGTCGCGCGCATGCAGGCGCAATCCATCATTGCTGTTCCAGTACAGGTCGTCGTAAGACTGCGTCATGCAGAAGCTTCCTGAAGATCGTAACGGATGCGCTAGAAATCGTAACGGACGCTGAGGCTATATTCGCGTGGTGGGCCATAGAAGCCAATCAGCGTGCCGACCGCCGGGATGTTGTAGCCGGTGGTGCGGTATTCCTTGTCGGCCAGGTTGGTGCCCTGCAGCGAGAAGGTCCACGCGTCATCCAAGCGCCAGATGACGCCGGCATTGACCAGCCCGTAACCCTGCTGTCGGATCACCGGGCTGAGGTCGGTGGTCGGCCACACTTCGCTCTGGTAACTGTAGCTCACCCGTGCCGACAGGTTGCTGCCGTTGGCCAGGTCGGTGCGGTATTCCACGTTGAACGCACCAGAGAATTCCGGGGCATTGGTGAACTTCATCTGCCTGGCCACGTTGATGCCGCGGTCCATGTACTCGTCGTACTTGGTATCCAGCCATGCCAGGTTGCCGGAAATCAGCCAGTGCTGGCTGGGCAGGTACTGATACTCGACTTCCAGGCCTTTGACGGTGCCGGCGCCGGCGTTGGTGAAGTCGCCGAAGAAGGAATCGTCGATGCCATCGCCGTTGGTATCCAGGCCGGTGAATACCGACAGCTGGATGTCCTTGTACTTGTTGTAGAACGCCGACAGGTTCAGGAACAGGCGCTGGTCGAGGAAGGCCATCTTGCTGCCGACTTCGTAGCTGTCCACGGTCTCGTCATCGAACGGCTCCGCCGAGCGCGGTACCGCCACCGCGTTGGCACGGATGTTGTAGCCACCGGACTTGAAGCCACGCGTCGCCAGGCCATAGACCATGATGTCCGGGGTGATCTGGTAGTCCAGCGAGACCTTGGGCGAGACGTTCTTGAAGTTGGTCTTCTTGTCGAAATCGGCGGTCACCGCCACCGGCCGGCTGAAGCCGGGGTCGGCGTAGAGGCGGTTCAGCACGATCGCGCGCTTGTCCTCGTCGGTGTAGCGGGCGCCGACATCGAGCTTCAGTCTGCTGGTCAGGTCGAAGGTCCAGTCCGCGTACAGCGCGATGCTGTCGGTCAGCACCTTGCCCTGGTTGTCGGCGAACTGCGCACTGAAGTAGTTGTTCTGGATCTGCCCGCCAGCTTCGCCGCTGAACTGGTACAGGCCGACCACGCCGCGCATCCGGCCGCCGGCATCGTAGTTCACCTGCACTTCGTTGCTGACCTGGTCGTCGTGGTAGGTGCCACCCACGTCGGCGAGCTTGACCGGCGCGGTATCGAAGTCGATGTTGGCCTCGCTGTCCGATTCACGCTTGGCGATCACGTACTTCAGTGCGATGTCTTCGTTCGGCCGCCAGTTCACCGTGGCCGAGGCGCCCTTGCTCTCCACGTTGTTGAGGTTGCGCATGCCCGAGCGGATGTCATAGCGGCTGTCCATCGGCGGGTAGGCGCGCAGGAACGGATTGGGCGCCAGCATCTTCGAGCCGCGCATGCCGGACTGATCGTCGATCCAGTCCAGTGCGAACTGCACGTCGAAGTCATCGCCCGCATACGCGCCCAGGTTCAGGCGTGCCGCGTTGATCTGCTTGTCGCTGACCGGCTGGCCGTTGAAGGTGTTCTCGCCAAACCCGTCGTGGTTCATGCTGGCCACCGCTACACGAGCGCGCAGGCCGCTGTCGGCACCGCCGATCGGGCCGCCGATGGCCGCCTTCGCATCCAGCTGGCTGTAGTTGCCCACGGTGATCTGGGCGAAGCCCTCGGCCTGGGTGGGCAGGCCGCGCGAGATGTACTTGATCGCGCCGCCGATGGTGTTCTTGCCATACAACGTGCCCTGCGGGCCGCGCAGCACCTCGATGCGAGAGACATCGAACACATCCAGCAGCGCACCCTGCGGACGCGCGATATAGACGTCGTCCAGGTAGATGCCCACGCCCGGATCGGCGCCCCAGGTGGGATCGGACTGGCCGATGCCACGGATGTAGGCGGTGACCGTGCTGCTGGCGCCGCGGGCAGCGTAGATGGTCAGGTTGGGCACCTGCGCATCCAGGTCGCTGATGTCCTGGACATTCATCTTGTCCAGCGCCTCGGAGGTAAACGCAGTGACGGCAACCGGCACCTCCTGCAGGGTTTCCTCGCGCTTGCGTGCGGTGACCTTGATGCTGTCCAGGTTGGTGGGTGATGCAGTCCTGCCCACCGTCGGCGTGGCCTGGGGTGCTTCCTGTGCCAGTACCGGCCCGGAGGCCAGCAGCGCGCCGATCATGAGACTCAAACAATTCCGTTTCATTCGGTCCTCCCCCAGGCAGGTGCTTGCAGATGGCCCATTGCCACCCCTGCAGCCAAGGCTAGCGGTGTCATCGGGCAGCGGCGACTGGACCTAGGTCCAGTCGGCAGCGGCCGCCGGATGCGGATACTGGGCGCGCCCCCAGCCGGAAGCGCATCCCGGTACCCCTTCATCCACGACTCACGCATGAGGATCTGGCCATGAAATCCGGAATCGATTCGATTAAGGTTGTACTGCTGATACTGTGCAGTTGGCTGGCGATGGCGGGCAGCGCCGTTGCCGCAGGCCCGGCCGGGCATTGGGACATTGGCCTGTACGGAAATCTGTTCGGCGCCCGCGAATACCAAGTGTGGGTGCCCGCCGGCTACGACGACACACAACCGCAGCCCCTGCTGCTGGTGCTGCACGGCTGCGTGACCGGGCCGAACCTGATGGGCGAGGCCTCGGGCTTCAACGATGTGGCCGACACCGAAGGCTTCATCGTGGTCTACCCGCGGCAGAACGTCACCTCCAATCCGGCCCGCTGCTGGAACTGGCAGCTGCCGATCAACCAGGCACGCGACAGTGGCGAGCCCTCCCTCCTGGCCGGCATCGTGGAAAAGGTGAAGGCGGCTTACAGCGTTGATCCGCATCGCGTGTACGTCACCGGCATTTCGGCGGGCGGCGCGATGACCTCGATCATGCTGGGCTGCTATTCGGACGTGTTCGCCGCAGGTGCCATCCATTCCGGTGGCATGTTCAAGGGCGCGACCACGATTTCCGGCAGCGCCTACGCACTGTTGGCCGGCAGCATCTACTCGCCGGACAGCAACGGTCGCCTGGCATGGCAGTGTTCGGGTTCGCCGTCGCCGCGACCGCTGCCGGTGCTGGTGTTCCATGGCAGCGCCGACCTCACCGTCAACCCGGTGAACGGGCAGCAGGCCGTGCGCCAGTTCCTGCAGACCAATGACCTGGCCGACGACGGCATGGACAACGATTCGGTGAAGTACGTGCCGACCAGCACCTATCACGGCCAGGTGCCGGGCGGCCGCGCGTATACCGTCGACACCTACGCGTACGGCGGCAGGACGCTGGTCCAGCACTATGTGGTGCAGGGCATGGGGCATGCCTGGAGCGGCAGCCAGTCGGGCCTGCCATTCACCGACCCGAAGGGGCCGGATGCCACGCTGATCACCTGGCTGTTCCTGAAGGGCTACCAGCGCTGAGTGGTCGCCGCTGCAGCGTCAAGCCTGGCGGTCGAGACACCATGCTAGCCTTCCCTTTGGCAGGATTGCCTGACAGGGGGAAGGCATGGATACCCGGCGCCGAGATTCCATCGTATTGGCTGCATCCGGCATGCTCGCACTGGCACTGTCCGCCAATGTGCTCGCGCATCCGGGCGGGCTCGACAAGCAGGGTTGCCACACCAACCGGAAAACGGGTGAGTATCACTGCCATCGAGGCGCTCCAGCTGCCCCTCGATACGTCGACACTCCGCGCAGCAGTTTCGCCCCCGCCCCCGCGCGCGGTTCCCGGGCATTTGCCAACTGCGCGGAGGCCCGCGCCGCCGGGGTTGCGCCGGTACGGCGTGGTGATCCGGGGTATGGCCCGCACCTCGATCGTGACAATGACGGCGTGGGCTGCGAACCCTATCGGGGCCGCAGGTAGGGCATGGCCCACCTGGCTTCAACTCCCGTTTCCCCGGGTTCGTCGGCCATCGCCGGGAGTGGTCGCACGATCTCCCCGTATTGCAGGGATATCCCCTAGGCTGTTGTGATCGAACTGCAAGGATGAAAGCAATCATGAAGCGCTGGATTTTCCTGGCATTGGCCACGCTCCCGTTCGCCGCCGGTGCCGTGGTCATCCGCGATGATGTTGACGATGCCAGGTACCGGATCGACGCATCGGTGTTCCCGGCACTGGCAGACATGCCGGGCGAGGGGCACGGCGTCCTGATCGCACCGCAGTGGGTGCTGACTGCCGGGCATGCCGCGCCGATGGAGGGGATGGATGCCACGATCACCATCGATGGGAAGGGCTACGGCGTCGAGCGTGTCTTCCTGCACCCCGGCTACCGGAGGATGCCCGAGGCGCTGGGCAAGGAAGCGATGGCAACCGGGAGCGCATCGAAAATCCATGCGTTTCTGGCAGCGTCGGACGACATTGCACTGATCAGACTTGCCGCCCCGGTGAGCGGTGTGCCGCCGGTCGCACTCTACCGTGGCGCCGACGAGGTCACGCAGGTCGCCTCCCTGATAGGGAAAGGCGCCACCGGCAACGGTGCCGTGGGGCTGGCGCCCGGCGGGCCGCATCGTACGACGCTGCGGCGAGCCTGCAACGCGATCACCGGCGGCAACACGCGCTATCTCTGGTACCGGTTCGATCCACCTCCGCAGGGCCTTCCCCTTGAGGGCGTGCTCGGCAACGGCGACAGCGGCGGCCCGCTGCTGATCAGTAAGGAAGGGACCTGGCAGCTGGTGGGCCTCGGCTCCTGGATCACCGCCGTTCCCGAGCATGCGCTAGAGGCGGGCTTCTATGGCCAGGTGGTTTACAACGTCCGCGTGTCCCGCTACCTCAACTGGATCGAAAGCATCATCGAGCGTGACGCGTCACGTTAATAGTGCATCCGGGCAGCCTTCCGCGCAGGTGTTCGCCCGGTCTCAAGTCATGCGACGGGTGTTCGTATCCTTTCCGCCATGGCCTCTTCGTTCAAATTTCCTGCGTGCGTGACCGCCTCCCGGCCATCCGGCTGGGCGCAGAGCGGTGAGCGCTGGGATCTGTGGTGGAACGGCCGTTCGGTGGCCCGTATCGTGCCGCATGCCGCGCTCGGGTTCCGCCTGTATCTGGACGCACGCAAGATGTCACAGGCCAAGGTCGTGTCCGCCGCCAGCGCCCGTCAGGCCAAGCGCTACGCCGAGCGCTGGTGTGCTGCACGGCTCTGCCCGCAGTTGCCTCTGCGCGATGCGGTGGCGCGGTTGGTGGCTGTTGCGCCCGGCGCGGGCGCCGTGCCCTCGCAGGTGCTGACGCGGGAGCAGCGGCAGCAGGCCCGGCGCCTGGCTGAAGCCGGGGCAGGGGAGATGGGGAGGATCAAGGAAGCGCTGACACCAAGGCCGCGCATGATGGCCGCCAGGCCCGAGGTGCAGGGACGAGGTGGAGCCTGGTCTGTATCCGGCCAGATTCCATCCTCCTCGCGCCGAAACGGGAACACATCTCCAGCCAGGGCTACACCGAAAGCTCCTCACGCACGATCCGGGCCCCTTCGCTGAGCGCACGCAGCTTGCCCCGTGCCACTTCACGGGCCAGCGGCGCCATGCCGCAGTTGGTGCTCGGGTAAAGCTTGTCGGGATCCACGAACTGCAGGGCCTTGCGCAGGGTGTTGGCTACTTCATCGGCGGTCTCCACCGTGCTGGAAGCCACGTCGATGGCGCCCACCATCACTTTCTTGCCACGCACCAGCTCGATCAGGTCGATCGGTACGTGCGAGTTGTGGCATTCCAGCGAGATGATGTCGAGGTTGGAGGTCTGCAGCTTGGGGAACGACTCTTCATACTGCCGCCATTCCGACCCCAGCGTCTGCTTCCAGTCGGTGTTGGCCTTGATGCCGTAGCCGTAGCAGATGTGCACGGCGGTCTCGCACTTCAGTCCTTCGATCGCACGCTCCAACGCGGCTACGCCCCAGTCGTTCACTTCGTCGAAGAACACGTTGAAGGCCGGCTCGTCGAACTGGATGATGTCCACGCCAGCGGCTTCCAGCTCCTTTGCTTCCTCGTTGAGGATCTTCGCGAATTCCCAGGCCAGCTTCTCACGGCTCTTGTAGTGCGCGTCGTACAGCGTGTCGATCATCGTCATCGGGCCAGGCAGTGCCCACTTGATCGGCTGCGTGGTCTGCCGGCGCAGGAACTTCGCATCCTCCACGAACACCGGCTTCGGACGGCTCACTGCGCCGACCACGGTCGGCACGCTGGCATCGTAGCGGTTGCGGATGCGCACGGTCTCGCGCTTCTCGAAATCAACGCCGCTGAGGTGTTCGATGAAGGTGGTGACGAAGTGCTGCCGGGTCTGCTCGCCGTCGCTGACGATATCGATGCCGGCATGCTGCTGTTCCTGCAGGGACAGGCGCAGGGCATCCTGCTTGCCTTCAGTCAGGCCTTCGTCCTGCAGCTTCCAGGGCGACCAGAGCTTTTCGGGTTCTGCCAGCCAGGACGGCTTGGGCAGGCTGCCGGCGGTGGAGGTAGGGAGCAGTTTCTTCGTCGACATTGCGTCTTGTTTCCTGGGGGCGAATGGAAAATCGATGGATCAGCGGGCAGCCCACTGCTCAAGCACGGCGCGATACGGCTTGATGAAGTGTTCTTCGGTGAACTTGCCCTGCTTGACCGCCAGCTGGCTGCGCTCTTCGCGGTCGTAGACGATGCGGGTGGACGAATAGTCCTGGTGCTTCAGGCTGGGCTGGTAGACCTTGCCGGCCACAGAGTTGGCGTTGTAGATCTCCGGGCGGTAGATCTTCTGGAACGCTTCCATCGTGCTGATGGTGCCGATCAGTTCCAGATTCGAGTAATCCCCCAGCAGGTCGCCCTGGAAGTAGAAGGCAAGCGGCGCCACGCTGCCCGGTGGCATGAAGTAGCGCACCTGCAGGCCCATCTTGTCGAAATACTGGTCAGTGGGAGAGAACTCGCCCTGGCGGTATTCCACGCCCAGGATCGGATGGTGGTTCTCGGTGCGGTGGTAGGTCTTGCTGCTGGATACGCTGATGCAGATCACCGGCCCCTTGCTGAAGTTGGCACGGTAGGCGTCAGACTCCAGGAAGTGCTTGAACAGCTTGCCATGCAGGTCGCCAAAGCCTTCCGGAATGCCGAAGGTGGCCTTGCCCTCGTTGCTGGCCGGCAGCACCACGCTGAAATCGTAGTCGCGCACGTAGGACGAGAAGTTGTTGCCGACGATACCCTCGGTACGCGCACCGGTCTGCGTGTCGACAATGGTTGGGCGCAGGACCTCGATCAACGGGAACGGATCACGGCCATCGCTGCCGTCGATGTGCATCTCCACCGAGATGATGTCCAGCTCGACCGCATAGCGATCCGCGCTCGGGTTGTCCCAGTGCGCCAGATCGTTGAAGCGGTTGTTGATCATGCTGATCGTGTTGCGCAGGTTCTCCTGCCGGGATGCGCCGCGCGCCAGATTGGCGAAATTGGTGGTGATGCGCGTGCCATCGGCGGGCCGGTAGTCCTCGTTGAAGGGGATGCGCGTGATGCTGAAGGTGAAGGTGTCGGTCGTCATGGGCGGCGTTCCGTGTTGCGGGGTGGCATCCGGATGCGGGCGAGGGCATCCGGCATTCAAAGCGCTGCGGCGGTCTCAAGGGCGGTGGCACGATGGCGGGGCAGCGCCAGCAGCGGCATGGCCCGCCGTACCGCCAGTCGCGCCCGCTCGATCAGGGCGTCGCTGTGCACGCGGCCGTCGGCGAAATCGCGATCGGTGGCGTAGACACCCAATGGCAGGGTGCGCGCCTGGAAGAAGCTGAAGAGCGGGCGCAGCTGATGGTCGATCACCAGCGAGTGGCGCTCGCTGCCACCGGTGGCGGCCAGAAGGATGGGGGTGTCGACCAGTGCGTCCTGGTGGATGAAGTCGAAGAAGTGCTTGAACAGCCCCGTGTACGAACCGCGGTAGACCGGCGTTGCCACCACCAGTACGTCGGCCTGTTCAACAGCAACCAGCTGCCGCTCCACAGCGTCGGGCAACTGTGAGCGCCACAGTGCGCCGGCCAGCTGCGGCGCCAGCTCGCCCAGTTCGATCAGGTGTTGCTCGCAATGGATGTCCTCGCCGATCAGGTCCAGCAGATGCTCGGCCAGCGTGGCGGCCCTGGAAGGGCGTTGCAATCCGCCGGAGACGGCGACGATTCGAAGGGGGTGGGCAGGTGAAAGCATGACCCGATCCTAGTCAGTGCCTTCCATGACGTAAAATGGTATTACTTCACCAATCCATGAGCGAGATTCATCGTCATGCTGGAACGGATCCACCTCAGCATCGTGCAGCAGGTTGAGCAGCAGGGCTCGCTCACCGCCGCGGCCGGCGTGCTCAACCTGACCCAGTCAGCCCTGAGCCACAGCATGAAAAAGCTGGAGCAGCAGCTCGGCACCGATGTGTGGCTGCGCGAAGGCCGCAGCCTGCGGCTGACCCAGGCCGGGCAATACCTGCTGGCAGTCGCCAACCGCGTGCTGCCGCAGCTGGACCTGGCCGAGGAGCGGCTGGGCCAGTTCGCACAGGGCGAGCGCGGCGCGCTGCGCATCGGCATGGAGTGCCATCCCTGCTACCAGTGGCTGTTGAAGATCGTCTCGCCGTACCTGGCGGCATGGCCGGACGTGGATGTGGACGTCAAGCAGAAGTTCCAGTTCGGCGGCATCGGCGCGCTGTTCGGCTATGAGATCGACCTGCTGGTCACCCCCGACCCATTGCTGAAGCCAGGCCTGAAGTTCATTCCCGTGTTCGACTACGAGCAGGTGCTGGTGGTGGCCAGCAACCACGCCCTGGCCAAGGTGGACTACGTAAAGCCGCGCCAGCTCGGCCAGGAAGTGCTGATCAGCTACCCGGTGCCGTTCGAGCGCCTGGACATCTACAACCAGTTCCTGCTGCCGGCCGGCATCACGCCGCGGCGCCACAAGGCCATTGAAACCACCGACATCATGATGCAGATGGTGGCCAGCGGCCGCGGCGTGGCTGCCATGCCGCGCTGGCTGGTGGAGGAGTACGCCACGCGCATGGACGTGGTGCCCGTACGGCTGGGCGCCAAGGGCATCCCCAAGCAGATCTACCTGGGCGCGCGCGAGGCCGATACCGGTATCGACTACCTGCAGGCCTTCATCGAACTGGCCCGCAACAGCTCGCCGCTTGCCGGCAATGCACGCGAGGCGCGCTGATGCCGGTCGGTACCTCAGCGCACGCGGAAGCCTTCATCAACGCCTTTTCACTGGAAGTCAGCGCGAAAGCCATGCCTGCGCTGCGCGCCGAGGCGGCCCGCATACCGCGCGGCACAATCATCTCCATTCCCTGGCTGGCCAGCGAGGACGACGACGCACGCCTGGCCGCCGCATGCGCGGTGCGCGAGCTCGGCTTCGAGCCGATGCCGCATCTCTCCGCGCGGCGTATCGGGTCACACGCAGCGCTTGAACGCTTCCTGGAACGTACCGCCGGCGAAGCCGGGGTCGCGCGTTGCCTGCTGATCGCGGGTGACCTGGCCACGCCCATCGGACCATTTGCAGACAGCGCGTCGATCATCGAGACCGGTCTTCTGGAGCGACACGGTATCAAGGTCGCCGCCATCGGCGGGCATCCGGAAGGCCACCCGGTAATGAGCAGTGACGAACGCTGGCAGGCGCTTCAACACAAATGCCAGCGCATAGAAGCACGCGGCATGGCCCCCTTGATCGTCACCCAGTTCGCGTTCGATGCCGATACCGTGCTGACCTGGCTGGATGCACTGCGCACGCGTGGCATCACCGTTCCGGTGCTGGTCGGTGTGCCGGGTCCGGCCAGCATCACCCGCTTGCTGCGTTATGCGGCGATGTGCGGCGTAGGCGCCAGTGCATCGATGCTCGCCCGGTATGGCATCTCGATCGGCCGCCTGCTCGGAACGGCGGGGCCGGAGGTTTTCGTCGATCGCCTGGTGAAGGGGTTGACCAGCGCGCATGGCCAGGTCAGTCCGCACCTGTTCCCGTTCGGCGGTGTTGCGCCCTCGCTGGAGTGGATCGAGCAGTACCGGCAGCGTGGTCGCGGTGCGCGCGGCGTAATCCACGAAGACTGACAGCTGTCACTGGTCGCCATTGGGGCGGAAGCGAATAGTGAGCGCCAAGGCGAGGGCCCCTCGCCACCGCTCACCAAGGGACCGCTCATGTTCGTCGGCAAGTACTGCCGGTACCTGGCCTCGTTGCGGATGGATGCGGCAGGCAAGGGGCTGGAAACCGCAGGCTGATTGACCTGGTAGTGCCGGCCGCTGGCTGGCTTCCCCATGCAGCGTTGCGCGGGGCTGGCGCAGGCGTCACGATGCCCGCCACTGGCCAACACCGGAAACGCTGACGTCATGAAGACCACATCCTGGTTCTGGATCAACGTGGCCAGTCACTTCGGCATTGTCGCAGCCCTGGCTTGGCTGCCCGCACGGTGGACGGGGCAACTTGTGGAAGCCCTGGCCGGGACTCAGCCGGCTATCGGCGACACCCGCCATTTGGCCTTCATAGGCTCCATGTTCGGCTTCTGCGTGACCGCACTGATCCTGATGGGGGTGTTGACTGTCACCGGCGAACTGCTGGGTTTCTCCAGGCCCTATGCGCGACGGTCGGAGGCCCAGAACGAAGCGCAGGCCGTCCACCGGAAGGTACTGCTGACTGCATTCGCCACGCTCTCATGGGTGGCCGTGGGATCGCTTGCAGGTATTGCGTCGATCTTCGCGGCCTCGTCATGAAGGGCGACCCTGTCAGCGCCCAGTGTGCCGGAACGGATGGGTGCGTGAACTGCGGGGCTGCTCACGCCTCCCCACGCCACTGGCTCATCAGCATCTGCAGGAATCGCTCCGCCGTGGGCGAGAGCAGGGCGCCGCGGCGGCGGACGATGCCGATCGTGCGTGACACCACCGGGTTGCCGATCGCGCGCGTCACCAGGGTGGGGTGATCCCCATCTGGCGTAGCCATCTTCGGCAGCACCGACACCCCGATGCCCGCCTCGACCATGCCCAGTGACGTCGACAGGTGGGTCACTTCGTAGTGCCAGCTCAACTTGAGGTTCTCGCGCGCCAGCGCACCATCCAGCAGCGTGCGGTTGCCGCTGGTGCGATGCACGGTGATCAACTGGTGCTCGGCCAGGTCGGCCCATTCCACCTTGCGCTTGCGCGCCAGCGGATGATCGCGACGGCACGCCAGCACGAACGGGTCCTCTGCCAGTACGTCGAAATCGAGATTCGGATCGTTGGCGCCCATGAAGTTGATGCCGAACTCCACTTCGCCACGTTCCACTGCCTGCAGTCCCTCCGTGGCCGGGATATCCAGAATGCGGAAGCGCACGTTCGGGTGCGCTTCGTGGAAACGCGCCATCACGCTGGGCAGGAAGTAGAACGCCGCCGTCGGCAGGCAGGCGATGGTCACTGTCGCGCCGCGGGTGTCTTCGCGGCCGCGCAGCGAGAACAGTGATCCATCGAATTCCTCCAGCATGCGGCGCACCAGCGGCAGCAGGTTCTCGCCGACAGCGGTGGTACTGACGCTGCGCGTGGTGCGCTCCAGCAGCGGCGACCCCACCGCCTGTTCCAGCTTCTGGATCCGCCGGCTGAGTGCTGGCTGGGAGACGTGAAGGATTTCCGCGGCCCGATGAAAGCTGCGTGTCTCCGACACCAGCAGGAACGCACGCAGATCGAGGATTTCGCAATTGATGCTCATTAGGTATCAATCATCAAAAAATCAGCAATTCACAGATCAATTGGGGTCATGCCAGTATCGAATCACAGAGGGGTCATTCATCCCCTATACGCATCAATCTAGCACACGTATGTCCAACGATCTGCTCAGCATTCCCTGCGTGCTCATGCGCGGCGGCACCTCCAAGGGCCCGTTCTTCCTGGCCAGCGACCTGCCGGCGGACACCGCCGAACGCGATCGCCTGCTGCTGGAAGTGATGGGATCGGGGCATCCGCTGCAGATCGATGGCATCGGCGGAGGCAACGCGCTGACCAGCAAGGTGGCGATCATCGACCGCTCCAGCCGTCCGGACGCCGATGTCGACTACCTGTTCGCCCAGGTACGGGTAGAGCAGCAGGTGGTGGATACCTCGCCCAACTGCGGCAACATGCTGGCGGCGGTGGGCCCGTATGCCATCGAGCGGGGGCTGGTGCAGGCTCAGGATCCGCAGACCGAGGTGCGCATCCACAACGTCAACACCGGCAAGCTGATCATCGCGACCGTGGAAACGCCGGGCGGTAACGTGGTCTACCGCGGCGATACGCGCATTGCCGGCGCGCCGGGCTCGGCTGCGCCGGTCAGGCTTTCCTTCCTTGATGCCGCGGGCGCCCGCACCGGCAAGCTGCTGCCCAGCGGGCACGCGCAGGAATGCATCGATGGCGTCCCGGTCAGCCTGGTGGACTGCGCGATGCCGATGATGTTGGTGCGTGCCCAAGACCTGGGCGTACGTGGTGATGCTTCGCCCGCCGAACTGAACGCGGACGCGGCGTTCATGCGCCGGCTGGAAGCGCTGCGCATCGAGGCAGGTGCCCGCATGGGCATCGCCGACGCCGGCAACAAGGTCATTCCCAAGCCGGTGCTGCTGTCGGCGCCGCAACAGGGGGGCGATCTGCAGGTGCGCTATTTCATGCCGCACCAATGCCACACCGCACTGGCCATTACCGGCGCGGTCGGCCTGGCCACCGCCGCCGTCACGCCGGGCACGCTGGCCCACACTTTGGTCGGATGCCTGTCCGTTCCCGGCAGCATTACCCTCGAACATCCGAGCGGGGCCCTGGAGGTGGGTCTCAGTCGCAGCTCGGGCGATTCGCCGGTGATTGCCAGCGTGGTCCGCACCGCACGCCGGCTGTTCGACGGTCGGGTATATGCAACGTCGCCCGCGCATGCCACGGCCAGTAGCACCCAAGACCGCCAATGGACGTCAGCGGCATGATCTGAAACCGGCTGGGTCGGCACAGGCGTGCCTGCCCCGCCACCACAACGTAGATGCTTCACTCCTGGGAGGGATGATGTACAAGCAGTTCTTGATGGCCGCGCTGTGCGCGGCTGGTCTGGCCGCGGCCGGATGCAGCAACAGCGGGCGCACCGAAGGCGCATCCGCCGGCGGTGGTGACAATGCACCGGTACGCATCAGCGTCGGCTCCTACAACCTCAACAACCTGCCGTTCTTCATCGCCGACGCAAAGGGCTATTTCAAGGATGTCGGTCTCGAAGTGAAGACCGAGAACTTCGCCCAGGGCGGCTCCAAGGTACTGCAGGCGCTGGTGGCCAATTCCACCGACGTGGCCGTCGGCTTCTACGACCACACCATCCAGATGCAGGCCAAGGGCAAGGACGTGGTGGCCTTCGTACTTCTCTCGCGCAATTCGGGGCTGGTGATGGCCGGCCGCGAGGATGCCAGCTTCGATCCGGCGCGACCAGAAACCATCAAGGGCCAGAAGGTCGGGATCACCGCGCCGGGCTCATCGTCGGACTTCTTCGTCCGTCACTTCCTCGCCCAGCATGATGTTCCGGCCGACAGCATCTCGCTGATCGGCGTCGGCTCGGGCGCCGCAGCGGTCGCCGCGCTGGAGCAGGGCAAGATCGACCTGCTGGTCAACTACGACCCGGCCGCCACCCTGATCACCGAGCGCAAGGTCGGGAAGATCCTCCTCGACGCGCGCAGCGATGACGGCGCCCGCCAGGTCTATGGCGGCCTGTACCCGACCTCGGTGATGTACGCCAACCAGAGCTTCCTGGACAAGCGACCGGAGGCGGCCGCGAAGATTGCCCGGGCCGAGCAGATGGCGCTGAAGTTCATCGCCGACAACAGCGCCGAGGAGATCGTCGCGGCCCTGCCGGACAGCTACGTCTCCGGCGACCGCGCCACCTATGCCCGCGCGGTGGAGAACGCCCGCGCGATCTTTACCCGGGACGGTCACTTCACGCCGGCCGACCTGGAAACCCCACTGAAGGTGCTGCGCGAGTTCAACACGGATGTGGCCAAGGCCAACATCGATCTGTCCAGGACCTACACCAATGCCTTCGTCGAGCGTGCCAACGCTGCGGCGCCGGCGGCCCAACCGTAAGCGGAGGTAACCCCATGGCCCTCAATGCCACCGTGCGCCAGCTCAACGGCGCGCCGCAGCTGGAGCCTGCACAGACCATGGTCGCCCTCAACAAGGTGACCATGTCCTTCGGCGAATTCACCGCCGTGCGTGATGTCGACATCCAGGTGGGTGACGGCGAGTTCCTTGCCATCGTCGGCCCGACCGGCTGCGGCAAGAGCACCATCCTCAATTCCGTGGCGGGTCTGCTGAAGCCGTCTTCCGGGCAGGTCAGCATCGACGGCCGCACCGTCAGCGGTGTGCAGGAGTCGGTCGGCTACCTGTTCCAGCAGGATGCGCTGCTGCCGTGGAAGACGGCTTACCAGAATGTTGAACTCGGCCTGCGCTTCCGCGGCGTGCCCGAAGCCGAACGCAAGGCCAAGGCCAACGCGTGGCTGGCCAAGGTCGGCCTGGCCGGTTTCGAGCATCGCTACCCCCATCAGCTGTCCGGTGGCCAGCGCAAGCGCGTGCAGATGGCGCAGGCGCTGATCGTCGAGCCGAAGGTGATCCTGATGGATGAACCGTTCTCGGCGCTGGACATCCACACCCGGCACCTGATGCAGAACGAGCTGCTGCGCCTGTGGCAGGTGGACCGGCGCTCGGTGATCCTGATCACCCACGATCTGGAAGAAGCGATCGCCCTGGGGGATCGCGTGGTGGTGCTGTCCTCCGGCCCAGCCAGCCGCGTGGTGCGCAGCTTCGACGTGGATCTGGAGCGTCCGCGCAATGTGGCCGAGATCAAGCTGGATGACCGTTTCACCGACCTGTACCGCGACATCTGGGCCTGCCTGCGCGGCGAAGTGGAGAAGAGCTATGCACGCCAAGACTGACAAATTCATCCAGCTGGCCCTGGTAGTCGCCGTTTTCGGCGGCTGGGAAGGCGGTATCGCGCTGGGCGTGATCGATCCGTTCTTCTTCCCTTCGCCAACAGCGATCGTGCAGCAGGCCTGGACCTGGCTGTCCGATACCTCGTTCTACCAGCACGTCTACATCACCCTGACCGAAACCGCGCTGGGCTACATCATCGGCACCGGCCTGGGTGTGGCTGGCGGCGTGTGGCTGGGCCTGAGCCGACGCTCGGCGCGTATCCTCGACCCCTTCATCAAAGGCTTCAACGCAATTCCGCGCGTAGTGCTGGCGCCGATTTTCGTGTTGTGGCTGGGGCTGGGCCTGTGGTCGAAGGTGGCGCTGGCGGTCACCCTGGTGTTCTTCACCACGTTCTTCAATGCCATGCAGGGCGTGCGCGAGGTGAATCCGGTGGTGCTGGCCAATGCCCGCATCCTGGGCGCAAGCCGTAGCGACCTGCTGCGCCATGTCTACTTCCCTGCAGCAGCCAGCTGGATCCTGTCCTCGCTGCGCACCTCGGTGGGCTTCGCGGTGGTCGGCGCGATCATCGGTGAGTACCTCGGGGCCTCGGCGGGCCTGGGTTACTTGATCGCGCAGGCCGAGGGCAACTTCAATGCCGTGGGCGTGTTCGCCGGCATCATCATCCTGGCCGCCTTCGTGCTGGTCATCGACGCCCTGCTGGACGTGGTCGAGAACAAGCTGATCACCTGGCGTCCCAACGCCCAGGCACAGGCCACCAGCTGAACCGGCCGCGCTGAGCCGGCCCGCCGCGCCGCCGGACCGATCCGGCGGCGCGCACTTCCTCCCCCGATCTTCCCCCGCACCACCGCAACAGGCCAGCGCCGGGCCAGGGGGCCGGCTGGCCGGAGAGAGAGCCCATGAATCATTCCACCGTGCTGCCGCTGGCAGTGCTGCCGGTCGCGCTTGGCCTGCTGTTGGCCAGTGGCCATGTTGGCGCCCAGGCTGTTTCGTCCCCTCCCGCACCACTGAGCCAGGCCGAACTATCACGCCTGGTGCAGCAGCAGGCGCTGCAGATCCAGCAGTTGGAGGCGCGCCTGCGTGCCGTGGAAGGCGGGCGCGGCACTTCCGGCGCGGCGGTCGCAACGCAGGCTCCCGCGCTGGACACCCGCATTGCCGCACTGGAATCCAGCCAGGCCAAGGCGCCCAAGGTCACCTGGTCCAAGGGCGCACCGGAATTCAGCAGTGCCGATGGCAGCGTGGTGTTCCGTCCGCGCGGACGCCTGTTCGTCGACGCATCCAGCACCGATGGATCCTCAGTGAGTGACCGCAACATCTCCGGTACCGAGATCCGCTCGGTGCGGTTGGGCGCCGAAGGCCGCTACGGCATCCTCGGCTGGGCGGTGGAAGGTGACTTCGCCGACAACGCGGTGGCGTGGAAGTCGGTCTACGCCACCGTGGACCACCGCCTGTTCGGGCTGCCGGCCGACCTGACCGTGGGCAACCGCCTCAACGACCGGGGTATCGACGGCTCCAGCAGCACGTCCAACACGCCGTTCCAGGACCGCAACGTGGTCGGCACGCTGATGCTGCCGCAGCGCGGCCTGTTCGGTGTCGGCCTGACCGAGCGCGTGTACGGCAAGGACTGGCATGCCAGCCTGTCGGTGGCCGGCAACGATCTCAACAACACCGGCACCGACAACGACAGCCAGACCTGGGCCACGCGCGTGCATTGGAACCCGGTGGCCAACGAAGCGGTCACGGTGCACCTGGGGGCCTGGGCCTTCCACGAGGAGATCGCCGCAGGGGCCAGCGGCGTCGTCCGCAGTTCGGCCATCGCCGGGCACTTCAACGACCTGGTCAAGATCGCGCCGGGCACACTGCTGGGCGCCGAGCGCAGCACGGCCCATGGCGCGGAACTGGCAGGCTTCTTCGGGCCGGCCTGGGCGACCGGCGAATGGGGTACGCGCAACCTGCGCGGGGCCGACGCCAGCGGGCGCTACGATCTGGACCACCAGGCCTGGGCGATTTCGGCTGGCTGGTTCCTGGCCGGTGCAAGGCCGGCCTATTCGGGCAAGGCCGGCACCTGGGGCCGGGTCAAGGTGGCCGATCCTGTCACCCGCGGCGGCGCCGGGGCATGGGAACTGAAGGGGCGCTACGAGGATGTGGACTATGCCGAGCTGCCCAGTGGCGGTACCGGCCACGCGTGGACGCTGGGTGCGAACTGGTATCTCAACGACTTCAGCCGCGTGATGTTCGAGGCGATCCGTTGGCAGACCCGCAACCGCAGCGGCACCGGCCAGGGCAGGGATGAAGGCACCACCTTCAATACCCGCCTGCAGGTGGCATTCTAGAAGCGCATGCCGCTCGCGCGCCGATCAGAGCAGCAGCAACGCTCCGATCAACGCCGGCGGCATCACCAGCGCGCCGACGCGCAGGAAGTCGAGCGCGCTGACATGCTCGCCCTCGCGGCGCAGCGCCACCAGCCACAGCATCGTCGCCAGCGAACCGGTGACCGACAGGTTGGGTCCCAGATCCACACCGACCAGCAATGCGGCACGGGTCTGCGCCGGCAGGTCGGCCATCTGCCCCAGCGAACCGGCGGCCAGGCCGACCGGCAGATTGTTGGCCACGTTGCTCAGCAGCGCAGCCGCGCCACCGGCCAGCCAGCTGGCCTGGCGGGGAGATGCCTGCGCCAGGGCCTGCAGGGCGTCGGCCGCGCTCTGGATGACACCGGTCTGCGCCACCGCTTCCACCAGCACGAACAGTCCCGCCACCAGCGGCAGCACGCCCCAGGACACGTGGCGCAGCAGTGGCAGCGGGCTGCGCCGCTGGCGGATCGCCACCACCGCCACAGTCAGCGTGCCCGCGCAGAACGTGGTCAGGCCCAATGGCCCGTTCAAGGCGGACGTGACCAGCAACACGGTGCCGGTGAACAGCACGCCCAGTGCGCTCAGCCGGCCGCCGTCGGTCAACGGGCGATGCGCCGGCGCGGCCACCAGCGGCTGGGCGATCTCGCGCCGGTGCACCCAGCGCAGGACCAGGTAGGTGGCACCGATCGCCGCCGCCGACGGCAGCGCGAACTGCGCCAGCCACTGCAGCAGCGGCGGCATGTGCTGGCCGTACACCACCAGGTTGGCCGGATTGGAAATGGGCAGCACGAAGCTGGCCGCATTGGCGATGAAGGCACAGACGAACAGGTAGGGCAGGGGATTGGCGCGCGCCGCCTTGCAGGCGGCGTAGACCGCCGGGGTCAGCACCACGGCCGTTGCATCGTTGGACAGGAACACCGTCACCAGCGTGCCGACCAGGAATACCAGGTCGAACAGGCGTCGCCCGGATCCGCCCGCATGCCGGACCGCGTACAACGCCACCCAATCGAACAGGCCTTCGCGCCGCGCCAGTTCGGCCAGCATCATCATGCCGACCAGGAAGAGGTAGACGTCGCGGCCTTCGGCCACCGCGCCCCATGCGGTGTGCAGCGACACCGCGCCCAGCAACGGCAAGAGGGCGGCAGCGCACAACGCCCACACATATTCGGGGATGCGGAAAGGACGGAACAGCAGGCCGATGGTGGCAACGGCGACCGCTGCCCAGATCACGAGGGGGGCTTGGGGGGCGAGCATGGAGTGGGGCTTCAGCGGCACCGGCAGCGACCCCGGCGCAGGGGGTCCTGGCGCGCGCGATCAGCGGATGGGCGGCCGCTGCAATCATCGCAGGTTCCGGGTCGCCGCATCATACCGTGCGGCGCGGCATGGCGACCGCTGCAGTCGACCGCGCTGCAGGTGGGCCGGGGCGGCGCCCAGCCCACCTTCAGCACTCAAGCGCGGCATGACTTCAGGCACTGCAGTTTGACTACACATGTAGTCAAACTGCACACACGCTCATTGGACGAGATTGCGATGCCAAGATCCTGCTGGTTGTCCTGCGCCCTGGCCCTGGTGTTCGGCATCGCCGGGCCCACCCAAGCGGCGACGCGTGCCGAAGCCCTTGCCGCGATCGAGCGCAACGCGCGCGCCGCGCATTCCGATGCGGTCCTGGTGATGCACGACCGGGAAACGCTGCTTGAGCTGAAGCCCGCCGCGGGGCAGGAATCGGTTCACCTGATGTCGGCCACCAAGTCGGTCGTCGCGCTCGCCATTGCGTTGCTGCTGGACGAAGGAAAGCTGGCTTCGATCGATACGCCGGTCAGCCAGATCTATCCCGAATGGAAGCAGGGCAGGAAGCGCGCCATTACCGTGCGCATGCTGCTGGACCATACCTCGGGCCTGCAGAACGTGGCGAACGCGGGCGAAGAGCTGGAAGGGGCCCCGGACCTGGTCAGGCTGGCACTGGCCGCCGAGCTGAGCGATGCCCCGGGTACCGTGTTCTCCTACAACAACAAGGCCACCAACCTGCTGCCCGGTATTGTCGAGCGCCTGGCAGGCGAGCCGCTGGATGCCTATGTGGACGCGCGTCTTTTCAAGCCCCTGGGCATTGCCCACTACACCTGGATGAAGGATGAGGCAGGCACCCCGCTGGGCATGGCCGGGCTGTCCCTGCGCGCGGCCGATCTTGCCGCCATCGGGCAACTGTTGCTGGAAGGAGGCGTGGCGCCGGATGGCAAACGTCTCCTGAGTGAGCAGTCGGTCGCGTTGATGACGACCGAAAGCGCCCGTGCGCCAGATGTTGGGCTGCTGTGGTGGCGGGTACCGGCCTGGGAACGCTACCAGCTCAAGCCCCGGCTACAGGATCTGCTGGTGCAAAGGAGGGTGGACGACGACGTGCAGCGCGCACTGCAGGCCAGTGCAGGGCGTGCATTCGAAAGCCGCAGCGCGCTGGTGGCCTTCCTTGCCGATCAGTTGGGCGCGGACTGGTCGCAGCGTTACGGCAGCCAGATCTCCGGGCGAGGGCTGAAGCTTGCCGATCTCTACGACATCACACGGGGGCCGGTCGTCGGCTTCGCCGCCAACGGCTACCTGGGCCAATACATGATGATCATTCCGGAACAGCGTGTCGTCGCAGTGCGCCTGATCCACCGGCGCGAGACCCACAGCGCTCCACAGGACGACTATCCCTCCTTCTTCGCCGATGTCCTGCAGTTGGCGCGGACACTGCAATAGGCCCTGTCGCCATCATGTCCACGCGCGCTGAACATCTTCCTGGAGCGTTCTTCACTGTCGTGCCGCCTAAAGTGGGATGACATCTTGGCCGCACACCTACTGAAGCATGTTTGATTATCAGGACTGGACCTTCCACGCCAATGGCCGAACGGTAGTGGCGCGGGTAGCGCTGGACGGTGAAGGTGGCGGCACCATCAACCGCTACCAGCTGGTGCCGGGACCGGCACAGTCGGGGTTGTGCATCAAGGTCGCCTCCCAGGACGAGGCCGCGCAGAAACTGGAGGCCGAAGTGACGAAGCTGCTGGGACCGGTGTGGTAGCCACTGCGCCATGCCGGCCGGGCATCCGCATGCTGACGGCGGAATGACCGGCCCGGGCAACGGGCATCGCGCCGGATGCCCGTTGCATGAGGACGCTTACTTGGGCATCAGCACGGTGTCGACCACGTGGATGACGCCGTTGGACTGGCTGACATCTGCAACGCTGATGCCTGCCTTGCCACCCTTTGCGTCGATGACCCAGAGCTTGCCATCGTGGAGCGCCACGGTGAGAGGCTCACCCTGTACGGTCTTCAGGGTGGCCTTGCCGCCGTGCTTGCGGGCATCGGCCAGAAGCTGGGCCGAACTGTAGCTGCCCGGGACGACGTGGTAGGTCAGGATCCGGGTCAACCGTGCCTTGTTTTCCGGCTTCACCAGCGTATCGACAGTGCCTGCAGGCAGTTTTTCGAAGGCCGCATTGGTGGGCGCGAAAACAGTGAAGGGCCCGGTGCCGTTGAGGGTGTCGACCAGGCCGGCTGCTTTGACCGCTGCAACGAGCGTGGTGTGATCCTTGGAATTGACGGCGTTCTCGACGATGGTCCTGGTGGGGTACATTTCTGCCCCGCCCACGATGACGGTGTTGGCGGCGAAAACTGAGGAGCCGGACGAAACGAGTACGGCGAAGCCGACTGCGGCGGCGATGCGCTGAAGAGCGTTCACGGTGCGTTCCTTTCTGGATGACCCGCAAGCGCGGGCATCTTTCCTACGGCGGGCGAGCGTGACCGGATGCAGCAACGGCCGAGTCAGCAGCTGTTTCGCGTGCTGCCGGTTTTGCTGCGCTGCATGGTGACAACGGCGAACCTCGGTGATTACTCTCCTCTGCAACGCGATGGTAGCGCTACCAGTCGGACGGGGATCCAGGGTCCGGGAGGCTGCCTTCTTTGCCGCGTGTTTGTCCTGGCAGGCTTGAAAAGCAAGTGTAAGTCGCGGCGTGCCCGAGCACCCGTGCTGTTCGGTTTGGAATGCGGGCCACGCCCGTGCGTGCCCCTGGGAGGGGGCGGTACATCCATTCGATCGTATGTCAGAGGGGACTTTCATGAGCACCTGCAGTTTCCGTGGCACCCCGGGCCCGAGGTCCGGTTCATGAGCCGCGCGTTGGCGAAGTTCCGGTCCCGGGCCATGTTCACCTTCGTGGGTGGTGCCCTGGTCATCAATCCCGCCTTTGCGCAGGACGCCGCACCGGCGACCGGGCAGCAGCCGCAGAGCCAGTCGCAACCCACCCAGCTTGATGCAGTGCAGGTCACGGGCATACGCAACAGCCTGAGCCAGGCCATGGATATCAAGCGCGACTCGGCGGGCGTGGTCGATGCGATCAGCGCCGAGGACATCGGCAAGTTCCCCGATACCAATCTTGCCGAGTCGTTGCAGCGCATCACCGGCATCTCCATCGAGCGCCGTGACGGCGAGGGCGCGCAGGTGACCGCGCGTGGCTTCGGTCCGCAGTTCAACATGGTCACGCTCAACGGTCGGCAGATGCCGGGCGCGGACGCGTTCGGTGCCTCCGGACAGGTGGCCATCGGCGGTGTCGACGGCGGTACCCGCGCCTTCAATTTCGCGCAACTGGCCGCCGAGGCCATCAATGGCATCGAGGTCTACAAGACCAGCCAGGCACAGGTGCCCAGCGGTGGCATCGGCGCGACGATCAATATCCTGACCTCGCGCCCGCTCGATCACGCCGGCATCGTGGCCAACGCCGGGGCGAAGCTGGTCTCCGACCAGAGCCAGCCGTTCGACAATGACCTGACACCGGAGCTGTCGGGCATCTTCAGCTACAGCAATCCGGAAAAGACCTTTGGCGTCAGCCTCAGCGCGAGCCAGCAGAAGCGCAAGGGTGGCTCGGTGCAGGCCACGGAGAACTACTGGAACGTGCAGCCGTGGACAGGGTCGATGCCGGGCAACCCGACCGTGGTCAATGCCCCGGCCGTCGGCCAGCTTTACGCGCGGCCCAACGACCTGCGCTACGCGTTCTCCGAATTCGAACGCGAACGCGTCAACGGCCAGGCCGTGCTGCAGTTCGCACCAACGGACAGCCTGACCCTGACCGTGGATTACACCTACTCGACCAACGAAATCACCGAGAATCGCGGCGAGCAGGGCATGTGGCTGCAGAACAGCAACTACACCAACGTCGAGTTCGACACCAGTGGCGCCATCGCGACGCCGGTATACATCCGTGAAATCGCCGGCACCAAGGATTTCGGCCTGGAACAGCAGCGCAGCATGCAGGAATACAAGCTGGGTTCGCTGGGTTTCAATGCCGTCTGGAATGTCAGCGACCGCTTCAAGCTCAGCTTCGATGCGCACAACTCGAAGAACGAGAGCCGCCCGAATGACCCGCTCACCGGCGGTGGTTCGATCTTCATGAGCATCGCCGGCACCAACAACTGCACCCGTGGCCCGCATTGCGGTGGCTCCTGGGTGCAGGAGTTGAACTTCAACAATGGCCTGCCGGTTGGCACCCAGGTCTGGTATCCCAGCACCGCCGATGCGGTCGCCGGGACCAATGGCGTGGTCAATCCGGGCTTCCAGGAAGGCGAGGTTGGCACGCAGGTGCTGCGCGTCAACGCGCAGACCCAGATCAGCGAGATCAAGCAGGCGCGCGTCGATGGCGAATGGAACTTCGACCACGGCCGCTTCCAGTTCGGCGTGGACACCAACAAGTCCACCACCCACCGCATCCAGGCCGCCGAGGCCTACTCCACCCTGGGTGACTGGGGCGTGGCCAACGTGGACCGGGATACCGCCGCGGGCCTGATGGACCTGCTTCAACCGGTCAGCATCGTCGGCTTGTTCGACGACTACAGTGCAAACAGCTGGCCGGCCTGGCGCGGCAATGCCGGGCAGCTCGCGCAATGGGCGTCGCGCGAGTACGGCGTTGGTCTGGGTGTGAACCCGCAACGCGCGGCCGACAATTTCGTGGAAGAGAAGACCAAGGCGGCGTACTTCCAGGTAGAGCTGGACGGGGAACTGGGCGGCATGCGCACCAACACGCGCCTGGGCGTGCGCTATGAAACCACCGACGTGGTGTCGACCTCGGTCATTGCCGTTCCCGAGTCCATCGAGTGGCAGGCCAACAACGATTTCCGCATCGTGCTGTCCGATGAGCAGCAGCCCTTCACGGAAAAGGCGCGGTACAGCTACATCCTGCCCAACCTTGATTTCAGCATCGACCTCACCGAGGAACTGAAGGGCCGTGTGTCGTTCGGCAAAAGCATCGCCCGCGCGCCGTACGGCAATCTCTATGCAGGACCCGGGGCCCAGCAACCGTTCGGCTCGGTGCTGATCGATCCCTCGTCCCGCGCCAGCGGCAATTCCCAGAACCCGAGCCTGAAGCCGCTGGAATCGGACAACCTCGATCTGGGGCTGGAGTGGTACTTCGCCGATGCCAGCTATGTGTCATTGACCTACTGGAACAAGTCGGTCAGCAACTTCATCGGCAACACCGTCGTCCAGGAAAGCCTGTACGGCCTCACCGACCCGACCTCCGGGCCGGATGCGCGGGCGGCGTTGGACTTCCTGACCAGCGGCGCCTGCGTCGCCCAGGTCGGGCCGGCCAACGCAGCCGCCTGCTCGGCCAACGACACCTCGCTGTTCACCGCACTGGCGTTGCTGCGCAACAATCCTGCCGGCCTGGGCGCCTACAACGGAACCGATGCGCAGGTCCTGGCCACCGAAGCGGCCTACGATCTGTATGGGCAGGCCAACGATCCGCTGTACCAGTTCAACGTCAATCGCCCGATCAACCAGAACAAGTCCAAGCTGCACGGCTGGGAGCTGGGCGGGCAGTACTTCTTCGGTGACACCGGGTTCGGCGTACTGGCCAACTACACGGTGGTGAAAGGTGATGTCGGCTACAACAACGGCGGCGATCCGGGTATCGACCAGTTCTCGCTCACCGGCCTGAGCGACACCGCCAACGCCATGCTGATGTACGAGAAGTACGGGTGGTCGGTGCGACTGGCATGGAACTGGCGCGATCAGTACCTGATCCTGGCCAACCAGGGCTCCAGCCGCAATCCGTACTATGTGGAGCCGTACGAGCAGTGGGATCTCAGCGTCAACTACGCGCTCGATGACCACTGGTCCTTCAGCCTGGAGGCGATCAACCTGACCGGTGAGGATGTGCGGTGGCGCTCGCGCACGTCGCAGATGATCGTCAAGCTGGCAGACCAGAGCCCGCGCTACATGCTGGGCGTCCGCTACAAGTTCTGAGCCTGGTTGCCGACGCGTCCGGCACGGCACCGCTGCCCGCCAGCGGTGCCGCGCCGGGACGGTGTCGCCGCACCTGTCGCGCCTGCGCTACCCTGCTGTCCAGCCACCCCGCGCTGGACTGGATATCCTGATGGCCCGCTATGAAATGCTCAACAACATCGCGCATCGGGACCTGAAGGTCGCCACCGGCTTCGGGCCGCAGTTCGGCGATGCGGTGGGCATGGTGCCGGCCTATCCCAGCGAGTTCGCTGAACTGCAGCGTGAGTATCCGATCTTCCTGCGCAGGGAAACCGGGACGGAAGCGTGGCAGTCCGTGGCCCTGCTGGGTTTCGAACAACACGAGAACCTGTTCCTGCAGGACGGGCGCTGGAATGCCTCCTACCTGCCTGGCGCGGCCGCCAAAGGGCCGTTCCTGATCGGGTTCCAGGAGCACTACGTGGATGGCGTGCTCACCCAGGATGCGGTGATGCACGTGGACCTGGACCATCCGCGCGTCACCGCCGGCGCCGGTGAGCCGGTGTTCCTGCCGCAGGGCGGCAACACGCCCTACCTGGACCACATCGCCGGCGTGCTGCGCGGCATCCACGAGGGGAGTGCCTTCGCGGCCAATATGTTCACGATGCTCGACGACTGCGGGCTCATCCAGCCGGTCACGCTTGATGTGCAGCTCGCGCCGTATCACCGCGTGGGCGTGAGCGGATTGCACGGCATTGACCGCGAGCGCCTGGCGGCGCTGGACAGTTCACGCCTGGCTGCGTTGAACCGCGCCGGTTACCTGGAAGGTGCATACCTGATGCTTGCCTCGCTGCATAACATGCGCCGCCTGATCGCCGAGAAGCAGCGCCGTCTCCGCGTCCAGGACGGCACCACGCAGGCGGTCAGGAACTGACCGGTGCAAGCCAGCCTGCCGATGCGGATCCTGGAAGGCATCGATCCTGCCGCGTTGCCATTGGCTGACCTGGTGGACGCCGGTGAGCCGGTCGTACTGCGCGGCATCGCCAGCGGTTGGCCACTGGTCCAGGCCGGACTGGGCGGCGTGCACGACGCGATGGTGTACCTGTGCAGCGTCGATGCGGGTGCGCCCATCCAGTACTCGTTCGGCGGCCCCGAGATCGCAGGCCGCCCGTTCTACAGCGCGGACTTCACCCGGCTGAACTTCGAAGTGCGGCGTGGCCTGCTGGCCCAGGTGCTGGAAGAGATCGCCACGACGCTGCATGCGCCGCGGCCGCCAACCTATTACGTGGCCTCGCTGCCGATCGAGCGGGCCCTGCTGCCGGCATTCGCGCAGGCCAACGACGCCGGGCTGGCGAAGCAGGGCATCGACGCCACCGCCAGCATCTGGATCGGCAACCGGGTGACGGCCTCGTGCCATTTCGACACACCCGACAACCTCGCCTGCTGCGCGGTGGGGCAGCGCGAGTTCACGCTGTTCCCGCCCGCCCAGATCGACAACCTCTATCCGGGTCCGCTCGATCCCACGCCGGGTGGACAGGTGGTCAGCGTGGTGGACTTCGAACACCCCGACTTCGGTCGGCATCCACGCTTCCGCGACGCGCTGGCGCATGCACGCAGGGCGGTACTTGGGCCGGGCGATGCGATCTTCATTCCCAGCATGTGGTGGCACCATGTACGCAGCCTGGAACCGTTCAACGTGCTGGTGAACTACTGGTGGCGAAGCTCGCCGGCCTGGCTGGGGGCGCCTCTGGCGGCGCTACAGCACGCGATGTGGTCCGTGCGCGACCTGCCAGCGCGTGAGAAGCAGGCCTGGGAAGGGCTCTTCCGATACTACGTATTCGGCCCCGGCGAGCGCGCCGGGCAGCACCTGCCTGACACGGCGCGCGGGGATCTGGCACCGTTCGACGAGCAGCGCGCCCGCCGCATGCGCGCGATGCTGCTGGGCAGGCTCAACCGTTGAGAGAGGGCACCGTGTTGGATACCGAGAGCACGCCTGCAGGGCGCATCCGTAAAGTGGTCATTGCCGGTGGCGGTACAGCGGGATGGCTGGCCGGCTGCGCGCTGGCGCATCAGTTCCGTGACCAACTGCAGATCACGCTGGTCGAGTCCGAGCAGATCGGCACGGTCGGCGTCGGTGAGTCCACCGTGCCGCCGATCCGCACCTTCCATCGCTTCCTGCAGATCGACGAGCAGGAGTTCCTGCGCGCGGTGGCCGGTACCTTCAAGCTGTCGATCTCGTTCGAGAACTGGCGGCTGCCGGGGGATCGCTTCTTCCATCCGTTCGGCACCATCGGCCATGGCACCTGGGCGGCTCCCTTCCATCACTTCTGGCTGGACAGCCTGCGCCGCGGCATGCCCTCGGACCTGGGCGACTTCTGCCTGGAGAGCATCGCCTCGCGTGGCGACCGCTTCTCGCTGCACACCCAGCCGCAGGCCAGCTATGCATATCATTTCGATGCCAGCCTGTATGCGCGGTTCCTGCGCCACAGGGCCGAGGCCCACGGCCTGCGCCGGATCGAAGGCAGGATCGCCCTGGTCAGGCAGCACGCACACGACGGCTCGGTGCAGGCGCTGGTGCTGGACGACGGCCAGGTGATCGAGGGCGATCTGTTCATCGACTGCACCGGGTTCCGTGGCCTGCTGATCGAGCAGGCGCTGGGCACCGGCTACGAGGACTGGCACGAATGGCTTCCGTGCGATCGGGCTGTGGCGGTGCAGACCGAAGCGGTGGCGCCGCCGGTTCCCTATACCCGCGCGATCGCCCACGAAGCGGGGTGGCGCTGGCACATCGCGCTGCAGCACCGCGTTGGCTGCGGGCTGGTGTATGACAGCCGCCACCTGTCCGATGACGAGGCCGCAGCGAAGCTGCTGCGCGATGCCGGGGCCCCACCTTTGCGCGATCCATGGAAGGTGCCGTTCCGCAGCGGGCGCCGGCTGAAGGCCTGGAACGGGAACGTGGTGTCGCTCGGGCTGGCCAGCGGTTTCATCGAGCCACTGGAGTCGACCAGCATCCATCTGACGATCAGCGCGGTGGTGCGCCTGATCCAATTGTTCCCGTTCGACGGCATCCGTGCGTCGCTGGTGAAGCTGTACAACGATGTCAGCCGCCAGGAAATGGAGCACGTGCGCGACTTCATCATCCTGCACTATCACGCAACGCAGCGCACCGAACCGATGTGGAAGGCGTGTCGCGAAATGCGCGTGCCCGAATCGCTGCAGCAGCGGCTGCAGGCGTGGCGCGAGCGCGCACACGCCTGGCAGGACCCCGGCGAGCTGTTCCGCGTGGAATCGTGGACCAGCGTGCTGCTCGGGCAGGGCATCGCGCCCGGTCCTGCCCACCCGCTGGCGCGGGCAGTGAGCGACGCCGATCTGCGCACCCTGTTGAAGGGCATCCAGCAGCCGGTGCAGCAGGCCGCCGCGCAGATGCCGACGCAGGCGGAGTTCATCGCGCAGTACTGCAGGTCCGGCGTTGACGTGTGGCGTTCGACGGCAGCAAACGCGTAGCAGGGTTTTGCGTTGCAGCACGCTTTTTCCGCTGCAGCTGGTTACAGTGCGGCAACACCGGTGGCGATGACGCGAGCGGTGGCAAGGAGGGGCTGAACATCACGCCCCTTTTTTGAGTCCACGAAATGTTAGCGCTACCTTTTTTGAATGGAGGCGGTTTCGATGGGTCTGGTTGCAGGGATCGATGCAGGGACGCAGAGCCTGAAGGTGCTGGTCTATGACCCGCCGAAGCAGGCGGTTGTGGCGTCGGCCAGCGCGCCGCTCGCGCTGGACAGCGGTGCCGATGGCAGCCGTGAACAGGCGCCGGCCGACTGGGTGTCGGCCCTGCGCGACTGCTTTGCCCGGATCGATCCCTCGCTGCGCGCACGCATCGTTGCGCTGGCGGTATCGGGCCAGCAGCATGGGTTCGTGCCGGTTGACGATGCTGGCGAGGTACTGGCACCGGCCAAGCTGTGGTGCGACACCAGCACCTCGGCCGAGTGCATCCAGATCATGGACGCCGTGGGCGGGTTGCAACGGACCATCGCGTTGGCGGGCAACCCGATCCTGGCCGGCTACACAGCGTCCAAGCTGCCCTGGACCCGGATCCACCGTACCGACGCCTACGCGCGGATGGCGACCATCCTGCTGCCACACGACTATCTGAACTTCGTGCTGACCGGGCAGCGGTTCTGCGAGCTTGGCGATGCGTCTGGAACCGGTTGGCTGGACGTGCGCACACGCACCTGGTCGCAGCAGCTGCTGCGCGCAACCGACCCTGATCGTGATCTTGCCGCCTGCCTGCCGCCCATCGCATCACCCGATGCGCTGTTCGATATCGCGCCTGCTGCGGCAGCCGCGCTGGGGCTGCCGACGGCGGTGAAGGTGGCCGTTGGCGGCGGCGACAACATGATGGCGGCGATCGGCACCGGCTGCGTCACGGAAGGTCGGCTGGCGATGAGCCTGGGAACCTCCGGAACGCTGTTTGCCTACTCCGGATCGCCGGTGATCGATACCGACGGCGCCTGGGCAGCGTTCTGCTCGTCGACGGGGGGCTGGCTCCCGCTGATCTGCACCATGAACTGCACCGTGGCGACCGAACAGGTGGCCCGTGCCTTCGGCTTCAGCACTCGCGACGGCGATGCGCACCTGCGCGCGACGCCACCGGGAGCAGGCGGGCTGGTGATGCTGCCGTTCCTCAATGGCGAACGTACCCCTGACCTGCCGCTGGGCAAGGGCGTGCTGGCTGGCCTGGACACCGCCAATTTCACCCCGGCGCATGTGTACCGCGCCGCCATGGAGGGCGCGACCTACAGCCTGAAGTACGGCTACGACGCCTTTGTCCGCGCAGGCATGCAGTTCGATCGCATCGTGCTCACCGGCGGTGGCAGCAACAGCGCTGCCTGGCGTCAGCTGGTGGCTGATGTGTTCGGCCTGCCGGTGGACGTCCCGGTGCAGGCCGAAGGTGCGGCATTTGGAGCGGCGCTACAGGCGTTGTGGGCGTTCACCAAGGCGCAGGGAGACGCCACCCCGATCAGCGACATCACCGCGCGCCACGTCACCGTCGATCCCGCGCTGTCCGCTCGGCCGGATCCGGACCGCAGCGAAGCCTATGCACGGGCCTACGCACGCTTCCTCAGCCATCTTGATGCCATCACGCCGCTGCAGCGCGGTTGATGGCTCCTCCACGACACCCCGTACAACGACAGGAGCACGCACCATGAGCACGCAGCCCTTCATCGGCGCCAAGGAGTACTTCCCCGGCGTCGGCCGCATTCCGTTCGAGGGCAAGGGCTCGGACAATCCGCTTGCCTTCAAGGTCTACGATGCCAACCGGGTCATCGGCGGCAAGACCATGCAGGAGCATCTGCGCTTCGCCGTGTGCTACTGGCACACCTTCTGCAATGCCGGGCACGATCCGTTCGGCCCGGGCACCCGGCAGTTCCCGTGGGAGGCATCGTCGCCGCTGGCCACGGCCGAGGCAAAGGTGGACGCCGCGTTCGAGTTCTTCACGAAGCTGGGCGTGCCGTACTGGTGCTTCCACGACATCGACCTGGCGCCGGATACCGATGACATCGGCCAGTACCAGAAGAACCTCGCGCACATGGTGGGCCTGGCCAAGGCGCGCCAGGAGGCCACCGGCGTCAAGCTGCTGTGGGGCACGGCCAACCTGTTCTCGCACCCGCGCTACATGAACGGTGCATCGACGAATCCCGATTTCGCGGTAGTCGCGCGTGCAGCCGTGCAGGTCAAGGCTGCACTGGAAGCGACGGTCGAGCTGGGCGGCGAGCATTACGTGTTCTGGGGCGGACGCGAGGGCTATGCGTCGCTGGCCAATACCCAGATGAAGCGCGAGATCGAGCACTTCGCACGCTTTCTGACCATGGCCCGCGACTATGGCCGCAGCATTGGCCTGAAGGGCAACTTCCTGATCGAGCCCAAGCCGATGGAGCCGATGAAGCACCAATACGACTTCGACAGTGCCACGGTGGTGGGTTTCCTGAAGGAGCATGGGCTGGACAAGGACTTCAAGCTCAACATCGAGGCCAACCACGCCACATTGTCCGGGCACACCTTCGAGCACGATCTGCAGGTCGCGTCCGATCACGGCCTGCTGGGCAGCATCGACGCCAACCGCGGCAACGCGCAGAACGGCTGGGACACCGACCAGTTCCCCAGCGATCTGTACGACACCGTCGGCGCGATGCTGGTCGTGCTGCGCCAGGGTGGGCTGGAGGGCGGGTTGAACTTCGATGCGAAGGTGCGCCGCGAGTCGACCGACCTGGAGGATCTGTTCATTGCCCACATTGGCGGCATGGACGCGTTCGCACGCGGCCTGGAGGTTGCCCATGCACTGCTGACCGAGTCGCCCTGGGAGCAATGGCGCAAGGAGCGCTACGCAAGTTTCGACAGCGGTGCCGGCCAGGATTTCGAGCGTGGCACGCTCAGCCTGCCGGACCTGGCGGCACTGGCCTCCCGGCTCGGCGAACCGCGCCAGGCCAGCGGCAAGCAGGAGCGTTACGAAAACCTGCTCAACCAATACCTGCTGCGCTGAGCGCGGCAGGCGAAGGGCGCAACGGTGCACTCAAGGGGACGGGGATGAACCAGGCAGCAGGCAGCGGTGAAAACACACGACTGATCGTACTGATCAGCGTGGTAGCGACAATTGGCGGCTTTCTGTTCGGCTTCGACAGCGGTGTGATCAATGGCACCCAGGATGGCCTGCACCAGGCGTTCCGGTCCGGCGAATGGATGCAGGGGTTCGAGATCGCGTCGATGCTGCTGGGCTGTGCGGTGGGCGCATTCAGTGCTGGACGGCTGGCCGACCGTCTGGGCCGTCGCAACGTGCTGATCCTTTCGGCAGTGATGTTCCTGCTGTCGGCGCTCGGTGCCGGGGCGGCGGTCTCGTCGGGCTGGTTCATTGCGGCGCGGGTGGTGGGCGGATTCGCGGTAGGCGCGGCCAGTGTGATCTCGCCGGCCTACATAGCCGAGGTCGCTCCGGCCCGCTATCGCGGCCGCCTGGCTACGGTGCAGCAGATCGCCATCATCACCGGGCTCACCGCTGCCTTCCTGTCCAACTACCTGCTGGCGGCTGCAGCGGGCGCGTCGACCGAACCGCTGTGGGGTGGGCAGGCCGCCTGGCGCTGGATGTTCTGGATGCAGGCCGCGCCATCGCTGCTGTTCCTGCTGCTGTTGCTGACCATTCCTGAGAGCCCGCGCTACCTGGTGGTGAAGCGGCGCAAGGACGATGCACTGCGGGTGCTGACCCGGCTGCTGGGCAGCGACAAGGCCCGCGCCACGCTCGAGGAGATCGATGCCTCGTTGTCCAACGACCATCATCGCCCTCGACTGTCCGACCTGAAGAGCCGGGCGACCGGGCGGATCCGCCCGATTGTCTGGGTCGGCGTCGGGCTGGCCTGCTTCCAGCAGCTGGTCGGCATCAACGTGGTGTTCTATTACGGCGCCGTGCTGTGGCAGGCGGTCGGCTTTTCCGAAAACGACGCGCTGCTGATCAACGTGCTGTCCGGCGCGCTGAGCATCGGTGCCTGCGTGGTCACGGTACTGCTGATTGACCGGATCGGCCGCAAGCCCCTGCTGTGGTTCGGCTCGGCAGGGATGTCGCTGTCGCTTGCACTGGTGGTGGTGGCCTTTGCCAGCGGTTCGCTGGCGGACGGGCACCTGCAGCTGCCCGGTCGCATGGGCACGCTGGCGCTGGTGGCGGCCAATGCCTACGTCGTGTTCTTCAATCTGTCCTGGGGGCCGGTGATGTGGGTGATGCTGGGCGAGATGTTCCCGAACCAGATCCGCGGTTCGGCACTGGCGGTCGCTGGCGCAGCGCAATGGACCTCCAACTTCGTGGTCACGGTGACGTTCCCGATGCTGCTGGCCGCGGCAGGGCTGGCAGCCACCTACGGCATCTACCTGGTGGCTGCCGTGATCTCGGTGATTTTCGTGGTCCGGCATGTGCACGAGACCAAGGGCAAGGAACTGGAGCAGATGGAAGGATGAGCGCCATGACATCGCAGGCCTTGGTAATCCGCAGCGGCGCGCTGGTCGCCGCACTGATGCTGGGATTGCTCGGCTGCCGCGGCCAGGACCGGGCTGCCGCCGCCGCAGCTACCGACAATGATCCCTGGCCGAAGGTCGCCTGGCCGCTGGCCGCGGATCCGGCACTGGAGAAGCGCATCACCGACCTGATGGCCGGCATGACGGTGGAGGAAAAGGTCGGCCAGCTGGTGCAGGGCGACATCGCCAGCGTCACCCCCGACGACGTGCGCCGCTACCGCCTCGGCTCGATCCTGGCCGGAGGCAACTCCGATCCCGGCGGCCGCTATGACGCCTCGCCGGCCGAATGGCTGGCGCTGGCCGACGCGTTCTACGACGCCTCCATGGATACGTCCCAAGGCGGCAAGCCCATCCCTCTGCTGTTCGGCATCGATGCCGTGCACGGGCAGAGCAACATCATGGGTGCCACGTTGTTCCCGCACAACATCGGGCTGGGCGCCACGCGCAATCCGGAGCTGCTGCGGCAGATCGGTGGCATCACCGCGCTGGAGACCCGCGTCACCGGCATGGAGTGGACGTTCGCGCCGACTGTTGCGGTACCCCAGGATGATCGCTGGGGACGCACCTACGAAGGCTACTCCGAATCGCCGGAGGTGGTGGCCAGCTATGCCGCCGCCATGGTGGAGGGATTGCAGGGCAGGGTGGGAACACCGGAGTTCCTCGATGGCCGCCATGTAATCGCCTCGGTGAAGCACTTCCTGGGCGATGGGGGCACCACTGACGGCAAGGACCAGGGCGACACCCGTATCAGCGAGTCAGATCTGGTGCGCATCCACGCGGCCGGATACCCGCCGGCAATCGCCGCCGGCGCGCAGACCGCAATGGCGTCGTTCAACAGCGTCAACGGTGAAAAGATGCATGGGCACCGGCATTACCTCACCGATGTGCTCAAGGGCCGCATGAACTTCGGTGGCTTCGTGGTGGGTGACTGGAATGGTCATGGACAGGTCAAGGGCTGCACCACCACAGACTGCCCGGCCACCATCATCGCGGGCCTGGACATGGCGATGGCTTCGGACAGCTGGAAGGGCTTCTACGAGACGACGCTGGCTGCGGTCAAGGACGGCCGGATCACGACGCAGCGGCTGGACGATGCAGTGCGCCGGATCCTGCGGGTCAAGTTCCGCCTTGGGCTGTTCGAGGCCGGCAGGCCATCCACGCGGGCCGTCGGCGGGCAGTTCGCACTGATCGGCGCGCCGGCACATCGCGCGGTCGCCCGGCAGGCCGTGCGCGAATCGCTGGTCCTGTTGAAAAACCAGGACCACGTCCTGCCGCTGTCTCCGAAGCAGCGGATCCTCGTGGCCGGCGACGGTGCCAACGATGTCGGCAAGCAGGCGGGCGGCTGGACGCTCAACTGGCAGGGCACCGGCACCACCCGCAAGGACTTCCCCAATGCGGACACGATCTATGAGGGCATCGCGCGCCAGGCCAGCGCGGCGGGTGGTGAAGCCGTGCTTGCCGTTGACGGTCGCTATGCAGTGAGGCCCGATGTGGCGGTGGTGGTGTTTGGCGAAGACCCCTATGCCGAGTTCCAGGGAGACCGGCCGACGCTGGCCTACAAGCCCGGCAACGAAACGGACCTGGCGCTGCTCAAGCGGCTCAAGGCCGAAGGCATACCGGTTGTTGCGGTTCTCCTGAGCGGGCGGCCGCTCTGGGTGAACCGGGAAATCAATGCCGCCGATGCCTTCGTGGCTGCATGGCTGCCGGGCTCGGAAGGCGCCGGCATTGCCGATGTACTGCTGCGCGGAAGCGATGGCCGCGTGCAGCACGATTTCAAGGGCAAGCTCAGTTTCAGCTGGCCGCGCACCGCCACCCAGTACGCCAACAACGTTGGCCAGAAGGACTACGATCCGTTGTTTGCGTTCGGCTTCGGCCTGACCTACGCCGACAACGGCGACCTGGCCGCGCTGCCGGAGGCATCGGGCGTGACCGGCAACGAGGGCGCGACCGGCGTCTACTTCGCGCGTGGTGACGCAGGCCCTGGCATGGCGCTGCGACTCGAGGATGCCGCTGGCCAGGGCCTGACCGTGACCCGCGTACCGGACGCATTGCCAGATGACCGGCTGAAGATCACCGGCGTGGATCATCTGGCGCAGGAGGATGGGCGACGCCTGGCCTGGTCGGGCAAGGGCGAGGCCGTCGCTGCACTGCAGTCGCACACGGCGGTGGACCTGCAGCGCGAATCCAACGGCGACCTGATGCTGCTGACCACGCTGCGGGTCGACGCTGCGCCGCAGGGTGAGGTGTGGCTGTCGGTCGGTTGCGGCGCGGGCTGCTCGGCACGCATCGCCATCGGGTCGTCGCTGGCGGCGCTTCCACAAGGCCAGTGGAAGCGTGTTGGCGTGCCGCTGAAGTGCCTGGCCAAGGCGGGCGCCAAGCTGGACGCGATCGACCGACCGTGGTCGGTGGTGACGGGCGATGCGATGACGATCTCCGTGTCACGCGTCGCGCTGGGTGCGCTGAACGAAGCCGAGGTCACCCTCGGATGCGGAGCATGATGCCTGCGCTACCGCCGCCGGGGCGGCGCGGCGACCGAATCGCGTGCGATCAGCCGATGCGGCATCACATGATCGCGCAGCACCGTTGCGTCCGCCGCCGGACGGCGGATGGTGCGCAGCAGGATGTCGACGGCCGCGTTGGCCATCGAGGCGATGGGCTGGTGGATCGTGGTCAGTTCCGGCCACACGGTGGTGGCGGCCGAGGTGTCATCGAAACCCACGACCGACAGGTCGCGCGGCACTTCCAGCCCGCGCCGATGCGCCACCGAGATGGCGGCGGCGCCCATGTCGTCGTTGCTGGCGAAAATCGCGGTCGGTGGCCGGCGTTGGGACAGCAGCTTCTCGGCCGCAGCCAGGCCGGACCGGTAGGTGTAGTCACCGTGCTGGACCAGGCCGGGGTCCACCGCCAGCCCGGCCTCGCGCAGGGCGGTGACGAAGCCGTCGTAGCGGAGCGCACTTGCGCTCAGGTCATCGCGCCCACGGATGAAGCCGATGCGGGTGTGTCCCTGCCGGAGCAGGTGATCGGTCATTTCCCTGCCCGCACTGAAATCGTCGATGCGGACGCAGGACAGGGCCTCGCTCAGGCGCCCCGATGCGATGGCCACCACCGGAATGCCAGCCTTGACCAGTTCGCTTACGGCGGCCTGAGATTCGCACAGGGGCGGCGGCAGGATCACCCCGTCGACGCGTCCGGCGAGCGCGCGCGCCGCCCTGCGTTCGGATTCGGCATCCAGGTTGTCCCAGTAGTCGATGACCAGCTGGATGGCGGAACTGGAGGCGACGCGCAGCAGGCCCACCAGCAGTTCACGCAGGTAGGCGCCGCTGGGGTTGGTGTAGATCAGCGCAATGCGCGTGTGCTGTGCGGCGGCCAGCGAACTGGCGGCAAGATTGGGCGTATAGCCCAGCTCACGCACGGCGCGCAGCACGCGCTCGCGGGTGACGTCGCGCACCTTGCCCTGGTTGATCACCCGCGACACGGTCATCGGCGAAACGCCGGCAAGGGCCGCAACCTCGTCGATCGTCACGCCAGCGGTTCTGCGGCGAACCGATTTCTTCGGCTTGTCCAATGCACGATCCCTTTGTTCTTGGTGGCGCTGCCGCGCGGGTGCGAAGGACGATGATGCGCTGTCCCGGGCCCGGACGTAGTCTACAAAGGCGCATGTTAACGCCCTTGTTGCGTGCTGTCGGCACGCGCCTGTGGGCCGTGGTCGTGCTGCTGGCCTGTGCTGGCGGGGCACGGGCGGAGGATGGCTATGCGCTGTGGATGCGGTACCAGCCGGTTGCCGCAACGGTCGCTGCCGATTACCGGCGGCAACTGGCCGAAGTGGTGGCCCCGGATTGCACGCCGATGCAGCGCGCTACCCGCGACGAGCTTGCGCGCAGCCTCCCTGGATTGCTGGGAGCGGCACCGCCAATGCGAACGGCAATCAGTACTGACCATGCCCTGGTGCTGGGCACGCCGCAATCCTCGACCCTCGTCGCCGCGTACGGCAACGAGATCGCCACGTTGGGCGACGGGGGGTTCCTGATCCGGCGGGTCCGGATCGAGGGGCGCGATGTACTGCTTGTGGCGGCACGCCAGGATGTCGGCGTGCTGTACGGCACCTTCCATCTGCTGCGCCTGCTGCAGCGTGGCACGTCGCTGCGGGGGCTGGAGGTGCGTGAGTCGCCTCGGGTCGCACTGCGTGTGCTCAACCATTGGGACAACCTGGATCGTTACGTCGAGCGTGGCTATGCAGGCAGCTCGCTCTGGGACTGGCAGACGTTGCCGCAGTGGCGTGACCCGCGCTACACCGATTACGCCCGTGCCAACGCCTCGCTCGGCATCAACGGCACCGTCCTCAACAACGTCAATGCCAGTGCGATGAGCCTGTCGCCGGCCTATCTGGCCAAGGCCGCCGCGCTGGCCGACCTGTTCCGCCCCTATGGCATCCGGGTCTACCTGAGCGCGCGCTTCAGTGCACCCATCGAACTCGGCGGCCTGGCAACGGCTGATCCCCTGGATCCGACTGTGCGGCGCTGGTGGCGCGACAAGGTCGATGAGATCCATGCGCGCATTCCGGATTTTGGCGGCTTCCTGGTCAAGGCGAACTCCGAAGGGCAACCCGGCCCACAGGATTACGGTCGTTCCCATGCCGACGGCGCCAACCTGCTGGCCGACGCGCTGGCGCCCTACAACGGTGTGGTGATGTGGCGGGCCTTCGTGTACTCGCACGAGGTTCCCGAAGATCGCGCCAAGCAGGCATACAGCGAGTTTGTCGGGCTGGACGGCGCCTTCCGCCCCAACGTGATCGTGCAGGTGAAGAACGGCCCCATCGACTTCCAGCCGCGCGAGCCGTTCCACCCCTTGTTTGGCGCGATGCCGCGCACGCCGCTGATGATGGAGCTGCAGATCACCAAGGAGTACCTGGGTTTTGCGACGCACCTGGTGTACCTGGGAACGCTCTACGAAGAAGTGCTGCAGGCCGACACCCATGCACGCGGCGAAGGCTCCACGGTCTCCCGCGTGGTCGATGGCTCGCTGGAGGGTCATGCGCTGACCGGTATCGCCGGCGTCGCCAACATCGGCGTGGACCGCACCTGGAGTGGCTCGCACTTCGATCAGGCCAACTGGTACGCCTTCGGCCGACTGGCCTGGAACCCGCAGGAATCCGCGCGCGCGATTGCCGAAGACTGGGCAGCGCTGACCTTCTCGCCCGACCCGCAGGTGACCGGCCCGATCGTGCGGATGATGATGGACTCGCGCGAGGCGGTGGTGGATTACATGACGCCGCTGGGCCTGCATCACCTGATGGCACGCGGCCATCACTACGGCCCCGGCCCCTGGGTGGACGGCGGCCCGCGTGCGGACTGGACGTCGGTGTACTACCACCGCGCAGATAGCAAGGGCATCGGCTTTGACCGCAGCGCCAGCGGAAGCAACGCCGTGGGCCAGTACGCGTCGCAGGTGGCCGAGGTCTATGGCGACCCCGAGCGGGTGCCCGAGTCGCTGCTGCTGTGGTTCCATCATGTGCCGTGGGACCGCCGCATGCGCTCGGGCAGGACGCTCTGGGACGAACTGGTCGGGCGCTATTCGCGCGGCGTGCGCCAGGTGCAGTCGATGCAGGCGACCTGGGCCGGCCTGAGCGACCGGATCGATCCGCAGCGGCATCGGCACGTCGCGGCGTTCCTGCAGATCCAGCACAACGAAGCGCAATGGTGGCGTGACGCCAGCGTGGCGTACTTCCAGTCGCTCAGTGGCCGGCCACTGCCCGCCGGCGAGCGGCCGCCGCCGCATCCGTTGTCGTACTACCAGGCCTTGCAGTTTCCGTTCGCACCGGGGGATGGCCGATGAGCAGGTTCGGAGCGGTCGGGTGTGCGCTGTTGATGATGGCTGCGGCAGTAGTGGCGATGCCGGCCGCGGCGCGGGAAACGACGGGACTGCTGCATCCCCTGTTCAAGGATCACGCGGTCCTGCAGCGCGACCGGCCCATTGCGGTCTGGGGGCACGCAGGCCCCGGGCAGCCGGTTTCCGTGACGTTTGCGGGGCAGGCGGTGAGCAGCCGGGCGGACGCCGCAGGCCGCTGGCAGGCGATGCTGTCCCCGGTCGCCGCTGGCGGTCCCTACACGCTGGAGGTAAACGACGGAACGCGCCGGCAGACGGCGCGCGATGTGCTGATGGGCGACGTGTGGTTGTGCTCGGGCCAGTCGAACATGGAGCTGCCGGTGTGGCGCTCGCTCAACGCTGCCAGCGAGATCGCCTCGGCCACGATGCCACGGATCCGGCTGTTCACCGTGCCGCAGGAGGGGGCCGCGCAGGCACAGGAGAGCTTCAAGGGCGACCCTGCATGGACAACGGCAACCCCCGACAGGGTGCGCGACTTCTCCGCAGCCTGTTTCTATTTCGCGCGCGAGCTGCAGCGCACGGCTGCCGTGCCGATGGGCTTGATCCAGGCGGCGTGGGGCGGGTCCCGGATCGAGGCGTGGACCAGCCCGGGCGCGCTGCGCGGGCAGGGCGGCATGGACGAGCCCCTGGACATCCTTGCTCAGTCTGCCCACGACCCGCAGCAGGCACATGCACGCTGGGGTCGCTACTGGCAGCACTGGTGGGCCACACGCGAGGGCGCACTGTCAGGTGACGCACCATGGCGGACGGATGCCGATGACCGCGGATGGTCGCGCGCACCGGCCACACTGGGCGCATGGGAGCGGTGGAACGAGCCCGCACTTGCCGACTACAACGGCATGGTCTGGTATCGCACGCAGGTGATGCTGAGCGCTGAACAGGCTGCACGCGGCGCGACCCTGGAGCTGGCATCGGCTGACGAGGTGGACGTGACCTGGGTGAACGGGGTCGCCGTCGGCAGCCAGTACGGCGCCGGCGAGAGGCGCTACCCGTTGCCACATGGCCTGCTGAAGGCAGGATCCAACAGCATTGCGGTCAACGTGCTGGACACCTACGGCGAAGGCGGCCTGGCCGGTCCTTCAACGGCACACCGCCTGCAGTTCGATACCGGCGAGCGGGTGCCACTGCAGGGACCGTGGATGTATCGGGTTGCGCCGGGCCAACAGGCGCCGCCGTTTGCCCCGTGGCAGGCCGCCACCGGGCTGTCGACGCTGTACAACGGAATGATCGCACCACTCGGGGGCTTCGGGCTGCGCGGCATGCTCTGGTATCAAGGTGAATCGAACACCGGCGATGGTGCGGCCTATGCAGTGCGGTTGCGTGCGCTGCGCGAGGACTGGCGACGGCAGTTCGGTGCGCGCACGCCACTGCTGCTGGTACAACTGGCCGGCTACGGCCAGCCGCCGGCTGCGCCCGCCGACAGCGGCTGGGCGCAGGTGCGTGAGGCGCAGCGGCGCGTCGCGGCCGAGGATGCGCAGAGCGGTCTTGCCATTGCCATCGACATCGGCGACGCCTACGACATCCATCCGCCGAACAAGCAGGAGCTCGGGCGCCGCCTGGCGCGCGTGGCGCGCCATGTGGTGTACGGCGAGCAGGGCATGGCACCGTCGGGCCCGCGAGCGGTCACCGCCGTGCGGACGCCCACGGGCGTCGCCATTGCGTTCGAGGATGTCGAAGGCGCGCTCACCGCGACCGGCGCACTGCGTCCGATCGGCTTTGAACTGTGCGAGGCCAGGAGCCATACGCGCCACTGCGAGTACGCCGATGCCGGACTGGATGCGCGCCGGATCCTGCTGCGCGGCCCGCTGTCCACGCGCGCAACGCATGTGCGCTACTGCTGGGCCGATGGCCCGGTGTGCACGCTGCGCGACCGCAGCGGGGCGCCGGCCGGCCCGTTCGAACTTCCCATTGCCGAAGCCGAGGCCCGACGATGATGACGTTGTCCAAGCAGTCCCCTCTGGCCGGCGACAGGGCCGGCCTGAGGTCGATGGCGCGCCACCTGCTGGGGGCGTTGTTCCTGCTGTCGGCCGCAACCACCCGGGCCAGCGCGCCGCCGGATGCTCCCCCGGTGTACTTCGACTGGTTCGAGTACCGCGGCAATGACCAGGCGTTTGAAGTGCCCCTACCGGCCGGCCACTACCGCAATCCTGTCCTGGCCGGCTTCCATGCCGATCCCAGCATCGTGCGCGCGAACGGCCGGTTCTACCTGGTCAATTCCAGCTTCACCTACTTCCCGGGCATTCCGGTGTTCGAAAGTGCCGACCTGGTGCACTGGAAGCAGATCGGCAATGTGATTGACCGCCCCACGCAACTGGATTTCGACGGCCTGAGCGTCTCGCGCGGCATCTTCGCGCCGACCATCGAGTACCACGACGGCACCTTCTACGTAACCACCACCGCCACCGACAGTGGTGGCAACTTCATCGCCACCGCGCGTGATCCGGCCGGTCCGTGGTCCGATCCGCACTGGCTGCCCGGCATCGATGGCATCGACCCGTCACTGTTCTTCGACGATGACGGCAAGGTATACCTGGTCAACAACGATGCACCGCCCGGCCCGCCGCGCTACGACGGGCACCGCGCCATCTGGATGCAGCAGATCGATCTGGCGGCATTCAGGCCGGTCGGGCCGCGCCGGGTGCTGGTTGATGGAGGCGTGGAGCCGGCGAAGAATCCCATCTGGATCGAGGGACCGCACATCTACAAGCGGGAGGGCTGGTACTACCTGTCCGACGCTGAAGGAGGTACCGGGCCGCAGCATTCGCAGGTGGTGCTGCGCAGCCGCACGGTGTGGGGCCCCTACGTTCCCTATACGGGCAATCCGATCCTGACCCAGCGAGAACTGCCGGACGACCGTCCACTACCGATCACCAATGCCGGCCATGCCGACCTGGTCGAAGGCCCGGATGGCTCGTGGTGGGCGGTGTTCCTGGCCAGCCGCAACTACCAGAAGCGGCACTACAACACCGGGCGCGAGACCTACCTGTTGCCGGTACGCTGGCAGGATGGCTGGCCGCAGATCCTGCCGGTTGACCAGGCCATTCCCTATGCGGTCAAGGCCCCCGCGTGGATGCAGGGCGAGGCATCGCAGGCCCCTTCGACCGGCAATTTCGTAGCGCGCGACAATTTTGATGGCCCGACGCTTGATCCACAGTGGCTGCGCGTGCGGGTGCCCAGGCATGCCTGGGCCGACCTGGCCATGCGCCCCGGCATGCTGGCCGTGCACCCGCTCGCCGAGGATCTGGACACGCTGCGCAATCCGGCGTTTCTCGGCCGGCGCCAGCAGCATCTGCGCTTCGAGGCGAGCACCGCGATGACCCCGCCAGCTTCCGGAGTCGCCGCCGGCCTGGCGGCGTTCCAGAGCGAGGCGTACTGGTACTTCCTTGGCGTTCGTGACCTTGGCGGGGGGCGCCTCTCGCTCTTCCTCGAAGCGCGCGACGGTGGCCGCAGCACGCGGACGCTGGCCAGCCGTGAAGTACCGGTGCCTGCAGCACTGCGCCTGAAGATTGCCGGCAACGAGGGCGACTATGCGTTCTCGTTCGACACCGGCGATGGGCAGGGCTGGCAACTGCTCGCAGGCGGGGTGGACGGCACCGTTCTGAGTACGGACCGGGCAGGCGGCTTCGTGGGCGCACTGCTGGGTCCTTTCGCGCGCGACGAGCGCACCGGGAGAAGCAAATGAGGCTGTCGATTTCGTCCAAGGCCCGCCGCCGTACCTTGCGCGGTGGGGCCGCCCTGTTCGTACTGACCTGCGTGGCGGCCGCCGCGTCCGCGGCCGCGCCACGGCCCTGGCTGGACGTTTCGGCCAGCTTCGAGCAACGGGCCGCCGCACTCGTCGCGCAGATGACGCTGGAAGAGAAGGCCGCGCAGATGCAGAACGCCGCGCCGGCGATCGAACGCCTGGGGGTACCCGCCTACGACTGGTGGAACGAGGGACTGCACGGCGTCGCACGGGCAGGGCAGGCCACGGTGTTTCCGCAGGCGATCGGCCTGGCCGCGACCTTCGATGTACCGTTGATGGGGCAGGTGGCCGCGACCATCAGCGACGAGGCCCGCGCAAAGCACCACCAGTTCCTCCGCGAAGGCTCGCACGGGCGTTACCAGGGTCTGACCTTCTGGTCGCCGAACGTCAACATCTTCCGCGACCCGCGCTGGGGCCGCGGACAGGAAACCTATGGCGAGGACCCGTACCTCACCGCGCGCATGGGCGTGGCCTTCGTACGTGGCCTGCAGGGCGACGACCCCGTCTACCGCAAGCTGGACGCCACCGCCAAGCATCTGGCCGTGCACAGCGGACCGGAGGCCGACCGCCATCACTTCGATGCACGGCCCAGCCGGCGCGACCTGTATGACACCTACCTTCCGGCGTTCGAGGCGCTGGTGAAGGAGGGCGACGTCGATGCGGTCATGGGCGCCTACAACCGCGTGTACGGGGAGTCCGCCAGTGCCAGCCGTTTCCTGCTGCGCGATGTGCTTCGACGCGACTGGGGCTTCAAGGGCTACGTGGTCTCGGACTGCTGGGCCATCGTCGATATCTGGAAGCACCACCGTATCGTCACCACGCGCGAAGCCGCTGCGGCGCTGGCGGTGAGGAACGGCACCGAGCTGGAATGCGGCCAGGAGTACGCCACATTGCCCTCGGCCGTGCGCCAGGGGCTGATCAGCGAGGCGGAGATCGACGATGCAGTGACCCGCCTGTTCACCGCACGGATGCGCCTGGGCATGTTCGACCCACCGGAGCGGGTGCGCTGGGCGCGTATTCCCGCCTCGGTGAACCAGGCGCCGGCCCATGATGCGCTCGCGCTCAAGGCTGCGCAGGCATCGCTGGTGCTGCTGAAGAACGACGGCATCCTGCCACTGTCGCGCAACACCAAGCGCATTGCCGTGGTTGGACCCACCGCCGACGACACCATGGCGCTGCTCGGCAACTACTTCGGCACACCGGCCGCGCCGGTGACGATCCTGCAGGGCATACGCGAGGCGGGCAAGGGCGTTGAAGTGCGTTATGCCCGCGGCGTCGACCTCGTGGAGGGCCGTGACGATCCCGGCGCCACACCGCTGATCGAGCCGACCTACCTGCGGCCCTCGGCGGACTCGCCCGAGCGCGGCCTGCGCGGTGAGTACTTCCGCACGCCCGACCTGTCCGGCACTCCGGCCCTGGTGCGTACCGACGCGCAGATCGGCTTCCGCTGGGACCGCGGCTCGCCGACCGACAACCTGCTGGCACGCGGCGAAGCCGCACCGGGGCAGGGGATTCCCAACGACCGCTTCAGCATCCGCTGGAGTGGCCAACTGCTGCCACCCATGTCCGGCCGTTACCGGCTGGAGGTGGCCGGCGATGATGGCTACCGCCTGTATCTGGACGGCAAGCGTGTGATCGATCATTGGGTGAATACTGATCGCCTGCATGCCGAGGGCGTCGAACTGGACCTGCAGGCCGGGCGTGCCTATGCGCTGACACTGGAGTACTACGACGACCAGCGCGATGCGGGCGTGCGCCTTGGGTGGCGCATGCCCGGCGCCAAGGCGCCCTTCGACGAAGCGCTGGATGCAGCACGCGATGCCGATGCGGTGGTGTTCGTCGGTGGCCTCACCGGCGATGTCGAAGGCGAAGAGATGACGGTCAACTACCCGGGCTTTGCCGGTGGCGACCGTACCGACCTGCGGCTGCCCGCGCCGCAGCGCACCCTGCTGGAGGCCCTGCACGGCACCGGCAAGCCGGTGGTGATGGTGCTCACCGGTGGCTCGGCCATCGCCGTGGACTGGGCGCAGGCGCATCTGCCGGCGATCCTGATGAGCTGGTACCCGGGGCAACGCGGCGGCACCGCTGTCGGCCAGGCGCTGTTCGGCGACGTCAATCCCTCCGGCCGTTTGCCGGTCACGTTCTACAAGGCCGGCGAAGCGATGCCGGCATTCGACGACTACGCCATGGAGGGCCGCACCTATCGCTACTTCCGCGGCACGCCGCTGTATCCGTTCGGTCACGGTCTGTCGTATACGCGGTTCGACTATGGAACGCTCCGCCTCGATGCAGACAGCCTCCGCGCCGATGGCCGCCTGGGCGTGGCAGTGGATGTCGCCAACACGGGCACGCGCAGCGGTGACGAAGTGGTACAGCTGTACGTGCGGCGCGAGCACGCCGGCAGCGGCGATGCCGTGCAGGAACTGCGTGGCTTCCAGCGCGTCCAGCTGGCCCCGGGCGAACGCCGCACGGTGACGTTCACCCTGAAGGCGGCGCAGGCCCTGCGCCACTATGACGAGGCGCGTGCGGCGTACGCGGTGCAGCCCGGTGCCTACGAGGTCAGGGTGGGGGCGTCCAGTGCCGATATACGTGCGCAGGGCAGGTTCACCGTGGTGCCCGCGCATGACTGATCGCCCCCGCCGGCATCGATTCCCCTTCGACCAGATTCCTTTTCAAGGATGTCCGCTGCATGGCAAGCACTGAACACGCGCTATCGGTACGCGAGAAGCTCGGCTACAGCCTGGGCGATCTCGCTGCCAACCTGATCTTCCAGACCCTGATCACGTACCTGGCATTCTTCTACACCGACGTCTACCGCCTGCCAGCTGCCACCGCGGCCACGATCATCTTCGTGGTCGGCCTGCTGGGTGCGTTCGTGTTCACGCCGTTGATCGGCATCGCGGCGGACCGAACGTCCACCCGCTGGGGCCGCTTCCGCCCGTGGATCCTGTGGACGGCCATTCCCTTTGGCGTACTGTCACTGCTGGCGTTCAGCACCCCCGACCTGGGCGAGCGCGGAAAGGTGATCTATGCACTGGCCACCTACGCGCTGCTGGTCTGCGTTTACGCCGCGAACAACCTGCCGTACTCCGCGTTGAGCGGCGTGCTGACCGGCAGCATGGCCCAGCGCAACAGCCTGTCGGCCTACCGCTTCGTAGCCGTGATGATCGCGCAGTTCATCATCCAGGTGCTGCTGATGCCGCTGGTGCTGATCCTGGGCAATGGCGACCGGGTGCGCGGCTTTGAACAGGTCATGACCGCCTTCGCACTGATCGGCACGGTGTTCTTCCTGATCACCTTCGCCACCACCCGCGAGCGCATCGTGCCGACGCGAGAGCAGACCGGCGGCATAGTGCAGGACCTTTCGGACCTGCTGCACAACCGCCCGTGGCAGGTGATGCTGGCGCTGACCGTGCTGGTGTTCATCAACCTGGCGTTGAAAGGCGGCACCTACATCTATTACTTCCAGTACTACATGAGCGAAGCGGCGCTGGCCGGCTTCCTGGAAAACTCAGGCTTCAACGGCCTGATCAGTGCATTGAACGGCGCCCTGGCCCGCGCCGGTTTCGCGGCGTTCACCTGGCCGAAGGATGCGGCCACCTCGGCGTTCAGCCTGTTCAACGCGTGCGGCATCCTCTGCATGATCCTGGGTATCGGCGCATCACGGCGGCTGGCGGATCGCTTCGGCAAGCGCGATGTCTTCGGTGGCGCCCTGTTTGTCTCGACCCTGTTCCTGCTGGCCTTCTACCTGTTCCCCCCGACGGCGGTGGCGGTGGCGTTCGCAGCCTTCATGCTGCATGGCTTCTGCTATGGCATCACCATCCCGTTGCTGTGGGCGATGATCGCCGACGTCGCGGACTACTCGGAGTGGAAGAACCATCGAAGGGCAACGGCGATCATCTTCTCGGCGATGTTGTGCGGGCTGAAGATCGGCCTCAGCGTCGGAGGCGCGCTGGTCGCCGCGATCCTTGCCCACTACGGCTACCAGGCAGGACTGGCGCAACAGCCTGAGGGCGTGGTGCAGGGCATCCGCTTGACCGTAAGCGTCTACTGCTCCCTTCCTTTCCTGCTCGCCGTGGCGCTGCTGTTCTTCTACAGGATCGACAAGCGCACCGAAACCCGCATCGAGCAGGACCTCCACCTGCGTCGACGTTCCGCCGACGCCTCCGCGTAACGCCAAGATGACAACCATGATCGACCTCCATGCCGGCGAAGACGGCCAGGCCAGCAAAGCCCGTCTTGCGCAGCTCACCGCGCACGCCATTTCGCAACCGCTGGTGACCCACATCTACACCGCCGACCCTTCGGCGCACGTGTTCGAGGGGCGCCTGTACATCTATCCCTCGCACGACATCGACGGTGGCCAGCCATTCGACGACGAAGGTGGCCATTTCGGCATGCAGGATTACCATGTGCTGAAGATGGATACGCCCGATAGCGCGGCCATGGATTGCGGCATGGCGCTGCACGTGCGCGACGTGCCCTGGGCGCGGAAACAGATGTGGGCCCCCGATGCCGCCTGCCGCGATGGCCACTACTACCTGTACTTCCCGGCCAAGGACGCCGAGGGCCGGTTCCGCATCGGCGTGGCGATCGGTAAGCGGCCGGAGGGCCCGTTCGTGCCCCAGCCGGAGCCGATCAAGGACGCGTACTCGATCGACCCGGCCGTGTTCGAAGACGAGGATGGCAGCCACTACCTGTACTTCGGCGGCATCTGGGGCGGGCAGCTGCAGAAGTATCGTGACAACCAGTACAGCGAGGCCCACGAGGAACCCGAGGGCAGCGCGCCGGCCCTGGGGCCGCGCGTGGGCCGCCTGGATGTCGGCATGACCGAGCTGGCCGAACCCACCCGCGAAGTGCAGATCCTGGATGAGCATGGCCAGCCGCTGCGTGCGGACGACCATGCGCGCCGCTTCTTCGAAGGCCCGTGGCTGCACAGGTACCAGGGTCGCTACTATCTGTCGTACTCCACTGGCAACACCCACCAGCTGTGCTACGCCGTGGGAGACAGCCCGTACGGGCCGTTCACCTATGCTGGCGTGATCCTCACGCCCGTCGTGGGCTGGACCACCCACCACTCCATCTGCCAGTTCGAAGGGCAGTGGTACCTGTTCTATCACGATGCGCTGATGTCCGGCGGCATCACCCACCTGCGCTCGGCCAAGTGCACGCCGCTGCACATGGAGCCGGACGGAAGCATCCGCACGATCAATCCGTATGGGGCCTGAGCGCATGCTGCCGGTGGATGATGCGCTGGCCCCGCTGCCGGCCGGTGAACTGCACTGGCTGAGATGCGGCGAACTGGAGGTTGCGCTCGCCGCAGGGGCGGGCGGGCGCGTGGCGCACCTGCGTTACCAGGGCGTGGAGTGGCTGGTGGACGCGCAGGAGGGCGGGGCGGCTGCGATCGCCTGGGGCTGCTACCCGATGGTGCCCTGGGCCGGTCGCATCCGCCATGGAACGTTCCGCTTTGATGGCAGGCCGCATCGGCTGCCGCTCAACTTCGACGGGCATGCCATTCATGGGTTGGGCTTCTCGCGACCGTGGCAGATCGACCGGCTGGATGCGGCGGCAGCCAGGTTGTCGCTGGCGTTGCCGCGCGACGGCTACTGGCCCTTCGGTGGCATTGCCATGCTGGACCTGCAGCTGCAGGCCCACACCCTGCAGATGCGCCTTTCGGTCCAGGCCGGCGAGCAGGCGATGCCGGCGGCGCTGGGCTGGCATCCCTGGTTCCGGAAGCCGGACCGGCTGCTGTTCACGCCTCGTGCGATGTACCCGCGGGACGAGGAAGGTATTGCCACGCTGCCCTGTGTGGATCCCACTACCGGTCCCTGGGATGACTGCTTCATCGCCGACAGCGACATCACGCTGATACGCGAAGGCCAGCGCCTGCGGCTGCGCTCGGACCACGACCATTGGGTGGTCTACGACGGCACGCCGCACGCCACCTGTGTCGAGCCGCAGAGCGGTCCGCCGGACGGCTTCACGCTGGCGCCGCACCGGCTGGAGCCCGGCCAGCGCCTCGCGTTGACGTTCGACCTGGCGTGGGCGGCGGACAGCACCTGAAACCCCGGCCAGGGCAGGCGATCATCCGGGTGCCGGGCGGTCGGTACGCCGCCTGGACCGGCCGTGGACCCGGTGCCTGACACGGGCCGCGCCCAGGAGCACCTGACATTTCCTACAGGTTCCAGTCGATCCGCATGCCCGCGATCAGCGCATCCGGCAGGTCGTGCTGGCGTGCGGGCTCATTGAACTGGTCGGGGTGCACGATGTAGTGCAGGTTCGGTGCAACACGAAGCTGCGGGGTGAGCTGGATGCCATAGCTCAGCTCCATCATCACCTGGCTCCCGTGCGGGGTGCCGCTGCCACCGGCTGCGGCGCGGGCGAGGCGCAGGTCTTCCAGCGCCATGCTGCTGTACTTCTGCTGGGTCACGACGAAAGCGATGCTGTCCTGCGGCCGCCGGGCGAACGTGCCTTTCTGCACCAGCCCGGCCTGCAGGAAGTGATCCTCGATCAACTGCCCGGAGGTACCCTTGAGCGCGGCGCCGAAAAGGGTCAGGCCACGACCATTGCCATCGCCGGTAAGCTGCTGTTCGAAGCGGGCGAACGCACCGGAACGACCGTGGCGTGTCGCGTACTCCTGGCCACTGAGCAGCGCCGGCATGCCATTGGCGTCGCGCAGCGGATCGCGATAGGTCGAGTTGTCCTGCCAGCCACCCAGTTCATAGCGGGCCTTCAAGCGCGCCGATGCCGGGCTGCGCCAGCCGATCGTGTACGGCACGATCCACCCGGTGGCCTGGTTCGTGCTCCATTTCAGGCCGTGCTGGCCATCTTCGGCCTGGCTCGGGTCGACCTGGTATGCGCCCACGCGTACGTAGACATCCGGCGTCACCCATGCCGTGGCATCAGCCATCCAGCTCGATACCGGCCACCATGTGAAGCTGCTGGTGCGGAACACATAGGTCGGGTTACCGCAGGCCGAGTTGCCCTGGAAGTACTGGCACAACTCCGAACCGAGATGATGGATGTTGGCGACGCTTCGCCCTGCTTCCAGCACCAGTCGGTCGTTGAGCAGTTTCTGCTCGAGCGTCAGGTTAGCCAGGCGCGTTCCCTGGCCACCGTAGATCTCCTGCACCGAGGTGCTGTTGCCCGTGCTGCTGTTGGCGAGATTGGTGCCGTGGCGGTTGATGCCGTAGGCCTTGATCGTTGCGCCCCGCCAGCCGAACGCGGCGTCCAGGTTCACGTCGGCGCCGAACATCAGCTGGCCGGCATAGGCCGTGCCGCTGCGCTTGCCGCCGTCAAGCGTGGCGGCCGCCTCGCCGGTGTAGGCGAGCCTGCGAGTGAAGACGTCGCTCGCGTCTGCGGTGGTCGCCAGGGATGGCAGGGCAAGCGCGATCGCCATCGGCAACATGTGTCGGGAAGAGCGGGTCATGGGCGAGGGTCCTTGTGCAGGGCGCAGGTCGCTGCGCCCCTGCGTGCGCAGGGGCGGTGGAGGGGGCTTGGCGATGGGGTGGATCAGGCCGGCGTGGTGACCGGCTTCTTGAGGATGCGCAACGCGACTGCAGTGACGGCCACGCCCGCCAGCAGTGCCAGCAGGTAGATGCCGAGGTGAGTGACTGCGTTCGGGATCGGCAGCACGAACACGCCGCCGTGCGGCACCTTCAGCTCGACGCCAGCGGCCATCGAGATTGCACCTGCCACGGCAGAACCAAGAATCAGCGCCGGAATGGTGCGCAGCGGATCACGCGCGGCGTAGGGGATCGCGCCTTCGGTCACGAAACTGAGGCCAAGCACGCCGGCGGCACCGGCCGTGCCGCGCTCCTCGGCGGTGAAGCGGTTGCTGAACAGCCATGTCGCCAGTGCAATACCCAGCGGCGGCGTCATGCCGCCGATCATCGTCGCCGCCATCGGCGTGTAGACCTGGCTGGAAATCAATGCAGTAGAGAACGCGTAGGACGCCTTGTTGACCGGCCCGCCCATGTCCACTGCCATCATTCCGCCCAGCAGCAGGCCAAGCAGGATCGCGCTGCCGCCCTGCATACCGCGCAGCCAGTCGGTCAGCCAGGCCAGCAGGCCGGCGACCGGCGTGCCGATCACGTACATCATCAACAGGCCGACCAGCAGCGTGCCCAGGACCGGCAGGATCAGCACCGGCTTGAGGCCTTCCAGGCTGCGCGGCAGGCGCAGCGCACGGTTGATCCAGTGCACGCCGTAGCCAGCGATGAAACCAGCCAGGATGCCGCCGATGAAGCCAGCATCCATGTTGACTGCCACCAATCCCCCGATCATGCCCGGGGCGATGCCCGGGCGATCGGCGATGGAGTAGGCGATGTAGCCGGCCAGTGCCGGCACCATCAGCATGAAGCCGGACTTGGCGCCGATCTGGAAAAGCGACCAGGCCAGCGTGCCCTTGTGGGCATCGTCGAAGGCATAGATGCCGCCGAGTGCGAATGCCAGTGCGATCAGCAGGCCGCCGGCAGTGACGAACGGCAGCATGAACGACACGCCGGTCATCAGGTGCTTGTAGGGCCCGGTGGCCTTGGTCTTTTCGGTCGTGCGCCCTGAAGTTGCCGTACCTGCCTGCACGCCGGCCTCGGCCAGCGCCTTGCGGATCAGGTTCTGGCCGTCGTTGATCGCCGGTTTGGTGCCGCTCTTGAACAGGCGTTTGCCAGCGAAGCGCGACAGATCGACTTCGCGGTCTGCGGCGATCAGGACGAGGTCAGCAGCCGCGATTTCCTCGTCGCTCAACGCGTCCTGCGCGCCGACCGAGCCCTGGGTTTCGACCCGGATTGCATGGCCCAGCGCTTTGGCGGCCTGTTGCAGCCCCTCAGCCGCCATGAAGGTGTGAGCGATGCCGGTGGGGCAGGAGGTAACGGCAACGATGCGCTTGTCCGCATTCGTGCCGGCGTCGTTTGAATGTGCGGCCGCGAGCGGTGCGAGCGCCGCAACCGGGTCGTCCAGTACTTCGCCCAGGCTGGCATGCGCGATCTCAGCATTGGCGAAGCGCGCGATGTCCGCCTCACCATCACCCACCAGCAGCAGGTGCGTCGCGGCGGCGGCGTTCGATGCAGGCAGTGCGCCGGTCACGCCCTGGTCGCTGCGGATCTCGATCATCAGCTCGAGCCCGCGCTGGCGGGCGGCGCGGCGCAGCGCTTCGGCGGCAAGAACCGCCTCGATGCTGCGCTCGCCAGCGGCGATGACTACGGTGGAAGCGTGCATGGGAACTCCTGGAATTCTTCGGGTTCGTCCTTGCCGAGGGCGCTGAGGTTGGCGTGAAGCCAGCCGCCGTGCCTCCGGCAGGAGGGATCAATCCAACCGCTCGATCAGTACATCGCCGGCCCATGCGCGTACCTGCGCCGGGTCCAGCCGTCGTGCGTCACCGCTTTGCAGCCGGCTCATCGAGAACGCGGTCGCCAGCCGTGCGCAACCGGCCAGATCGAGGGAGGACTCCAGCATCGCGGCAGCGATGCCGGCGACCATGGCGTCGCCCGCACCGACCGTGCTGCCCTGGGCCAGTCGCGGCGGTCGTGCGACCAGCGCGCCGCTGCGATCAATGAACAGCGCGCCGTCGGTGCCCATCGAGATCGCTACGAGCGCAACACCGCGTTCGACCAACGCCTGGCCAGCGACACGCAGGGCGCCGCGGTCCGGCAGCTGGGTGCCGGTCCAGGCCTCCAGTTCGTGGCGATTGGGCTTGACCGCGTAGGGCAGCGCACCCGCGGCGTCACTCAAGGCAGCCACAAGTGCGTCGCCGCTGGTGTCCAGCAGCACGCGCGCATCGGCGGTGCCGGCCTGTACCTGCAATCGCGCCCATGCATCGGCCGGCAGCCCGGACGGCAGGCTGCCGGACAGCACCACCGGCAGGCCCGGCCGCAGCAGGGCAGCGAGCCGGCGCGACACCGCATCCAGATCGGCACCGTCGAGTGCCAGGCCGGGCAGGTTGATGTCGGTGGTTTCGCCGTTGTCCTCGTCAACCAGCTTGATGTTGGTGCGGGTGCTGCCCGGAATACGCAGGCAACCATCCACGATGCCACGCGCCGAGAACAACGTGCCGAACACACCGTCGTTGCCACCACCGAGCACGCCCAGCGCCGTGGTCGGCACGCCCCAGTCGGCCAGGCAGGCGGCCACATTGATGCCCTTGCCTCCTGCATCGTCGTGGCTGCTGCGGGCGCGGTGCACCTGGCCCGGCCGCAGGCCGGCCAGCCGCACGGTCTGGTCGATCGCCGGGTTCAACGTGACGGTGACTGCGCGGATATTCATGCGCCTGCTCCATCGAGCGCGCGTACCTGCTCAGCGGTTTCGCAGTCCAGAGCGGTGTCTGCGAGCTTCTGCAGATCGGCCAGCGCAGTGCCGCGCAGGCGTGCCTTCACCGACGGGATGTCGTTCGGGGTCATCGACAGTTCGTCCACGCCCAGTCCCGCCAGCAGCATCGCACCGAACGGATCGCCGGCCAGGCCGCCGCAGACACCCACCCAGCGCCCCTGCGTGCGTGCACCGTCCACCGTGGCGCGGATCGCGCGCAGCACGGCCGGATGCAGGCTGTCGGCCTCTGCGGCAAGCTCCGGATTCTGGCGGTCGATCGCCAGCACGTACTGGGTCAGGTCGTTGGTACCTATCGAGAAGAAGTCGGCGTGGCGGGCAAGCACATCGCTCTGGGCGGCAGCGGCCGGCACTTCGATCATGATGCCGATCGGCACGTCGGGCGCCTCGAGTTCGGTGCGCAGGCGCTCGCAGATGGCGCGCAGAGCGACCAGCTCGGGCACCGAGGTGATCATCGGGAACATGATGGACAGGCGTGCACCGTCCTTGGCTGCGCGATACAGCGCACGCAGCTGCGGTTCCAGAAGATCCGGGCGGCGCAGCAGCAGGCGCGCGCCGCGCACGCCGAGGAACGGGTTTTCCTCGTGTGGCAGCTCCAGGTGGGCGACCTGCTTGTCGCCACCGATATCGAGCGCGCGCACGATCAACGGACGGCCGTCCAGCGCGTTGGCCATCGCCATGTAGGTTGCGTACTGCTCCTCCTCGCTGGGCGTGCTGCCGCGTTCGAGGAACAGGAATTCGGTGCGCATCAGGCCGACACCTTCCGCGCCCTGTTCCAGCGCCAATGGCACCTGCTCGGGCAGGTTCACGTTGGCGCCGATGTCGATGCGATGGCCATCGGTGGTCTGCGCTGGCTGCGCACGTTGCGCCGCTTCTCGCGCGCGGATCTGCTGCTGCCCAGCGATCCAGGCGCGAGCCGAAGCAAGATCTGCCTCGGAGGGGGACAGGTAGAGCCGCCCGCTGCTGCCGTCGATGATCGCCTCGCGGCCGGCCTGGATCGCCAGCAGTTCGGCGCCACCGGCAACCAGCGCCGGCAGGCCGAGCGTGCGCGAGAGGATTGCAGTGTGTGAGGTGGGACCGCCCAGTGCGGTGGCGAGGCCGAGCACGCGGGTGGTGTCGAGGTTGGCGGTATCCGAGGGCGACAGGTCGGCGGCAAGCAGGATGCACGGCTGCGCCGGCAGATCGGCCAGGCCGCCACCGGCCGCAGAGGGGTCAAGCTGCGCCAGTACGCGCCGACCCACATCGCGCAGGTCGGCAGCGCGCCCGGCCAGCACCGGATTGCCCAGCGCCGCCAGCCCGGAGGCGATCTGCTCGATGGCCTGGTGCCACGACCAGGCGACACCATGACCTTCAACCATCAGCTGGCAGGTGCGGGTAATCAGGTCGGTGTCGTCAAGCAGCGCAGCCTGCGCCTTGAAGATCGCAGCATCCGAAGCGCCAAGGCGGCGCTGGGTGTCGTCCTGCAGCGCGGCCAACTGCTGGCGGGTGCGACCCAGTGCATCCTGCAGGCGTGCGCCGCCCTCGCCGAGCGGGGCAGGGCGATCGGCAACATCGGCCTGCGCGCTGGCCAGTACATGCACCTGGCCGATGGCCAGCCCGGGGCTGGCGCCGATGCCGACGATCGCCGCCTGCGCTTCGGGCGGATTCCAGCCCGCGACCGGCGCCGCCTTTCGCTGTGCTGCACGCTCTGCATCGGTCTTTTCCTGCGCCACCAGCCCATCCATGACCTTGCGCAGTGCGGCCAGCAGGGCGTGCGCATCGGCGCCCTCGGCAGAAACACTCACGGCATCGCCCTCGCGAAGCCCGAGCTGCAGCAGCGCAACCAGACTCTTTGCATCGGCCACCTGATCGCCCGCGCGCACCTGCGCACGGGCCGTGAAACCCCGCGCCGTCTCGGCCCAGCGCGTGGCCGGGCGCGCGTGCAGTCCACTGGGGTAAGCGATGGTCCAGTCGAAACGCTCGGCCAGGTCCGCCACCGGCACGTGGGCTGCCGTGACTGCGACATCACTGGCCAGCGCATTGACGATGTCGCTCGCATCGGGGGTGGTGAACAACCGCTGCAGCGCGGCCTCGTCCTGGATCAGGCGGGTCAGCCTGCGCAGCAGGGTGATGTGGGTATCGGACTGGGCAGCAATGCCAACCACCAGGCGGGTGGTCTGGCCGGGGTTCCATTCCACGCCTTCCGGCAACTGCAGCACCGCGATGCCGTCGCGGCGCACCAGGTGGCGGTCCTCGCCGAGCCCATGCGGGATCGCCACACCATGGCCGAGGAAGGTGTTCGCCAGCGCTTCGCGGCGTCCCATGCTGGCCTCGTAGCCCGGCGCCACGCAGCCGGCGGCGACCAGCATCTGGGCTACCTGGGCGATGGCATCGGTCTTGTCCTGTGCCCGCGCGTCCAGGCGGATCAGTTCCCGGCTGACGGGGGAGGGGGAGGTCAGGGGCGACAAAGCGGGCTCCGGGAAGGGGTGGCTGGGACATATTGGGAACGTTCCCACTCCGCATTTCAATGTGCACTGCACAAAAAGCCAATAGTCCTTTGGCGTTAGGATTGTCCTGGACAGCCATTCGGCCATGAACAGCGCACGTTTCCGGGAACGTTTCCAATGAGCATCAGCATCAACGACGTCGCACGCGTGGCGGGGGTCTCCAAATCCACGGTGTCACGGGTGCTCGGGGGCGGTCCGGTCAGCGAGGACGTGCGCCGCAGGGTCGAGCTGGCGATCCGCCAGACCGGCTATCGACCCAACCTGCAGGCAAGACGGCTGCGCTCCCGGCACACCGGCATCATCGGCTTGATCGTGGCAGATATCCGAAACCCGTTCTTCACTGCGCTGATCCGCGCGGTGGAAGAGGTGGCCTATCGCGAAGGATTGCGCGTGACCCTCTGCAACACCGATGAGGACCCGGAGCGGGAGGCGCTGTATCTGCAATTGATGCACGAAGAGCGCATCAGCGGCCTGATCTTCGCGCCGACCCGGACCACGGTGGGTCGACTTGAGCGGCTCACGCTGGACTATCCGACGGTGCTGGTCGATCGTGCCGCACCCGGTGGCTCGATCGACAGCGTCGTCCTCGACAACACAGCGGCGATGGCGGGGCTGGTCGAACACCTGGTCGAGCGCGGCTATCGCCGTATCGGCGGATTGTTCGGCAGCACCAGCACCACTGCGGCCGAGCGACGCGACGGCTATCTTGCTGCGATGCGCACGCATGGGTTGGAGCCGGACTACCGGGAGGTTGAACCCACGGCCGAAGCCGCCATCGCGACAGTCGAGCAGTGGCTGGCCGCGCCATCGCGCCCCGAGGCACTGGTCACCAGCAACAGCCTGCTGTTGATGGGGGCATTGAAAGCCGCCCGCGGCGCAGGGCTGGCGATTCCAGACGCGTTGGCACTGGCCGGCTTCGACAACGAACGCTGGACCGAGCTGGTCGTGCCGGGCATCACCGTGCTTGAGCAACCGGTTGAGGAGATGGGGCGGGCCGCGATGTCGATGCTGCTTGAACGCCTGCGCACGCCGGAGCTGCCGGTGCGCCGACTTGTGATGAAGGGCCGGTGCGTGGTCAGAGGGTCGACGGCTGCGCGATAGTTCGACGCCCGATTGCGGCGACCCTGGGAGCGCCGTCCGGGTGTTGGCGGGACAGCCGTTGTCTGTTACAAGCCATCTGTACACGCAGACACGATGGATGATCGCCTTGTCAGAGCCTTATTCAGCGCTGCTCCGCCTGCAGTTGGGCCACGAAGATCTCTCCAGATGGCTGGCGGCGCCCGTGCCCGCAGCATCCCGATGGTCCGACTGGCGATGCATCGCCGGGCAGTGGCACCTGGGCAACGGCGAATACCTGGCCTCTTCAAGCGACGAGGCGTTGGATCACCTGCTCGCGGACTGCCAGGTGCTGCTGGCTCGCTACCCCGACAATCGCGCCGCATTGAAAGCCTTCCTGGCCTCTGCACAGGCTGAAAATATCCGGGTTGCCGCCTATGACCGCAGCAGCACGCATTTTGTTGCAGGATCGCTGACATATTCGGAAAGCCTCTACGATCTCATCGCGTTTCTCGCTGTGGCACGAGGCGCCGCCGACTTCCTGAAGGCGGGCGACCGGGGCGTGGCACTGATCCACGACTACCTATGGGCCGAGGAAGGTGAGCGGGAGACCGTTGCCGCGATTGCGCTGGTCGGCCAGGGGGACTCCGGCTTCCTGCCTTCCACGGACCTGGATACCGCGACCGCGCCCTTCGAGACATTGGTGGAGGCCATGCTGGAAGCCCAGGACGACCCGGAGTTTCATCCGCACAACCAGCTCGATCGACTTTGACCAACGCCGCGTGGAACCCACAGAGACGACCGCCAAGGGCCCCGACATGAAAGGACATCACGCGCCCCACGTGCGCCGCCGCATGCGTCGGCTCTTCGCATTTGGCCTCTGCGCTCTGGCTGGACACGCCTTCGCCGGAACAACGCAACCGGCACGCACCTGGCTTGTCAGTGGAGCCGAACTCATCACCCTGCTGCAGGGCAAAGGCGCTGATGGGTTCTGCGACGGCGAGCAGTGCCGGAACCTGTCCAGCGCTCGCGCCAGCGCCTATATCCAGGGCGTTGCCGATGCCAGCCGCGGCCAGTGGTGTGGGCAGGGCCAGATCCTTCCACATGAGCTGGTGGATCGTGTTTCTTCCCATCTCCGGCAACTGCCCCGCGAGCGATTGCAGCAGGATGCGTCTCCTCTGGTTGTCGAAGGGCTGCGGGCGGCGTTTCCTTGCGGTGGCGGCACGACACCGCATGGCAGTGCCGAGCCCGGCAAAGATGGATGACACAGGCCGCCACCCGCGTGGCGACTGTACGAGTGCTCTACACGCGCGCGGCACGATGCGCTCATGGCAGCCGGCATCCGCGCGGGCCACACTGCATGTTCCGTCTGTAGCCGGAGCGGTGCAATCAGTGCGCGGACGGCTCGGTACGGGCGTCCCCCACCACGCGTCGAACGGTCTCCCGCAACTGATCGATGTGGAAGGGTTTGGCCACGAAAGCTGCGCGGCGGTGGCGCTGCGGCACCAGCTGGTTGTAGACGGCAGAGACGAACAGATAGGGGATGCCGAGCTCCGCCAGGCGATCAGCCACGGGAAACACCACGCCGTCACGGAGTTCGACATCCAGCACGGCGCCGTCGAACCGCTGGGTGTCCAACAGTCCCAGCGCGTCGAACACGCTGTACGCGTGTGTCACCTGGTCGCCTGCGTCTTCAAATGCGTGTTCCATCAGTGCTGCCAGGTCGAGCTGGTCTTCCACCAGCAGCAGGTTGCATCTGCGCTGGTTCAATCCGGATTGCATGTGTGTAGCCTGTGTCGCGACGGGAACCCAGTCTGTGCTGTGCTGCATCAACGTGATGCGTGCGGGTTGTCAGCCCGATGCGAAGCCCTTGAAGCGCGCTGGCAGCACCGTGGAGGCGGCGTGGAGGACCGGCTGGAGTGCGTTGACAGCGTCTTGGCACGTGCCATGGATACTGCCGCCGTCCCCACACTGGAGCTCCTGTCATGCCGCTATCCGGAACCGACGCTGCCTCTCGCTCTCCGCGCGTGCTGCGTGTCGAATGCATGCCACTGGACTGCGGCGGCGCTGCAATCGTAGTGGAGCTGGATCGCATGCCTGAACGGACGTGGATGAAGTCGTTGAGGCGAGTCCTGCAGGCTGACGACGCCCTGGAGGGCGCGCAGGCCAAGTTCGATGGGCGTTTCGTGTATGTCGTGGGGGTTGAGGGAGGCGGTCATCGCGCGCAACATCGGGTAGCCCAGGCACTGATGGCGACGGAAGGTGCATTCGCCTCGGGTGCCGGCCTCCAGCGCCCGAGCGCCGGCACGGCACTGTCCGGCACGATGACGACCTGACTGCAGACCGGGCCCGGCCCAGCGTTGCTGGTGGATGGCGGTCCGCCCATCGTCCTGCTGCGATGCACGTTCTCGTCGGCCGCCTTTTCTTTTTCCAGCGTCTCCAGCAGCAGCGGCAGGGCGTCCTGTAGCCCGGCTGCCTGGCCATCGCGGCAATGATGCCGTAGGACGCAATCCCGCAATGCCCGGCCTTCGTGCTGCTGAAGAAACGCTGCGCACACTCCTTACGAAAGGCGCGAGTACACGCCTGCTGCGCCTTCCGAGCACGCCTTCAGTTCACACCCTTCACCCCCCAGCGGCGAGAATGTCCCACTGGACGCAGCCATGCGCGTCCGGCCCACTGCCTTCAGGAACACCGAGATGTCCAACACCCCCTTTGGCGAATCGTCATGCGCTGCCGCGGCCAGCGGCTGCATCGAGGTCCGCGGTGCGCGCGAGCACAACCTCAAGGATGTCGACGTCTCCATTCCACGCAATGCACTGGTGGTTTTCTCCGGCGTGTCGGGATCCGGCAAGTCCTCGTTGGCCTTCGGCACGGTTTTCGCCGAGGCGCAGCGGCGCTACTTCGAATCCGTCGCACCCTATGCGCGCCGCCTGATCGACCAGGCGGGCGTGCCCGATGTGGATGCCATCGACGGGCTGCCCCCGGCGGTCGCCCTGCAGCAGCAGCGCGGCGCCAGCAATGCGCGCTCCTCGGTGGGCAGCGTGACCACGCTGTCCAGCCTGGTGCGCATGATGTTTTCGCGGGCGGGAGCCTACCCGGCCCACCAGCCCATGCTGTACGCCGAAGACTTCTCGCCCAACACCCCACAGGGCGCCTGCAGCACCTGCCATGGCCTGGGGTATGTCTACGAAGTGACTGAAGCACTGATGGTGCCGGACCCGTCGCTGAGCATCCGCGAGCGCGCCATCGCGTCCTGGCCACCGGCATGGCATGGCCAGAACCTGCGCGACATTCTGGTCACGCTGGGCTACGACATCGATGTGCCGTGGGAGAAACTGCCGAAGAAGGACCGTGAGTGGATCCTGTTCACCGAGGAGACGCCCACCGTGCCGGTCTATGCCGGCTTCACGCCGGCCGAGACCCGTACCGCACTCAAGCGCAAGCAGGAGCCCAGCTACATGGGCACGTACACCGGCGCACGCCGCTACGTGCTGCACACCTTTGCCAACACCCAGAGCGCCCTGATGCGCAAGCGTGTGTCGCGCTACATGGAAGGCAAGCTGTGCCCGGCCTGCCACGGAAAGCGCCTGAAACCGGAGGCGCTTTCGGTCACCTTTGCCGGTGTGGATATCGGCGAGTTCATGCGGCTGCCGTTGGATCACCTGGCGGACCTCCTGGAGCCCATCGCGCAGGGTGATTTCGGCGCACACAACAAGGGCGCACGTGCCAGCAGGCGTGCGACACCCCGCGATCGTGCCCGGCGGGCAGCAAGTGGCCGCGCGACCCACGAGGGCGCCCCCGACGTGCGCCTGACCTCGGCCCTGTCCGAAGAAAAGCGCTTGGCGGCCCAGCGGCTGGCGGGCGGGGTTATGGCGCGTGTACGGCAACTGCGCGAGCTCGGCCTGGGCTATCTTTCACTTGATCGCGCCACGCCCACGCTGTCGGCCGGTGAACTGCAGCGCCTGCGGCTGGCCACGCAGCTCAGCTCGTTGCTGTTTGGCGTGCTGTACGTGCTCGACGAACCCTCGGCCGGCCTGCATCCGGCTGACAGCCAGGCGCTGTACGACGCGCTGGACCGGCTGCGCGACGGCGGCAACTCGGTGTTCGTTGTCGAGCACGATCTGGAACTGATGCGCCGCGCGCAGTGGCTGGTGGACGTGGGACCGGAGGCCGGCGAGCGGGGAGGGCGCGTGCTTTACAGCGGCGAACCCGATGGCCTGCGCCAGGTAAAGGATTCGCGCACGGCACGTTATCTGTTCGATCAGGTGCCTGCACCTGCCAGCCACCAGCGCAGCGCCGGGCACTGGCTGGAGCTACAGGGCATCCACCGCCACAACCTGCAGGGCGTGGACGCACAGGTGCCGCTGGGGCTTCTGACCGCAGTGACCGGCATTTCCGGGTCGGGCAAGTCCAGCCTGATGGCGCAGGCGCTGCCCGAGCTGATGCTGCTGCACCTGGGGCATGAGCCGGTGGACGACAGCGCCGACAGCGCACCCACGGACGGACCGACCGTGATCGAAGCCACGCGGGGCCAGCTGGCCGGCGACGTGGACGCCATCCAGCGCGTGGTGCAGGTCGACCAGAAGCCCATCGGCCGCACGCCACGATCCAATCTGGCCACCTACACCGGCCTGTTCGATCACGTGCGCAAGCTCTTCGCCGCGACACCCGACGCGCGTCGCCGTCGATTCGATGCGGGGCGCTTCTCGTTCAACGTGGCCAAGGGCCGGTGCGAGACCTGCGAAGGCGAGGGTTTCGTGAGTGTCGAACTGCTGTTTATGCCGAGCGTCTATGCGCCGTGCCCCACCTGCCATGGCGCCCGCTACAACGAAGCCACCCTGAAGGTGCTGTGGAATGGCCGCACCATCGCCGAGGTCCTGCAGATGACGGTGGACCAGGCGCAGGCGTTCTTCGCCGAAGAAGACGCCATTTCCCGCCCGCTGCAGTTGCTGCAGGAAATCGGTCTGGGCTACCTGCGGCTGGGCCAGCCGGCCACCGAGCTTTCAGGCGGTGAGGCACAGCGCATCAAGCTGGCGACCGAGCTGCAGCGCAGCCAGCGCGGGCGCACGCTGTATGTGCTGGATGAGCCCACCACCGGCCTTCATGCATCTGACGCGGACAGGTTGCTGGCGCAGCTGCAACGGCTGGTTGAGGCTGGCAACACCGTGGTGATGATCGAGCACGACATGCGTTCTGTCGCACAGGCGGACTGGGTGATTGATGTCGGGCCAGGTGCAGGCGGCGCGGGTGGCACCATCGTGGCGAAGGGCACGCCGCAACAGGTGGCCCGCGCCAAGGGAAGCAGGACTGCGCCGTTTCTTGCGCGCGAGCTGGGGCAGGCCAGCTGACGCCATCTCATCCGGGGCTGCATGCATTCTGTTGTACTGTGGGAGTACTCGCAGCGCCCATCAGCGAGAGGATGGTCAGGTGAACGCTTCCATGCTCCCAAGAATCGTCGGCTTCGATGTCCCGTTGTTGCATGAGCGTGTAGACGCATCCACCGACGAAGCCATCACCGCGCTGCTGGATGTGGCGCCGGGCGCTCGCTGGACAGAGATGTTCCTCATCAAGTGCAGGGCCCTGGCGTCCCAGCTCCAGCTGGCGGATGTTCGCATTGAAGGCGCCAGGATCTACTTCTACGGATCCATCAGCGATTCTCGTGGACTTGCCGACGCGGTGATGTCCATTGTCCACGTACTGAATGATGAGTTGATGCGCGAGCGGAATCACGCAGCCAGCCGCGCCTAGGCGCAGCCAAGCAGGGACCAGCACCGATCGGCAATCTCCGCTGCGCCAGGATGGCCGCGCAGGCTCGATCGCTTCGCAAGCCTGCCCTGCAGAGCTTCGATCCATGCCGACCGGGTGCCATGCGGATCTCTCACATAGATATCGCAGGCAAGCCGGATAACGGGCGCCACTTCATATCGGAAGCTCATCGCGGGCAGGGCGCCCAGGTTGAACGCGATTTTCCAGTGGGCCAGCTCGCGCTCGACGTCGACAACGTGCTTGCTTCTTCCATGGATCATGGCGTTACCCCTTTTCGAAACTCCACTGTACACGCTTGTTGCTGCGGGCCTGTTCATGACCCTTGTTCATATGGGACGCGTCCCCGTACGTTCCCGTAACGGCGACACGCCCACAGTCAATCGGCAGCAGACTTGCTGCGGCGGAGAATCGAAATGAACAGCGTCCCCGAACAGAACAGGAATGACCGCTCCAACGCGTCCGCTGAAGCAGAACAGCCTGCACAGCAGGGGCAGGGCGAGGGGGGCGAACCCGGCGGGGAGGAGCCCGGCAAGCAAGGACAGCAACAGCAGCAGGACAACAAGGATCGCGAGAGCCCGAAGCCAGCGGATGAAAAGAAGGGCGGTCTCGGCGGCGATACCCGCCGCTGAGGAACAGGAGGAGCCGCGCGCCGCGCGGCTGCTTCCGCAGCAGACAGGGAGCGTGCATGTCCGCACAAAGCCAGGCGATCAGCCTGATGACCAAGATCATGTACCAGTGTCGCCCGGAGAAAACCACAACAATGGCGCAATGCCGTTGCTGCCACGCGCCCAGCCCTGGCGGGATGGAGTGCGCACGGTGCCTGACCGGCAGGCTCGGCGATACGATTCACAATCGTGGTGCAGCGTTCGGCTGGCTGGAATCGTTCCGCAGGGTCCAGCAGGACGAAGCACACGTATTCGAATGCGCAAAGCGCGCCGATGCGGCATCTCCCTAGGCGTCGCATCCGGACCTGACATCGCGCAAGCGTATGCTCGAGTCATTCAGGAGCAACGCGATGACTTTTCCGATCTGCATCTACGATAGAACGGGCACAGGGCTCCGGCTGCCTGCGGGATGGTGGATCGACCTTCAGTCCGATCTGCCTGCACTGGTGAAGGGTCCCACGCGCATCGACCTTCCGCGATCTTCAAAAGACGAGCATCCACGATTGGATCCTGAGGTTCTCACGGATCTCTTCCGGCGCATTGGAGGCTCTCAGTGGCTAGGTTGAATCCAGCCCATTCCCTGGGAGTGCGCTGGCTGTTCTTTCGCCTTCGCAACGGGCAGTCCATCAGTCCGGCCAAGCTGATGTCTGTCTGGTCCGAGGCGGCGGAATCCAACGACTGCGCCGTGCGCCGTGAAATCATCGACGGCGCCGGCTACGTCTACGCCTTGTATGCGCCCAACAGCCTGCTTTCCCCCCGGCGCGTGGAGCTGCGCATGAGAGCGCTGCTGGAGGAGGCCGGCTACGCCTTCACGATGGGCAGCCTGGCGGGGCGGCACCCGGGCGACGGCTGAGGCGCGGCGCTGAGGCGCCGGCCGAACAGTCCATGACAGCCGCTCTCATTCGGGGACACCAGGCTCCAGTGGTTCGTCAGGCGCGGGATCGAAGAGCGCCAGCATCCGCTCACGCCGGCACTGTTCGAGCCAGTGGTGCCATATCTCCACCTCGTCCATCAGCCCCGTGGCACCGCACGCTGGGCACGTGAGCGTCGTACCCGATGGACTCGTCTTGATGCCCTCGTCCTGAGTCATTGATGAGCGCAAGCCGCAGCTCTTGCAGGTGGATCGCAACTGATCGAGGCGAACGATGGCGCCATTGCGCGCAAGAAGGGGCTGGATCGCATGGATCCGGAAGGCATTGGGAGGGTGCATGGCCGTGTCGTCTTGGGCTGGACACGGGAGCAAAGGATTCTGCGCCGGAGAAGAGCCGTGAGGGCGCAGTGTCCTCCGTTGGAGGTTAACCCTTCATCAAAGTGCGGAACACGCTCCATCGTTGGCCTGAAATCCTACGCCCGCAATCGTGCACTGGCGCGGCACCCGGCGCTTCTCCGGTGCCAGCCCTGCTTCTGGGAAGGAAGGGCTCTGCCATCACAACAGAGCCCCGGTCACTCACTTTTCCTGCAGGAACGCCAGCAGATCCTGGTTGACCTTGTCCTTGTGGGTGTCGGTCAGGCCGTGCGGCGCACCCGGGTAGACAATCAGCCTGGCGCCCTTGATGAGCCTTGCCGATTGGCGGCCTGAGATATCGATCGGCACGATCTGGTCGTCGTCGCCGTGGATGACCAGGGTGGGCACATCAAACTTCTTCAGGTCCGCGCGGAAATCGGTGGCGGAGAACGCAGCGATTGAATCGTAGGTGTTCTTGTGGCCGCCCTGCATGCCCTGCGCCCACCACGCATCGATCAGCCCCTGCGAGACCTTCGCGCCCGGACGGTTGAAGCCGTAGAACGGGCCCGACGGGATGTCCTTGTAGAGCTGCGCGCGGTTATCCATCTGTGCCTTGCGGATGCCGTCGAACACTTCGATCGGCAGGCCGTTCGGGTTGTCGGCGGTCTTCAGCATGAACGGCGGTACCGAGCTGATCAGCACCGCCTTCTTCACTCGCCCGGTGCCATGCCGGCCGATGTAGCGCGCCACTTCGCCACCACCGGTGGAGAAGCCCACCAGGGTGACATCGTGCAGGTCCAGCGTATTGATCACCGTGGCCAGGTCATCGGCGTAGTGATCCATGTCGTTGCCGTCCCACGGCTGGCTGGAACGCCCGTGGCCGCGACGATCATGCGCGATGACACGGTAGCCATGATCGGCCAGGAAGATCATCTGCGATTCCCAGCTGTCCGAGTTCAACGGCCAGCCGTGGCTGAAGGTCACGACCGGGCCGTCCTTCGGGCCCCAGTCCTTGTAGTACAGCTGCACGCCATCGGCGGTGGTGATGTAGCTGGCGGTGCGCGCGACGCTGGTGACTGCCGCCGGCGTGGCCGGTTCGGCGGCCTGCGCGGACAGGCCGGCCTGGACCGAGAGGGCGAGGGCGGCAACGGCCAGGGTACGGGTGAAGGTGTTCATGCGGGGAACTCTCATGGGTGGGTGGTGAGGCGTACTTTGCGCCTGAAATCAGGCGTTCGGGTGATGAACTGTCCGGATTTCTTGATAGATCGTCTTGCACGGATGTGCGCTCGCGAATCGCTCGGGATCGCCTGTTGACAAGGTAGAACGCGCGTTCTACCTTGCAGCCATGAGCAAGGCCACCGCCGACACCCACCAGAAGATCCTGGCCACGGCCGAGGCGCTGATCTACCAGAACGGGATCCACGCCACCGGCATGGACCTGCTGGTGAAGACCTCCGGCGTGGCGCGGAAGAGCATTTACCGCCACTTCGAGAACAAGGACGACGTGGCCGCTGCCGCGCTGAGTGCGCGCGATGTGCGTTGGCTGGCCTGGTTCCGGCAGGAGTGCGACAAGGCTGATACCCCGGAAGCACGCATCCTCGGCATGTTCACCGTGCTCAAGGGTTGGTTCCAGTCCGAGGGCTATCGTGGTTGTGCGTTCATCAATACCGCGGGCGAGGTCGGCGACCCTGCCGATCCGATCCGGGAGATCGCGCGGAATCACAAGCAGAAGTTGCTCGATTACACGCTGGAACTTACCGAACAACTGGATGTGGAGCAGCCGGCGGACCTGGCCCGTCAGCTGCTGGTCCTGATGGAAGGCGCCATCACCCTGTCGCGCGTGATGGGTGATTACGACGCCGCAGACACCGCGAAGGATGTCGCGAAGCTGTTATTGGAACAGGCCAAGCGTTAGCGCCTGGGTACCCCAGATCCGTTGAAGCAACCCGTGTATCCATTTCGATTGGAGGTTTCCCCATGTCCGCTGAACAAACCCGTCCGCCGCTTCCTCCGTTCACCCTTGAATCGGCCACCCAGAAAGTGCGTCTTGCCGAGGATGGCTGGAACTCCCGCGATGCCGACAAGGTGTCGCTTGCCTACTCGCTCGACACCCAGTGGCGTAACCGTGCCGAATTCACCAATGGCCGGGAGGAAGCCCGGCAGTTCCTGGCACGCAAATGGAACAAGGAGCTCGAGTACCGCCTGATCAAGGAGCTCTGGGCCTTTACCGAGAACCGCATTGCTGTCCGTTACGCGTACGAATGGCACGACGACTCCGGTAACTGGTTCCGTTCCTATGGCAACGAAAACTGGGAATTCGGAGCGGACGGCCTGATGCAGCGCCGCTTCTCGAGCATCAACGATTTGCCGATCAAGGAGAGCGACCGCAAGTTCCATTGGCCGCTGGGGCGTCGCCCGGATGATCATCCGGGGTTGTCGGAGCTGGGTATGTGATTCCCGCTTGGGCGCCATCCCAAGCGCGCTCAGGTACGATGGGGTGGCCGGCGTCTGCGCCGGCCGGGGGAAGGGGGCGCAATGGACATGCAGGCAAGGGGCGGATTCGATCAGTCGGCAAAGACCGATTCGCAGGAACTGACATTCCACTGGCTCTACCAGCGGGTGCAGGGACTGGTTGAGCACAGCATCTACCCCAAGGCGGGCAGGGTGGAGACGTGGGCGTTTCGCATCGGCGTGGGTGCGGCGATCATCGGCATTCTCATGGGGCAGCTTCCGGATCGATGGCTGCCTCTTGGCGTAGTGCTCCAGGTGGTTGTTGCCTGCCTGGCAATCGAAATCGGAGGGTTCATTGTCGGTGGCGTACTGGCCGCCCGCAGGGGCATTCGCCAGTTCAGCCAGCCGCGGCTCTCGCACGCCCGGGAGATGGATGAAGACTTCGCTCACTGGCAAGCGGTGGTGACCGAGCTTCGCGGATTCCCGCGCGTCCAGCGCGAGCGGCGACTCAAGTTCGTCAGCACCTTGCGCACAAACATGATTGAGCGCATGGGCATGATGTATGGCGGCCTGCAGCGGCTGGGACCATTCCCGCTGTTGATTGCCCTCTACCTGCAGTTCCGCGGATGGAAATGGGGCGACTGGGCGGGCGCTTTCGATGTTGGCCCGCTGGGTGCACTACTGATCTTCGCCATGGTGCTGCTGTACCTGCTGGGCTGGATGCTGATCGGCCTTCGCACCAGGCTTGATACCTACGTTGCCTTGTTGGAGGGCTCCATCCACGAACCCGAGCCCTCCCAGCAAACGCCTTTGTAGCGTCGGGCCATCATGTTCCTCATGCTGAGGGACAAACAGGACTGTGAGTAATCCAGTGAGGCATACGCATGGCTCAAGAGTGCCGCGCTGTGGCTGGATGCAGCCGATTTCTTCGGGCTTGCTGCATCATGTTCGTACATTTCGCCGACTTCACAGGCCTGTACCCCGCAGATGGGCATAGTAGCCCTTCGGTAGTATGAGCGCGTCCATCCAGCCACGGGGTTTCCCCGAACGCCAGGAGGTCACTGTGCCAAGTTGTGATGAAGGAATGAAGTTGACGCGTCGCCAGGTGATCGCCGGCGGCGTCACGACCGTGGCGATGTCCGCCGCACCGGGGGCCTCCTCGCTCGCCGCCGAACTGGCGGCGCCCCCGCCGCCCAGGCCGCCGGTCATCAGCACGGTGGCGTTGACCGTGAACGGCGAGCGGCGGGAGCTTGAACTCGACACCCGGACCACGCTGCTCGATGCCCTGCGCGAACATCTGAAGCTGACCGGAACGAAAAAGGGCTGCGACCACGGTCAATGCGGTGCCTGTACCGTGCTGGTCAACGGTGAGCGCATCAATGCCTGCCTCAGCCTGGCGGTGCAGCACCAGGGCGATGCCATCACCACCATCGAAGGCCTCGGAACTCCCGATGACCTGCATCCGATGCAGGCCGCTTTCATCAAGCATGATGGCTACCAGTGCGGGTATTGCACGCCGGGGCAGATCTGTTCGGCGGTGGCGGTCCTGGACGAGATCAAGCGGGGTGTGCCCAGCCATGTACAGGCGGACGTCAGCGCACGGCCCCAGGCCACCAACATGGAAATGCGCGAACGCATGAGCGGCAACCTCTGCCGCTGCGGCGCCTATTCCAATATTGCCGAGGCGATGGCAGAGGTCGCTGGCGTGACCTCTGCAGGGAGGCGCTCATGAGGGCCTTCAGTTACGAACGCGCGAAATCCCCGGCCGAGGCCGCCAGGGCCGTCGCCGGTACCGAGGGCGCGAAGTTCCTGGCCGGAGGGACCAACCTGCTCGACCTGATGAAGCTGGAGGTCGAGACGCCAGCGCACCTGGTCGATGTGCAGGACATCGGCCTGGACAGGATCGAACCCACCGACGAGGGTGGCCTGCGCATCGGCACGCTGGTCACCAATACCGCGCTGGCCTCGCATGAGCGCGTGCGCCGCGACTACGCGGTGCTGACCCGCGCGATCGTGGCAGGCGCCTCCGGGCAGTTGCGCAACAAAGCCACCACCGGCGGCAACCTGCTGCAGCGCACGCGCTGCCCGTATTTCTACGACCCCAATCTGCCCTGCAACAAGCGCCTGCCCGGATCCGGCTGCGGCGCACTCGAGGGGTTCTCCCGGCAGATGGGCGTGATCGGCACCTCGGACAGCTGCATCGCGACCTATCCGGGCGACATGGCGGTGGCCCTGCGGGTGCTGGACGCCTCGATCCAGACCGTCAGGGGGGACGGCAGTACGCGCAGCATCCCGATTGCCGATTTCCATCGTTCGCCCGGCGACAGGCCGCAGCAGGACAACGTGCTGCAGCGCGGTGAGCTGATCACCCACGTCACGCTGCCGGAACCTCTGGGCGGTCGGCACGTGTACCAGAAGGTGCGGGACCGCGCGTCCTATGCGTTCGCACTGGTGTCGGTCGCCGCGGTCGTGCAGCGAGATGGCTCGGCGCGGTTCGCCTTCGGTGGGGTCGCGCCGAAGCCGTGGCGCGTCGAGGCAGCCGAACCCCTGCTGCGCGACGGCGTGAAGGCCGCGGCCCGGCAGGTGTTCGCCGGTGCCCGTCCGACGCCGGAGAACGCGTTCAAGATCGCGCTCGCAGAGCGCACCCTCGCAGCGGTGCTGGTGGAAGGAGAGCGCTGATGCCCCTTGAATTCAACGCCCCCGCCGGCGACAACCTGTTCGACAAGGCCAAGGTCGTCGGCAAGTCGACGCCGCGCATCGACGGTCCACGCAAGACCACCGGCACCGCCCCCTATGCCTACGAGCGCCATGACGTGGCGCCGAACCAAGCCTACGGCTACATCGTCGGCGCGGGCATCGGCAAGGGGCGCATCATTTCGATGGATGCCTCCCGCGCGCGTGCCGCGCCCGGCGTACTGGCGGTCATCACCGCACCGGAAACCAAGCCGGTCGGCACATCGAACTGGAACAATGCGCCGCTGTTCGGCGGAGCCGAGGTGGCCCACTACCATCAGGCCATCGCCTGCGTGGTGGCAGAGACCTTCGAGCAGGCCCGCGCCGCCGCGGCATTGATCCGTACCCGCTACGAGCGCGGCAAGGGCCGCTTCGATTTTCCCGCCCTGGCACCGTCCGCGCCGCTGGCAAAGGGGCGCGGTGGCAAGCCCGACCGGCAGACGCTCGGCGATTTCGACACCGCTTACGCGAGCGCGGCGGTCAAGCTCGACGAGACTTACCACACCTCCGACGAAAGTCATTCGATGATGGAGCCGCACGCCACCATCGCCGCCTGGGAGGGTGACACGCTCACGTTGTGGACGGCGAATCAGATGATCGACTGGGCCAGGCAGGGCATGGCGGCGATCCTCGGCATCGATCCTGCCAAGGTGCGCGTGGACTCGCCCTATATCGGCGGCGGCTTCGGCGGCAAGCTGTTCATCCGTGCCGACGCGGTGCTGGCCGCGTTGGCGGCCAAGCAGGTCGGGCGACCGGTGAAGATCGCGCTGCAACGCCCGTTGATGCCCAACAACACCACGCACCGGCACGCCACTCTCCAGCGCGTGCGGATCGGCTGCGGAAAGGATGGCCGGATCTCCGCCATCGCCCATGAGAACTGGTCGGGCAACATCAACGGCGAGGACGGCGAAAACGGCACCCTGCAGACGCCCAAGCTCTATGCGGGCGCCAACCGCCTGGTGGCCAACTACATCGCCACGCTCGACATGCCCGAAGGTAATGCGATGCGCGCACCGGGCGAAGCGCCGGGCCACATGGCGCTGGAAGTGGCGATGGACGAGATGGCCGAGAAGCTGGGTCTCGATCCGATCGCATTCCGCATCCTCAACGAGCCCGAGGTGGTACCCGGCGATCCGTCCAAGAAGTTCTCCGACCGCAACCTGGTGCGCTGCCTGCGCGAAGGCGCGGAGCGCTTCAACTGGAACAAGCGCAACCCCAGGCCGGCGCAGGTCAGGGAAGGGCACTGGCTGGTCGGCATGGGCGTGTCTGCGGGCTATCGCGGCGCACCGACAATGAAGTCGGCGGCGCGGGTCCGGCTTGACGGCCAGGGCGGGGTGATTGTCGAGACCGACATGACCGACATCGGCACCGGCTCCTACACGATCATCGCGCAGACGGCAGCCGAGACCATGGGCGTGCCGCTGGACCGGGTCCAGGTGACCCTCGGCGACTCCCGTCATCCTGCCTCCGCCGGTTCCGGCGGCCAGTGGGGCGCGGCAAGCTCCACCGCGGGTGTGTACGCGGCGTGCGTCAGCCTGCGCCGCAAGGTGGGCGAGAAACTGGGCTTCGACGGCGACACCGCAGACTTCGCCAATGGCCGCATCCAGGCGGGTGGGCGGACCATCAAGCTGACGGAGGCGGGGACACTGTCGGCAGAGGACGGCATTGCCTTCGGCGACTTCAAGCAAGGCTACGACGTCGGCACCTATGCAGGGCATTTCTGCGAGGTTGCCGTGCATGCCTACACGGGAGAGACGCGCATCCGCCGCATGCTTGCCGTATGCGATGGCGGCCGGATCCTCAATCCGCTGTCTGCACGCAGCCAGGTCATCGGCGGGATGGTGATGGGTGCGGGCGCGACCCTCATGGAGGAGCTGGTGGTCGACAAACGGCTTGGCTTGTTCATCAACCACGACCTGGCCGGCTACGAGGTTCCCGTGCACGCCGACATCCCGTACCAGGAGGTGGTCTTCCTCGACACGCTGGATCCGGTGATCTCGCCGATGAAGGCCAAGGGTGTGGGTGAACTGGGCATCTGCGGGGTTGGCGCCGCGATCGCCAATGCGATCTACAACGCAACCGGCGTGCGCGTGCGCAACTATCCCATTACCTTGGACAAGCTGCTGCCCGGCTTGCCCGACGTGGGTTGACGTTGCGCATGGACCGACCCGTAGCCTCGACCACTCTGGAGGCCGCCGCCGCAGGCGGAGGGGAGCCCGGCGATCTTGCCGAGGACCTGTCCGCACCGCCGAGCTTCCTCACCGAAGGCAGCCCGCGCGGCGTGCTCGATACGGCCTTGACGCGCATGCGCGCGGGGGAGCACGCCGTGCTCGCGCTGGTGCTGGAAACCGATGGCTCCACTTACGCCGGTGCCGGCGACATGGTGCTGTTCTGCAACGGCGGCCAGGTTGGCTGGCTCAGCGGCGGGTGCCTGGAGCCCGAGCTCGCGCGACGCGCGGAGCAGGTGAGCGCGGCAGGGCGGGTCGACTGGATCGAGATCGACACCCGCAGTGACGACGACCTGTTGAGCGGGTCCGCGCTCGGCTGCCGCGGCCGGCTGCGGATTGCGCTCCTGCCATTGCGTGCCATGGCCGGCATCGACGACGTCATCGAGGCTTGGTTGCGCGAGGGTGTGTCACTCCAGCGCGACCTTCGCACGTCGGGGCAGGTCATTTTCCGTGCCGGCAATCACGAGCAGGCGTGGCAGCTGCATCCGATGGAGGGTACGCAGCCCTTTGGCGAGGGTGCTTGGCGTCTGCCGTTGCCCCGGCTTCCGCGGGCCCTGGTGTTGGGGGGCGGTCCCGAAACGCCCTTCCTGGTTCCGCTGCTGCGCGGCCTGGGGTGGCGGGTCAGCGTGGCCGAACGGCGAGCGCGCTGGGCCTCAGCCGGGCAGTGCGCGGATGCGCATCTTCAGACCAACCCTGCCGAAGCCCTTCATGGCGACCCGTGCGACGCGGCACTGGTGATGCATCACGATTTCGAACTGGACCGGGAGGCGCTGGTGGCCCTGGCTGATACCAAAGTTGCGTTCATTGGACTGCTGGGTCCGCGGCGAAGGCGCGAGGACCTGTTCAAGCTGCTGACACCGGATCAGCGCCACCGCCTTTCCCCGAGACTTCGATCACCGGTCGGCCTGGACATCGGCGGCCGAGGGCCAGAGGCGATTTCGCTCAGCATCGCCGCGCAGCTGCAGCAATGGCGAAGCGCGCACTGCAGGTGACTGACGCGCATGCGGTCGTCGTGCTTGCTGCCGGCGGGAGCACCCGACTTGGCCAGCCCAAGCAGCTTCTGACCCGGCAGGGCGAGACCCTGGTACATCGCGTGGTGCGGTTGGCGCGGGAGCTCGCGCCAGCGCAGGTCCTGGTCGTGGTGGGCGCGAACGCACAGGCCGTGACATCCAGCATTGCCGGGCTGGACGCCACTCCGGTAACCAACCACCACTGGGAACGCGGCCTGGCGAGCAGCCTGCAGGTTGCCGGCGCGCACCTGCTGCCCACGGTGACCGCGGTGATGGTCGTGGCATGCGACCAGCCCGCAATCGAGCGCTCCCATCTGCAGGCGCTGCTTTCCGGTGCCCGCGCCTCGGCATCAGGGTGCGCTGGCACCCGTCATGGAGACGCGCTTGGCATTCCTGCAGTAGTGCCGCGCGCATGGTTCAACTCTGCGGGTGCAACCGGTGACCGCGGCTTCGGAGCGCCTCTGCGGCAACTTCCTGTCGATACGGTGCATGTCCTGCAGGCACCGGAATTGGGCCTGGATATCGATACGCCAGAAGATCTTGCGCGTGCGCGGCATTTGGGCTGGATCGATGCTGGGGTTGAGTCGCACGATCACGGTGCCAACGCCCGTCGCGCAGGTGACTAGCGGTAGGGCCGGAGCCCGAACCCTCGCTGCCCGCAGCCCTGTAGAGTCGAGCCATCCTCGACTACGGCACGCCACATCGCGCCCCATCAGGCACATCACCAGCAAGAATCTGCAGCACCCGATCGAACAGAACAGGCTCCGGCACGTTAGCCAGTACCTGCTCCAGGTAATCCAACGGCTCCAACTGCCATTGGAGGAGCGCCTGCAACCGCACAACGGCGGGCGCCCGCTGCTTCGCGTCCAGTGAGGCCCACAACAGCAGATGTTGCGGGCGCCTCTCCAGCCACAGCACGGGTATGCCTCGGCAATGAACCTGGAACGCGGCATCTCGATGCCGCTCGACGAACTGGAAGCCCTGTCGTGGCCGAGAGTCCACGAACTGCATCGCCTGGCGGCGCAGCTGTGAGAATCGATCGTCGTTGATGTTTTGGAACGCGACAGGCGAGGGCACCGGCGGCGCTGGCCACAGCGCCTGTGCCGCAACCACCACCACAAGACAGAGCGCGTTGGCCGCCCAGCGGCACCACGCCACTCAACCCTCCGGATACAGTCGGGTACTGGCGTGTGCGGTAAGGCCGATTCCGGCCATGATCAGGCCCTCCATCACGCGCGGGCCGACGTATTGCTCCAGTTCGCCGTTCTCGCGGGCGCGCTGCGCGGCCAGCAGAATCTCCAGGACCACGCGAAGCCCGGCCAGCGAGCAGTCGGTGTCCGCCAAGGCGATGCGCCGGCCCGGCATCTGATGGCGTTCAGGCCACGGCTGGCCATCGGAGGCGGCGCCGGCGCCGATGCTGTGCAGCAGGGCGATGAGGGTGTTCGGGTCCAACGCGGGGCCGTTGGCGGGCGCGTCGTGGATCGGGTGCGGGGCAGGGGAGTGGGGCTGGGTCATGGCGGGGCTCCTTGCGTGCATGCAGAAGCCGCCACCGATAAAGGTGGCGGACGATGCGTGGTTCGAAACCCGGTGTTCGCTGAACCGGCAGGCACAAGGCCTCCACGCACCGCCCGCCATGGCCGGCCGACGGATTGCCAGCCGGCACCACACAGGGTGATGCCGGCTGGCAAGCGTTTACTTCAGCGAACTACCGGGGTTTCGAATCCCGGCCACCTGTTTTCGGTGGCGAGGAAAGGAATACGCCCGGCTGTGCGCGATGCCAATGCAGTAAGGCTGATGCCGTCACCACATTCAACATTTTCAGAATCGTTGCATGCGGCGCAATGAGGCGGGAGCCTTGTGCTGCAAGGCTGTCGTCGGTGTCAGTGGTGCAAGCCGGCAGAGTGTCGGCATCCGCCCGGCGAGGTCGTGAACGAGGCGGATACGACAGAATTGCCAAAGGCTGCCTGGCGTCAGTAACCCTTCAGCGCCGCCTTGGTTCGCTCCAGCCATGCGGCATTGTGGCTCCGTGCATGGCGCGACCAGTGCTGCGCATCGTCGACGATGCTGGCGAACAGGCTGCGGGCCTGCTCGCGATCGTCGGGTTGCGGCTGCGCCATCAGCCATTCGGCGTAGAGGCAGCGAGCGGCGGCATCGTGTCCGCATTCCACGGCCCGCTCGAACGCGGCACGGGTGCCGGGCGCTTGGGCAGCCGCCAGTGCCTGCGCGTAAAGCAGGGTCTGTTCCGGCTTGCGGCGCACATCCGGGTGGCGGGCGAACAGGCCGTCCAGCGTCTCCACCGCAAGCGCCGCGTGCCCGGACTCGAGCCGGGCACGGGCAAGGCCGGTCAGGATGTAAGGATCGTCGCCCAGCAGCGAGCTGGCTGCCTGTTCAAGCAGGGTTCTGGCTTCCTCGGCCTGGCCGGCATCCAGCAGCGTCATGCCCAGGCGAACCCTATTCTGCACGGTGGGCGTGCGCGCCAGTTCGGCACGGGCGCTGCGAAGGTCCTGACCCGGGTCCATGAGCTGCTTGGCGGAACGGACGACCTGCCGGGCGCCGCGCGAGTGACGGACTTCCGGAAAATAGATCGCCAGGAAGTAGACGACACTGCCGAGCAGCGGGAACGAGAAGAGCAGGATGAGCCAGTAGAGGCTCTGGCCCGAGCGGATGGCGTGCACCGCGAAGTAGATGGCGGCCAGTACGTGGAGTCCGATTCCGATATAGGGCATGTGGGGTGCCTCGTCCTTGTAAGGGGTGGAACTATAGTGGGGGAGGGGTGGGGCGCCAATGGGCGGGGTGATCGGGCGTGACGCGTCACGTTAATAGGATGGATTCTGCAGAGCGGAGCGCAGCATGCCACTATGTGGCGGGGCTGCATCGATGGAAGGGGATACATGGAACGTACGCAAAAGACGCTAACCATGGCTGATGTTGCTGGATGGGGTTCGGCGCTCGTCACGTTCGGGTTGATTCAAGGGGCCTTCTATCTGAAGGCGTATTGGGGGCACTTCGGCCTGGATCCCTTTCAGTTTGTTGCGGTGAGTGAGCTTGCGCTGGCAGGGCTTGCGGGGATCGGCATGGTGTTATTTCTCATGCTGCTGGCCTCGCTGTTTGGCGGCTGGGTGGAGATAAAGGTCACGAGCGGCAGCTCCAAAAGCAAGCTGTTCGCATGGCTGTTTCCAGTGCTTTTCCTCACTGCCCTAGGGATGCTGCTTTGGTGGTCGAACACGTGGCCTCTTCTGATAGGGGTACTTCTGACGGTCATCTGTGCGTTGATCGTGCATCTTTCGCCGGTGGTGCCCACCGCAGTGAAAGATTCCCCTTGGCTGATCTACGCCTTGGTGATGCTGGTCTACGTCTCGATAGCGTCAAGCATGCTTGGCTCCCAGCGTGCCGAGAAGATTTCCTCTGGCGGCGGCAAGCACGTGACGACTGTGACTGTTGATGGAAAGGTGCAGGGCGACCTTAGCCTGATTGGTCGTCTTGGTGACAGCTATGCACTGTGGGAACCGGCGCGGAAGGCTACAGTGCTTGTGCCTGTTGGCGATGTTGGGAGATTGGAGATTCTGCGAAAGGGTGTGATTCCTGTTCCGGCAGCCCAATAGGGTTGGATCTCGGCAAGCGCCAAGCTGAGAGTGGCTGTGCACTTCAGCACGGGGAGTAGCGATAAGGGATGTTTATCGAGGGTAGGTAAAGCCACCTAGGACTCAAAAGTGGCCGTGGTGACGGGGTGCAACCCTGATCGCTGGATCAGTTCCCCAAACGGTAGCCCAAATTTCGAAGTTCCACCCGGATCAATCCTGTCTGTTCGTCACGAGCCTAATCTCTGGGTTGAGTTCGATGTGGCTTGACGATAAGAAGGCAATCACAAGGAGGTTGATGCATGAATAGGTTCTTTAGCACCGAATCCACGGAGTCCGAATACCCGCAGACGGCATATGCGAGGGTCGATCAGTTCGAGCCCATCTACTTCGATGAGGCTGAAGAAGTGACGATCGCGTTTGATGCGATGGACGCAAGCTGGCGAGGGTTCAGGGAGGGTGGCCCGCTGGACCTCAATAGGGCAGAACAGGAAGTAAAGCGCTATTGGACGCAGTTGTTCGAAGGTGGAGGTGAGATCGCCGATAACCCCATAGTTTCCGGCTTAGACGAAGTGCCTCTCTATCGGATCGAGATAACCGTCCCCACCTCGCACGAGTATGTAAGCCTGCTGAGGGATGGCGCGCAGTGGGTTCAGATCGAGCTTGCTCCGCGAGGTGAGATAGAGGCCTTCGTATTCGCAGGCGCCTTTGCCAATCCGGTCCAAGCATGGATAGAAAGCCTGACCCAAAAAGGGGTCCCGGCTACCGCTCTGGACAGGGTATTCGACATGAGCTTGTGGCCGAAGGCCACAGAAGCTCAAATTTCCGCTGAACTCCCCAGAGGATGTCCGATTGAGCAGTTGCTGATGCTTGACATAGGACAGGGGTCGGCGAACGCGCTGACTTGCAAGTGCGGTCTTCCGCGTCTTTACTTTGATGTGGGTTGTGGCGTGTACGGGAACAAGAAAACGTGTCCGCCAGGCATTCAGTTCTGTACGTGTGATAAGCCTTTGGTGATCCTCTCGCATTGGGATGCAGACCATTGGACTGCGGCAACGCTGGATACGGACCTGCTGAAGTTGACGTGGATAGTTCCATGTCAGACCATCAGCCAAAGCCACGCCACATTCGCTGCATCGATTCTTGCCGCCGGAGGGAAGCTCCTGATTTTTCCTCCTTACGGGACCGTAACGTGGGGGGCGCCTCAGCTCGAGATCAGACAGTGCAAAGGCGCTCTGAACAACAAGAACGAATCCGGGCTAGTCCTTATCGTAACTAATAAGGAACTCGACAGAACTTGGTTACTAATGGGAGATGCGCCATACAACCTGATTCCAGGCGATCTTCCTGAGAACATCTCGGTGATAGTGGCGCCGCATCATGGCGCGAAGATGTCGCCAAAGAGTGTCCCGCCGGCAAGGCCTGCACACGACTACGCAAGGTTGCTGTACTCGTTCGGGCCAGGGAACACGCATGGCAAGACAAAAGTGCAACACCCTACGATCGAATCGGTCATCGTGCATCAGAGCGAAGGCTGGAAGCATGGTAGCTGGGTCTCCCCGATGCTGCCATCGGACCCGGGGAGTACAGTTGCCGGATTAGATGGTGACGTGCTTGCTACCGCTGTCCATTTGGTTGATCACATCGGCGGAGCGCGAGTGGGCTGGCTCGGCATGCCGAGCGCTCCGATTCACCTGCTTACGTGTGGAAAGACCATGTCGATTCCGCAAACCTGAGCGCAAACGTCTCGCTTAGGCTTGGGAGTGTGTGGCCGAATAGAGCTTGATAGTCAAAAGCGTCGATGGCTTTCACTCATAAAGGCCAGAGGGCCGCGGTTAGAGAAACGGAGGTGTTCGCTTCCGACCGGTGGCGGAAATCAGTGGGGCGGGGGATTAGGAAGATCTATCGGGGTTAAGCATTAAACCGATTTGCCGCTGCCGGAAGGCGTCGACCTACGCTTGCAACGCTGGAGCCAGCGCTTGCCATGTGCCTGATAGTGCGACAATCGGCGCCGCGCAGTGCGGATTCGCGGGATGGACGAGGATAGCCGGGGCACCTGGGCGCCGACGTATGCAAGAGCTCATTTCCGATTGCGTTAGGGTCGGACCATTTTCCGGGAAACACAGATTACGTGTGCCTTAGCCATCCGCTCGGCCGCCGCGACGGCGTACTCGTGCAGGCACGGATGCCTTAATGGCTTTTTCTGGGCGCGGCAGAAAGGCTTCACAGCTCAGGATGAGTTCGCGTCCGTACGCACGGGACGCATCCCATACCACATCTCGATTAACGGCCAATAGCATGTATGCCGCGTGCGCGATTGCTACGAGCAACACCATTATGATGCGACTTCCCTGACCCGTATCAAGCGTCCATCCAATGCGCCAAAGCAGAGCGATGCAGCAGAGCACAACGAGGGCATTTAAAAAAAGCGCGATTCTTTTGACGCCCAGCAGGTTGCGCCGAAATCCATAGGTAACATTCTCGCCAAATAGCAGCCGGAACCGTCGACTATCACGAGTATGCTGGCGCAGCCACACGCCGCATTGAGCGTAGAAATCATCGGCTATCTCAGGATATTCCTGCTCTTGCGCCGGAGTTGGAACATCAATGCCAAGCACATGTCCGAGAAAGACACGATAACGGTCCTTGGATCCACTACTGATGGTGAGGTCACTGCGTCTAAACAGGGTGACAGAGGGCAACCCCCCGCGCTCGTTGTGGAGTGCTCCTTCTATGGCTCGGCCACGCGCCCTGGCGGCATCAGCAATTGCATAGGTAAGGACTAAAAGACCAATTGAAGACACTACCTGTGAGAGCCCAAAGCTCTTCCACGAAATAAGCAGAGCCAACGCGGCAAACGCCGGCGCGGCAGCAATGATCGCAGGGAACAGTCGGGCTCTCAGTGCGTAGGTGTCGAAGGCGCTGAGGCCGTTCATGAAACAGGCTCGACTTCGGAAGAGAAGACTTCTGCAACCGCAGGGACGGTATTCGGGTGGCCTCCACCGTGTGAATGCGAGAGCCACTTTGTGCGCGTAGCATACACCTTGAACCCCCGGCGTATAAACGCATTGGTTACCTGTGCGCGCGGGTAGTCAGCCTTATTGGATCCCACAGAACAGTATGCAGTACCAATAACGGTTCCGGGCGGTTTCTTGGAGCCAAGCCATGAATCCAAAACGGCAGGAGTAACGTTATGTCGGCTGCCATGGTGCGGCACCTGAACAAACCTAGGTCTATCCAACCCAAGTTGAGCTGCATACGCTGCCGCTTCCTCTAGACCGATAGGTCCCACATCCGCGGTCAGAAGCACACCCTTCCCTTCGAGGCTTGCGTACTGAACGACGGAGCTCTCGTTGGAAGCTGAAGTTCGTGTGCTCTTAGCGAGCGTTTCAACATCCCAATTCTCCAAAAGCTTCTTTCCGCCTTCCAATAGTGCTCTTAGTAGGCCGAATTTACCATCTGCAGTTGCTTCGGCAGAGTATCTGTCTGGTGTCTTGCCGAAGTCAGGGATAGAGTCGATGTAGCGCTGCTTGCACGGCGCCAGTACGGTGAATTGACCGATCTTGTCACCTTGAAAAACATCGTGAATCTGCGTTCCTTGCTCCATCGCAAGCTGCTCCAACTCCACCAAGTAGGAGTGCCTAGATTTGATCTCATCGATCAAGCCTTGCAGAGTATAGTTGCCGTGGAAGTGGTGAAGTATCTCTGCCGCGTAAAGCCAGGGGCGGTTCATCCAGAGATGCTCGACGACCTTCTTTTCCATTACGCGAACCAAGCCGCATGCATGATCGTTGTCTGCATGCGTTACCACCATATGACTGATGTGATATCCGGGATAGAACGTGTCGATGTGGCGGATAATGGTGTCGCCTGTTTCTGTCCGGCCACCGTCGACAACGTGCAACCAGTAGCCGGTAGATGCATGCCCGTAACGAACAACGATCGCATCCCCAGAGCCTTCACCGACAGGAAGAAAGTCAATTTCGTAAACCATGGCCTACCTTGGCTATTGCGCTGGTTGCAATTTATCAGGTTTTCATGACTCATTCACGCCGTATGAATGTATGGGGATGAGGTGCCGCTGGCGCCACCGCGCTGGCGTGACGGATGGTTAGAGGGAGATCCGCCTCGTTCCCGCGGCTGATCAGACTCGGAACACCTCCTGCTGGGGTAGCGTCCGGTTTTACACTGGCATCATCTCGGCTTGCCGCAAAATCGGCAGTCAATCCTCTAGAGGATGGGCGGCTGGGTTGGCCGTGGCGCTACCGAATTGGAAGTAACCGACAACACTCGACACCGATCGGTGCTCGGTCAGCCGCATGATCGCTGGAAGCGCTACCCCTTGGCGACAGGCTTCGGTCACGAATCCCAGGCTATGACCGCCAAAATCTCCCTCCAGCCCCGCCAGTCGCGCCCGCCGTTGCACGATTTCGCCAACCGCAGCCGGGGAGAGAGCAGGGCCCACGCGCTGTTTCCACAGCCGCCGGAAGATCGCCCCCTCAGTGATTCCAGACGCCTCCAGCCAGACCTGGAGCGCCAACGCCGCCCGGTCAAGCACCGGCTTGTCCGGCGTCGAGGTAGCGGTGACGCCGGCCTGCTGGGTCTTGCTGTGCTCTAAGCGGTAGATGTAGCCCGCCTCGCCGATCCGACGCAGGTCGCGCAGGTCGGCTGCGGCGATCTCGCTGCGCCGGCGTCCACCGCTGGCAAACCCGAAGCAGAGCAGGGCATGGTCACGAATGCCTTCCAGGCTGTCGTCGCAGGTGGCCAACATGGTCTCCAGCTCGGCCAAGGTGATGGCGGTCCGAATCGCCGGCTGCTCGCAGGGATTGGCCACCTGCTTGAGCCGATGCGCCGTGGACAGGACGGCAACACGACGGCGCACGGTGGCCAAGGTCCACGGGCCGAGCTTGGCCTTGAGGCCAGCCGCTACCAAGGCCTGGTCGACGGCTGGTGGCAGCTCCCATGCCAGTTCGCCGTCGGTCGAGCGGCGCTGTACGTGATCCACTACGAACTGAAGAACGGTGGCTTCGGGTACGGGCAAGGTCAACTCGATGCCGTAGCGCGCCGCGTGCGCGGCAAACGCGGGAATTGTAGAAACATCTTTCATACTATCTGTCGCCACAGATCCTGATCGCTGCACCACCCGCAAAGGTAACTGTTCCATGATGAGCAACGCCCAGTTGAACCAAATCCCTAGCATCGAACTGCAGCTCTTCAAATGGATTTCACTGGTTGAGGCTGACGAGATCCCCGACTCTGTTGAGCTCAAGCGCGCAGGCACCCGGATCTGGATCAAGCACGCGCGACAGGTGCTGGCCGGACTGGGTGATGACGTCCCAGTGCTGACCCTGAGCAATATCCAGCTCAACCCGCGCCTCAAAGGCCGGGGTTGGCTGACCGAATTCGTAGAACTGTGCGATACCTTGATTCCGTGGCCAGCCCTGTTCGTGGAGCGCGTGCAGAATCCCAGGCTGCCCACCTTCCTCAGACGCAAAGGGTTTATTGAGCTGCAGCACGCCAACTTTTATCGTCCGTCCAAGGGCTGGCGAGCGCGTCACGGTTGGTCGCCTGACCATGCCTTGGCCGCACAGCAGCAGGCTGACCGAGCACACGTGCGCCCCCTATGGGAAAACCCCGACGCCACCGAATACTTCATCGCACGACAGAAGGAGAAAACCCGATGACACCCACCATTTCCCGACGCGCGCACGCAGCCGACATGACCATGCTCGTGCTCTTCATCGCGCTCTTTCCGGTCATGTCAGCGCTGCATGCCCGGATTTCCAACGAGCTCTATCACGTTCTGGCCGGCGTGCTGCTAGGCGGGATCGCCGCGCTCAGCCAAGCCTTGCTCCACGACGGCTTCGTGCGCTGGCGTCACGCCGGTGTGGCGGGCATTGAACGGTCCCGTTCACTGCGGGTGCTGCTGGTGGGGATGGTGTATCCCGTGCTCGGGCTGGTCAGTGGCGTGATTGCACTGGTTGGCACTGCACCCAACGTCGGCGTGCACTACGCGATCGCTTTTGCGGCGGGCGGAGCGCTAATGGGCTGGCGCGCGAAGGCGGCGCTTGCGCACAAACGAGCGCTGGATCTGTGACCGCGGGCGCCGACAATAGGACATGAATTGGAGCAGCTGAGGGGGGGAGACGAAGGCGCGTACTCGGTCGATCCATAATTTCGCATAATGTATAGACCGTGGACTTTTCAAAGCCCGTGACGGCCGCCTGAGCCTTGTGGGGCAGGGCAAAACCTACCGCAAGGCACAACGCCATTGCGGTGGCTGCAAGCTTCCGCCAAACGGCTTTCTCTTCGCGACTGATCGCGCGCGCTTCGCCAATAACGCCGAGCACGCGAGCCAATGGAACACCGGTCAAGCCCGCCAAAGTTGCGCAAACCACGGCGTCCGGATGAGAAACGCCCTTCCGATAGTTGCTGATCGCGGACGGCCGAACGCCGAGACGCGGCGCTAAGTCCTTGTCGTAGCTCACTCCGCACGCCTCTTTCGCTTGGTCCAGCAGCGAGTTGACGTCCATATGATCCAAGGCCCTTGATTTTTGGAATTCAAGGGTATTGAATCACGTCCGCGATTCAAGGACCTTGGATTGCACCCGCCACCGGCACCCCAAGGCCGCTGGCGGGTTCTCTTGGGGCTTGGGGCAGGGGAGCAGGGATGATCGATCCGTTCATTGCCTTCGTGCTGCTGGCGGCCATCGTTGCCGTATCCATTGGCAGCGCAAAACTCGTTTCGTGGTGCCTCGACCGGCGTGGAGAGTCCGCCCGTCGCAGCGCACACGGAGCGGCCTTCGTAGCCCAGGCACGCGCCGAACTGGCCGCAACCGGCTGGACCCCGAATCACGAAACGCTGTATCAGGCCGAAATCGCCGCCACCAAGCGTGGCGATCTGCTGGCCGCAGCCGCCTTTGCCGAAGAGCAGGAGCGCGCCGCATGAGCAGGTATCCCTCATTCGCCGAACTGGCGGAGTTCGATATGGGTCTTGCGGCGTGCGCCGCGCTCATCACCGCTTGGCTGGGAGCGGCGTTGCTCTCCATCGTGATCGAGCAGGCATGGCTGGCGCTTCGTCGGCTGTGGAAGCTCGGCAAGGACCGTTCCAATGGCCGGTGATCGCGCGGTGCTGGCCGGGTCGGGACTCCCCTCGTCTAACAGGGGAGTCAGTGAATTCAGGAACGCCGATGGAACCCTGACGGTCGGCATCGACTGGTTTTCCGCCTCGGTCGACATGTTCGCGGTCCTCAACGAACTCGCCTTCCGCGACGGCGACTCGTTTGAAGAGGTCCGCAACTGGATCGACTACAGCGCCGATAACGCCCGTGTCGTCGCGTTGCAGATGTTTTGCTGGTTCTTCGCTGGGTTGGGCTTTGAGCTGGATGAAGTGGCCGGGGGAGGGCGCTTCTACCTGTGGCGCGTCAAGATCATCAATGCCGAAAAGAAGTTCGTTGGCATGATCGAGCTGGGTGGCGACAACTGCCGTCGCGCTGATGGCACGTATACGGCTCGCATCGAGCTAACTGGCGAAGGGTGCAAATCGATAGCCGCAGCGCGCTGCGGCCATGCGCAGCGGTGGCTGGAGCTTCGAGCGAAGCTCGAAAGCTGCGGCGGAAGGATCACCCGTCTAGACGTATGTGCCGACGATCTAATGGGCAAGTACCCCTTGCGCCTGGCACAGAAGTGGTACGACGAAGGCGAGTTCGACAATCGTGGTCAGCGCCCGAAGGCGCAGCTGGTTGATGACTACGACAGCGGGGACGGCAAGACCCTGTACGTCGGCGGCAAGAAGTCGGAGAAGCAGCTTCGCGTCTATGAGAAGGGTCGGGAGCTGGGCGACAAGGCCTCACCGTGGGTGCGCTATGAAGCACAGTTCCGCGCGTCCAATCGCAAGGAATTGCCGCTCGATCTACTCCGCGACCCTGCCGCGTACCTGCTGGGGGCGTATCCCGTGCTGCGCTTCCTGCGCTGCATTTCTTCCCGCATTGACGTCACTAAAGCGGCGGCGGTTGCGACGTTCAAGAGCGCATGTCGCCACTTCAAGCGCCAATACGGCGGCTTCGTCAATTTCGTGTTCCGCACCTGCCCAGATGAAGAAGTGGCAGTGGCGGTCTTCAAATCCTGCACTTCGCCAAAGCTGCCGAAGTGGGCAACAGGAGACGTAGCAGCGAACTGGGCCACAAGCGTGGTCATACAACCAACCTGAAAGGGGTAACTACACATGAGCGTCAAGGTCACTGTCCTGAAGAACGAAATCGATGAGCGCGGCGGCAGCTTCAAGAACGATGCCGGTGACAACGTCGAGTACACCACCCGCAAGCAGAAGGCCAAGCTGGAAACCGGCGGCTTTGCCTATCCGTTCGATGTGCGCCTGGACAAGGGCCAGCCCGGCTACCCCGAAGGTGAATACGAGCTCGATATCGAGTCCATGTTGCAGGTCAACAAGGGCGTTGCCTCGCTGAGCAAGTTCACCGTGCTGCGTCCGCTGTCGAAGGCGCCCGTGCGCCCGGCTGCTCAGGCTTAAGCCATGGCCGTGTGCGTGTCTCTGACAGCTGAGGGGACGCTTGTACCCACCGGGGAGCCTGCATCGCAGTGTGGTGGGTATGTGCTTGTGTCGGCGGCAGAACACGCACAGGCCTCAATCCTCATCGATCTATTCCAGTGGCCCGAACCGGAAGTGGCCACTGGTTGGTTCTCGGGGGTGTTCACGCTGGTGCTCGCACTGAACGTGCTGGGCTACATCGTGGGCGCCGTCGTGAAGTCGGTCAGTACAGAGCGGGATTGACCACCCCATCTAACGCGCACAACGCGCACAACAAAGGAGCAGTGCAATGGACTTCGGTGACATTCTGACCGGCCTCGCAGCCGCCAGCGCAGTCAGCGCAATCATCAGCGCAGGTGCCATCAAGGCATCCCCGGGCTTCGCCCGCTGGGCGACCAACAAGGTCGCCACCTTCTTCCGCTGATCGCGGGAGAATTGTGACGGGGAGGGGCTGGGAAACCGGCCCCGATTCCTATGCAGACACAGCCCGATGACGTGAGCGCCGATGAGTGCCAGGACGATTGGTGCCCAGAGTGTGGTGGCGATGAAGTGATCGTGTTGGACGACGGCAATCTGTGGTGCACGGAGTGCCGTGCCGTCGTTGACTACTAGGGGCGGGTGATGGACTTCAGTGGGGTGTTCCTCGGGCTATCCATCGCACAGGTGGTGGCAGCAATTGTTGGTGCCGGCACGTTGATGGCGCTCCCTTGGTTCGGACGATGGTGTGTCGACAAGATCGCAGGCTTCTTTGAGGACCGCGAGGACCAGGACGCGGACGAACACGCTGACGATGAGGCGGGAGAGGTTGAAGAGGTCGTGTGCGCTGACACCGGCCATGACTATGACGGTGGCGAATGCATCTTCTGCGGCCAACCGGAAAAGGAGGATTGACGATGCTGGTGTGCATGGTATTCGCGTTTATCGGAGGCCTGACGGGGCATGCTGTCGCATTAGCGTTCAATGAGGCCGCGCAATGAGATGGCTGATTCTCATTTTCTCCATTGCGCTTTCTCATGCTGCCTGGGGACAGGCGTGCAGTCCAAGCTATCTACCCGACGTTGATCAGGGTTGTACTGACCAAGGGGTGGCATTTGCTGCTGCCGCCTCAGCCGCAGCAGTCGCAAAATCAAAGCTCGATAGGCCCAGTCAGACATATCAGTTCTGTCCGACTGCGGGAGGCCAGGGCTACGCCCAGTTCCTCATTGCCATCAACTCTTGCAACAGCGGCATCAACCGCGTCGTGATTTCACGCTACTACCCCAAGGACCTGACCTGCGCGAAGCGCCCGGAGGAGACTGGCTGGAAGGGTGGCGGTAGCACGGGCCTTGACAGCGTATGCAGCAATGGTTGTGCGTACAGCGGCTCGCTCTACGCACAGTCGCCAACAGGACGCCTCTTTACGCCTACCGGGGCCACGTGTACGACAGACGACCACCCGGCCCCAACCACGCCCGATCCGGGCGAGGGTGGTGGAGACGGTGGTGGAGACGGTGGTGGAGATGGTGGTGGAGATGGGGGTGGTGACGGCGGCGGTGACGGCGGCGGGGACGGCGGTGGAGATGGTGGCGGTGGCGGCGGCGGGGACGGTGGTGGAGATGGGGGCGGCGATGGGGACGGGGATGGGGACGGGGATTGCACCGATCCTGATGGCTGCGCTGGCCCCGGACCGGGTCCTGGAACAGGCGAAGGTGGTGACGGCGGTGCGCCGGGGCCGACAACAGGGCGCCTCTACAAGAAGTCAGGCAAGACGGTTCAGAAGGTAGTCGCGGAGTTCAAGGCGGCCATTGAGGGCGCTCCCATCCTATCGAAGGTGAAAGGCTTCTTCGGTAGCTGTACCGGCGGTGGCAGCTGCCCAACCGCGACGTGGGACGGTGGGCAGTACGCCGGAAAGTTCGACCTTGGCGCGCTGTGCTCCGGCCCCCTGTTACAACTTTTCCAGTACGCCGGGTTTGTGTTTCTTGCGGGCATGGGCATCGTCGCGCTGAGGTGGGCACTGCTATGAAACGCAATCATCTGATCGTGCTTGGCGCTGCGCTACTCGTGCTGGTGCTGTCTGCCTCTTGGGCATATGCCGATGGGGTAGGGCCGGTCACCGCCCTTACCACGTGGGCAAAGGAACAGATCACGTCGTTGTGGGCGGACTTCTCCGACTTCATGACGGATCTGCAGACCGACTTCATCGAGCTTGTGTTGTCGTTCGTCAAGGCCATCGTGTACCTGATTCCAGCGCCTGATTTCCTGTCACAGATCAGCTTCTGCGCAATGCTCAACGCTGCGGGACCGTGGACCGCCTTCATCGTCGCCCAGTTGCGCGTCGGTGAGGCTATCGCTGTGTTGACGGCTGCACTTGTATTCCGCCTTGTGCGGGTGTTCCTCACTCTCTTCCAGTGGACGTAACGAAATGATTTTCGGCCATGAAGGCTTGCCGCGCAGCGGAAAGAGCTACGAGGCGGTTCTGCATCACATCCTTCCTGCATTGCGCGCTAAGCGCCATGTCTACGTGCGCCTAAATGGGGTAGGGGGGAGCCTTGACAAGATCGCCGCGCACCTGGGCATGTCTGAAGAAGAGGTGCGCGAGCTGGTGCACGTGATGGGCGACAAGGAAGTGGTTGATTGGTGCGTATGCGACACCGACAACGATGGCGCCATTTCGTTTCCGCATATCGAGAAGCACGCACTGATCGTGATCGATGAGGCACACGAATACTGGCCGACCAACCGCGCCAACCTGCCCGAGCGCACTGCAAACTTCTTTGCCAAGCACGGCCATATCAGCTTGGACATGGTGATCATTTCGCAGGACTGCAAAGACCTGCACCGCCTGATCATCCGCCGCATGGCGAAGAAGAACACGTATACCAAGCTTGACGCGCTGGGGTCCGATCAGCGGTACTCGGTGCGGTTCTATGCGGCCACTGGCACCGGCAAATACGAAACGGTGGGCACAGAGGTCCGCAAGTACGATCCGGCCATCTGGGAGCTCTACCACGGCGTACAGCCGGGCATTGAGTCCAATGAGGTCTACAAGGGAAACACGCGCACTTTGTGGAAGACCCTGCGCGGCCCATCAATCGTAATGGGCCTCGCACTTGTCATTGGCGTGGTGATGTTCCTGCGGTTCTTCTTCTCAGACGGCTCAACGGGCGAGGAAAGCAAGCTCAAGGAGGTTGTCAAGACGCAGAAGGCCGCAATTCCCGCGATAGCGCACGCGCCGGGTGCTCAGCCGGCCACGGTGGTTACAAAGGTTGTCGAGACGCCCAAGACGAAGGAGAAGCTTCCTGCGGGCGTTCAGTACATTCTGGACATGGCGGCCAATGCCAGGGCGAGGCACGCCGGGTGGTACGGCCAGCGCGATATCGTGGAGTTTCGCGCGTCAGGCGGCGGGCAAGTACTCGACCGATTCACCACTGAGCAGCTGTGGGCGCTGGGCTGGTCTGTCAAGCGAACCGAATTCGGCGTGTTACTGAGCGCTAAGGGGCATGAGATTATCGCCACGACTTGGCCCGTGGACCCGTTTGGCGAGCAGTCCGATGCTACGACCGCGCGCATAAAGGCTGCGGCGGGGTCGCCTGTGACGAGCGCGAGCGAGACACAGCCGACCACCGCCGCGGCGAACGGGAGCACCCTAATTGCAGTTGGGAAGCGCCCCTTGGGCACGTTCCCAGAGACGCCTCCATACCCGGCGAGCTTCTGATTTTCGCAATGGGATACCATGCCCCCGAACCTTGGGGGCGAAATGGACATTCGATCAGGCCTAGTGCTGGCTCTACTGCTGCTGTGGGCACCTGCGCAGGCGCAACAACTACGCTCGGCGACCGGTCCACAGCCAGCGCCCAGGTACACGCCGCCAACACCGAAGGCGAGCAACCTTGGCGCTGAGCCGCTGAAATGCCAGCAACACCTTGATCCGCGCATCCGGCTCTATTGCGCGGAAATTGAGCGATCCCTGATACAGGGCGAGGCGCGTCGCCAAGGGTTACCAACGCCATCGAGCGAGATTGTTCGCATGCCAGCCTACGGGAGTGCCGAGGCAAAGCAGCTGGGCGCTGCCTGTATGGGGGGCACCGCAATGCGCCGCCTAAACAACGGCTGGGAACAGTTGCGAAACGCCAAGGGCGAATGGCTGCGCTGCCGCGAGCAATGAACCGGGGTGTAGGGGCAGCGCCCCTACGGCAACGCTTCACACGCGCTCGCGGCGCCTTGGCCCCGGCGCCGGTAGGTCTGCTGCAGGTGGCTCGGCGTCAGGACCAGCCATCACCACCGCCGAACGCTGTTTGCGCTGGCTCACAACGTCCCGCAGATTGACGACAGTGGCAGGATGATGGCGAATGCCGGCAACGCGATTGCGCACATTTCTGGAACTGTCGATCGACGGCGCCGAGCGGGCAGCTTCCATCATCCGGCGCCATTCCTGCGCCTGACAGGCGGTGAGCGACAGCCACGCCAGATCCTCGGGCAACAACTCGCGGCCTTCGGGCGTGATCAGACGATCACCGATGAAAGAAAAACCGGCCCAAGGGCCGGTCAGGTCGATACGGTGGTGCGGGTCGAACTCAATCATGCCGCGATCTCATCCTTGGCCGGGGACTGAGGACGCAGGCAAGAGCCGAGCCAGAGGCCCAGCCATTGCCACGCCGAGGACACGAACGCAGCCACAGCCCGATACAGCATTTCGCATAATGTATATTATGTTAAAAGCATCCCCGAGGACGCTGGCGTACCGCTCGCCTCAATCACCGGCCTTGCTATGCCAAGCCAAGAGAAGCCAGCCTCCCCAGCGTGCCCCTCGCGGCCTGGCAGCTACGGCTTCCTCCATCGTCCGATCAGAGTCTTGTGCATGACCCAGGCGATCCAGCCGCAGACCAAGCCGACCCCCGCGACAATGATCTCTTCCTCTTCAAAGGCGGCTCCATTCAGTCCTTGATAGGCAACGAAAGCCAACGCTCTCAATGACAGCAAGGCAAACAAAGCTGTAGGTGCCCAAAGCAGGACCTTCATCGTTCTCCCGCCTCCAATTGCATCGGCCGGTCACGTGCCCTGACAGGAACGTGATTTCCGTCCGGCGTGACGCGTCACGTTAATGGTCTATGGCAGTCCGCTGCCGCAGGCCCTCCATCTCAACCTGGCGCCCCTTTCTGCACTAGCTCGAAAGCAGCTCCTTCGCCAGAAGCGTGATCCGGGTCGCCGCATTGAGGTCGTACGCACCCAGATCCTTCGGTTCCACCCAGGCATGGGCATCAAACTCTTCGTTGATCGTAACGTCACGGTTCAGTGCTTCGCAGTCGAAGATCAGCTAGATCATGTGAATCTGCTCGCTGGAACCGTCCGGATAGAGCTTGGTGCGGATGTCGTCGCGGAAGGTCCATGGTTGAACGGCACCGATCTGCAGCGCGTGCCCCAGCTCTTCGCGGATCTCCCGGCGCAGGCCTTCCTCGATGCGAAGGATTGTATGAAGCCCGGCGGCATCCCGATGAGTTGCAATTGATTTAGCGTGGCAGGTCACAACGAATCTGCGCGACGCGCCGGCTTCACACCCTGCCGCCGCCCACTTCGCAATAGTGCGGGGGTCCTCGTTGTTCGAGTGGTTCATGTCCCCTCCTCCTGCGCCCGTACATCACCTGCCCCGGCGACGGCGCATTGCCATCTACATCCTGCTGGGCTTGTATGTTGCCTACCTCCTGGCCGGCAACATCTTCCTCAACACGCCACTGTTCGACCAGGTCACCAACCGCAAGCCGCACAAGTTCGTGATGACCACCGGGCCGGCCATTACGCTGTTGCCCGGCCACGTGATCGCCTGGAACGTGCACATGCGCGGCCACGTGAACCACACCGTCTACGTGTTGCATGCAGACCGCGCCAGCGCCCGATTGGCGGTGCTGCCCCTGTTCCAGCGCGAGGTGCGGGTGCCAAGGCTGCAGGCCACCGGAGTTTCCGCCGAGATCAGCCGCGTTGAAGAAGCCATTCCTTCACCGCCGCGCAGCGACCAGGGCTGGACCTTGCGTTTCGACGCCATCCACAGCGACAGCATCCGCAGCGCACGCTTCGGCAAGCTGCTGATCATCGGCAAGGGCGAGGGTACCGTGGGGTTCCTGAAGCAGCTGCGTGGCGGCCCATCCGAACTGTTCGATTCCGAGGTCTCGTTCAGCAAGGCAGACACCAGCTATGACGGCGTGCAGCTGTTGGGCGACATGGATCTCACCGCGCGCTTCAGCTATCCGCGCCATTATCGCGACCAGGCGCCCGGCCTGGCCAAGTTGAAGCTGCTGCATGCCCAGCTCGAGGTCGACGCCCGCAGCCAGGGACTGCGCATGGATACGGATGTCACAAAGCCGAAGATCTCCAGCGCGCCCGTGCCCGGCCGCCTGCAGCTGGCGCTGCACCTGATCGACGGCCAACTGCAGCCCAGGGACCACGCGCTGTGGCAGGTGCCGCTCTATCTGGGTGACGGCGCCCCCGATCGCGGCGTGCTGGCCCTGCAGCTCAACGTGGCCAACGACCTGCGCCTGCAGGCCCGCCTGCCGCCAAAGCCCGGCTCAGGCAGCGAAGTGGACGCGGACCTGCACATCACAGGCCGTGATATCCCCTTCCAGGACCTCGCTCAGTTGTTGGAGCGCAGTTCCGGCACGGTGCGCGGCGAATGGACGTTCACCTCACTCAACTGGATCCCTGCCCTGTTCGTCCGCAAGCCATGGCTGCAACTGGACGGCGGCGGCACACTGAAGGCCGACCTGCGGCTGCGCAACGGCGAGCTGAGCGAAGGCAGCACGGTGGACATTCCCTCTGCCGAAGCAGTTGCCGAGGTCGCCGGCGTCCGGCTTGCCGGTGCCGCCAGCGCGCACGGGGAACTGAAGTCAGGCGCTCCAAATCTGGCCCTGCTTGCCGTCCGCCTGCCCCGCTTCACCGCGCGTCCCACCGATGCCAAGGACGTTCGGCTGTTCGATGGTCGTGATCTGGCGCTGGATCTGACCGGCGACGGTCGCCTGCAGGAGCTGCGCAAGGGCGTGCGCGCGCACCTGAGCTTCAGCGAAGCCACCATTCCAGATCTGTCGGCCTACAACCGTTATCTCGGTTCAAAACAGGTGCGCCTGCTGCGCGGCACCGGCTCACTCAGCGGTGATGCCACCCTCGATACCGATGGCCGCGTTGGCCATGGCACGGCCCGGCTGTTGGGGCGCAACGCCAGTGCCAAGGTGGCGGGGCTGGACATGGGCGGCGACGTCGACGTGAACGCAATACTGCGCCGCGGTGACTTCAACCAGCGCCATTTCGACCTGTCCGGCACCACGGTCGAGCTACGCAACGTGCAGGTGGCGGGTACGGAGCGCCCAACCGCCTGGAAAGGCCGCGCGGCCTTCAAACGTGGCCGTATCGATGCGCAGTCGCCATTCCAGGTGGATGCCACCACGGATCTGGATCTCAGCGATGCCCGTCCGTTGCTCGCGCTGTTCGCAGAGCGCACCGACTACCCACGCTGGACGCTGTCCCTCCTCGATTCCGGTCAGGTGCAGGCACAGGCGACGCTGCGCTGGCGCCCCGGCCATCTGGTCATCGATGGACTGCAGGCCGAGAATGATCGCCTGTCGGTACGCGCGCGGCTGGATCTTCTGGAACAGCGCAAACGCGGCGATCTCTACCTGCGCTGGGGACTGCTGGGGGCGGGCATCGAGCTGGACGGTGACCGGCGCCAATGGCATCTGTCCAAGGCACGTGAGTGGTTTGATCAACAGCCTTCCCTGCTGCCAGCAAGCCAAGGCACGAGCGCCGCCGGCTCTTCAGACTGAGAGGGCCCGCAGCCTGCATCCATTCGCGGCCTCTGTGCGTATACGGGAGCATGCGCATCAGGGAGCTGTACGGTATGAAGCGGAGTTCACAGATTTCCGGTCTTCTGGGATGGGTGACGATCACCTTCGCGGCGGCCGCCCTGGGCGCGTGGGCATCCACATCGGCGGCCACCTTCTACGCCACCCTTGCCCTCCCCGGGTGGGCACCACCGGCCAGCGTCTTTGGCCCGGTGTGGACGCTGCTTTACGCCATGATGGCGATTGCCGCGTGGCTGGCCTGGCGCGAACGTGGCTGGCGTGGGGCACGACCCGCGCTGGTGCTCTATCTGGTGCAGCTGGCCGTCAACGCACTGTGGAGCTGGCTCTTCTTCGGCTGGAGGCTGGGCGCGCTTGCCTTCGCCGACATTCTTGTATTGATTGTGCTGGTGTGCGCGACGATCGTGACGTTCGCGCGCACCCGCCCGATTGCGGGGGTGCTGCTGCTTCCTTACCTGGCCTGGATTTCGTTCGCCTCGGCGCTAAACTTTGCGGTATGGCGAGCCAATCCCGGACTGCTGTGACAAGGTCGCCTGCCGCTCACGCCTGGGCAATGGCCTGCGGGCGCCAGGTCCGCAGCAGGGCCGGCTTGAATGCCTGCTGGCCGCAGCCGGTGGGGCACCGCACCACCCGTGCAGCAGTATGGCTGACCAGGCCCCGCCCTTCTTCCGCCTTGAAGATCGTCTCGCAGGACAGGCAGCGGGCAACCAGCGAATACAGGTGCAGCAGCCGGCCACTGGCCGGGTCCTGCAGCGCATCCACATCCAGCAGTTCAAACTGGCAGCTGTCAGCCAGCATGCGGTACGGGGACAGGGGCGCGGGCTGCAGGTTCACGGGGCGGTCGCTCAGGGAAGTGGATCCACTCTAGGCAATGACCTGTCGAGCTGATGTGCAGCGGAGATGTATTCTTCGCGAAAACTGCAAGTGCTCGACCTCGTCCCCACATGAAGAATTCAGCTTGGACAGAAGCACGCTTCACACGCATACACTGGTAGGCGAATGCATGATTTTGCTTCACCATTGAGGGGTACCGGATGTACCACTGGGCCTTTCCAGCCATCCACGAATGATGAGTCCCGCCCTTGATGCCTTCTGCTGAGTCCGCGCACGACACTGCCTTGTCCAGTTGCGCGCGCGAACCGATCCACACCCCCGGCGCGATCCAGCCCTATGGTGTGCTCCTGGTCGTTGAACCGCAGTCCCTGCAGGTGCGCGAGCGCGCCATCAGCCATCCCGGCCTGCTGCAGCAGTTCGGCGAACCGTTGACGCAGCATGTCAGCGAGGTGTTTGGCGGCGTGCTGGCGCCGTTCCAGGGCCTGTTCCAGCAGGCCGTGATCGGCAGCAGTGCCCATGTCGGTGCCGTGCATCTGGATGGCCTCGGCCGGCATCAGTTGCTGGTGCACCGTTCCGCCAACGATCTGCTGGTCGAACTGGAAGCACCGGTTCCCGGCCAACCGGGCTCACTGGAAGAACTGTATCCGGCCATCCGCGAGCTGATGACCGGCATTGAATCGGCGGCGACCGTGGAAGACCTGTGCAGGCTTGCGGCCGCGCACATGCGGCGGCTCACCGGCTTTGACCGCACCCTGGTCTATCAGTTCGATGCCGGCTGGAACGGCATCGTGGTGGCTGAGGATGGCAACGGCCTGTTGCCGTCCTACCTGGACCTGCGCTTCCCTGAGTCGGACATTCCCGCGCAGGCCCGCGAACTATATCGGCGCAACCGGGTCCGCCTGATTGCGGACAACAACTACACCCCTGCCCCGCTGATGCGGGCCGAGGACCATCGCGACGCGCCGCCCACCGACCTGAGCCTGGCCGTGCTGCGCAGCGTCTCGCCCGTACACCTGCACTACATGCGCAACATGGGAACTGGTGCGTCGATGTCGGTATCGTTGGTGCATGAAGGCCGGCTGTGGGGCCTGGTGTCCTGTCACACCGTGCAGCCGCGCCGCCTGCCGTACCACGTGCGTACTGCCTGCGAGTTCATGGGCCAGATCCTGTCGCTGCAGATTGCGTTGAAGGAGCGTGCGCGTGCGATCGAAGAGCGCGTGGCCCGGCGTTCTGTGCTGGTCAAGCTGCTGGCACGCATGGCCGGTGATGAGGACTTCATGGCCGCACTGCGCGACGACGAGGCCAGCCTGCTTTCGCTGACTGGCGCGGCCGGCGCGGTGATCGTGCACAAGGGCGATTGCCTGCGTGTCGGCCAGTGCCCTTCTGCCAGCGACGTGCTGGCCCTGGCGAATTGGCTGGCCACGCAGCAGGCCGGCCAGGAAACCTACTGCACCGATCACCTGGCAGCCGACTGGTCGCCTGCCGCGCACCTGGCCGACGTCGCCAGCGGCCTGCTGGCGGTGTCCATTTCGCAGCTGCATGACAGTTACCTGATGTGGTTCCGCCCGGAAGTGGTGCGCACCGTGCGCTGGGGTGGCGATCCCCGCAAGGAAGCAGCACCGGGCGTGGCGCTGTCTCCGCGCAACTCGTTCGAGGCCTGGAAGGAGACCGTGCAGCAGCGCAGCCTGCCGTGGAGCGATGCTGACTGCGACGCAGCACACGAGATGCGCACGGCCATCGTCGATATCGTGTTGCGCAAGGCCGAGGAAATGGCCGAACTGAACGAGCAGCTGCTCCGCAGCAACAAGGAACTGGAAGCCTTCTCCTACTCGGTCAGCCACGACCTGCGCGCTCCGTTCCGTCACATTGTCGGCTATTCCGAACTGCTGGGCAGCTCGGCGGGCGAGCGCCTGAACGATACCGAGCGCCGCTTCCTGGACACGATCGTGGAATCGGCCAAGTCCGCCGGAACACTGGTGGATGACCTGCTCAGCTTCTCGCAGATGGGGCGCTCCACCCTGGGGCGTGTGCGGATGGACATGACCGCGCTGGCCGAGGATGTGCGCCGGAGCCTGGCCCTGGACTACGCCGGCCGCGACGTACAGTGGACGCTCGCACCGCTGCCGGAGGTCGAAGCCGATCCGACGATGCTGCGCCTGGTCTGGCAGAACCTGCTGGCCAACGCGATCAAGTTCACCCGCGAGCGCGACCAGGCTGTTATCGAGGTCGGTCACGAACGCAGCGACGACGAAGACCACTTCTTCGTGCGCGACAACGGCTGCGGCTTCGACATGCGCTACGTGGACAAGCTGTTCGGCGTGTTCCAACGCCTGCATCACGTCGAAGAGTTCGAAGGCACGGGCATCGGCCTGGCCAATGTACGCCGCATCATCAGCCGCCATGGCGGCCGTACCTGGGCCGAGGGCGAGCCCGGCAAGGGCGCCACCATTCACTTCACCCTACCCCGTTCCACAGGAGATCACCCATGAGGGACCTGCGGCCGATCCTCCTGGTTGAGGACAGCCCCAAGGATGCAGAGCTGACTCTGGCCGCATTGTCGCGCTGCCAGCTGCTGAACGATGTCATCCATGTACGCGACGGCGCCGAAGCGCTGGACTACCTGCGCTGCGAAGGCAAGTTTGCCGGCGCCATGCACGGCGGCCCGGTGGTGGTGCTGCTGGACCTGAAGCTGCCCAAGGTCAACGGCCTGGAGGTGCTGGAACAGGTGCGTAGCGACCCGGATCTGAGCAGCACGCCGGTGGTGATGCTGACCTCTTCGCGTGAAGAGCAGGACCTGGTTCGCAGTTACGAACTGGGCGTCAACGCATTCGTGGTCAAGCCGGTCGACTTCAAGGAGTTCTTCGACGCCATCCAGGGGCTGGGCATGTTCTGGGGCATCACCAACCAGCCGCCGCCGCATCGGCCCAACGGCTCGGGGCAGCACAATGCGTGATGGATCGCGCCGCAGCGAGCGCCTGCGCATCCTCATGCTGGAGGACAGCGCGCTTGATGCGGAGCTGATCAGCGCACAGTTGCAGCGCGCCGGCCTCGACTTCGAGGCCGAGCGCCTGTGGACCCGCAATGCGTTCATCGAGGCCATCGACAACCGTGCGTTTGACGTGATCCTCGCCGATCATGTCCTGCCAGGCTTCGATGGTGACGCAGCACTTGCCTTGGCACGCGAACGCGTGCCGCAGACGCCTTTCATCTTTGTTTCCGGCACGCTGACCGAGGAACTGGCGGTACAGGCACTCACGCGCGGTGCGCGCGACTACGTGGTGAAGCAACGCCTGCAACGCTTGCCCGATGCGATCCGCCGCGCCCGCCAGGAGGCGCACGAGCGTACCCAGCTGGCCAATGCGCAGGCCGCGCTGAACGAAAGCCAGGCCCAGCTGCAGCAGGTAACCGATGCCGTCCCGGCGCTGATCGCCCAGTTGGACAAGGACCATCGCTACCGGTTTGCCAACAAGGCGTTTCTGGACTGGCACGGATTCAGCCTTGCAGAACTGTTGGGGCGCGCGGCACGGGATGTCAGCGGGACTTCTGCCTTCGAGCACGCCCTGCCCAGCCTGGAGCGGGTATTGCGGGGCGAACGCACCAGCTTCCAGGTCGAACTGATCCACCGCAGCGGCGAATCACGGTTCGTGCAGATGGACTGCGTGCCTGAGCAAGCCGCCGATGGCAGCGTGGTCGGCTACATCTGCATGGGCAGCGATGTTTCACTGTTGAAGAAGGCCGAACTGGCGCTGCGCGAGGACAACCAGGTACTCGAACGACAGGTGCAGGCGCGCACCACCGAACTGAGGGCCAGCAAGCGGCGCCTGCAGGCGATCTTCGAATCCAGCTTCCAGCATCAGGTGCTGCTGGATCTGTCCGGACGCGTGGTTGATGCCAATGACGCGTCACTGGCCGCGGTGCTGGCAGACAAGGGGGACGTCATTGGCCAGCGCTTTGGCGAATCGATCTGGTTCGGCACAACCGATGGCATCGGCGCGCTGATCGACCGGGCCGTCGCCGCAGCCGTACAGGGCCGGAGTTCGTTGCATGCACTGGAGCTGGAGCTCCCGACCGGCCGGCGCAGCTTCGATTTCTCGTTCCGTCCGCTGCTGGATACCGAAGGCGTGGTCACAGCCGTGGTTTCCGAGGCGGTGGAAACCACCGCGCGGCTGCAGGCTGAACATGCGCTGCGCCAGTCACAGAAGATCGAGGCGGTCGGCCAGCTCACCGGCGGCATCGCGCATGATTTCAACAACATCCTTACGGTCATTTCCGGCAACGTTGAGCACGCCATGCTGCTCAACGAGCGCGCAGGCGAACCCGGTGCGATGGTCAGCCGTGCGCTGGACAATGCGCTGAAGGGCGTGGGCCGTGCCGCCAGCCTGACCCAGCGCCTGCTGGCCTTTGCCCGACGCCAGCCGCTGCACAGCCAGGCCGCCAACCTCAACGAGCGCCTGCTGGACATGCACGACATGCTGCAGCGTGCGCTGGGTGAGCTGGTGCAGCTGGAGATCCGCAGCGCGCAGGACATCTGGTGCGTGGAGATCGACGTCAGCCAGCTGGAGGCCTCCGTACTGAACCTGGCGGTCAATGCCCGCGATGCGATGCCACATGGCGGCCGGCTGGTGATCGAGGTCGACAACAGCCACCTCGACCACGATTACGCCGCCCTGTTCCCGGATGCAACGCCGGGCGAGTACGTGATGCTGCGGGTGCGCGACAACGGCCACGGCATGGACGCGGCTACCCTGGCGCGCGTGTTCGAACCGTTCTTCACTACCAAGCAGGTCGGCCGCGGCACCGGGCTTGGTCTGTCGATGGTGCATGGCTTCGTCAAGCAGTCCGGCGGCCACGTGCTGATCGATTCGGTGGAAGGCGGCGGCACCAGTATCACCATGATGTTCCCGCGCTCACCGCTGGCCCTGCCCTGCGAAGCACGTGCGCCGCAGGTTGGCCTGGCCGGTTACGCGCCGCGCGAGGAAACCGTCCTGGTGGCCGAGGACAACGACGATGTGCGCGCGCACACGGTTGATTCACTGCGCCTGCTGGGCTACCGCGTACTGGAAGCGCATGACGGACCATCCGCACTGCGGTTGCTGGAGCGGCCGGACACCAGGGTCGACCTGCTGTTCTCCGACGTGGTGATGCCCGGCATGTCGGGCTGGGAGCTGGTCCGCGAGGTCCGCGAGCGCTGGCCAGAAATTGCCGTGCTTTTCACATCGGGCTATCCACGCGACCACGAAGCGGTGGGCAGTCAGGGGCGGTTCCCAGCGCTGCTGCCGAAGCCGTTTACCCGCAGTGACCTTGCGCAGGCGGTACGCACCGCGCTGGACGCTGCCGCGCACTGAGCTCACGCGGCCGGATCACGCATGCCTGCCGCGATCCGGTTGATGTCCGCGCACTCCACCGTCGCAGGCGGATGCTCTCTTCCGGCCAGTGCGATCATCGCCTGGCCCACCGCCAGATTGCTGGTGACCAGTGAAGGGACGAGTGCGCCAGCCAGTTTCATCAACGGCGCGCCACCCCAGTACAAGGGCTTGAGCACCGCGTGGCGCGTGCCGGTTCCCGATACCGGCCGCACGCCGCCCGGGCGCAGCATCACGGTACGCACCGGCTGGGCCTGCAATGCGACCTCGGTCTCGCCCTTGATCCTCAACGGCATCAGCCGGCTCCGAGGGTCCGCACCGGCACCGGATACATACAAAAAAAACCCTTCGGGATTCGCAGCCGCCCAGGCACGGGCCACCGCCAATGTCGTGTCCAAGGTCACGCGCCGGTATTCGGCCTCAGTGGTGCCGACCGGTGGTGCGCCGGCGCAATAGAAGCAGGCATCGAATCCGGCCAGTTCTTCCAACCGCCCCTGGATACGCAGGAAGTCCGGAACGATCAGTTCGCTGCCGGCTCCGCTCAGACTTCCCGGGTGGCGGACCAGCGCTGTCAGGCGGGACACATGTGGTGAGCGTTGGCAAGCCAACGCCACACCCTGCCCGACCAGGCCTGCGGCACCGGTCAACAGAATCCGTAATGCGCCCGTCCCGACCATCGTCGCCCCCGCTAGAGTTTCACGAAACGCTGGATCTTCCGCGCCAGCCAGCCACTGAACACCAACGGCGCATCCAACGCGGACACGCAGATACAGGGAACCCCGGGCGCAGTCACCGGCTGATGCTCCACGTCTTCATCCAGATCCGCCACGTCGCCGGGCGCGAACAGCCCCAGCGCATCGTTGTACGAGCCCCGCAGGATCTGGGTCAGCTCGCTGCGGCCGTGGCTGTGCATCGGCAGGCACTTGCCCGGGGCGATCTTCAGCATTATCAGCGAAGGCATCTGCTCTGCACGGATGCAGTGCACACCCGGCGCCATCCAGCGCCAGCGCAGGCCACTGAGCGACGCACCGAAATACGGGTGAAGCGAAGCAGGAAGATGGTCCGGATCGGCCTCGGGCCGCTCCTTCGGCACGGGGCGTGCGACCCCAGCCATGGCCATCGGCGCTTCCGCGGCCAGTTGCATCAGCATCGCCTCACGCAGCTGTTCGCGTCGCGTGTCGGCTGCGGGTGGCTGGGTCTGCTCCAGCAGCACCGAGCCGATCGCCTCTGCGTCGCGCAGGCGGTGACGGCAATGCGGGCACTGCTCCAGATGAGCACCGGCCACGATGCTCAATGGCGCCGGCAGCGCGCCGGCGGCATAGCTCATCAGGGTGGATTCGTGCAAGTGGTGATGCGGGTTCACGACGCACCTCCCACTTTGGCCTGTAGTTGCAGAAACGCGCGGCGCAGGTGTGATTTGACCGTCCCCAGCGGCATGCCCAGCGCCTCTGAGATCTCGCTGTGGCTCTTGGCCTCGAAATAGGACATCCGCACCAGCCGCGCCTGCACCGCGGGCAACTCGTTGATGCGCTGGCGCAGCCGTGCCTGGTCTGCGAACTGCTCGGCGCTGCTGCGCTCGATCACGTCAAGTGTGGCAGCATCCTCCACCGCTGACTGCACCTGCATCCAGCTTCGCTCGCGACGGATGCGATCGATATGCAGGTTCCGCGCAATCCGGTACAGCCACGTACTCAGCGCGCCCTGGGCCGCATCGTAGTCGGCCGCTCGCAGCCACAGGCGCAGCAGGCATTCCTGCGCCAGTTCCTCGGCAACCGCATCCGGTGCACCCAGGCCGCGCAGGTACACGCACAATCGCGGCATGAAGTAGTCGTAGATCCGCATGAAACAGTCGCGGTCGCGCAGGCGCGCCACGCCGTCCATGTCACCGGCCCAGTTCGTCGGCTCGCTGCTCGGCTGCTGGGAACTGGACACGGTGCGTGCGCTATCGAAGTTGAGGAGTGTGCTGGCGGCGTCAGGGTACATCTGGGTTCGCAGCGGGCGGGTGAAGGTCTGTCCTCTGTACGCGCAGGGGCAGCAATTGGATGCAGCCGGCGCTGTGCATCCAACCGGCCGCCGCTGCCGTACGCCCTGAGCCCTCCCTTCCGGATCACGACCAATGCGCACTGCCTGGCTGCTGCTGTGCCTGCCTCACGCCGCGCTGGCGGCACCCTGGCTGCGAAGCGAGGGCGTGGCCACCTCCGCGCAGGGCGACATCCTCTACCGTGAAGTGCACTGGCGGCGAGAGGCAACGGAGGGAGCCGAGCGCTGGGTGCTGTACCAGTGCCCGGATGGCCAACCCTTCGCCCGCAAGCATCTGCCCGCCAGTGCCCGCCCGCAGGCACGGGGTTACTCGCTGGAAGACCGCCGCAGCGGCCAGGCTGCTGTAGTCGATGCCACTGGCGACTCGGTGTCGATTGCCTGGAAGGAGGATGCCGCCAGCGAGCTGCGGCGGCGCCAGCTTGAACTGCCACCGGACGCGGTGATAGATGCAGGGTTCGACGCCGCGGTGCGCGCGCACTGGCCGGCGCTGCTGCGCGGCGAACGCATCAGCCTGCCCTTCCTGGTGCCGGGACGGCAGCGCTATTTCCCGGTGCAGGTGCGGCGCATCGGTCCGGTACGTTGGCAGGGTATCGATGGCCAATCGATCGGCGTCAGTCTGGACACCTGGTACGGCGGCGTCGCGCCCCGCCTGTCACTGGTCTATGCCAACGCCGACCGTCGCTTGCTGGAATTCCGCGGCACCAGCAACCTGCGTGATGCCCGCGGCAGCTACCCGCAGGTGACGGTGCGCTTCAGCTCGCCAGCTGCCGAACGCCCGGCAAGCGACTGGCAGCGGGTATGGACCCAGCCCTTGGTTGACGGCTGCACCGTGACGCCCGGGTGAAGGCGAAATTTTCCGCGTCGCGTCGCATCCACTGCACGCTCTGCTGCGTACAGATAGCCAAGACACCCGCCGAGATCCGCCATGGCCTCTGTAGCGCCCCTCCCCCGTCGACGCTGGCGCCTGCTGCGTACGTTGCAGCGGTGGGTCGATACCAGCAACGCCACAGAGACCACCGGCGAACAGCCAGGACGCATCGACTGGATGCGCGCGGTACCCTTTGCACTGATGCACCTGGCCTGCATCGCGGTGATCTGGGTAGGCGTGTCATGGACGGCGGTCGTCATGGCCACCGCGCTTTACGCAGTGCGCATGTTCGCCATCACGGCGTTCTATCACCGCTACTTCTCGCACCGCACCTTCCAGGCATCGCGTCCGGTGCAGTTCGTGTTCGCAGTCATCGGCGCCTCCAGCGTGCAGCGCGGTCCGCTGTGGTGGGCTGCCCATCATCGCCACCACCATCGTCACGCCGACCAGCCATTGGATCCGCACTCGCCGCGCGAAGGCGGATTCTGGCGCAGCCACATGGGCTGGTTCCTGACCCGCGAAGCCTTCGCCACGGATCTGTCGCGGGTACCTGACCTGGCACGCTTCCCCGAGCTGCGCTGGCTCGACCGCTTCGATACCGCAGTGCCGGTCGTGCTGGCCGCAGCGCTGTACGCACTGGGCGCCGCCCTGGAGCACTGGGCGCCTGGCCTGCACACCTCGGGACCGCAGTTGCTGGTCTGGGGCTTCTTCATTTCCACCATCGTGCTGTTCCATGCCACCGTCACCATCAATTCGCTGGCGCACCGCTTTGGCCGCCGCCGCTTCGAGACCCGCGACGACAGCCGCAACAACCTGTGGCTGGCGCTGCTCACCTTCGGTGAGGGCTGGCACAACAACCATCATTTCTTTCCCGGCACTGTGCGCCAGGGCTTCCGCTGGTGGGAAGTGGACCTGACCTGGTATGGGCTGCGCGCGATGGCGGCGCTGGGCCTGGTCAAAGGGCTCAAGCCCATCCCCGAGTGGGTTCTGGCCAAGGCGAGGTACTGAGATGCGCATCGCGGTCATCGGCTCGGGTATCGCGGGGCTGGCCAGTGCCTGGTGGCTGGATGGCCAGCACGACGTCACGCTGTTCGAGGCCAACGATTACCTCGGCGGGCACACCCATACCCACGACGTGCAGGTGGCGGGCAGAGGCATGGCGGTGGATACCGGTTTCATCGTCTTCAACCCCCAGCACTATCCCTTGCTGACGGCGCTGTTCGACGAGTTGGGCGTGGCCTCGCAACCGACCACGATGAGTTTCTCCATGCACAGTGAGCGCAGCGGTGTGGAGTACAACGCCACCTCGCTGGATGGGCTGTTCTGCCAGCGCCGCAATCTGGTATCGCCGCGCTTCTGGGGCATGCTGGCCGACCTGCGCCGGTTCTATCGCGACGCGCCGTTGCTGCTGGCCGAAGAAGACGGTCCCACGCTTGGCGAGTACCTGCGCAGCCAGCGCTATGGCGAGGCGTTCATCGACGAGCACCTGCTGCCGATGGCCTCGGCGCTGTGGTCCTCGCCGACCGCTACCGTGCAGGCGTTCCCGGCGCGCTACCTGGCCCAGTTCATGGCCAATCACCAGATGCTGCAGATGACCGGGCGGCCAAGCTGGCGGGTGGTCAGCGGGGGATCGACGCGCTACGTGGATGCGCTGCGTCGCCGCTGGCGTGTGCATGAGCGGCTGCAATGCCCGGTCAGCAGGGTCGAACGCATGCCCTGGGGTGCACGCGTGCACAGCAGCGCCGGCGTGGAGGCCTTCGACGAAGTGATCCTGGCCTGCCACAGCGACCAGGCACTGGCGTTGCTTGCCGACGCAGATCCCATCGAGCGAGAGGTCCTCGGCGCCATCCGCTATCAGTCCAACGAGGCGGTACTGCATACCGATGCGTCATTGCTGCCGCGCAACCGCAAAGCGTGGGCGGCCTGGAACGCGCACGTGCCACAGGATCGCGCGGCGCCCTGCACGGTCAGCTACTGCATGAACCTGCTGCAGGGCCTGCCGGGCGACATCCCCCTGGTAGTGACCCTCAACCGCAGAGAGGCGATCGATCCGGCCAAGGTGCTGCGGACCCTGCATTACGCGCACCCGGTACACGACCACGCTGCAGTGCGCGCACAGCAGCGCTGGGCGGAACTGCAGGGCCGCCGCCACACATGGTTTGCGGGCGCCTATTGGGGCTGGGGCTTCCATGAGGATGGCATCCGCAGTGCCCGCCGCGTGGTCGATGCCCTGCAAGCCTGCGCTCCACATCGGCTGGCATCCGCCTCGGATGAGGTGGCGGCATGAGTGCCAGCGCACTCTACATCGGGCAGGTGATGCATCGCCGGCATCATCCGCATCCGCATGCGTTCCGTTACCCGGTTGCACAACTGCTGCTCGACCTGGATGAACTGGAGACCGTGTTTGTCGGTCGCTGGCTGTGGTCGGTCAATCGCCGCAATCTGGCCGAATTCCGCCGCAGCGACTACTTCGGCGACCCCGCCCGACCACTGGCCGATGCGGTGCGCGACCACGCTGCAGGCACGCTCGGCTACCGGCCGACCGGCCCGGTGCGCCTGCTCACCCATCTCCGCTTCGCCGGGCATGTCTTCAACCCGGTCAGCTTCTACTACTGCTACCAGGCCGACGGCCGCACGCTGGACTGCATCGTCGCCGAGATCACCAACACGCCCTGGAAGGAACGACACACCTATGTGCTGCCGGTCGCTACCGCCACGCACGAAGGCAGTTCACTGCGTTGGCAGTTCGACAAGTGCTTCCATGTCTCGCCGTTCATGCCGATGGACTGCCGCTACGACTGGCGGTTCAACCGCCCGGACCAGGACCTGCGCGTGCACATGCAGGTCTGGCGCGACGGCGTGCGCCAGTTCGATGCCACCCAGGCCATGCAGCGACGTGCCCTGGATGGCCGCGGACTGGCCCGGGTTCTGGCCTGCTATCCCCTGATGACCACCCAGGTGGTGGCCGCCATCCACTGGCACGCACTGCGGCTATGGCTGAAGCGCAACCCCGTACACGACCACCCCACCCTTGCCGGGAAACCGCGATGAACTCGATGACACCTTCGGTGGCCCTGCCGCGCCCCGGTGCGCTGGACGCCTTCCTGCGCCGCCGCCTGCTGGCGCAGCTTGCCCCCCTGCGCGACGGCCGCCTATGCGTGCGCGATGCACTCGGCGAAGTCTGGCTGGGCGACGCCCGTGGCGAACTGCATGTCACTGTTACCATCAATGACCACGCGTTCTATCGCAAGGTTGCTGCCCAAGGCAGTGTGGGCGCAGGTGAAAGCTATATCCAGGGCGAGTGGCACTGCGATGATCTGGTCGCCCTGATACAACTGCTGGTACGCAACCGCGAGCTGCTGGACGGCATGGAGCAGGGCCCGGCCCGTGTGGCTGGCTGGCTGCTGCGCGGATGGAACCGGCTGCACCGCAACAGCCGTGAGGGCAGCCGGCGCAACATCGCCGCCCACTACGACCTGGGCAACGATTTCTTCGCCCTGTTCCTGTCGCCTGACCTGATGTATTCGTCGGCGCTGTTCACCGGCGAATCCGAATCGCTGGAGTCCGCCTCGCGCCGCAAGCTGGACCGCATCTGCCAGCAGCTCCAGCTCAAGCCGGGCGATCGCGTGGTGGAGATCGGCACCGGCTGGGGTGGTTTTGCGCTGCACGCCGCGCAGCACTACGGCTGCCACGTCACCACCACCACCATCTCCGCCGAGCAGCACGCGCTGGCTGCCCAGCGCGTGCAGGCAGCGGGCCTGCAGGACCATGTCACGCTGCTGATGCAGGACTACCGCGACCTGCAGGGCCAGTTCGACAAGCTGGTATCGATCGAGATGATCGAAGCCATCGGCGCGGAATACCTGGACACCTACATGGCCACGCTGCAGCGACTGCTGAAGCCCGATGGTGTTGCCCTGCTGCAGGCCATCACCATCGAGGATCATCGCTACGAGCAGGCCCGGCGCAGCGTCGACTACATCAAACGCTATGTGTTCCCCGGCAGCTTCATCCCATCGATCAACGCGATCATGGCCGCCAAGACGCGTTCCAGCGACCTGCAGCTGATCGCCCAGCAGGACTTCGGCCATTCCTACGCGCTGACCCTGCGCGCCTGGCGCCAACGCTTCCTTGCGCAGCTGCCTGCCGTGCAGGCGCAGGGGTTCGATGCCCGCTTCTGCCGTCTGTGGGATTTCTACCTGGCCTACTGCGAAGGCGGTTTCCTGGAGCGTTCGATCGGCGTCTCGCATCTGTTGTTGGCGCGCCCGGGCCATCGGCCCGCGGGCGCACCGGGTGAAGGCAACTGAAATGCGCCGGTTCTGGCCCAATCTGCTTGGCAACCAGCTGGTCTGGCTGTGCGCGGTAGCCGGCGCGGGCCGCGGCTGGCAGTGGCCTGCGTTGCTGGCCGCGTCGCTCTACATCGGCAGCCAGCTGCTGGCGTCGGCGCATCCGCGACTGGACCTGCGGCTGCTGGTGCTTGCGCTGGCCTGCGCCTGGCTGGTCGATGCCACTGCGGCCGCCAGCGGCACCGTGCGCTACGCCGCTGCCCCGCTGGGATGGGCGCCGCCGCCCTGGATCATGGCCTTGTGGGCGGCATTCGCCATGACCCTGACCACCTCGATGCGCTTCCTTCAGCGACACCCTGCCCTGCCGCCTCTGTTCGGCCTGCTGCTGGCGCCACTGGCCTACCTGTCGGCCGCGCGTGGATTCGATGCGGTGCAGTTCAACAGCCCGATGTGGCATGGCGTCCTGGTGCTGGGCGCAGGCTGGGCCATTGCGCTTTCCCTCCTGTGCCGCGCCGCCCGTGGCGGTCCGCGTTCCACGCCACAACCACCTCTGGTCGGAGCGTCATCATGATCAACCTGCTCTGGGTGCTGCTCTACGCGGTACTGGTGATGAGCTGGGGCTGGGCCTGGCAGCGCCGCCACCACAACATCGGCGTTGTGGACGTACTTTGGGCCAAGGGCGTGGGCGCCGCCGCGCTGCTACTGGCGTTGCTGGGCGAGGGTGCGGTCACACCACGGGTGGCGCTGGCTGTGCTCGGTGGCCTGTGGGGCGGTCGCCTGGCCCTTCATCTCTGGCACCGGGTCCGGCACGAAGAAGAGGACGGGCGCTATCGCTACCTTCGTGAGCACTGGCAAGGACACCAGGGAAAGATCTTCGGGTTCTTCATGGCACAGGCACTGCTGGTGGTGCTGTTTGCCCTGCCCTTCGTCGCGGTCGCCGCCAATCAAACCGCAGGCACGGCACCCTGGGTGATGGCGGCTGCGCTCGTCTGGCTGCTGAGCGTGGGCGGAGAATCGCTGGCCGACCAGCAGCTGGCCCGGTTCCGCGCCAACCCGGCGAACAAGGGCCGCACCTGCCGTGATGGACTCTGGCGGTATTCCCGCCACCCCAACTACTTCTTCGAGTGGCTGCACTGGTTCACCTACGTGCTGCTGGCCGTCGGCTCCCCGCTGTGGTGGCTGGCCTGGCTCGGCCCCGTGCTGATGTATGTGTTCCTGCGCTATCTCAGCGGCATCCCGTTCACCGAGAAGCAGGCCCTGCGCAGCCGCGGCGACGACTACCAGGCCTATCAGCGCAGCACGCCGATGTTCTTTCCCTGGTTCCCCCGCCCTTCCAAGGAGCATTCCGCATGAACGCGATCCCCTCACTGAATCCTGCCGAAGACGCGGAAACCGGGCTGATCGCCTGGGCCGAACGCGGGCTGGTCCCCGATGCGGCGCTGCGTGCGGGCATCCGCCGCTTGTGCGCGCGACGCCTGCATGAGGAAAGCGAGGGTGGCATCGAAGGCCAGTCGGCGCGCTTCAGCCGGCGCATCGCCGAGCTGGCCGACAGCCCACTCGCATTACACACCGACGCAGCCAACCGACAGCACTATGAAGTGCCAGCAGCCTTTTTCCAGGCCTGCCTGGGCAAGCGACTGAAGTACAGCAGCTGCTACTACCCCACCGGGCGCGAAACGCTGGACCAGGCGGAGGACGCGATGCTGGAACTGTACGGCCAGCGCGCAGGCCTGGCCGATGGCCAGCAGATTCTCGAACTGGGATGCGGCTGGGGCTCACTGACCCTGTGGATGGCAGAACGCTACCCGCAGGCCAGCATCACCGCCGTTTCGAATTCGCACAGCCAACGCCAGCACATCATGGCGCAGTGTGAAGCCAGGGGGCTGCGCAACGTCGAGGTGATCACCCGCGATGTCAACCAGCTTGAGCTGCCCACGGCACGCTTCGACCGCTGCGTGTCGGTCGAGATGTTCGAACACGTGCGCAACTACGAGCGCCTGCTGGCGCGCATCGCGCAGTGGCTGAAGCCAGACGGTGCGTTGTTCGTGCATATCTTTGCCCATCGCACGCTGATGTACCCGTTCGAAACCGAGGGTGGCGACAACTGGATGGGCCGCCATTTCTTCACCGGCGGACTGATGCCGGCCGCCGATACCCTTCTGCATTTCCAGCGCGACCTGCGGCTGGATCAGCGCTGGTTGCTGGACGGCACCCACTACCAGCGCACCGCCGAGCACTGGCTGGCCAATCAGGATGCGGCACGCGACCGGGTGATGCCGATACTGGCGGCGACCTATGGGCCGGCGGCTGCGCGGATCTGGTGGCAACGCTGGCGGATGTTCTGGATGGCGTGTGCCGAGCTGTTCGGCTACGACGACGGCCAGCAATGGCTGGTGGCCCACTACCTGTTCCGTCCCCGCTGAGGTGTGACATGCGCAAGTTTGCACTGCTTCCCCTGATCGCGATCGGCCTGTTCGGTTCCGGCTGCAGCTCCAGCGACACGCGCCCACTGCCGCGTGCGCCATCGGTGGATGTGCCACGCTTCATGGGCGATTGGTACGTGATCGCCCATATCCCGTCCTGGCCCGAGCGCGAGGCCTACGATGCGGTGGAAAGCTATGCCCTGAAGCCGGACGGGCGCATCCAGACCAACTTCACCTATCGCAAGGGCAGTTTTGATGCGCCACAGAAGTCGATGCACCCCATCGGCCGTGTCGAGAAGGAAGGCAATGGCGCGATCTGGGGCATGCAGTTCATTTGGCCGATCCAGGCTGAGTACGTGATCGCCTGGCTCGACGAAGGCTACCGCCAGACCATCGTGGCGCGAAGCAAGCGTGATTACGTCTGGTATATGGCCCGCACCCCGCAGGTGTCGGACAGAGACTACCAGCAGGCAGTCGAGCGGATTGCGGCGATGGGTTACGACACCCGCACGCTGAGGCGGGTACCGCAGTCGGTGCGATGACACCGCACCCTCGTCCCCGGTGGATCGTCCTGGAGCAACAATCGATCATCAATCATTGCAACGTGGTGCTTTCACCATGCGCCCTTCAGATACGATGCTGGGCAAGCCAGCAGGGTCTGAACGGATACACGATCGATGGACAGCACTCCGGACAATACCATCACAGCCTCCTGGAATGGCTTCGTCGTCCGGCAGATCCTTCCGTGCGATCTCGACCTCATCTGTGCCCACCGTGAAGCGATGTTCCGTGAAAGCGGCCGGAGCGAAGAGGTCCTGCAGCAGATGGCCGCCCCGTTCCGTAGATGGCTGGAGCCGCGCCTGATGTCGGGCGACTACTTCGGCCATGTCCTTTCCGACAATGGACAACCCATCGCAGGCATCGGCCTGATGCTGATCGACTGGCCGCCCCACCCCGCCCATCCAGAGCAGGACTCGCGCGGCTACGTACTTAATGTCTACGTGGAGCCCGGCTACCGGCGTCGCGGCATCGCCCGCCAGCTGATGAAGCTGGCCGACCACGCGTTCGCCGGGCGAGGCGTGGCCTACGCGGTGCTGCACGCTACCGCCCAAGGGAAGCCTCTGTATGCCGATCTCGGATGGGCTGCGACCAGCGAAATGGCCCGCGACCTGCGCAGCGGGGGCGACGTGCCCTGAAGGGCCTGACTGTGGCCTGACGATCCACTGCATCAATCGGCAACACTGGATTGATGGATCTTGCACATCGACCCTTAGGAATAATCGCAAAAATCCAACAAATTCGATGCTCGACGCGACAGCAGCGCCAGAATGATCGCCACGCCCTTCGGGCGCCGATCACCTCCCAGCGCATGAATGGATACCCTGCACCGCGCCGACTGCGGCTGGCACTCCTCGACGATCACGAAGTCGTCCGCCGCGGCACCGTCCTGCACCTGTCCCGCGACATCCGCTTCGACATCGTCGCCAGCCACACCCGCAGCGATGAGCTCGTTGGCAGCCTGCGCCGGCTGGCAGTGGATGTCGCCATCATCGATCTCACCCTGGCGCCCGGCGACCGCAGCAGTGATGAACTGGTTTCTCTCCTGCGCGAGTGCTTTCCTCATGTTCCCCTGCTCGCCTTCGCCACGCTGACGCCAACCACCCGCATCGATCACCTGCTGACGGCCGGCATCAGCGGCGTGGTCAGCAAGTCCGAGCCCCTGGAGATGCTGTCTGAAGCCATCGTGCGCATATCGCAGGGACTGTGCCGCCTGCCCGCCGATTGCCTGTTCCCGGCCAACCGCGAGGAACTCAGTCGCAACGAACGCGAAGTGCTGGACCTGCTTCTGGCAGGCCTGACCGTCTCCGAGATCGCGCTGCACCGCCACCGCAGCGTCAAGACGGTCAGCACCCAGAAGGTCGCCGCCCTGCGCAAGCTCGGGTTGCGCAATGACGTGGAGATCTATGCACTGCGGCGGCAGCTGGGGGTGCGATGAGGCGCCGCGCTCGTCTCCGTCTGCGCACTTCGTGCACCTTGCTGCTGGCCCTGATCCTGCTGCCCGCAGCCTCCGCCGAGGATGCGCAACTGCAGGAATGGTCCGCCGGCCGCGAAGTGCGGGTTGCCACCGCGCCATCACTGCGCCCGCTACCTGCAGCGCTGGAGGATTCACGCACGCCCCCTACCCTCGCCCATGGTTATGCCGACCTTGTCGCTCAGCATTCCGGCCTGCGCTTCCGCGATCTCACCTACACCAGCACGAGCGCGGCGGTCGCTGCCGTCTGCCGGCATGAGGCTGACCTGGTGCTGGTCATGGGCAATCCTTCGCATCGCCCGCTTCCTTGTCCCGACCTGATGGCATCGGGCGCTTTCCATGGCGGCAGGACGGTGCTGGCCTCGCGTAAAGGCGAGCGCCCACCCCGTGACGTCACCGGGGTGAGGGCGCAGGTGCTGGCCGTCGTTGACGGTGGCCCCTATGCCGACTGGCTGGCGACCCACCATCCTCAGATCCACCTGCTGCACCTTCACGACCGCCATGCGGCGCTGGCCGCCGTGGAGAGCGGTATCGCCGATGCGGCCATCGGCCTGGAAGCAACGCTGCAGTCGATGATCCGGAAGCACTTCGCGGGCAACCTGCAACTGCACCCGTTCGACAGCGATTTTTCCACCGATCTGCACCTGTTTGTCCGCCGCGAGGACCAGCAGCTGCTGGCGCGCATCGATCAGGCGCTGCGCGCCATCACGCTCGAAGAGCACGCAGGGCTGCTGGAGTTGTGGGCACAGCAGATGCTGCCCGCATCCATCGAGAGCACACTTGACCAGATGCGCCTCCCGCTCCTGCGATGGCTGCTGTGTCTGGCCACGGCACTCATCGGCCTGCCCGTGCTCTGGCAGGCGCTACGTTGGCGAATCGGCCGCACGGAACGCCGCCTGGGGCGCGCGGCGGGGATGATCAGCCATGAGGTGCGCAATTCCGCGCAGACGATTCTGGCTTCGATCGACCTGCTGAGCCAGTCACACCTGCCCAAGGGGCAGCGCGAACTGCTCGCGGCAGCGCTTGCTGCCGGCCAGTCGCTGCGCAGGCTGCTCGATCGCTCACTGGCGTTCTCGCGCCTTGCCAGCGGCAGCTTCAGGCCGCATCCCGTGCCCTGTGACGTCGGTCAACTCTGTGCCCGTGCACTGGAAGCCATCCGGCCGGAGGCACTACGGAGAGGCCTGTCACTCCAGCTCGATCGCACGCCTGATCCAGCGCCGGTGGTCGCGCTGGATGCCGATGGACTACGCCAGATTGTCGACAACCTGCTGGGCAATGCATTGAAATTCACGGATGTCGGCGGTATCGAAATGCGCCTGCAACTATCGCCCGCCCTGTCTCCCCGGGAGCTGTTGCTGGATGTGATCGACAGCGGCATCGGCATTGCGCCCGCTCAACTGGCGCTTCTGTTCCGGCCATTCCAGCAGAGCGAGGATGGCCAGAGACGTGGCGGCACCGGGCTGGGCCTGACGATCGCGCGCGAACTGGCCGTTGCCATGGGCGGCAACCTGACCGCACACAGCGTGCATGGGCGCGGCAGCCGCTTCACCCTGCGATTGCCGGTCCGCGCCGTCCACGGCGATCCGCCACCCATCGAGCCGCTGCAGCAGACACCACTGGCCGGCATCGACCTGCTCCTGGTCGAAGATCATGCACTCAGCCGGCACATCGTCGCAGAGCAGCTGCGCCGGCTGGGTGCGGATGTACGCGCGGTTGCCGATGCCGACACCGCATTGGCCGAGCACGCGCTACGACCGCGCGCCACGGTCATGCTGGACATCGGGCTTCGCGACTCGGATGGCTACGCTCTGGCGCAGCAGCTGCGCGCGCAGGCAGAGTCCCCCCTGCGAGTGATTGCCCTGTCCGCCCGCATGGGGCGCCGCCATGCGGCGCGCTGCCGAAGAGCCGGATTCGACGCCATCCTGGTCAAGCCATTGCAGGTTGCGAGCTTGCTGCAGGCGCTGGGCCTTCCGCCCCCGGCGCACCGTACTGCGCCCGATGACGCCCCTGGCGTCGAGCCGGATTACGCTGCGGACATTGCCTATGAGCTGGCCAGGATCGAACAGGCCGTGCACGACGTCGATGCTGCGACACTACGCCACCATGCGCACCGCCTGCAGGGCACGCTGCAGATGTGCCGGGCAATGGATCAGGCCGGCATGGCGGCCGCTCTGTGGGAGATGGGGCATGAGGCCGCGCCCGACTGGGTCCAGGCGCGGCGGCTGCTGCAGGGATTGCAGCAGTGGCACGGCTCCCGCAGGGCGGAAGCCGCACCATCGGCCTGATCAGGCCGCCAGGCGCTCGACCTGGCGACGGGTCAGGTCGTTGAAGCGACCCAGCGACATCAGGTGCTGATGGATCAGCGCCAACCAGCCGCTGCGGTGCCACTCGACCACGGTCGCTTCCGGCAGCGCCACGAACTTCTCCACGTCCACCACCAGGAAGCCGTTGAGATTGAACTCGCGGCCATCCGGGGTACGCACGGTGGCATTGCGCTCGACCAGCAGGCCGTTGTCGATCAGGGCCTTGGAGAAGGCCTGGGTCTGTTCATGCTCGCGGGTATACTGGCCGCAGAACTCCAGCGCCTGCTGCACCATGTCGGTGGCCTTGCCGTCCACGAACAGCGGCTGGCCTTCGTCACCGCCCTTGACCACGCGCGAACTCTCTTCGTCGATGCCCAGCAGGAAGTCGTTGTCCGCACCGGTGTCGATGAAGATGAAGGGGTGGCGACGCAGATAGGCCGGAATATAGGCCTCGTCTTCCCACAGGCCGTCCTTGATGAACAGGTTCTGGTCGGAAACACCAACGGCGGCCATCGGCACGGCGGTCGGGCCAGCGAACAGGATCGGGAAGTGGTGCAGGGCCAGCGAGAACTCGCCCAGCACCAGCGGAATGGCGTTGTTGCCGGCGGCAAACTCGAGCTTGCCCGGCAGGATGCGCAGATCGGCATGCACATCGGCCTGCAGCGGCACCGGACGGGTGTAGAACAGGGGGGCGCTGCTCGGCGCCGCTTCGGTGGTGGTGTCGCTGGTGGTCGTCATCTTGGGAACCGTTCGATCATGCGCGCCTGCCATCCCGGGCGCGCCAGCGGGAACAACCTGAATCCCGCATTATCAACAAGCTCGATGACAACGGCCACCCCACCGACGGCCTATTTCAGTTGCAGGGGGTAGCGCTGCCAGAGCACGTGGACCAGGAAACCGGCCAGCTCGGTGTCGCGCGCGCTGACTGCGGCGCGGATCTTGTCCAGCAGCACCATGTCCGAGCAGGAGCGCACATCGGCGTGGTTGGCCTGCCCTGCCCGGCGCGCGCGATAGCGTGCGGCCCGCTGCGCATCACTCATGGCGTACCCGAACTTGGGCGGACGACCGCGCTTTCGCGGCAGGGTCAGCTCCAGGGTTCCGGGGTCTTTGTCATCACGCATGAGAGGGGTGCGGGCGGCGGCGAGCAACGGGGGGTGCGCAATTTATCGTGAGGCATCACTTTAATCCAGCCTTTTCTGCAGTTTTGTTGCGATGCAATGCAAAAAATCGCATGCCGAGGGCTCCATCCACGCATGGCGTGGATCTACTGCGGAATCGCCGCGCCTTGTGTGGATACGGAAACCCGCCAACTCCCAGTAGATCCGCGCCATGCGTGGATGCGCGTTCCCGACCACAAAAAAAAGGGAGCCCGCGAACGGGCTCCCCTCACCTTCCTCATGCAGCGCGTACCGGCTCATAGCCGTGCAGGTGCGCCTCGCTGCTCGCCCGCCCCTGGCTGAGCGAACGCAGCGACGTGGTGTAACCCACCAGTTGCGCCAGCGGCGCAAAGCCACTGACCTCGGCGCGACCGTCCTGGTCGTCGATGCTGGCAATGCGACCATGGCGACGGTTGAGGTCGCCCACCACATCACCCACCGACGCTGATGGCGAATGCACCGTCACCGCCATCACCGGTTCCAGCAGCTGCGTGCCACCCTCGGCCAGCGCCGCCTTGATCGCCTCGGCACCCGCACGGTGGAACGCCATCTCCGACGAGTCCTTGGCATGGGTCTGGCCATCGACAAGACTGACCTCGATACCGACCACCGGATGACCCTGCGGCCCTTCCGACAGTGCGGCACGCACGCCCTTTTCCACCGCCGTGATGAAGCTGCGCGGGACCACGCCACCGACGATGCGATCGTTGAACACGATCTGGTCGTCCTCACGCGGCGCCACGTCCAGCACCACGTGCGCGAACTGGCCCTGGCCGCCGGTCTGCTTGACCAGCCGCCCGACGACGCCCGTCATCGCACGCATCGGCGTCTCCTGGTAGGCAACGCGCGGCGAGCCCACACCCACGTCCACCTTCCATTCGCTGCGCAGGCGTTCGACCATCACCTCCAGGTGCAGCTCGCCCATGCCCCAGACCAGGGTTTCCGCCGTATCGCGATCGGTTTCGACGCGGAAAGAGGGGTCTTCCTGGGCCAGGTTGGCCAGCCCCTGCGCCATCCGGATCAGGTCGGCCGCACGCGCCGGCTCCAGCCGCCAGGCCAGCACCGGCGCCTGTGCCTGGATGTTCTCCAGGCGCAACGGCAGCGCACGGCTGCTCAGCGTCTCGCCACTGACCGCATCCTTCCAGCCCAGTACCGCGACGATGTCACCGGCCACGGCCTGTTCGATGTCGTGGGTCTGGTCGGCCTGCACGCGAACCAGGCGGCTGACGCGCCGCCCTTGCGGATGCTGCGAACTGGCCACGGCGTCGCCCACCTTCAAGGTGCCCGAGTACAGCCGCACGAAGCTCAGCGCGCCGTGCTGCTGGTGGGTGATCTTGAACAGCAGGCCCGCCAGCGGACCGTCCGGATCCGGCGGCAGCACCACCTCGCCACCTTCGCTCTCGGCGCTCACCGCAGGGCGATCCAGCGGCGACGGCAGGTAATCGACCACGGCGTCCAGCAGCGTTTCGATGCCCTTGTCCTTGAACGCAGCACCGGCCAGCACAGGCACGCCCGCACCTGCCAGCGTCGCCCGACGGATCGCCGCACGCAGCGTCCCGGCATCGATCACGCGACCTTCCAGCCAGGCATCGGCCAGTTGCTCGTCGTGATCAGCCACGGCTTCGACCAGCGCATCGCGCTGTGCCTGCCACTGGTCGCGCACCGCGTCGTCCCACGGGGTCATCGTGGTTGCGGCGCCATCCTGCCACTGCAGCACGCGCTCATCGACCAGATCGACCCAGCCATTGAAGCCGCTTTCGCTGCCCAACGGCACGCCCAGTGCCCACGGCCGCGCCCGCAGCTTGTCCTGCAGTTGCTCCAACACGCGCTCGAACGAAGCGCCAACGCGGTCCATCTTGTTGACGAAAGCGATAAGCGGCACGCGATGGCGGCGCGCCTGGCGCCACACCGTCTCGGACTGCGGCTGCACGCCGTCCACGGCCGAAAACACGGCCACGGCACCGTCGAGCACGCGCAGTGAACGTTCGACTTCGATCGCGAAGTCGATGTGACCGGGGGTGTCGATCAGGGTCAGCCGATGCGGCGGCAGGTCACGCGGTGCCCATTGCGCCTGCACGGCGGCAGCGCCGATGGTGATGCCACGCTCGCGCTCGATCGCCGAAAAGTCGGTGGTCGCATTGCCGTCGTGCACTTCGCCGACGCGGTGGATTTCGCCGCTTTTCCACAGCAGGCGTTCGGTCAGCGTGGTTTTGCCGGCATCGATGTGGGCAATGATGCCGAGGTTGCGACGGCGGGAAAGGACTTGGGTGTTCATGAGAAAGGTTCCTGCAAAGCCAACTTCGGGGGCCGCGCACCCCGGTTGGCGACAGGGTGCGCGGCTAGCGTTCGGTCTCGGCGATCTGGTGCATGGCACGTTCTCCTTGCGGCACATCGGGTTACGGGGAATGGAACTGCGGAAACGAAAAGAGCGCCCCGAAGGGCGCTCTGTCGAAGGTCCAGCGATGGCCGTCTCAACGGCCTCGTGGGGCTCCAGGCAGACACGCCCGTTCCGCGCTTGCGCGGGTCAGGGTGAAAAACTTCAGGAGCGGCATCCGGTTCATGGGGCGCATTCTAGACCTGCCAATCTGGCGCGCAAGTGAATATTACGCACACAGATGGAACGATGAAGCCGGCGGGCATCGGGGTCGGACCCCTTTGCGACGGCCAAGGGCTCTGACCCCTCCCCTGCCTTAGTTGCAGTTGTGCAGCTTGCGCGCCTCACCCACGGTCGCCGCCTGGTCGTCCCCCATCGAGATCCATCCCTTCAACGACATCGCCAGATCCACCTGCGCCTGGCGCGGGCCACCATGGATCACCACCTCGGTCCAGCTGCCGACCGGCGCCAGCTCCGACAACCGTGCAGCCTGGTCGTCTTCGGTGCTGAACATATCGCCTGGCTCCGCAGGCTTGGCCTTGTTCACGGTCTCGGTCTTGCGCGCCCGGATCCGCAGCGCGCCATCGGCCATGCGTTGGGTGGTGACTTCATTGCGCTCCACCCCGTAGGCCCAGCTGCTCTCCCCCGCGCGACGGGTCTCGCTACCGTCGTCTGCCACCACCACGGAATCACCCGCCGCTTCTGCCACGGCCGCAACCGAACCCATTCCAGACATCAGCGCCTGGTAGGCAATCATCTGCCGCTGTTCGGTGGCCAGCGCAACGTCACCTGCCTTGCCGGCAGGAATCTGAAGGTACACCGCCTCCCTGCACAACATCAGTACCTGCTGGTCGTCCCAGCTGATGAGCACTTCATCACTGGCGAAATAGCGGGTCGCCACCGGAACCACAGGAGCGCTCCCGCCAGCGGAATACCGGCTCTCGATCAGCGAGGCCTGCTCGGCGGCCTTGATCAGGGAAACCGAGGATGCCGACGCAGTGCTGGCGGCGCATACGGAGGCGACCATTGCCGAGAGCAGCACGCCATGTGAAACAGTACGGATCATTGCATCAGTCCATTGAAGAGAACGAACCGCACATGATACGTCGCCTGGCAGAGCGCGTTGATGCTCAGGTCACCACCACCAGCGGCACCCCACGCCGTGGATGCTCCAGCACCACCACATCCTGCTGGTACACGCGCTGAAGATTGTCTTCGGTCAGCACCTGCAATGGCGTGCCATCGGCCGCCACCCTGCCCTGTTCCAGCAGCACGATGCGATCGGCATAGCCCGCGGCCAGATTGAGGTCGTGCAGCACCACGATCACGCACGCACCGGCCTCGGCACAGGCACGCACACTGCGCAGCGTGCGCTCCTGGTGGCGCAGATCCAGCGCGGCCGTCGGCTCATCAAGCAACAACAGCGGCGTGTCCTGCGCCAGCACGCGCGCGAACGTGGTGCGAGCCGATTCGCCACCGGACAGCTGCTGCACCTCGCGCAGGCGCAGCGCCTGCAGTTCGGCTGCATCGATGGCCGCTTCCACCCGGGCATCGTCCGTGACCGGGTCCGGCGGATGCGGCAAACGCCCCATCGCCACCACTTCTTCCACGCTGAAGGCAAAGCGCACGCCGTGCTCCTGTGGCATCACCGCGCGCTCGCGCGCCAGTGGTCCGGCCTTGTAGCTGGCCAGCGGATTGCCCAACAGGCTCACCTCGCCCGCATCGGCGCGCAGGTCACCGGCAGCCACCGCCAACAGCGTGGATTTGCCCGCGCCATTCGGTCCAACCAGGGCGGTCACCGTACCCGGCTCGAACGCCAGCGAGATGCCATGCAGGATCTCGCGCTGCTGGCGGCGCACCACCACCTCGTGCAGTTTCAGCAGCACGCTCATGGGGCCGCCTTGCGGCGCTGCTGCAGCACCAGCCAGAGGAAGAACGGTGCGCCCAGCGCGGCCGAGAACAAGCCCAGCGGAATCTCCGCGGGCGGATCGAGCGTGCGTGCGGCGGTGTCGGCCACCACGATCAGCAGCGCACCGAGCAGGCCGGACAACGGCAGCAGCCAGCGATGCCCGGGGCCGACCAACAGGCGCGCCACGTGCGGCACCACCAGGCCAACGAAGCTGATCGAGCCGGCAAAGGCCACCGCCGCGCCCACCAGCAGCGCACTGAACGCCACCAGGCGACGACGCGTGCGGGTGACATCCAGCCCGAGGTGCTGTGCCTGGCGCTCCCCCAGCGCCAGCATGTCCAGCGGCGTGGCCAATCGCTGCAATGCGAACACGCCAATCGCAAACAACGGCACCACCGCAGCCACGTCGGCCCAGTTGGCGCGCGCGAGCGAGCCCATCTGCCAGAACACCAGCGACTGCAGTTCGCTTTCGCTGGCGATGTAAGTGAGGAAACCAATCAGCGCCGAGCAGAACGCGGCCATCGCGATACCGACCAGCAGCAGCGTGGCGTTACCCGTGCCCTTGCCAGGCCGGGCCAACGCATACGTCAGGCCGATCGCCAGCGCACCGCCGACGAACGCGGCCACAGGCACCAGCCAGCCCGCCGCACCGGCGGCGCCCAGCACGATGGCGGCCACCGCACCCAGTGCAGCACCCTGGCTGACACCGACGATGCCGGGGTCGGCCAGCGGGTTACCGAACAGGCCCTGCAGGCTGGCACCGGCCATCGCCAGCGACGCACCGACCATCGCGCCCAACAAGGCACGCGGAATACGCAGCTGCCAGACCACCGCCAGATCACGGCTACTGACCGCCTGCGGATCGAGCAGGCCCAGCTTCACCGCCAGCGCCTGCATCACCTCCAGCGGCGGCAGCCGCAGCGGGCCCACAGCGAACGAGGCCAGCACCGCACCCAGCAGTGCCAGCAACGCCACCAGCAACATTGTCCGCCCGCGACGGCGGCGCCGATCCACCGGACTCATGCCTTCGGCAACGCCGCCAGGGCCTTGGCCAGCGCCAGTGCGCCAGCACCGGAACCGACACTGGTGTACTTCAGCTGCACATCCGGCATCACCCAGACCCGATTGGCCTGCCCGGCCGGGGTCTGCTTCAACGTCGGGTACGCCTTCCACAGGCCTTCGGCACCACCGAACAACTGCAGGTCATGCTCGGTCACCAGGATCACCTCCGGTGCCGCGGCAACCACGCCTTCATTGCTCAGCTGCGAGTAGTTCTTCACCCCGGCCTCGGTGCCGATGTTGACGCCGCCAGCCAGTGCGATCAGCTGCGCCGACGCGCTGTCGGCACCGGCAACAGTCGGCGAGCCACCGGCACCGGTGGCCGACACGTGGATCACTCGTGGCGCATGGCCCAGGCCCTTGCCAATCGCTGCAGCCTCGTCGAGCTGGCGCTGCACCTGCGTGGCAAGTGCCTGCCCTGCCTCGGCCAGCCCTAGTGCGGCGGCGACCTTGCGCACCTTGTCCGGGGCCGGCTGCAGGTCATCGATGACCACGGCCGGCTCGCCCACTTCGCGCAGCTTCCTGGCCAGCTCGGTGTGGCGGCGCAGGCTGTTGCCGAGGAACAGCGAGCCCTGCAGGCTCAGCACGCCCTCCACGCCAGTGGTTCGGTTGAACAGGAACTGGTGCGGTGCGGCCAGGCCGGCCTGGGTGGTGGTGTTGGTCGGCGCGGCAAATACCTGCTTGCCCAGACCCAGCGCCTCGATCACCGCGATGACATCGTCACCACCGGCAATGATCCGGCTGGTGTCGGCCACTTCGACGTCGGCACCATCATCGGAATGCACCTTGGCCGGCAGCACGGCCTTCTGGTCATGCACCGTCGGCATCTCGGCGCCGGCCACGCGCTGCCAGCCTGCCGGCAACGCGGTTGCCGCAGCGGCCGTTGCAGTGGGCGGCTCGCCGGCCTTCTGGCCATCAGGCGGCGTCGACGCACCGCCACAGGCGGCCAGCGCCAGCGAAACAGCCAACGGAAGCGCACACAGGCGCAGACGGGACGCGATGTTCATGGACGTTCTCCTTGCTGGCAGGGCGACGCGCACGCCGCCCTGCCCTGTGACTTACTGCTTCGGGGTGATACGGGTGATGCGGTCACCCTTCGGGTCTTCAGCGCCACGCGACTTGTTCACCGCGAACACGTTGCCCTTGCCATCGGCACGGACGTGGTTCGGCAGCGTACCGCCATCGAGGTTGGCGACCACCTTGCCGTCGCCGTTCACCACGGTGACCGTGCCAGCGCCACGGTTGCTGACGTAGGCCAGGCCGGAGGCATCATCGAAGGCGACGTTCAGCGCGCCGGCGCCGACCGGCACATCGTGCAGCACCGTGCCGGCGGCCACATCGACGATCAGCAGGTTGTCGGTGCCCTGCGAGGCCACGTACAGGCGGTTGCGCGCGGCGTCGAAGGCCACGCCCGAGGCACTGATCGAGTTGCCCAGGTCGATGACCTTCTCGACCTTGCCGCTGGCCACATCGATCACCGCCGCTTCCGGGGTGCCGATGCTGACGGTGAACAGCTTGCCAGCCTTTTCGTCCAGCACCAGGCTCATCGGGGTGAACTTGCCGTCATCCACGCCGGATTCCAGCGTCACCTGCGCCAGTTCCTTGAAGGTCCTGGCATCGAACACCGACAGGTGGTCCTCACCGGTGGCCGAAGCGAACACCTTGCCGCGGGTGCCATCGACCACTACGTCGCGCGCGTGCGGCACGGTGTCGACCGGGAACTGGTGGACCAGCGACAGGTCCTTCTGGCGGTAGACCGCGATCGAGTTCTGGCGGGTATTGGTCACCCACACATTGCCGTTGGTGTCATCCACGCCCACACCGTAGACCGCATAGACCGCGCCATTGGTGCTGCCCGGCACCTGCGCCGGGGTGATCGCCTTGGTCACCTTCAGGGTCTTCGGGTCCAGCTTCAGCAGCTGCGACTGGGTCACCGGCGGACGGCCCACGGCCGAGGTGACGAACACCGCGTTGCTGGCGGCGCTGTAGGCGGACTGGTACAGGCCCGGCACCAGCTTGTTGGACTGGGTGGCGAACTGCGCCTGGCCGGACAGCGGCAGCTGCGGCGAGACGCGCAGCTTCAGCACGGTCGCTGCAGCCGGCTGGCTGGCGCGCACCACCACCGGGTGAGTGCCCGGCACCGCATCGGCCGGAATGCTCAGCTGGGTCTTGAAGTTGCCATCGGCGTCGACCACCACCGGCTGCGTGTTGAGCACGCTGTCGCCACGCAGCAGGCTGACTTTCTGGCCCGGCACGAAGCCGCGACCGACCACGTCGGCAGTGCTGCCGGGAACCACGTTCTCACCGCGCGAGACGACCTCACCCTTGAAGGTGGCGTTGGCCGGCTGATCGAACACCGGCTGCGCGGTGGCGGTCACCGCGAGCAACAGGCCGGCGGCGAGAGAGGTGAGACGGAAAGACGGACGGAACGACATGGAAGGCTCCTTGCACACGTAGGCCGCGCCACGTGACGCGGGATTCATCGGTTGCCTGGGCCGCTGCACGTCGGCAGCCTCGCCTGGGTAGTGGGGTCGCACGGCATCGCGTGCGAAGGGATTCACTCGGCGGCGTTGTCACCACCCGTGGGGACACCGTCACCGGCGCTGCGGTCGGTCACGCCGTACAACTCATGCAGCGCGGCATGGAACGACGCGGGCAGCATCGGGCCATGGCCGAGGCCGTCGAACTCCCGGTACTGCACGCTCAGGCCCGGCACCTTGGCCAACCGTTCGGACAACTGCATCGCCGCATCCGGGGTGGCGCCACCGATGCGGCGCAGGTGCGCGACCACGCGCGGATTGTTCATGTCGCGCTTGCCACGATCACCGACGCGCTCGGCGCCGCCCAGCATCAGCCAGAGCTTTGCCGGCTGGCCATGCATGTTCTGCACGAACTGCTGTTCCGGATCACCCAGCGCCGCGCCCTGGCTCCACCACAGCGACGGGCTGGCCGCCAGGTAGGACTGGAAGGCGGCGGGACGGGTGTACAGCGCATTGAGCACGAACAGGCCGCCCAGCGAGTGACCCCACAGCGCTTGCTGCTGCGCATCGATGCGTGCGCGACGCTCGACTTCCGGCTTGATGCGGCGCTCGATCACATCCAGGAAGGCCGCGGCACCACCACCGACCGCCTGGGTTGTACCGCTCTCGTCGTCGGCACGGTCGATCCACGCGGTGTAGTCGCGGGTGCGCGCCTTGGAATCGATCCGAAGGTCATTGTCGTAGCCGATCAGCACCAGCACCGGTGGCGCCTTGCGCGTGGCCAGTTCGGCCAGCAGCGGCTGGTCCAGGACCATGGCGACGGCGTTGCCGTCCAGCGCGTACAACACTGGGGATGGTGTCTTGCCGGCCTTGGCCGGGATCGCCAGGTTCACCCGCCAACGGCGCTGCCGGTCCGGGCTGTCCACCACGAAATGCTCGAAGCGATAGCTGGCCGCCGGCTCGTCGAGCACGGTGTGGCCGATCTTCTGCAGCGGATTGCGCTGCTGTGCATAGGCATACGGGGTGGCCAGGAGCAGACCCATCATCAAGGCGGCCAAGCCGCGGGCCAGCAGACCACGGCGCGAAGGCGGGACGAAATGCTTCATCAGCGGCAGCAGAAGCGGCCCAGGGCCGCCGGTTCACAAGGGACCGCAGTCTACCTTAAACGCGAATGATTATCACATCGATCGAACGTCACGCTGTGTATCACGCGCGCGATGAAGGCCTTCAGGCTGGATTCGTGCAGCGGGCATGCGGCAAGCTACGCAACATCAACACAAACAGGGACTGTCACAGCGTGTACGCCATTTGCCGTAACCTTGCCCGAAAAGCGCTCGACACCATTCGCCCGCACGTCTTTGCCGTGAGCGTCCCGAGCGCCGAAAGGCCCGCCTGCAACATCTGTGGCTTCCGTTTGCGGGCGTCTCGGGAGGTCATCGCCGAGCGGGAGGCGCGTAGCTGCATCGGCTGCGGATCCACGCTCCGGTTCCGAGCCCTCATGGCGGCACTGCAGACCGAAATGGACGAGGGGCGGGAGGTCCGCGTGCTTGAACGCATCCCCGGTTGCAAACAGCTCAAGGGAATCGGAATGACCGACGCGCACATCTATGCCGTGGCCCTGCGGCGGAAGTTCGACTACATCAATACCTACTTCCACACCCAGCCGATGCTGGACATCCGGCACCCGGCAGAGCAATACCTGGGGAAACATGACTTCGTTGTCAGCTCCGATGTCCTGGAACACGTGGACGGACCGTGCGAACGCACGCTCGGGAACCTGCGGGCGCTGCTGAAGCCGGGTGGACTTCTTGCACTCACCGTTCCCTATGGATATCACGACGTCACGATCGAGCACTTTCCCGAACTCAACGACTACCGGATCGAGGGCACGGGCCCGGACCGGATCCTTGTCAACATCACCAAGGATGGCAGGGAGCAGCGATTCTCTGACCTGTCCTTCCACGGCGGTGACGGCTCCACGCTGGAACTGAGGATCTTTTCATACCCGCACTTGGTGCGATTGCTGGAGGAAGCAGGCTTCGTCGATGTCAAGCTGCACGACAGCCAGTACCCACAATGGGGCATCATCCACAACAGCCCGTTGGGCCTGCCCATAACGGCGCGCGCGGCGTAGCGCCGGCAGCGGCCCGGAAACAATGAAGCCGGCGTTACGCCGACTCCATTCACCTGTGCTGTAGCGTCGGGCCGTGTGCGACTCACGCAGTGTCAGGGCCCGGACGGAACCGGACCATAGACATTCTCCTGCGGCGTGCCCGGCAGCAGCGAGAAGATCATGATCACGATTCCACCGCCCGGCACCAGCGCCAGCAGGAACAGCCAGCCCGACTGGTTGCAGTCATGCAGGCGGCGCACGGTCACCGCGATCAGCGGCACGATCGTCGCCAGCCACATCACGCAGAGCAGCACCACCATCCCGATCAGGATGCCGGCCAGCGCATCGGGACTGTTGCGCAGGAGGATCGCCAGCACGCCGGCCAGCAGCATCACTGCCGTCGCCACCAGGAACAGGAACAGCTGGTACATCCAATACTCGCGGCGGTTGGCGCGGCCCTCGAACTGGGCATAGCGCTTCAACGGCAGAATCATTTCCTGCACGGCATCGATCCTTGAAAAGAGAAGCCGCGCAGTGTGCCAAATGAACGCGCGCAGGACAATGCAGCGCCGAGCCATGCTCGGCTGCTGTTCCAAGAGGTACCTGTAAGCCCATGCAAGAGCGAAGTCGAGCATGGCTCGACTCTACAGAAGCCGGGTCAGCGGCCCTTCGCGGCCCGCGCCGCTTCGCGCTCGGCGCGCAGCCGATCCAGCTTTTCCTTCAGCTTGATCTCCAGGCCACGCGGTACCGGGTTGTAGTACACGCGCTCGCCCATCGCATCCGGGAAACCGGTCTGGTCCAGCGCGATGCCGCCTTCGGCGTCATGGTCGTACTGGTACTCGGCGCCGTAGCCCAGCTCCTTCATCAGCTTGGTCGGCGCATTGCGCAGATGGAGCGGCACTTCTTCGGTGCCGCTTTCGCGCACGTCGGCCTTGGCCTGGTTGAACGCGGCGTAGCCCGCATTCGACTTGGCGGTGCTAGCCAGGTACAGCACAAGCTGGGCGAAGGCGAGTTCGCCTTCCGGGCTGCCCAACCTTTCGTAGATGTCCCAGGCTTCCAGCGCCATGCTCTGCGCGCGCGGATCGGCCAGGCCGATGTCCTCGATGGCCATGCGGGTCAGCCGACGCGCCAGGTATGACGGATCGCAACCGCCGTCGAGCATGCGGGTCAGCCAGTACAGCGCGGCATCAGGATTGGAGCTGCGTACCGACTTGTGCAGCGCCGAGATCTGGTCGTAGAACTGCTCGCCGCCCTTGTCGAAGCGGCGGGTACGATCGGCCAGCACCTGGGTCAGGGTCTGCGGCGTGATGCGGCCACCCTCCCCGCCCGCCAGCTCGGCGGCAATTTCCAGCAACGTCAGCGCACGGCGCACATCACCATCGGCAGCGGTAGCGATTTCCAGCAGCAGCTCAGGCGCGACCTCGATGCCCTCTTCGCCCAGGCCCCGCTCGCGGTCACCCAGTGCACGTTCCAGCGCCTCGACGATATCGGTTGGCGAGACCGCTTCCAGCACATGCACGCGGCAACGCGACAGCAGCGCCGAGTTCAGTTCGAACGACGGATTCTCGGTGGTGGCGCCGACGAACAGGATGGTGCCGCGTTCAATGTGCGGCAGGAACGCATCCTGCTGCGCCTTGTTGAAGCGATGCACCTCGTCCACGAACAGCACGGTGCGACGGCCTTCGGCGAAGCGCTGGGCGGCCTCGGCCAGCACCTGGCGCACTTCCGGCAGACCGGACAGCACCGCAGAGATGGCACGGAATTCAGCGTCGGAGTACTCGGCCAGCAGCAGCGCCAGCGTGGTCTTGCCGCAGCCCGGCGGCCCCCACAGGATCATCGAATGCACGCGCCCGGATTCGACGGCGCGACGCAGCGCACTGTCCGGGGCCAGCAGGCGTTTCTGCCCGACCATTTCGTCGAGGGTGCGCGGGCGCATGCGCTCGGCCAGCGGGCGCATGTGTTCCCGATCGACGCTCAGTAGATCGGGGCCAGGGAAGGAAGTGGAGCGATGTCTTGGCACGCGGCTATTGTACCGCGCCGGGTGACCACGATTCCGGTAGTGCCGGCCGCTGGCCGGCAGTTCAAGAGCGTGTCAACCAAGGTTGACACCCACCAAGGCGGTACCGGTTGATACCCACCAGAGCAGGTAGCGCCGGGCCATGCCCGGCGACCGCCATCAATTACCGATGACGTCGGTGCCCTTCGGCGGGGTGAAGCTGAAGGTGCCGGCGGCAAAGCCCGGGTTGCGCTTCCAGCCACTGAAGCTGATCACGGTGCGCTGGCCGACCGCGTCGGTGATTTCCATCCTGGCCAGGCCCTGGGCGTTGAAACCCAGCGCGGCGTACTGGAAGCTGGCTTCGGTCTCCCGCTTCGGCGACAGTGACAGCCACTGCAGGCCGTCACGCTGCGCAGCCTCTTCACTGACGTCATACTGCTGCTCCAGCAGCGCGGGATTGATCAGCGCGGTCAGCGGGCTGTTCTGCTCTTCCTTGCCCTGCTCGCGCACGGTGGCCTGTTCCAGGTCCGGCTCGTACATCCAGACCTTCTTGCCGTCGGCCACGATCAGCTGTTCGTGCGGGCGCACGTACTCCCAGCGGAACAGGCGCGGCGCCGACAGGGCCACGCGGCCGCTGGTCGATTCCTTCACCTTGCCACGACTGTCAAACACCTGCTGGCTGAACTGGCCATCCAAGCCCTTCAGGCCGCTGGTGAAGGTCTTCAGGTCATCGCGGGCGCCAGCCCAGGCGCTGCCGGCGGCGGCGCAGGCCACGGCCAGGGTGGTGGTGGCAAGAAAACGGCGGAAGCGGAAGTTCATGCGGGAATCCTGTGGGCGCGGGCGCCAGGAAAGGTGGTTGCCAGTGTGCCCGGGGAAAGATGAATGGGCGATCAGGGCGACATTATGCCGCCCTGAACGTCCATCGGCGATTCAGCCGCCGGATGCCGGCAGCTTGCCGTACAGCACCTGGCCACGGAAGCCGCGCCGCACTTCGCGATACAGCGCGCGGAACGCCGGATAATCCCGCGGCTGGCACAGTGCCTCCGGGCCGCGCACCGCATTCTGCTGCAACCGGTGGTGCACGATCACCTCCTGCCCTTCGCGGCTCCAGTCCACGCGGTACTCGCCGGCGGCGTTGGCGAATCGCTGGCTGGCCGGGATGGCGATGATCGGCGCGCTGGCCGGGAACTGCAGGCGGTAGGTCTCCTCGCGCAGGCTGGCATTGCAGTAGAACGGCGTCTCGTTGGCCGGCGCCGAGGCAGTGGCGTACAAGCCACGCACCGACTCGCCACCCGGCGGATCCGGCACGGCCATGCCGCCGGCCACGCTGAAGTCGGCGTAATCCTCGGCCTGGAACGCCATGCGGTAGCCGAACGGCCGGGTCAGGTCGACCGGCACACCCTGGATCTGCAGCTGCCCTCGCCCGTCGAAACCGGAGGCGGCCATGATCTGCTCTTCAGCGCGCGCACGGTTCTGCGCGTTGAGCTGGGAGAACTGGGCGCGCATGCCGATCTCGGCGTTCTCGCCCAGCTTCGGGATCGTCTCGCCGCGCAGGTTGCCGTTGGCGTCGAAGGTGAAACGCACTTCCATCGAGGTGGCGTTGCGCTCCGGCGTGTTGGCCGGGGTGCGTGCCAGCGTGGCGTCCCGTGTGCGCATCACCGGCGCACCCAGGTCACCCTCCGGCAGCTGGCCGAAGCGCGCCCACGCGGTGGTCGAATCGAGGTACAGATCAAATTCGGGGATGTAGGTGATGGCGTGGTTGAAGCGGCCCAGCACCGGAATCTTCGGCAGCGTCGGGCCGCCGCCCGCACCGATCAGCACCGGCGAGCTGGCGATGCCCTTGGCCGCCAGCAGCGCCTCGAGGATCGTCACGTGATCCTTGCAGTCGCCGTAGTGGTTGTCGAGGATGCTCTGCGCGCTGTTCGGTTCCAGGCCACCATTGCCCAGGTACACCGCCACATAGCGGATGTTCTGCGCCACCCAGCGGTACAGCGCATCAGCCTGATCGCGACGGTCGCTGATGCCCGTCGTGATTTCGTCTGCCAGCGCCTGCAGTTCCGGCGTGACCTGCGCCGCCGGGCCAGCCTTGAGCTGGTAGGCGCGCCCCATCTGCGACCAGTCACGATACGTGCTGGCCATGATGTTCGGACCGAACTCCCAGCCCGCCGCCGACCAGTTCTGTGCCGGCATGGCTTCGCGACGCTGGTAGCGCCAGCGCCACTGCGCCTGGCCATTCTTGACCGTCGGGCGATCGCTGCCCTGCACGCCGCGGCTGTCGACGAACATCGGCAGGTTGGCCGGCGCACTCAGGGTGACCTCAGCGTCCTCGTACTCGGTAAAGACGTTGAAGGTTTCCCACAGGCCAAAGTAGCCCGGGAAGTACGGCGTGACCTGGGTGCGGCGCACCTGGTAGTACAGGCGCGTGCCCGGGGCCAGGTTCGGGAATACGATCACCCGCACCTTGCGGTCGGCATACATTGCCGCCGAGGCGCTGGAGTAGCTCTCCTGGGTGTAGATGCGGTCGGCCGGCACGTCGCGGCGCTGGCCGTCGGCGGTGATGGTGTAGGCGCCGAGTACTTCCAGCGTCTCCATCTTCTCGCTGTAGCTCAGCCGCACCTGGCTGAACTGCTCGACGGAAGCCTTGGTCTTGAGCAGGACTTCGTAGGTTTCGGTCTGCACATTGCCCGCATCCGGCCGCACCTGGTAGTCGGCGCGGTAACGGACAATGCTGAAATTATTGCTGGCTTCGGTATCGCCGCTGGTGGAAGGCGGCGCCGTGGCGGGCGCGGAGGTGGCGGTGTCTGCCAGTGCCGGGCCGGCAGCCAGGAAGGCTGCCAGCGCCAGTGCCAGCGCGCTTGGTACGGGGTGAAGCATGCGTCGGTTCCTTGGACGTCGTGGGGGATACGTCGGGTCTTACTTCGGCGGCGGCGGAGCCAGCACCGTGCGGTCGCCGTTGTGCTCGGGCGAACTGACCACGCCGGCCGCTTCCATGGCCTCGATCAGTCGCGCTGCACGGTTGTAGCCGATCTTCAGCCGGCGCTGCACGCCGGAGATCGAGGCGCGGCGGGTCTCGGTCACCACCCGCAGTGCTTCGTCATACAACGGGTCGGACTCGTCGCCGGACGAACTGTTCTCCGGCAGTCCGGTGGCGCCGACGACCACGCCGTCGCCCATCGTCTGCACTTCGTCCAGCACGCCGTCGACATAGTCGGCCGGGCCCATCGCCTTGAGGTGCTCGACCACGCGATGCACTTCATCGTCGGACACGAACGCACCATGCACGCGCTCGGGCAGCGCGGTGCCCGGCGGCAGGTACAGCATGTCGCCGTGGCCGAGCAGGGTTTCCGCGCCGGACTGGTCGAGGATGGTGCGCGAGTCGATCTTGGAGCTGACCTGGAAGGCGATGCGCGTCGGAATGTTGGCCTTGATCAGGCCGGTGATCACGTCCACCGACGGGCGCTGCGTGGCCAGGATCAGGTGGATGCCGGCCGCACGCGCCTTCTGTGCCAGGCGCGCGATCAGTTCTTCCACCTTCTTGCCGACGATCATCATCATGTCGGCGAATTCGTCGATGAAGATGACGATGAACGGCAGCGTCTCCAGCGGGCGCGGCGCCTCGCCCAGCTCGGGGTTCGGCTTGAACAGCGGGTCCATCAGCGGCTGGCCGGCGTCCTGGGCTTCCTTCACCTTCTTGTTGAAGCCGGCCAGGTTGCGCACGCCGACCGCGCTCATCAGCTTGTAGCGGCGCTCCATCTCGGCCACGCACCAGCGCAGGCCGTTGGCGGCCTCCTTCATGTCGGTGACCACCGGCGCCAGCAGGTGCGGAATGCCCTGGTAGACGCTCAGTTCGAGCATCTTCGGGTCGATCATCAGCATCCGCAGGTCTTTCGGCGAGGCCTTGAACAGCAGGCTCAGCACCATCGCGTTGACCGCCACCGACTTGCCCGAACCGGTGGTACCGGCCACCAGCAGGTGCGGCATGCGCGCCAGGTCTGCCACAGTCGAGCGGCCAGCGATGTCCTTGCCCAGCGCCAGGGTCAGTACGCTGGCCGACTTGTCGTATTCCTTGGAACGCAGCAGTTCGGAGAGGTAGATCATCTCGCGGGTGACGTTCGGAATTTCCAGGCCGATCACCGACTTGCCCGGAATCACGTCCACCACGCGCACCGACTTCACCGACAGGCCACGCGCGATGTCCTTGTCGAGCGAACTGATCTGGCTGACCTTGATGCCCGGCGCGGGCTCGATCTCGAAGCGGGTAATGACCGGGCCAGGGTTGGCGCCGACCACCTGAGCGTCGATGCGGAAGTCCTTCAGCTTGAACTCGATCTGCCGCGACAGCGCGTCCAGGGTTTCCTTGTCGTAGCCCACCGGCTGCGGCTTGGGGTCGTCCAGCAGGGCCAGCGGCGGCAGGTCGGAACCATCCCCGTTGACGCCACGGAACATCGGAATCTGGGTATCGCGCTTGGCCCGATCACTCTTCTCGATCACCGGTTCCGGGCGCGGTTCGATCTTTACCGGCTCGCGCTTGGCGCGCACTTCGGCGTCGGCCTTGCGCACTTCCTGGCGCTCCTCGCGCATCACCCGCGTCTGCTGCCACTCGGTGACTTCTTCTTTCTTGCGCGCCAGCAACGGTGCCAGCGACATCACGCCACGGCCGATCTTTTCCATCACCGTGAACCAGGACAGCCCGGTGGCCAGGGTGATCGAGGCCAGCAGCAGCACCAGCACGAACAGGTTCGCGCCCAGCGCGCCGAAGCCCACCGTGAGCGAATTGCCAACCAGCTTGCCGAGAATGCCGCCGGCACTGGAGACATCGCCACTGAACAGGCGCACGTGCAGGAAGCCGGTCCCGGCGATCAGGAAGCCGACCAGGCCGACCAGGCGCAGCGCCGGGTCCAGGTCGTTCTCGCCCTTGCTCTCGCGCTTGAGGCCGAACATGGCGATCCACGCCAGCGCGCCCAGCACCACCGGCAGCAGGAAGGCGATGTAGCCGAACAGCTGCAGCAGCACGTCGGCGATCCAGGCCCCGGCGCGACCGCCGAGGTTGTGCACCGGCGCGACCACGCTGCCGGTATGCGACCAGCCCGGGTCCGTCGCTGAATACGTGAACAGACTGGCCGCCAGGTACAGCAGGGCCGGCGCGATGGCGATCAGGCCAAGATCGCGCCAGAGGCGCTGGCGGCGTGGATTGTCGGTCGTCGCCGCCGCGGCCGTGCGACGTGACGCCTTGCTGTCGTCGGACTTGGAGCGTTCGGGGACCTGCTTCGCCACCTTAGACCATACCTTTGGAATGCGCTGTTAGTGATTGATAATAAATGAGACGGCGTCAGTTTTCAGTTATGCGACATCCGACAGGGCGTTCAGAGCGCCGGAACCATCGCCGGATGACGGCGTTCTGTTCATCGGCTTGAATCGCCCTGCCCCAGCCGCCACTCTATGACCTGCCAAGGATGCTGCGCAAATATCGCCAGCGCCTTGTCCCATCTACCTTTTCGCGAGTTTACATGAGCACCAGCCTGCCCTCCCGCCACCAGCGCCTCGTCATCCTCGGTTCCGGCCCGGCCGGTTGGACCGCCGCCGTCTACGCCGCCCGCGCCAACCTGAAGCCGGTCGTCATCACCGGCCTGCAGCAGGGCGGCCAGCTGATGACCACCACCGAGGTGGACAACTGGCCGGGTGATGCCCACGGCCTGATGGGCCCGGACCTGATGGCGCGCATGCAGGCCCATGCCGAGCGCTTCGAGACCGAGGTCATCTTCGACCACATCCACACCGCCGACGTGTCGCAGCGCCCGTTCAAGCTGATCGGCGACAGCCACGAGTACACCTGCGATGCGCTGATCATCGCCACCGGCGCCACCGCCAAGTACCTGGGCATCCCGACCGAGGACGAGTTCAAGGGCCGCGGCGTGTCCGCCTGCGCCACCTGTGACGGCTTCTTCTACCGCGACCAGGACGTGGTCGTGGTCGGCGGCGGCAACACCGCCGTGGAAGAGGCCCTGTACCTGTCCAACATCGCCCGCAAGGTCTACCTGGTCCACCGCCGCGACACCCTGAAGGCGGAAAAGATCATGCAGGACAAGCTGTTCAAGAAGGTGGCCGAAGGCAAGATCGAGACCGTCTGGCACCACCAGGTGGAAGAAGTGCTGGGCAACGACGCCGGCGTGACCGGTGTGCGCGTGAAGTCCACCCTGGACGGCAGCACCCGCGACATCGATGCCCACGGCTTTTTCGTGGCCATCGGCCATCACCCGAACACCACCCTGTTCGACGGCCAGCTGGCGATGAACAACGGCTACCTGGAGATCCGCTCGGGCCTGGGTGGCAATGCCACGCAGACGTCGGTGGAAGGCGTGTTCGCCGCCGGCGACGTGGCCGACCAGCACTACCGCCAGGCGATCACCTCGGCCGGCTTCGGCTGCATGGCCGCACTGGATGCCGAGCGCTACCTGGACGCCCAGGGCAAGGCCAGCTGAGAGGCTGACCCGCTCCTGCAGGGTCGAGCCAGGCCCGACTCCGGATGATAGGCCGACGCCAGTGCGTCGGCCTTTCTGTTTCATCTGCCCTATCCTTCCCCCATGTCTTCCCCCCGCTTCCTCGACTCCCTGCAGTCCATTGCCGCGACCGACTGGGATGCCCTGCACGACGGCCGCAACCCCTTCGTCAGCCACGCCTTCCTTTCCGGGCTTGAACAGCACGGCTGCCTGCGTGAGGACTGGGGCTGGCAACCCCGGCACTTCACCCTGTGGGAGGGCGGCACGCTGGTCGGCGCCATTCCGGGTTACCTGAAGACCAATTCGCATGGCGAGTTCGTGTTCGACCATGCCTGGGCCAACGCGTATGCCCGCCACGGCCGCGACTACTATCCGAAGTGGCTGGGCGCGGTGCCGTACTCGCCGGTCACCGGCCCGCGGTTGCTGGTCCGTCACGATTCAGGGCGCATCGCGCTACTGTCGGCATTGCGCGAGGCGCTGCCCGCGCTGCACGTATCCTCGGCCCATATCAACTTCCACACCGCCAGCGATGAGGCTCTGTTCGATGACGACTGGCTGCTGCGCGAGGACGTGCAGTTCCAATGGCAGAATCCGGGTGACTGGGCGACATTCGACCAGTTCCTCGCTGCGATGAACCACAAGCACCGCAAGAACATCCGCCAGGAACGGGCCAAGGTCACCCGCCAGGGCATCACCTTCCGCGTGGTGCACGGCGATGAAGCCAGCCGCGCAGACCTGCAGGCGATGTACCGCTTCTATCTGCAGACCTTCCTCGAATACGGCAACGCCCCGGCGCTGACCGAGGCCTTCCTGCGCCATCTGGCCATTTCACTGGGCCGCGGGCTGGTGCTGTTCCTGGCCGAACAGGACGGCGAGCCGATTGCCGGGGCGCTGTGCCTGCGCGGTGGCGATACGCTGTACGGCCGCTACTGGGGCGGCGCCACCCTGCCCGGCCTGCATTTCGAAGCCTGTTACTACCAGGGCATCGAGTACTGCCTGCGCGAAGGTCTGAGCCGTTTCGAGCCCGGCGCACAGGGCGAGCACAAGCTGGCACGTGGCTTCCTGCCGACCCTGGTGCGCAGCCGACACTGGGTGGCCGATCCGGATTTCGCAGAGGCACTGCAGGACTGGTGCCGACAGGAGCGGCAGAGTGTGCGGCGGTACCAGCAGGAGCTGCAGGGGCATGGGCCGTTCCGCGCAGAGCCGTAGCGTCGAGCTTGCTCGACTTGCGCGGTGCGGAAAAGCGTGCCAACCAAGGTTGGCACCTACCGGGGCAATGAGGCGTGCCAACCGACGTTTGCATCTATCAGAGCAATAGCGATGGCGCTGTGCTCAGGTGCACTGCCAGAAATGCCCGCTCACCCTGCACTTCGCACACCAGAACGTGTAGAGCATGCCGCCACTGCCCCATAGCAGCGCGCCCCCACCGGTGGTCGGCAGCGTCGAATCCAGCTGCATCACGAAGGGCATCTCCTCACCGCAATCGATGCACGCCGGATACCAGGCACTCTGCACCCAGCTCGGTGCGCCGCCCACGCGCGACAGGTTCTGCCGATGATTGGACTGTCCCCAGTCCTGCTGCCGCCAGCGCGAGGTATCCATGGCGGCCAGGCCGACCTCGGCCTGCATCAGGTCACCGCTGTCGGTCGGCGTCGCCGGCACCTCCAGACGCTGGCTGGGGTGGCAGCTGGGCAGGCCGCTGGCATCGTGGCGATAGAAACGCACGGGCGGATCTTCCCAGCCGCAGCAGTCCAGGCACAGGCCCAGCGTGATCTCACCCGCCGCGCCCGGCTGCAGCGCGGCAGCGTCGGTTCGCAGCAGGCGCTGCAGCGGTGCATGGCAGCTGCCACACAACGATTCCAGCGGCCCTCCCATCTGCCCGGCGTACTGTACCTGCCCGCCATTCCAGGTCGGGTGCAGGCGCCAGATGCGCTTGCGCCAGCTCGGTTCGTCCGCCTGCTGCGCGCGATGCTGCTCGCGGCCGAAGCGGATGTGCAGCGGCCGCTCCCCATGCAGGCGCCGCGGCTGCGGTCCGTCCGCGACGCCGGCCCAGTGCGCCCAGACCTCAGCATCCAGCGCGCCCCAGTCAGCGAGGTAGCCGCGGGCAACGGCATAGCTCTCGGGCTGCGCCGCCAGCAGCAGCGCCCTGGCCCGCGCCATCTCGCGATCGTCGTCGGCCTCAACCAGAATCTGCGCCCACTGCACGGCAATGACGGAGGGCAGGCCCTGCCATACCTGCGAAGCCAGCTGCAGCTCGTCTTCGGTGGCCAGCGCCAGCAAGGCCTCCCAGTCGTCCTGCAGCACCTGCGGCGCCTGGTAGCTGGTGAATTCGATCACGCTGGCCAGCAGTTCGCCGCGCTCGCCATCCCGATAGCGGCGCCAGGCCTCGGCACAGACCGGCACAATCGCTTCATCGGGCAGCAGATCCAGCGCCATGTCGAGAAAGGCCGAGCTGGGTGAACGCCGGGCAAGGGCCAGCAGCATCAGCGCACCGAGCTGGCCGGGCTGTTCAGTGGCCAGCGCCAGCAGCATGCCCTGGCTGTCGTTGCGCGTGCGCGGGATATCGTGCACATCGAGGATGGCGGTGATCGCGTCACTCATGCGTGGGCTCCTTGCCGTTGGACGCTGATGGTGCCAGACATCAGCGATCGCCACGACGAATACAATGGCGGCATGACCCGCCAGCTGCCCTGGCGCCTGGCCGATGCGCCGGACGCTCCCTTCCCTCCGGCTGAAACCGCACTGCGCCAGCCCGACGGCCTGCTCGCGGTGGGCGGCGACCTGCATCCGGTGCGCCTGCTCAATGCCTACGCCGGCGGTATCTTTCCTTGGTTCAGCGAGGGCGAGCCAATCCTGTGGTGGTCGCCGGACCCGCGCATGGTATTCCGTACCGAGGGCGTGCACCTGTCCAGCCGCTTCCGCCGCCAATTGCGCGGCAGCACGTGGGAGATCACCGCCGACACCGCTTTCAGTCGTGTGATGCGTGCCTGCGCCGCGGCACCGCGACCGGGCCAGGACGGTACGTGGATCAGCCCGGCGATGGTCGAGGCTTACAGCCAGCTGCACGACCTGGGGTTTGCCCACTCCTTCGAGGTCTGGGACCGGCAGACGCTGGTCGGCGGCATCTATGGGGTGGCGATCGGATCGATGTTTTTCGGCGAAAGCATGTTCAGTGGCGCCAGCGGCGGCTCCAAGATCGCCCTGGCCGCCCTCGCATCCACCCTGCGTGACTGGGGCTGGGAACTGATCGATGCCCAGGTGGAGAATCCGCACCTGCTGCGGATGGGCGCCGAACACCTGCCGCGCGCGGACTTTCTGGAGCACGTCCGTCAGGCCGTACACCGTGACGGCCGTGAAGGCCCCTGGACCCAGGCGGTCGGACGCTTGCCAGCACGGCGTTTGGCCGGGGGTTAACACAAACTTTGCAAGCCGGGCCCATCACGCGTAAAATACCGCGCCTTAGGCCCAGCGTGGCCGTTTTCTGAACCGCACAGGACTACATGTCGAAAGACGATTCCATCGAGTTCGAGGGCACCGTCAGCGAGACGCTGCCGAACACCACTTTCCGCGTTCGTCTGGAAAATGGGCACGAAATCATCGCCCACATCTCCGGCCGCATGCGCAAGAACTACATCCGCATCCTCACCGGTGACCGGGTCAAGGTTGAAATGACCCCGTACGACCTGACCAAGGGCCGTATCACCTACCGCATGAAGTAAGCGGTCGGCGCAATGCGCCACTCCGACAGGGCCGGCCTCGCTGCTGGCCCTTTGTCGTGCGCGGAAGAAAATGCGCGGCACCGAGATCGTTCGATTTTCGTCCTTGTCTGAAATCCGGCATCGCGCCGGGACTCTAGACTCAACGCGTTCTTCACAGAAGGCGCTGCGCGCATGACCTACCTGATCGTCCTGGACCCGCAGTCCGTCACCAGCCGCTGCTACGCCAGCAAGGGCCCGGACGGCACTTGGTTCGGCCAGCCCTGCCTGGTCTGCACCAGCATGGACGCATCCCACCCACTGTATCTGGCCGTGCAGCGCGAGGTCCCACACATGGGCAGCACACTCAAGCAGCGACTGCACATTCCGCATGAAGCGGTCGCATTCGTCATCGAGGATGGCGGCAACCAGGGGCGCCAGCAGGGATTCCGTTCGATCGCAGCCTGATGCGCCAAAGGTCATCGTGACCGATCTCACCGTGACGTCGGTCAGCCCTGCTTGCGGCAGATTCGCATTTGCAGCGGCGGCGGCATCCTGGGATCCGATCCAGTCCGGATCGCCGCCCCCTGCCCCGCCATGAACCTCTCTTCCCTGCTCATCCCCTTGGCCTTGTCTGCCGCCACCCTGCTGGCGTCGCCCGCCCATGCCGCCGACACCCCGCCGGCGCAGTGCGTACCACTGACCGGCGAACAGCAGATCGTTCGTGCCGGCGCCGACAAGAACATCCTGCTTCGCTCCGGCGAAGACCACTATGTCGTGCATTTCCGCAACAGCTGCCCTTCTGCCGTGCTGGCCACCCGCCTCGGCTTCAAGACCGACGGCAAGGAGGCTGGCGAGCTGTGCAGCGAGGGCCGAAGCGCTCTGGACACCGGTCGCGGCAGCTGCGAGGTTGCGCGCATCGAGCCGATCGATGCCGAGCGGTTCAAGCGCGAAGCACGCCGCCGCAGCCGCTGACCCCGGACAGGACAAGGGCGGCCGAAGCCGCCCTTGTTGTTTCCAGTCTTTCACGCCAAGCCTTCAGCTCACTCCACCGTAACCGGCAGCAGCCGCTCCGGCTCGGCCTGGGTCTCGACCACCAGCTCGTCGTCGCGGACATCGATGCTGACCTTGCCACCGTTGACCAGCTTGCCGAACAGCAGCTCGTCGGCCAGCGGGCGCTTGATCTTGTCCTGGATCACGCGGGCCATCGGGCGCGCACCCATCAGCGGGTCGAAGCCGTGGTGAGCCAGCCAGTCGCGCGCGGTCGGGGTGGCCGACAGGCTGACGTGCTTGTCCTGCAGCAGCATCTCCAGCTCGATCAGGAACTTGTCGACCACGCGCAGGATGTGCTCGAAGCCCAGCGCCTGGAACTGCACCACCGCGTCGAGGCGGTTGCGGAATTCCGGGGTGAAGCTGCGGCGGATGGTCTCCATCGCGTCGGTGGCATGGTCCTGCTTGGTGAAGCCGATCGAACGCCGCGAGGCCTGCGCCGCGCCGGCATTGGTGGTCATCACCAGCACCACGTTCTTGAAGTTCGCCTCACGACCATTGGTATCGGTCAGCACGCCGCGGTCCATCACCTGCAACAGGATGTTGAAGATGTCCGGGTGCGCCTTCTCGATTTCGTCCAGCAGCAGCACGCAGTGCGGCGTCTTGACGATCTTCTCGGTCAACAGGCCGCCCTGGTCGAAGCCGACGTAGCCCGGAGGGGCACCGATCAGGCGGCTGATCGAATGCGGCTCCATGTACTCGGACATGTCGAAGCGGACCAGCTCGATGCCCAGCTGCAGCGCGAGCTGCTTGGTCACCTCGGTCTTGCCGACACCGGTCGGACCGGCGAACAGGAAGTTGCCGATCGGCTTTTCCGGATTGCCCAGGCCCGAGCGGGCCAGCTTGATCGCCGAGGACAGCGTCTCGATGGCCGGGTCCTGGCCGAAGATCACCATCTTCAGGTTGCGCTCCAGGTGCTGCAGCACATCCTTGTCGGTGGCACTGACCTGCTTGGCCGGGATCCGCGCCATCTTGGCCACGATTGCCTCGACCTCTTCAACGTCGATCAGCTCCTTGCGCTGCTCCTCGGGCAGCAGGCGCTGGCGGGCACCGGCCTCGTCGATCACGTCGATGGCCTTGTCCGGCAGCAGGCGGTCGCCGATGTGCTTCACCGACAGGTCCACTGCGGCCTGCAGGGCCTCGTCGGAGTAGGTCACACCGTGATGCAGCTCGTACTTGGACTTCAGGCCCTGCAGGATCTCGTAGGTCTCGCCCACCGTCGGCTCGACGATGTCGATCTTCTGGAAGCGGCGCGCCAGCGCGCGGTCCTTCTCGAAGATGCCGCGGTATTCCTGGAACGTGGTCGAGCCGATGCAGCGCAGCTCGCCCGACGCCAGCGCCGGCTTGATCAGGTTGGACGCATCCATGGTGCCGCCCGACGCCGAACCGGCACCGATGATGGTGTGGATCTCGTCGATGAACAGCACCGCGTTGGGCACCTTCTTCAGTGCCGTCAGCACGCTCTTCAGGCGCTTCTCGAAGTCGCCACGGTACTTGGTACCAGCCACCAGTGCGCCCAGGTCGAGCGAATAGATCACCGCGTCGGCCAGCACCTCAGGCACCGAACCCTCGACGATGCGGCGGGCCAGGCCCTCGGCGATCGCGGTCTTGCCCACGCCGGCCTCGCCCACGTACAGCGGGTTGTTCTTGCGGCGGCGGCACAGGACCTGGATGGTGCGCTCGATTTCGTCGGCACGACCGACCAGCGGGTCGATGCGACCGGCCCGGGCCTGTTCGTTGAGGTTGCTGGCGAACTCGGTCAGGGCATCGCCCTTCGGCTCGCCCTCCCCGCCTTCAATGCGGCCTTCGCCCTCGGACGAAGAGGACGGCTGCTCGCCTTCTTCGCCCAGCTTGGCGATGCCATGGGACAGGTAATTGACCACGTCCAGCCGGGTGACGTCCTGCTGGTTGAGGTAATAGACGGCGTGGGAGTCCTTTTCGCCGAAGATGGCGACCAGCACATTGGCGCCGGTGACCTCCTTCTTGCCCGAGGACTGCACGTGGTACACGGCCCGCTGCAGCACGCGCTGGAAGCCCAGGGTCGGCTGGGTATCGCGGCCGTCATCTTCGGCCAGGCGGGACACGGAGGCCTCGATGGCCTGCTCCAGCTCCTGGCGCAGGCGTTCGGCGTCGGCGCCACACGCCTTCAGTACGGCCTGGGCGGACGGGTTGTCGAGCAGTGCCAACAGCAGGTGTTCGACCGTCATGAACTCATGCCGGGCCTCACGGGCGCGCTTGTAGCACTGGCCGATGGTGTGTTCGAGGTCTTTGCTGAACATGGATTACTCCGGCGGCAGATGGGGACAATATGCGGCCTGACTACGCGATTTCCATCACCCTAGCGGATTGCTGCGTTCAGATGGCGTTAGCAGTACACATCGCTTGATCTTCATTCACTCCAGGACAGCCCGCCCAGCATGAGCGAACCCTACCTGAGCCGCTGGCGATTGCGGCGTGATGGCGCAGCCATCGAAACGCCCCATGCCCAGCTCTGGCCAGTGCTGACCATCGCCGGCGAGCCGGCCATGCTGAAGATCAGCAGCGAAACCGAAGAGCAGAACAGCCATCGCCTGCTGCGCTGGTGGGAGGGCGATGGCGCCGCCCGCCTGCTGGCCCACGAGGGACCGGCGATCCTGATCGAGCGTGCCGGCGGCGACTCGCTGCGGCAACGCTCGATCGAGGGCGACGATGACGCCTGCACCACGATCCTGTGCCAGGTCCTGCAGCGGCTGCACCGGCCACGGAACGCGCCGCCAGCGGAACTGGTCTGCCTCCGTAGATGGTTCGCCGACCTGCTGCAGCCAAGGGCTGCGCTGCCGCCACTGCTGGAACAGTGCAGATCACTGGCGGAGGGGTTGCTGCAGGAAGAGCGCGAGATCCGGCCGCTGCACGGCGACCTGCACCACGACAACGTGCTCGATTTCGGCGCACGTGGCTGGCTGGCGATCGACCCGAAGCGGCTGCTGGGTGATCGCGCCTTTGATTACACGACACTGTTCAGCAACCCGGACCTGTGCGGTCCGGGCATCCACGTTGCGACGCAGCCTGAGCGGTTTGCCGCCCGGCTGGAACAGGTCAGTGCACTGGCGGGCCTGGAGCGCACGCGCCTGCTGCGCTGGATCGCAGCCAGCGCGGGGCTGTCGGCAGTCTGGTTCCGGGATGACGGCGACCCCGCCGAGGTCGACGAGGCCGTGGCGCGTATGGCGCTGGAGGCGTTGGCGGAGGGGTGATCCACCTGTAGAGCCGAGCCTGCGCTCGGCTGCTGCTGGCAGAGATCTGGATGCCTGGGTGAACAGCAGCCGAGCGTGGGCTCGGCTCTACAGGTCGGGGGCGGTCAGGCCTTTTCCATCGTGCACAGCAGCGGGTGCTGGTTCATCCGCGAATACTCGTTGACCTGGGCAACCTTGGTCTCGGCCACTTCGCGGGTGAACACCCCGCACACGCCGCGGCCGCGGGTATGGACGTGCAGCATCACCTGTGTGGCCTTGTCCAGGTCCATGTTGAAGAACTGCTGCAGTACGTCCACCACGAAATCCATCGGGGTGTAGTCGTCATTGAGCAGCATCACCTGGTAGAACGGCGGCGGCGCCACTTCCGGGCGCGCGGGTTCCACGGCAACGCCGTGCTCGTGATGGGAATCGGGGGAAGACTCGCGGGGCATCTGCTCATTATAGAGGCTCGAGCGGGCCTGCGTCGGCCCGCCGCAGATTGGACGGCACGCACCGCCGCCGTCACAATTGCATCCTCTCTCAACACTGTTTCACAGGATCTTCATGAAAAGGACCCTTCTCTCCGCCCTGCTGATCGCCCTGGCCGCCGCCGGCTCCGCCGCCGCCGAGACCCAGGCCGACAAGGCCGTGGCCCGCCACCTGGACAAGCTGGGCTACACCTACGAGGTCGACGAGGACGGCGACTACCGCATGGTGTTCGACGTCGAGGGTGACCGCACCCAGATGGTCTACGTGCGCTCGTCGGTGGAAGATTTCGGCACCCACAACATCCGCGAGATCTGGTCGCCGGCCTACAACGCCAAGACCAAGCAGTTCCCGGTGGCCGTGGCCAACCGCCTGCTGGAAGATTCGCAGGACGCCAAGATGGGCGGCTGGGTGAAGCAGGACACCACCGCCATGTTCGTGGTCAAGATCGACGCCGATGCCACGGCCGACCAGCTCAGCGACGCCATCGATGCGGCCATCCGCACCGCCGACGCCATGGAGCTGGAACTGACCAAGAAGGACGAGTTCTGAGTTGAACGCTACGCCGGACCCGCGCTGGGCACCGCACGCCACCGTCGCCACCGTGGTGGTCGACGGCGGCCGCGTGTTGCTGGTTGAAGAGACCATCGACGGCCGCCAGGTGCTGAACCAGCCGGCCGGCCACCTCGAGCCGGGCGAAAGCCTGGCCGAGGCAGCCCTGCGCGAGACCCGCGAGGAAACCGGCTGGACCGTGCAGCTGACCCATTTCATCGGCTGCTACCAGTGGACGGCCGGCGACGGCACCCCCTTCCTGCGCTTCTGCTACGCGGCGCGCCCGGTCTCGCACGACCCGGCGCAGCCACTGGACACCGGCATCGACCGCGCACTCTGGCTGACCCCGGCCGAACTGCAAGCCGCCGGCGAGCGCCAGCGCAGCCCGCTGGTCTGGCAGGTGGTGGCTGATTACCTGGGTGGCCAGCGCCATCCACTTTCCCTGGTCCGGGAGGTCGCATGAGCACTCCGCGCGTGATGGTGGGCGTCTCCGGTGGCGTCGACTCCTCGGTCGCCGCCTGGCGCCTGGTACAGCAGGGCGAGGCCGTAGCCGGTCTGTTCATGCAGAACTGGGCCGACGACGGCAGCGGCGACTGCCGTGCCGAGGACGACCGCCGCGATGCGGTGGCCGTCTGCGGCCTGCTCGGCATTCCGTTCCACTTCCGCGATTTCTCCAGCGAATACTGGCAGGGCGTGTTCGAGCACTTCCTGGCCGAGTACGCGGCCGGCCGTACGCCGAACCCGGACGTGCTGTGCAACCGCGAAGTGAAGTTCAAGCACTTCCTGGACGCCGCCCGCGAGCTGGGCGCCGAACGCATCGCCACCGGCCACTACGCGCGGGTGACCCAGCGCGGCCACCAGTGGCTGCTGCTGCGCGGCGCCGACCGCTCCAAGGACCAGAGCTACTTCCTGCACCAGCTGGGCCAGGAACAGCTGGCGGCCACCCTGTTCCCGATCGGCGACCTGGAAAAGACCGACCTGCGGCGGATCGCACGTGACGTCAGCCTGCCGACCCACGCCAAGAAGGACTCCACCGGCATCTGCTTCATTGGTGAGCGCGACTTCCGTGAATTCCTCGGCCGTTACCTGCCGGCCAAGCCCGGCCAGATCCTCGACCCGGCCGACGGCAGCGTCATCGCCGAACATCCGGGCGTGTTCTATTTCACCCTGGGCCAGCGCGAAGGCCTGAACATCGGCGGCGTGCGTGGACGTCCGGCCGCGCCGTGGTACGTGGTCGGCAAGGATGTGGCCAGCAACGTGCTGTACGTGGATCAGGACCGCGACAGCAAGTGGATGCTGTCCGATCGCCTGCGCTCGGAAACCGCGCACTGGATCGCCGGCGCGCCGCCGGCACGGCGCTTTGAATGCACCGCCCAGACCCGCTACCGCCAGCCCGACGAGCCGTGTACGGTCGAGGTGCTGGACGATGGCAGCGTGCTGGTCACCTTCGCGCGCCCGCAGCGCGCCGTTACCCCCGGTCAATCACTGGTGCTGTATGACGGTGACGTGTGCCTGGGTGGCGCGGTGATCGCCGCCACCGATGCGCCGCTGGAACAGCGCCTGCGCACCACCCCCTCCCCTTTTGAGGTAATCGCTGCATGAGTTTCACTGTCGACGACCGCGTCCTGGCCCTGGCCGGCATTGCCCAGGCCCTGCAGCAGGTACGCCGCATCGCCGATACCGGCCATTCCGACGCCGCCGCCGTGCGCACCGCCGTGGACAGCGTGTTCCGTGTCGATGCGTCCTCGCCGCAGGAGGTGTTCGGTGACCGCCATGCACTGAAGGCCGGCCTGCGCCTGCTGCACAACTACTTCCGCAGCCAGGGCCAGGATCCGATCCTGCCCAAGCTGGCCCTGTCGGTGCTGCAGCTGGAGCGTCGCTTCGTGCAGGACGGCGCCACCGTGAACAAGGTCGCCTCGGGCATCGAGCGCGCCCAGCGCCAGGCCACCGAGCTGGGCGACAGCGGCCATCCGGACGTGCTGGCCAACCTGGGCGGCCTTTACGCGGACACCATCAGCCACCTCAAGCCGCGGGTGATGGTGCAGGGCAACCCGCACTATCTGGGCCAGGCTGGCGTTGTGGCCGAGATCCGCGCCCTGCTGCTGGCCGCGGTGCGCTCGGCGGTGCTGTGGCGCCAGCTGGGCGGCAGCTACTGGGACTTCCTGTTCAGCCGCAAGGCGATGATCGAGGCCGTGGACCGGCAGCTGGCCTGAGGTCATGGGGTCGGATCCCTTTCCGGCACGGAAAGGGCTCTGACCCTGAAGCCGCCAAGGCGCCGGAAAACCGGCGCATTCAGAATGCACTTCCGGGCACATCGACGTTAAAGAGAAAGGGGGTACGGCCGATACATCCTCCGTGCACCTCCCGAGAACGTCCATGTACTCACGCATTTTCATCCGTCTGGCCGCCCCCCTGGCTCTGACCCTGCTGCTCCCCTTCGCCATCGGTTTCGAATGGCCGGCCGCCCTGCGCTGGGCGATCCTGACCACGATGACGCTGAGCTGGCTCGGCTTTGCGTGGTGGACCACCCGCGCCCAGGCGCACCGTTCCCCGGAACATGCCCGTGTCCTGCGTGAGCAGGACCAGCTGCTGACCGAACTGCGCAACTTCGTCGGCAACGAGATCGACGGTTCGCGCGGCGAAGTGGAACGTGCCCGTGACCTGATCCGCCAGGCCGTCTCCAGCCTGGGGGGCAGCTTCGATGCCATGAACCGCAAGTCGCGCCAGCAGAGCCAGGCCCTGTCGCGTATCGTCGATCGCGCCGGTGATGAAGGCAATGCCGGCCTCGACGTTGCCCGTTTCGCCCAGCACGCCAGCCACCGCATGGAACAGCTGGTCGAAGCGCTGGAACAGGTCAGCGGCCAGAGCAGCACCACCGTGCAGCACATCGACCAGATGGCGCAGCACCTGGATGGCATCTTCGCGCTGCTGGAAGACGTCAAATCGATCGCCGACCAGACCAACCTGCTAGCCCTGAACGCTGCAATTGAAGCAGCGCGTGCCGGTGAAGCCGGTCGCGGCTTCGCCGTGGTGGCCGACGAGGTCCGCAACCTGTCCGAGCGCTCGACCACCTTCAACGAGCAGATCCGCAAGCTGGCGCACAGCTCCAAGGACGCCATTGCCAAGGTGCGCGAGACGGTCTCGCACATGGCGTCGCGTGACATGGATCGCTCCCGTGAAGCGCGCCAGGAAGCGGCCGCGATGCTCGACAACGTGGCCCAGATCAATGCCTCGCTGGGCGATGGCATGCGCGAAGTCTCCGAGTGTGCCCGTTCGATTGATGGCAGCGTGGCCGAAGCCGTGCGCGCCCTGCAGTTCGAAGACATCGCCACCCAGGCGCTGGGCGGCGTGCACACCCACCTGGACCGCCTGACCGCGATCAACCGCGAAGCAGTCGCCCTGCAGGAACTGCTGCACCGCAACGGCGGCGTGTTCGACGAAGAGATCGCCACCGCCCTGCAGCGCACCGGCAGCCGCCTGCGCGAACTGCGCAGCGAATGGGAACGCCCGCCGCACAAGCCGGTTGCCCAGCAGAGCATGGGCGCCGGCACCGTCGAGCTGTTCTGACCCTGATGTCCGCTGCCCTCGCCGGCAGCCCGCAAGGCCCCGGTTCCTCCGGGGCCTTTGCCTGTGACCCGCCGTTGGATGCATCCTGTACGCGCACCATGACCCTGATCCGTGCCCTGCCCTCCCTCACCGATACCGAGCGCCCGCGCAACGCGAGCGTGCGTGAGCAGCTGCAACAGCTGGAGGATGTGGCACGCGAGGAGATCCGCGAGCTGCAGCAGCTGGCCGATGCGCGGCCGGCGCCGTCCCGCGCGGACGAGGCGCTGCTGGGGCTGGCGTGGGACCTGGGGCTGGATGGGGAAGCGCTGAAGTAGATCCACGCCATGCGTGGATGAAATGGTAGCGGCCACCCACCATTTCAGATTTGTTGCATGGTCTGAATCACCGGCTCCGGGCACACTCATCGCTCTCCCTCCTTGACAGCGTCATGGCATTCAATCCGGAAGAAGCGCAAGAAGCCTTCGAACAGTTTCTGATCATCATGGACGATCAGATTGAATGGCTGATCGAGCAGGCGCAGCAGCGCGGCGTCGACCTAGACGGTAGCCTGGAGAGCCTTGATCGCCTCGAAACCCTGTACACGTTGATGGCCGCAACGTTATCGAAGGACGAGCAGGCTGCCTTGAGAGTTGTGTTTGCACGATATCTTGGGGAAACCGTGTGTCAGCATCACGGCGGCAAATGGACTCTCCCACTGGATGATCCCAAGGACATCAGTTTCAACATGCCGGTTATCGTGGGGCATTCATCCTGCCCGTGGCTGGAGTTCAATCCCATCCACACGATGCGAGCCTATTCACTTCGGCCCAAGCCCGGAATGATCCAAAGCGTCGTTGCGCACAGTGTTGCTCCACGGATTCTGGATCTTAGCGATCTGGTGGAAGAGGACTGACGCCAAGAGGCTGCTTGAGTCGCTGGGCGGCCCCACCCGCATGGTGGCTCGGACCGCCTGCCATCCACGCATGGCGTGGATCTACTGTCCGGGCAGTGGCATGATCCACCGATCCCGATCATGGAAGACCGATGGCCATCGCCCTGATCGCACTCCTGCTGATCGAGACCGTCCTTCTGATGGCCTGGGTGGCCGGTTATTTCAGCTGGGGCATCACCGTGTTCAACGAACGCATCGCGGCGTCACCGGCCATGCAGGCCCGGCTCTCGCTGGGCAGCCTGGAACGTGACCTGCCGCGGGACAAGTGGCTGCGACTGGCCTTCCATGCGCTGCCTGACGGCAGCATGGCGTTCCGCGAGAGCTTCGCGCCGAGCTTCGGCCTGCGCTACTTCCCCGTGATGCGCGGTCGCATCGTACTCAACACGCGACGGCACGAGGTGCGGGTGATCGGACTGTGCAGCTGGTTCGTGGCCATCCTGTCGCTGTTGCTGTTGCCGCTGGTGGCGATGCGCCCGATGGTGGCGCCCATGCTGCTGGTGCTGCCGCTGTTCCTGGCCAGCTATCTGGTCCAGAAGCGGCGCTATGCGGCCATCGTCGAAGCGCTGCGCATGCAGTTGAAGGCGGAGTTCCCAAGGTAGATCCACCCCATGCGTGGATGGTCGCGCGTGCAGGAGGCATTCGTGCCGACCAAGGTCAGCAGCCACCAAAACGGGTTGCGGTAGATCCACGCCATGCGTGGATAGACACAGCAGCCAAGGTCAGTTCCAACCAGTGCAGCTGATCAGCGCGCCAGCACCACTTCCCCGCTGGCATCGGTACGCAGCGAAACCTGCTGTGGCTGGCGCAGCCACTGCGCCAGGTCGCGCGGGCTGAGCGGGCGCGAGTACAGGTAGCCCTGGATCTCGTCGCAGCCCTGGCGGCGCAGCATGTCTTCTTCCTGGTGTGTTTCCACGCCCTCGGCCACCACCTTCATGCCCAGCGCGTGGCCCAGGTGCACGATGGCCTGGGTCACTTCGGCCGTGCCCGAATCATGCAGCATGCCCTGCACGAAGCTGCGGTCGATCTTCAGGCGGCCCACCGGGAAGCGGTTGAGATAATTGAGGTTGGAGAAGCCGGTACCGAAGTCATCCACCGCCAGCGGCACGCCGTGCCGTTCCAGCACATCGAAGCAATGGCGCAGGATGTCGGTGTCACGGATCAGTGCCGACTCGGTCAGTTCCAGTTCCAGTCGCTGCGGCGGCCAACCATGGGTGTGGCAGATCTCGATCACGCGCTCGGCGAAACCACGGTCACGCAGCTGCACCGCAGAGACATTCACCGCAATGCGGTCGAAGCGCAGGCCGGCGCGGTCCCAGGCGGTGGCCTGGCGGCAGGCTTCATTCAGCACCCAGTCGCCGATCCGTACGATCTCACCGCACTTCTCGGCAATCGGAATGAACTCGGCCGGGCTGCAGTAGCCGATCCCGGGCCGGTGCCAGCGCAGCAGCGCCTCGATTGCAGGTGGCTCGCCATGGTGGGCATGCAGCAGCGGCTGGTAGGCTAGGCTGAACTCTTCACGTTCGATCGCCCCATGCAGGGCGTGCTCAAGCTCCAGCTTGCGCTGGATGCGGGCCAGCGCGTCCTGGCTGTAGTACTGGTAGGTATTGCGGCCGGCTTCCTTGGCCGCGTACATCGCCGCATCGGCGGCGCGCAGCAGGGAATCGAAGTCGGTCTGCGCGTCGCCCAGCATCGCGATGCCGACGCTGGCGCCGACCTTCAAGGTGGTCTCGCCACGGCGCAGCGGCTCGGCCAGCGAGGCGATCAGCTTGCGCGCCACGTGGCCGGCGTCTTCCGGCTCGGCCAGATCGCGCAGCACCACGATGAACTCGTCACCACTGAAGCGGCCAAACAGGTCGTTGTTGCGCAGGTTCTGGTGCAGGCGCGTCGCAGCGGCCTTCAGCAGCGCATCACCGGTGGCATGACCGAAGCTGTCGTTGATGGTCTTGAAACCGTCCAGATCGATGAACAGCATCGCCAGCGAGGTGCCACGGTCGCGCGCTTCCTCGATGGCTTCTGCCGTCTGTTCGCCGAGCAGCACGCGATTGGGCAGGCCGGTGAGCAGATCGTAGTGGGCCAGCAGCTCGATGCGCTCGTTGGCCTCGCGCTCGCGGGTGATGTCACGGAACAGCACCACGAAGCGCGGCGGCAGGCCATCACGGCGGTCCAGCTCGATCAGCACCTGCACCCACACGCGCAGGCCGGACTGACGGTAGAAGCACAGGTCCAGCTGTTCGGGCAGTCCGCCGCCGGCAATGCGGACCAATGCGGCGTCGAAGGCATTGCGCGAATCTTCGGTGTACAGCGCCAGCGCCTGGTCGAGGGTGATCGGCTCCTTGCGCAGGCCGTGGATGCGGTAGCACTCCTCGGTCCACTGCATGTGCCGGGTCTGCACCTCGATCTCGCAGCCACCGATGCGACCCAGCGCGGAAACACGGTTGAGCAGTTCGGTGCGCCAGCGGATCAGTGCATCGGTCTGGTGCTGCTCGGTGATGTTCTGCACCTGGCCGAGCAGGCGCTTGGGCTGGCCATCCATGTCCAGCAGCGGCTGCATCCACAGCCGCAGATGCTGCGACGGTTCGTGGCCGCGGGTCAGTTCCAGTTCGATGTTGGCGGCCCGGCCATCACGCCACAGACGCCGCCAGGCTGCACGCAACGCACCCCGCGAGCGCGGATGCAGCTGCTTCAGCCAGCGGCGCTGACCGGGCGCGCTGCCCTGCTCCAGCGCCAGCATCGAGCGCAGTTCCGGCGACCACCAGAAATGACCACTGTTGGGGTCGAACGACCAGCTGCCCATGCTGGCGATGCGCTGGGCCTCGCTCAGGTGCAGCTGCTGTTCCTGAAGCAGCCCTTCCAGCTGCTTCTGTTGTTCGATATCGGTATGCGTGCCGACCATGCGCAGCGGCTGGCCATCGGCGGTGCGCGCGACCACGCGCCCGCGGTCCAGTACCCAGCGCCACTGGCCATCGGCCTGGCGGAAACGGAACTGTGCGCTGTACTGCTCGCTCAAGCCACGCAGATGCTCGTCCAGTGCGACCCGCACCTGGGCGATATCCTCGCTGTGCACGCGGGCCAGGATCTCGGTGGCGGTTTCGTCACCCAGCGCCGGGGTGCGCACCACACGGTCGCTGGGAATGTCCCAGTCCCAGAGGCTGTGCCCGGCACTGTCCAGCGCCAGCTCCCAGCGCCCACCGCCGCCAAGCGGCACCGGTTCGGGAATGCTCAGCGTGAAGGCCAGCAGATTGCCGGCGCCATCGTGCACGGCCCGCAGGTGGCCGTCGTAGTGCCCGTGCGGGCCACCCGGCAGCGTGCAGGCCACGATGCCGCCATCGGCGGCCATCAGGCGCAGATCTTCCAGCATCGGCGCATACGCAGCCACGGTAGCCGGCAAGCCGTGCTCGCGCGCAGCCGGATTGGCCGCCAGCGGGCGGCCCGTGCGGTCGACGATGACCAGCGCCGACGCAAGCGGGTGCTGCAGCAGGCTGGCGATGATCCCTTGGTCCACGCGATCTTGCTCCGGATGACACGCCCGTCAGCGGGGCACGCAGTGGTTAACGGCGCCTGCGGCGGATAATTGAGTGGTCTGGGCGCACCTGCGCGGTAAGATGGCCGGCGCCCCTTTCTTCCGCCCTGTCCATGCCCGCAGAACCGACCGGCAACGCCCCAGTTCCCGACCCGCGGATGGCGCAGGCGCTGAGCCGCGACCGGCGCCGGGTGGTGCTGAGCTACCTGGCGATGGCGCTGGCCTGGATGATCTCCACCGACAGTGCGGTGCAGGCACTGGTGCCTGACCCGCAGCAGGCGGCCTTGTGGCAGGGCCTGAAGGGCTCGTTCTTCGCCCTTGCCAGTGCGGGCCTGCTGTATCTGCTGCTGCGCCCGCTGGCCGAGCACGTGCTGCACACCCATGCACGCCAGCAGGCCTCGGAGCTGCGCCTGCGGCAGATGTTCGAAGGCAACCCCGGCCCGATCCTGGTCTATGACCTCGATACGCTGGCGATCCTCGATGCCAATCCGGCGGCCTGCACCGCCTTCGGCTGGGACCGTGACGAACTGCTGGAGCAGACCATCGACGCGTTGTGGCCGCCAGGCCAGGACCAGGCACTGCAGACCAAGCTGGAGGCGATCCGCGAGGCACCAGAGGAACTGTGCATCCTGCGTACCCAGCTGCAGCTGCGTGACGGCTCGCTGCGGCAGATGGAGCTGCGCTCCAACGCCATCAGCTACGACGGCCACAACGCCCGCTTGTTGATTGCCATCGACCGCACTGCGGAGGATCTGGCGCAACTGCGCCGCGACCAGGCGCTGGCCCGGGTGGAAGAAGCCCACGAGCTGGCCCGCATCGGCGCCTGGGAGCTGGACCCGTCCACCGGGCTCGGCCGTTATTCCAACCAGGTCTACCGCCTGCTGGGTCGCCGCCCGCCCGAGGCCCGGCGCTGGCATCGCTTCGACGAACTGCTGGTGCCGGCCGATCCGGCCACCGCTACCCAGACCGAACAGCTGCTGGCCGAACTCTGCTCCGGCGATCCCGTGCACGTGGACGTGCTGCTGCCGCTGTTGTCGATGGATGGCCGCGCCTTGATGGTGCATCTGCGTGCTGCCAGCGGCATCGACGAGGCCGGCCGCAATCGCGTGCTGGGCACGCTGCAGGACGTGACCGAGCGCGAGCAGTCGCGACGCCTGCTGCGCGAGCGCGAGGAGCAGTTCCGCGAGCTGGTACGGGTACTGCCCGATGGCGTGGTGATCCTCTCCGACGAACACGTGTTGTACGCCAATGCCTGGGCCGCCAGCCTGTTCGGCTATGGCAGCCACACCCTGCTGGGCGAGCCGCTGTCGGCACTGGTGGACAACGCCGATCTGTCCCGCGTGCGTAGCCAGCTGCGTGCAGGCCAGCCCCATCTGGGGCCCGGTCACAGCAGCGTGGTGGCGATGCAGCGCGCTGATGGCCGCAGCTTCCATGCCGGCCTGGCGGTAGGTGAAGTGCGTTATGGCGGACGCGACTGCAAGTTGCTGATCGTGCGCGACCTGAGCGATTCCGAGCGCACCCGCAGTGCGTTGGAAACCAGCAACCGTGAACTGCAGGCGATGGCCGGCCGCCTGTTCTCGCTGCAGGAGGATGAACGCCGCGCGATCTCGCGCGATCTGCACGACGACATCGGCCAGGCGATCACGGCGATCAAGTTGTCCGCCTACGCAGCACAGGACGAAGATGATCCGCAGCGCCGCGCCGAGGATCTGGCGCAGATCGTCAGTCTGGCCGATACCACGGTGGCCAAGCTGCGCGACATCTCTACCCTGCTGCGCCCGCCGCAGCTCGACGCGCTGGGCCTGGAAGCAGCCTTGAGCTGGCAGGCACGGGTACTGTTCCGTTCGTCGCCGGTGGAACTGCTGGCCGAGATCGAGCCCCTGCCGCACCGTCCCGACAACAGCATCGAGCAGGCCTGCTTCCGTATCGCGCAGGAAAGCCTGACCAACGTATTGCGCCACGCCCGTGCCAGCCAGGTGCAGCTGCAGCTGCGCGATGTCGGCCAGCGCGGCCTGCACCTGCAGATCCGCGACGATGGCGAGGGTTTCGACCCCGATGGTCCGCGCGGGCTGGGCCTGATCGTGATGCGTGAGCGCGCGCAGAGCGTCGGTGGCCATGTGCGGATCGAATCCGCGCACGGCGAAGGCACGCTGATCGACGTCCACCTCCCCTACCAGGCGGCCAGCATGGCCGCCGCTGAGTCACCGGAATACTGAGCCTATGTGGAATCCCAACCAGCCCCCGGTCAGCATCGATGATGCGCCTGATCGCCTTGGCGCCGGCAACCCCGAGCTGCAGGTAATGGTCGCCGAGGCGGCCTCGGGCGGCACCGCACTGATGCTGATGCATGTCGACATCGACCACTTCGCTTCGGTCAACGAAAACATGAGCGCCGAGGTGGGTGACCAGGCCCTGGCGCTGGTGGCGCAGCGGTTGCAGTCCTACCTGCGCGGGCGCGGCAAGCTGTGGCGCCACGGCAGCGATGAGTTCCTGATCGCCGTGCCACGCACGGCCGACGTGCCGCTGCCGGAGGACTTTGCCGAGGAGATCCGGCAGCAGATGGAGCTGCCCCTGTCGGTGCTGCCGTATACGTTGTTCATGACCGGCAAGCTGGGCGTGAGCCTGTGCCCGGACCATGCAAGCAGCGCCTCACGCCTGCTCGATCATGCCGAGGATGCGCTGTACCAGGCGGCCCGCGAAGGCGGCAACGCGGTGCGCATCCACGCCGTGGACACGCCGCCGAGCGCGCACAGCGAGAGCATCATCGCGCGCCAGATCGTCGACGCGATCCCCAATGGCGAGCTGAAGCTTCGCTACCAGCCGCTGGTCAGTGCCCGCGACGGCCACGTGGTGGGCATGGAGGCGCTGCTGCGCTGGCAGTCGCCGACGCTGGGCATGCTGGTGCCGGAGCGCTTCATGCGCACCGCCGAACGGCTGGGCATCATCGTGCAGATCGGCACCTGGGTGCTGGAGGGCGCGCTGAAGCAGGCCCGCCTGTGGCGCGACCAGGGCTTCGACGACTTCACCATCGCCGTGAACGTCTCCACCCTGCAGTTGCTGCGGCCCAACTTCTTCGCAGAAGTCATGGGCCTGATCCAGGCGGCGGGCGTGCCGGCGCAGATGCTGACGCTGGAGATCAACGAAAGCGCGCTGACCAACAACGTCAACTTCGTGCACGAGACGCTGGCCAACCTGCGCAACGAAGGCATCAGCCTGAGCCTGGACAATTTCGGCACCGGCGATTCCAGCCTGAGTGCGCTGGTGCGCTACCCGGTGGACAAGCTGAAGATCGACCGCAGCTTCATCAAGAGTGCGCCGGCCGGTAACCGCGAAGCGGCCATCGCTCGTGCGATCATCGCCATGGGCCACCAGCTGGGCATGACCGTGATCGCCAACGGCGTGGAATCGCAGGCGCAGCTGGGCTTCCTGCGCCGCAACGACTGCGACGTGTTCCAGGGCTACCTGTTCGGCGAACCGATGTCGGCCGATGCCGCCGGCATGACCCTGCGCCGCCGCTACCTGCGCCCGGAGGCCTTTGCCGAGACCCGTCCCGACCGCACGCTGCTGTTGCTGGACGACGAGGAGAACGTGCTGCGCTCGCTGGTGCGCCTGTTCCGTCGCGATGGCTACCGCATCCTGGCCGCCGGCAACGTGCGCGATGCGTTCGACCTGCTGGCGATCAACGACGTGCAGGTGATCCTGTCCGACCAGCGCATGAGCGACATGAGCGGCACCGAGTTCCTGGGCCGGGTGAAGATGCTGTACCCGGACACGATCCGCCTGGTGCTGTCCGGTTACACCGATCTGAACACCGTGACCGACGCGATCAACCGCGGTGCGATCTATCGCTTCCTGACCAAGCCGTGGAACGATGACGAGCTGCGCAAGCACATCCACCAGGCGTTCCGCACCTATGAGGAGCAACGCCGCAGCAACGCCGGTCCGGCGCCGGTGGAGAGCGGAGATGGCGGTGAGGATCGTCCGCTGCGGTGACCCACATGTAGAGTCGATCAGCGCGGCTGCTTCACCGGCAGCACCACGCGGAAGCGCGAGCCCACGCCCGGGGTGCTGTCCAGGTCGATGCGGCCGTGGTGCTTGTTGATGATGCTGTAGGAGATCGACAGGCCCAGGCCGGTGCCGCTGCCAACGGGCTTGGTGGTGAAGAACGGATCGAAGATGCGCTGGCGCAGTTCCGGCGAGATGCCGCCGCCGGTGTCCTCGAATTCGACCCACACGTGATCGCCATCAACGCCGGTGCGCACCGTGATCGTGCCGCGCTCGGCGATGGCATGGCCGGCGTTGAGCAGCAGGTTCATGTAGACCTGGTTCAACTCCGACGGCAGGCATTCCACCAGCGGTAGCTGGCCGAACTCCCGCACCAGGGTGACCTTGTACTTCAGCTCGTTCCAGATGATGTTGATGGTCGATTCCAGGCCTGCGTGCAGGTCGACCAGCTTCCACGATTCGTCGCGGCCGGAATACGAGAAGTCCTTCAGGTCACGCACGATGCGGGTGACCCGCTCGATGCCTTCGCGCGATTCAGCCATCAGCTGCGGCAGGTCACGGCTGATGAAATCGATGTCCAGACGGTCACGGATATCGTCGATTTCCGGAATCAACGCCTTCGGGTCCGGCGCGCGCAGGGCGCGTTCGTAGGCTTCGATCACCGTGAACAGGCTGCGTAGGTATTCCTGCAGGCTGCCCAGGTTGGAGTGCACGTAGCCGATCGGGTTGTTGATCTCGTGCGCGACGCCGGCAGCAAGCTGGCCGATCGAGGCCATCTTTTCCGACTGCAGCAGCTTTTCCTGGGTGCCGTTCAGGCGCAGGTAGGCCTGGCGCAGCTCGGCATGGCGCTGCTGCAGCTCGCGCTCGTAGTCTTCCTGCCCCTCGATATGGCGGAACAACGCCAGGAAGTGCCCCTGGCCCACCGGGCCGTGGTGATACAGATGGGCGATGACCACGCCCTCGCCCAGCGGCAGGCTGCCATTCCAGTGACCATGCTGGCGCGCCTGTTCCAGGGCATCGGGCGGCAGCAGTTCACGCAGGCGCTGCGGTGGTGGCAGACCGCCACCCTCGCCGCTGGCCAGCAGGTTCTGCGCGGCCGGATTGGCCAGCGCCACCTGCCCGTCTTCAGTGAACAGCAGCAGCCCTTCGCGCAGGCGCTCAAGCAGGGCCTGCAGCACCGGCTGTGGCGGAAGGGGGGCGGTAACCAGGGCGTTGGCAGCGGACACGGCGACTCGGGGCATTCGAACAGGCGCCCAATATACGCGGTCACGCAGCGGGCTTCAGCCCGCAGGAATGGGTTGTGCGACCGCCGTCGCGTCAGGCGACGGCGAGTGGACGGCGCGCAGTGACGGTGTGCGCCTGGCCCTTGGCATCGTAGGCCGAGGCATCTTCGGTGCGGCCGAGCTGGCGCAATGCCCAGTTGACCTCGCGGCGGCGGCGCGACAGCAGTACGCCGTTGGCGCGGTTGCGCTCGGCCAGTTCCTGCAGCTGTTCGCCCTCGCCCACCGGCGGCGCGCCTTCCAGCGCACGCAGCGCCTCCAGCTTGGCGCCGGTGGCCCGGATCAGGGCGTGCACGTCGTGCTCGACCAAGGCCTGGCGTTCAACGTCCAGGGCCTGGGCAAGGCGCTGCAGCGGCTCGCTCATCGCCGCGGTCATCCGTGCAGCTGCTGGTCCAGCTCGAGCATGCGCGATGCGATCGCGTCCGGATTGATCTTGTAGGTGCCGTTCTGCAGCGATTCGCGCACGGCGGCCACGCGCTGGGCGTCGATCGCCGGGGCGGTGGTCAGCTCACGCTCGATGGCCTGCAGATTGGTGGCCTCGCCGGTCAGGCGCAGGCTGTCGGCCGCTTCGACCGGACGTGCTGCCGCATCGGTGCTGACGCCGGGCTTGTTGGCCGGGGTCGTCACGCTGCGCAGTGCCTGGGGGACCTGCAGGTTGCCGTCGATTTTCTGGCTCATGGGGTGTCCTGGAGTTGCCGTTCACAAGGGATAACGGCCGCAGGGCCGTGATCTTTAGGGATATTTTGCGGTAAATCAACGCGCCACGATTACGTCACCGGCGGCATCGACCGTGCCCTGCACGATCCGCCGCGAGGACAGGTTCTCTACCGAGACCCGTTCGTTTTCACCGGCATCGCCCATCGCGCGACCGGCAATGCGGACCTCGACCGAGCCGCGACGCGATACCAGGGCCACATTGTCTCCCCTCTTGATGAGACGCTGCACCACCAGATCGTTGTTCGACAGCAGGGCTCCGGCCTGCAACGGACGGCGGGCGATGCGACCGATCGCCGCGTTGGGATCGGCCAGCACTGCACCGGCAATCCGGGCGGCGTCACGCTGGGCAGTAGTGATATCGGCGGCGGTGAGGGTTTCTCCAGTGCCGATTCCACGATTGAGCACCAGCACGGTCTGGTTGCGCCGCACCTTTACGGGCACGAACAGGCGCCAGCCACCGGCATCCGGGCAGCTGACTTCGACCGTGGTGTTGGCGGTGGGCTGCACCTGCAGCGCGCCACCACACCTGGGCAGGCGCAGCGCATCGGCCACCTGGGCCTCGCCCTCGCTGCCGGCCGGCAGCGTCGACAACGCCGCGGCGCGAATGCTGGCCACCGGCTGCCAGTCGGCGGCAACCGCCCACGGCGAGGCCAGCGCCAGCGCGATGGCGAATAGAGATGTGACCCGGCGCATGGCGCCTCCTGTCGAGGGGATCTGGCCCTGGTGCGTGCAAGGGGTGTGCCAGATGGGCAGAGCTGCGTTTTGTAGAGTCGAGCCTCGGTCGAACATGGCGCGACGCCACAATTGCGGTGCGGACCACGCGGGCGGCAGAGCGCCCTCAAGTTCCGCCACTGCGGCGCCGATACAGCAGCCATGTCCCATGACCTGCTCAACCGGATCGACCAGCGGACCCGACTGGCCGGCCACAATCGCCTGGCGCTGCTGCTGTTCCGTCTCGGCGGACGTCAGCTTTTTGGCGTCAATGTCTTCAAGGTGCAGGAGGTCCTGCGGCGCCCGGAGCTGTTCCAGGTGCCCGGGCTGCCCAGCCAGTTCTCCGGCGTGGCCGACGTGCGCGGCCGTTCGGTGCCGGTGCTGGACCTCGGGCTGGCGATCGGCCATCCCGAGCGCGAGCCCGATGCGGACACCTCGCCCGGCTATCTGGTCGTCACCGAATTCAACCGTTCGATCCAGGGCTTCCTGGTCAGCGGCGTGGAGCGCATCGTCAACATCGCGGTGGAAGACATCCACCCGCCGCCGGAACTGGGCGCCGAATCGAGCTACCTGACCGCGGTGACCCGCTTCCAGGGCGAGCTGATCCAGGTGATCGACGTGGAAAGCGTACTGGCCGACATCGCCCAGGTCCGTGGCGAAGCGGTGCTGGACCCGACCATGGCAATGCCGGCCGACGGCCCGCAGCTGCAGGTGCTGGTGGTGGACGACTCGCGCGTAGCCCGCCAGCAGATCCGCAGCGTGCTGGACCAGCTGGGGGTGGGCGCCACCCTGCTTTCCGATGGCAAGCAGGCACTGGACCACCTGCTTCAGATCCATGCCTCCGGCGAGAACCCGGCCGAGCGCTACGCCATGGTCATCTCGGACATCGAGATGCCGGCCATGGACGGCTATACGCTGACGACGGAAATCCGGCGCCATCCGGGCCTGGCCGGCCTGTACGTGCTGCTGCACACCTCGCTGTCGGGCGTATTCAACAATGCGATGGTCGAGCGCGTCGGCGCCAACGCCTTCGTCGCCAAATACTCGCCTCACGAACTGGCTGACTTCGTGCTGGACCGCCTGCGCAAGGTCGCGATGGCGGCGTAGGGCCGCGTCACGGGTCTCCGCCGGGCATGGCCCGGCGCTACCACAACCTCCCCGACCCCTGGGCTAGCGCCGGACCATGCCCGGCGGACGCGATGTCGCGCGTGCTTTGGCACACCCCTTGCAGCTTCCCGGGCAACGTTCCCGTGGGAGTGCACCGTGCGCAACCTGATTACCGACTACCTGGGCGTCCACGCCCAGGCCATGCCGTTGCGCGAACAGCGGATGAAGCTGATCGCCAGCAACCTCGGCAATGCCGACACTCCCGGCTACAAGGCCCAGGACCTGGACTTCGATGCCGCCCTGCGCCATGCCCAGGGGCAGGATGCCAACGGCCTGATGACCACCACCAACGAGCAGCACTACGAAATCAGTAGTGGCCTGAATCCGTTCCAGATCGCGCGCGGCGGCGTACAGCCCAGCCTGGACGGCAACACCGTCGATCCCGATGCCGAGCGTGCCGCCTATGGCCGCGCCGCACTCGAATACCGCGCTTCGCTCAGCTTCGTCGAGAGCAAGGTGCGTTCCATGCTGACCGCGATCACGGGGCAATAAGCCATGAGCAACCTGCCGATCTTCGATATCGCCGGCTCCGCGCTGCAGGCGCAGTCGGTGCGCATGAGCACCATCGCCTCCAACCTCTCCAACGCCGACACCGTCGCCGGTTCCGCCGACGCCGTGTACAAGCCGCTGGAGCCGATCTTCCAGGCCGTGACCAGCAAGAACGATCCGAACATCACCTCGGTGAAGGTCAAGGAGATCACCCAGAGCGAGGCCGCGCCGATCAAGCGCTATGAGCCGGGCCACCCGCTGGCCGATGGCGATGGCTACATCTACCAGCCCGACGTCGATCCGGTGGCGCAGATGGTCAACCTGATCTCGACCTCGCGCAATTACCAGGCCGGCGTGGAGATGTTGACCACCGCCAAGGAACTGGCCCTGGCCACCCTGACCATGGGCCGCTGAGCCCCGCAGCACCGGATACCGCCATGACCACCGCCGTCAACAACCAGACCAGCCAGGACGTCTATTCCGCGCTGGGCCTGAACGCCCCGAACAGCAACGCCACCAAGAAGAAGAACACGCTGGACCAGGCCGATTTCCTGCGCCTGATGACCGAGCAGCTGCAGCACCAGGATCCGCTGAAGCCGATGGACAACACGCAGATGGTCGCGCAGATGGCGCAGATGTCCACCGTGCAGGGCATCACCGATCTGAACAAGACGGTGAAGGGCTTCCAGGAATCGATGGCCAGCGACCAGGTGCTGCGTGGTGCGGCACTGGTCGGCCACCAGGTGCTGGTGCCTTCGGAAAAGCTGGTGCTTGAGAAGGAAGGCAGCGTCGAAGGCACGGTGGCTGCGCCGTCGGCCGGCATCATCACCGTGGACATCACTGACGCCAACGGCGCCAAGGTCACGTCGCTGAGCGTGGAAGCCAAAGCCGCCGGCGAAACCGCCTTCCAGTGGGACGGCAAGGATGCGAACGGCAAGCGCATGGAACCGGGCAAGTACTCGGTCGTCGCCAACCACGTCGACACCGCCGGCAAGAGCACCAAGCTGTCCACCTACGTACAGGCACCGGTGGAGAGCGTGACCGTCGGTTCCGACGGCCTGTACCTGAACCTCAAGGGCCTGGGCACGGCCCCGATTGACTACGTGCTCCGCGTCAGCTGAGCCGCACATTCCGCATCAACCAGGAGCATCCCATGGGCTTCAACGTCTCTCTGTCCGGCATCAATGCCGCCAACACCGACCTGAGCGTCACCGCCAACAACGTCGCCAACGTCAACACCGCCGGCTTCAAGCAATCGCGCGCCGAATTCGCCGACCTGTTCGCCTCCACCAGCTACGGCCTGTCGAAGAACCAGACCGGCTCGGGCGTCCGTGTTTCCAATGTCGCCCAGCAGTTCATCCAGGGCCACAATGAACAGACCGGCCGCAGCCTGGACATGGCGATCTCCGGTGAGGGCTTCTTCACCATGAACATGAACGGCTCGCGCGTGTACTCGCGTGCCGGCAATTTCCAGACCGATTCCGCCGGTTACGTGATCAACCCGCAGGGCGCGCGACTGCAGGTGTTCGCGCCGAATGCCGATGGCACCAACTTCGATGCAGGCCGTCTGGTCGACCTGCAGCTGCTGACCACCGACAGCCCGCCGAAGCAGACCAGCGAAGTGAAGGTCGGCTTCACCCTGCCGGCCAACGCCAAGCAGCCGACGGTCGCAAATTTCGATCCAACCGACTCCAACAGCTACAACCATTCCAGCGGTGGCATCACCGTGTACGACTCGCTGGGCGTCAGCCATATCCAGGTCTCGTACTTCGTGAAGGGCGCCAATCCAAACGAGTGGACCGTGCACAACTACGTGGACGGCCAACCGGCCGGCACCCCGACCGCGGTCGCCTTCGATAACAGCGGCAAGCTGACCACTCCGGCCAACGGCAAGGTCAGCCTCGGCACGTTCACCCCGACCACCGGCGCCGGTCAGCTCAACATGACGCTGGATATCAGCGGCTCGACCCAGTACGGAGAGAAGTTCGCTCTGCGCAACACCCAGCAGGACGGCTATGCCGCCGGCAAGCTCAACGAGATCACCGTGTCGGAAACCGGCGTGGTCTATGCCCGCTATTCCAACGGTGACGACAAGCCCCTCGGCCAGGTCGCACTGACCACCTTCAACAACCCGCAGGGCCTGGAGCAGAAGGGCAACAACCTGTGGGTGGAGACGTTCGAGTCGGGTACGCCGCGCACCGGCATGCCGGACACCTCCAACCTCGGCAAGATCCAGGCCGGCTCGCTGGAAGCGTCCACCGTCGACCTCACCGAGCAGCTGGTCAACATGATCACCGCGCAGCGCAACTTCCAGGCCAACGCGCAGATGATCACGACCCAGGATCAGATCACCCAGACCGTCATCAACATCCGTTGATGACGCGCTGACCCTGTCACGGAACTCCCCGCATGGATAAAGCCCTTTACGTGGCGATGACCGGTGCCCGCGCCTCCCTGCAGGCGCAGGGCACGCTCAGCCACAACCTCGCCAACTCCGACACCCCCGGCTTCAAGGAAGCGCTGGCCAACACCGAAGCCTTCCCGATCCGTGGCCCGGGCTTTGCCTCGCGGGTGGATGCGCTGCATGTCGACGCCGGGTTCAACCGCACGCCCGGTTCGCAGCACATCACCGGCAAGCCGCTGGATCTGTCCCTGCAGACCGGCACCTGGCTGGCCGTGCAGTCCAGTGACGGCAGCGAGGCCTACACGCGCGGCGCGGCGTTGTCGGTGACGCCGAACGGCCAGCTGGTGACCTCCAGCGGCCGTCCGGTACTGGATGACAACAACAACCCGATCGCCATTCCGCCCTACCAGGCGATGGAGATCGGTGCCGACGGCACGCTCTCGATCATCCCGCAGGGCGAAGGCCCGCAGACCATGGCACAGATCGGTCGCATCAAAGTGGTGCAGGCACCGGATGAACGCCTGGAGCGTGGCTTGGATGGCCTGTTCCGCAACACCGACCCACGCCAGCCGTTCGCACCGGCACAGGGCACGGCCGTGCACAGCGGCCAGCTGGAAGGCAGCAACGTGGACGCCGCTGGCGCGCTGGTGCAGATGATCCAGCTGCAGCGCCAGTACGAAATGCAGGTGCAGGTGATCAAGCACGGCGACGAGAACGCGCGCAGCGCCAACAGCATGCTGCGCCTGGGCAGCTGACGGAATTCCGGCGCCGGCTGATGCCGGCGCTGGCACACCGCTTGCACACCCGCATTCAAGGGCCGCACCACGCGGCCGGCTTCACCAGACAGGACACCGAAGATGAACCAGGCATTGTGGATCGCGAAAACCGGACTGGATGCGCAGCAGATGCGCATGTCGGTGGTTTCCAACAACCTCGCCAACACCAACACCACCGGCTTCAAGCAAGACCGTGCCAGTTTTGAAGACCTGCTGTACCAGCAGGTGCGCCAGCCCGGCGGCTCTTCGTCGGCGCAGACCCAGTTGCCGACCGGCCTGCAGCTCGGCACCGGCGTGCGCGTGGTCGCCACCGCCAAGAATTTTGAACAGGGCGGCCAGCAGCAGACCGGCCGCGCCCTGGACGTGATGGTCAACGGCCGCGGCTTCTTCGAAGTTCAGATGCCTGATGGCAGCTCGGCCTACACCCGTGATGGCTCGTTCAAGATCAACCAGGACAGCGAACTGGTCACCAACAGCGGCTACCCGGTGCAGCCTGGCATCCAGATTCCCGAAGGCGCGCAGTCGGTGACCATCGGTACCGACGGCACCATCAGCGTGAAGATGGCCGACGGTGCGGCGTCGGTGGAAGTGGGTGCGCTGACCCTGACCGACTTCGTCAATCCGGCCGGCCTGCAGGCTCGCGGCGAGAACCTGTTCCTGGAGACCACCGCTTCCGGTCCGGCACAGAACGGCAACCCCGGGCTCAACGGCCTCGGCACCGTGGTGCAGGGCGCGCTGGAAGGCAGCAACGTCAACGTGGTGGAAGAGCTGGTGTCGATGATCGAAACCCAGCGCGCCTACGAAATGAACGCCAAGGCGATCTCCACCACCGATTCGATGCTCGGCTACCTCAACAACAAGCTCTGACCGGCCAAACCGGGAAACCGCCATGTCGCCCATTTCCAACTTCGCCCGCACTGCCCTCGCCTGCGCCGTGGCCGCCCTGCTCGGTGGCTGCGTGATCGCCGGCGACGTGCGTCCCTACCCGACGATGGCGCCGATCCAGCCGATCATGCCGCCGCAGGCCCAGCCGACCGCGGGTGCCATCTATGCCGCCGGCCCGACCATGCAGCTGTATTCGGACCGCCGCGCACGCGATGTTGGCGACCTGCTGACCATCACCCTGCTGGAAAACACCACCGCGCAAACCAGTGCGAATACCGCAACCAACAAGGAATCGAACCTGAGCCTGGGCACGCCGTCCATTCTCGGCGCGCCGGTCACCCTCGGCGGTAAGGACATCCTGAGTGCCACGGCCAAGGGCGCGCGTGACTTCACCGGCAAGGGCAACAGCGCGCAGAGCAACCGCCTGCAGGGCAGCGTCACGGTCACCGTGGTCCAACGCCTGCCCAACGGCAACCTGGTGGTACAGGGGCAGAAGAACCTGCGGCTGAACCAGGGCGATGAACTGGTGCAGGTGCAGGGCATCGTCCGCCCGGGCGACATCAGCCAGGACAACACCATTCCGTCCAGCCGCGTGGCCGAGGCCCGCATCGTCTACGGCGGCCGTGGCCCCGTCGCGCAGTCCAACGCGATGGGCTGGCTGAGCCGCTTCTTCAACTCCGGCCTGACGCCGTTCTGAGTATGGGCATGAAACTCTTCTCCTCTTCCTCCTGGCAGCGACGCATGGCGTCGCTCTACTGTGGCGTGCTCATGGTCTTCGCAGTGGTTGCCCCGGCCAGCGCCGAGCGCATCAAGGACCTGGCCCAGGTCGGCGGCGTGCGCGGCAATGCGCTGGTGGGCTATGGCCTGGTGGTCGGCCTGGATGGCAGCGGCGACCGCACCAGCCAGGCCCCCTTCACCGTGCAGAGCCTGAAGAACCTGCTTGGCGAGCTGGGCGTAAACGTGCCGCCGAACGTCAACCCGCAGCTGAAGAACGTGGCCGCCGTGGCGATCCACGCCGAACTGCCGCCATTCGCCAAGCCGGGCCAGCCGATCGACATCACCGTATCCTCCATCGGCAATGCGGTCTCGCTGCGTGGCGGTTCGCTGCTGATGGCGCCGCTGCGTGGTGCCGACGGCCAGATCTACGCGATCGCCCAGGGCAACCTGATCGTCGGCGGCTTTGGTGCGCAGGGCAAGGATGGTTCCCGTGTCTCGGTGAACGTGCCCAGCGTCGGCCGCATTCCCAACGGTGCAACCGTGGAACGTGCCCTGCCCGATCCGCTGGCCAATGGCGGCGACATCACCCTGAACCTGCACAACAACGACTTCACCACGGTCTCGCGCATGGTCGCCGCGCTCAACAACGCCTTTGGCGAAGGTGCCGCGCGTGCGGTCGACGGCGTGACCGTGGCGGTCACCGCGCCGACCGATCCGGGCGCACGCATCGGCCTGCTGGCGCGCATCGAGAACCTGGAACTGACCCCCGGCAGCGCCCCGGCCAAGGTGGTGGTCAATTCGCGCACCGGCACCGTGGTCATCGGCCAGCAGGTGCGGGTCGGCCCTGCCGCGATCTCGCATGGTTCGCTGACGGTGACGATCCAGGAGAACACCAACGTCAGCCAGCCCAACGCGCTGTCCGGCGGCCGTACCGTGGCCAGCCCGCAGTCGACCATCACCGCCACCAACGATGGCAGCCGCATGTTCAAGTTCAGCGGCGGCACCACCCTGGACGAGATCGTGCACGCGGTGAACGCCGTGGGTGCAGCACCAGGCGATCTCATCGCGATCCTGGAAGCCCTGAAGCAGGCCGGCGCCCTGAGTGCCGAGCTCGAGGTGATCTGATATGCGCATCAATCCCGCATTCGATCTGCACCCGGCGCAACAGAACGATCCGGCCAAGATCGACAAGGTCGCGCGCCAACTGGAAGGCCAGTTCGCGCAGATGCTGGTCAAGAGCATGCGTGACGCCAGCTTCGGCGACTCGCTGTTCCCCGGCGAGAACAAGATGTTCCGCGACATGTACGACCAGAAGATTGCCGAGGCGATGACCCGCGGCAAGGGCCTGGGACTGTCGGGCATGATCAGCCGGCAGCTGTCCGGGCAGGCCGCCGAGGGTCCGGCGCTGGATACCCGCGTGGACCCGGCCAAGGCCAGCCGTGCTTACCAGCTCAATGCACCGGCCAAGCCGGCACCGTCGCTGCCATTGGAAGATGGCAGCCAGGCCGTGCGCCTGCTGCAGCAGCTGGCCGCCGGTGCACAGCAGGGTACACAGGCGGCTGTCGCGCCGATGGAGCAGGCCCTGGACCTGATCGCCGGCCGTGAGAGCAGCAGCATGCACCGCTCGCTGGGCACCGAGGATCCGTACATCGGCAGCCTGCAGGGCGAGGACTGGTCCGCCAGCAGCGACCAGTGGTCGGCTACCGCCAGCAACCGCGGCACCACGGTCAGCCCGGCCGATGCGATGGCTACCCGCACCGCCGTCGCCCAGCTGGGCGAACACACCCCGGAAGGCTTCGTCGCCAGTATCTGGCAGCACGCGCAGAGTGCGGCCAAGGAGCTGGGCGTGGACGCCCGCGCCCTGGTCGCCCAGGCGGCGCTGGAGACCGGCTGGGGCAAGCGCCACATCAAGCATGCCGACGGCAGCACTTCGCACAACCTGTTCGGCATCAAGGCCAATGGCTGGAACGGCCAGCGCGCCACGGCCGGCACCCACGAATATGTCGATGGCGTGCGCCGCAACGAGACCGCCAGCTTCCGCGCCTACAGTTCGCCGGCCGAGAGCTTCGCCGACTACGTGCGCCTGCTGAAGACCAGCCCGCGTTACCAGCAGGCCCTGCAGGCCGGCACCGACGTGCAGGGCTTCGCCCGCGGCCTGCAGCGCGCCGGCTATGCCACCGATCCGCGCTATGCGGCCAAGATCGCCGCGATCGCCGGCGGACCGACCATCGAGCGCGCCGTCAGCGCCGTCGCCGATGCCGGCTCGCGCCTTGGCCAGACCTTCGCCAGCACCGCAACCGCGGCGCTGGGTATCACTCGTCGTTGAGGAACCCCATGTCCAGCGTACTTTCCACCGGTACCGGTGCCCTGCTCGCCTTCCAGCGTGCGTTGGCGACCACCAGCCACAACGTGGCCAACCTCAATACACCCGGCTACAGCCGGCAGAAGGTCAACTTCGCCACCGCCGATCCGCAGAACTACGGCTATGGCACGGTCGGCAACGGCACCCGTATCACCGACATCCGCCGCACCGCCGACCAGCTGGCGATCTCGCGCCTGCTCGACAGCAGCGGTGAGCTGGCACGCCTGAAGCAGCTTTCCAGCATGGCCGACCGGGTCAACTCGCTGTTCTCCGACGCCGCCACCAACGTGGCCGGTGTGTGGTCGAACTTCTTCGACTCGGTCAGCGGCCTGTCCTCCAATGCCTCCGGCACCGCCGATCGCCAGAACATGCTCGACGGCGGCAAGGCGCTGGCCAACCGCTTCGTGCAGCTCAACACCCACCTGAACAACCTCAACAGCGAGGTCAACAACGGCCTGATGGCCGGTGCCACCGAGGTCAACCGCCTGGCGCAGGAGATCGCGCAGATCAACGGTGCCATCGGCACCAACATCGCCACGGCTGCGCCTGACCTGCTCGACCGCCGCGACCAGCTGATCACCCAGTTGATCGGCTACACCGGTGGCACGGCAGTGATCCAGGACGGCGGCATCATGAATGTCTACACCGCCGGCGGCAACGCGCTGGTGGTGGGTACCACGGCGACCAAGGTCACCACCGTGGCCGACCCGTACCAGCCCGAGCGCCTGCAGCTGGCTCTGGAGACGCAGGGCAATACGATCCGGCTTGACGCAAAGGCGGTCGGTGGCCAGATCGGTGGCCTGCTGGAGTTCCGCGACACCGTGCTGACCCCGGCCCAGGCCGAACTGGGCAAGCTCGCCGTGGGCCTGGCCGAAACGTTCAACCAGGCCCATCACCAGGGCGTGGACATGTATGGCCAGCTGGGTGGCGACTTCTTCAACATCGGCAACCCGCGCGTCACCGCCAACAACAGCAATACCGGCACTGCCAGCCTCAGCGCGACCTATGGCGACCTGGGCAAGCTGGACGCGCAGAACGTGGTGCTGCAGTTCGATGGCACCAACTGGAAGGCCAGCCGGGCCGACACCGGCGCCAGCGTGCCGCTGACCGGTTCCGGCACCGCTGCCGATCCGCTGGTGATCAACGGCGTCAAGATGGTGGTCGGGGGCACCCCGGCCGCCAATGATCGGTTCCTGTTGCAGCCCACCGCAGGCGTGGCCGGCAGCATGGAAGTGGCGATCACCGATCCCTCGCGCATCGCTGCGGCTGCTGCGGTGAAGGGCGCGGCCGCGACCTCCAACACCGGTACCGGCAAGCTGAGTGGGGTCACCGTCAGCGATTCGACCAACGCCAACCTGCGCAATCCGGCCGCGATCGTGTTCACCTCGGCCACCACCTACACCATCGATGGCGGCCCGCCGCAGACCTACACCCCCGGCCAGACCATCAGTGCCAACGGTTGGAGCTTCGTGCTGGATGGCGCACCGAAGGTCGGCGACACCTTCAACATCACCCCGACCCCGGCCGGCTCGTCGGACAACAGCAATGCCTCCAGGCTGGCCAAGGTGGAAAGCGCGAAGGCCTTCAATGCCGGCACCGTGACCCTGAACGGCGCACTGGGAGGCCTGACCACCCAGGTCGGTGCCGCCGCGCGCTCGGCCGAGTACTCGCTGGAGGCCCAGCTGGTGATCAACGACAAGGCGCAGGAAGCGCGCGATGAAGTGTCCGGCGTCAATCTGGACGAGGAAGCCGCCGACATGCTGCGTCTGCAGCAGGCCTACCAGGCGGCCTCGCAGCTGATCTCCACCGCCGACAGCATGTTCCAGACCATCCTGGGAGCCGTCCGCCGATGAGCAGCCGCATCTCCACCAGCATGATGTACAACCAGTCGGTGTCGCTGATGATGGCCAAGCAGGCCAAGCTCAGCCACCTGGAGCAGCAGATCGCCACCGGCAGCAAGATCGTCACCGCCAAGGACGATCCGGTCGGCGCCGGCGCTGCGGTCGGACTGGACCGCAGCCTGGCCGCACTGGACCGCATGAAGCTCAACGCCGGCAACGTGCAGAACCGGCTGGGTGTGCAGGAAAACACCCTGGCACAGGTCAACGATCTGATGGGGCGGGTCAACGACCTGACCATCCAGGCCAGCAACCCCGCGTTGAGCGCTGCCGACAAGAAGACGCTGATCACCGAGCTGAACCAGATCCGCGACGGCCTGCTGTCGCTGGCCAACGCCGAGGACGGCACCGGTCGCTATGTGTTCGGCGGCACCAACGATGGTGATCCTCCGTTCGCCAAGATCAACGGCAAGGTGGTCTATCGCGGTGACCAGACCCAGCGCCAGATCGAGGTTGGGCCCGATACCTACGTCCGCGATGCCCTGCCCGGCAGCGAGATCTTCATGCGCATCCCCACCGGCGATGGCTTCGTCGATGGCGGTGCCGCCGCCGGCAACTCCGGCAACGGCGTGCTGACCAACATCACCCGCGATGGCAGCGACAGCTGGAACGGACAGAGCTTCAGCGTCCGCTTCACCGCCGCCAACCAGTACGAAGTGCTGGATGGTGCCGGCAATGTGACCGGCACCGGCACTTACAAGGCCGGTGATGATCTGGAAGTGAACGGCGTACGTCTGCAGATCACCGGTGCGCCTGCCGCAGGCGACAGCTTCAACGTGAAGCCGGCGAGCAGCCGCGACATCTTCGACACCATGGACAAGCTGATCACCGCGCTTGACGCCGACACCGGCACCACCGCGAAGATGAGCGCACAGCAGAACGAGTTGCAGAGCGCGTTGCGCGACGTGGCACGGGCGTCGGAGCGGATGATCGACTCACGTGCGGCCGGCGGTGCGCAGCTGAAAGCCCTGGACAATGCCGCCGACATGCGTGAAGCCAACAGCGTGACGTTGAAGACCACGCTGTCGCAGATGCGCGACCTGGACTACGCCGATGCGCTGAGCCAGTACCAGCTGCAGAGCACTGCACTGCAGGCGGCACAGACGATCTTCTCGCAGATGCAGTCGATGTCGTTGTTCAACAAGATCCGCTGACGCACCTCCTGCGTCACCCCTGAAAGGCCGCGATGCCCTGCATCGCGGCCTTTTTCGTTTCTGCGGCCCGTTGCCGCCGGGCGCGCCGACCTGCCTTCCGCGGATTTTCCGTGATTGCCCATCAAGCCCAGCTGGCCCCCGCCGATACCTTCATCAGCGCTGGCTGGGCTTGCCCAGCCGCCCCTTCCGGGGTCGCCTTCACGTCCGTCGAGGGCTGGAAAACCCCGGAAAAACAGCCTCCGGCAACGAATTACGGCTTCAGCGGAATTCACGGCTAAAGGTTGTTGACAAAGCGCCGTTATTCATTTGGCAACAACGAAGCACACAGCCACACAAAAAAACAGGCGGCGCTTCGTTTCATTCACCAACGGGTTCCATATAAGAGGAGACGACCCCATGGCACAGGTAATCAACACCAATACGATGTCGCTCAACGCTCAGCGCAACCTGAGCACCAGCGGCAACTCGCTGGCCACCACCATCCAGCGCCTCTCGTCCGGCCTGCGCATCAACAGCGCGAAGGACGACGCCGCCGGCCTGGCGATCTCGGAGCGCTTCAGCACCCAGATCCGCGGCCTGGACGTGGCCATCCGCAACGCCAACGACGGCATCTCGCTGGCCCAGGTCGCCGAAGGCTCGCTGAGCGAAGTCGGCAACAACCTGCAGCGCATCCGCGAACTGGCCGTGCAGGCCTCCAATGCCACCAACTCCAGCAGCGACCGCAAGGCCCTGCAGGCCGAAGTGACCCAGCTGATCTCGGAGGTGGACCGCGTCGCCAAGCAGAGTGACTTCAACGGCACCAAGCTGCTGGACGGCTCGTTCACCAGCCAGCTGTTCCAGGTCGGCGCCAATGCCGGTCAGGCAATCGCGATCAACAGCGTCGTCGATGCCAAGGCAGATACGCTGGGTGCAGCGACCTTCGCCAACGTCTACGACACCCAGGCCATCACGGCCGACAAGGCTACAGCCGATACGACCTTCTCCGGCCTGCAGATCAGCATCACCCCCCAGGGCGCTGCCGCCCCAACCACCGTCAAGATTCCCGACTTCACTGTGAAGGCAGGGGAATCGATCACAGCCGCCACAGCTGCCGCAGTTAACAGCCGCCTCGGTGAGACCGGCGTCATGGCGAAGGTGGACGCCGGCAAGCTCTCCCTGCACTCAGCCGCAGCTGGGCAAACGTTCGCACTTTCGGTCAGCGCCACCCCGACCACCGGCGCTACCGCAGTGGACGCGAACTTTGCCAACATCGGCCTACAGCAGGTTGCAGCCGGCACCGGGGGCACGCTGACCGGCGCAACCGCACGCCACGTCGAAGACCTCAATGTGAGCACCGTTGAGGGTGCACAGCAGGCACTGTCGATCGTCGACAAGGCTCTTGAGTCGGTCAACAGCGTGCGCGCCGACCTCGGCGCGATCCAGAACCGCTTCACCTCGGTGGTGGCCAACCTGCAGACCTCCTCGGAGAACCTGTCGGCCTCGCGCAGCCGCATCCGCGATACCGACTTCGCCAAGGAAACCGCCGAACTGACCCGCACCCAGATCCTGCAGCAGGCCGGTACGGCCATGCTGGCCCAGGCCAACCAGGTACCGCAGAACGTGCTCAGCCTGTTGCAGCGCTGACATGAGCCGCCCCCGGGGCACGTCGGGGGCGTCTAACCCAACTCACGTGCAACCGCTCAAGGACCTCTCCTCATGGCACAAGTCATCAACACCAACACGATGTCGTTGAATGCTCAGCGTAACCTGAGCACCAGCGGCAGCTCGCTGGCCACCACCATCCAGCGCCTGTCCTCCGGTTCGCGCATCAACAGCGCCAAGGACGACGCCGCTGGCCTGGCGATCTCCGAGCGCTTCGGCACGCAGATCCGCGGTACCGACGTCGCCATCCGTAATGCCAACGACGGCATCTCGCTGGCCCAGGTCGCCGAAGGTTCGCTGACCGAGATCGGCAACAACCTGCAGCGTATCCGTGAGCTATCGGTGCAGTCGGCCAACGCCACCAATTCCAGTAGCGACCGCAAGGCCTTGCAGTCGGAAGTCGACCAGTTGGTCAGCGAAATCGACCGTGTCGCCAAGCAGTCCGAATTCAATGGCACCAAGCTTCTGGATGGCTCGTTCTCCAGCCAGCTGTTCCAGGTGGGTGCCAACGCTGGCCAGGCCATTGCGATCGACAAGATTACAAACGCCCAAGCGAGCTCGATCGGTACCTCGACCTTCGCCCAGAACGGCACCCTGACGATGGCTGCCGGCACCGCGCTGACCAGCGGCGAAATCACGGGCCTGAAGATCGGTAGCGTGGATCTTGGCACTGTGAAGTACGAGCAGGGTGCCGATGCGGCCGCTACCCAGGCCAACGCCACGAATGCCACCATCGCGGCGATCAACGCCAAGATGGGTGAAACCGGTGTCTACGCACAGCAGACAAATGACGGCGCCAGCCCGCCGGTGTTCACTGCTGGGTCGATCACCCTGACCTCAATCAAGGCCGACCTCAAGGCGGCCGACATCACGGCACTGACCGTCGCCGGCGGCACCGGTAGCGTCACCGTCGGTACTCAGATCCAGGCTGGCACCGCTGCCTCGACTCTGAAGGACGTCAAGATCACCGACGTGGCCGGTGCCCAGAAAGCCCTGGAAATCGTCGATAACGCTCTGCAGTCGATCAACAGCACGCGTGCGGACCTCGGTGCGGTGCAGAACCGCTTCACCTCGGTCGTCGCCAACCTGCAGACCTCGACGGAAAACCTGTCCGCCTCGCGCAGCCGCATCAAGGATACCGATTTCGCCAAGGAAACCGCCGAACTGACCCGCACCCAGATCCTGCAGCAGGCCGGTACGGCCATGCTGGCCCAGGCCAACCAGGTGCCGCAGGGCGTGCTCAGCCTGCTGCGCTGATCCGCTTCCTGATCGTCTTCCGGGCACCGATTGATCCGGTGCCCGGATACTGAACCACGCATCACCTCCGCCAAAGGAAAAGCACCATGGCACAAGTCATCAACACCAACACGATGTCGTTGAATGCTCAGCGTAACCTGAGCACCAGCGGCAGCTCGCTGGCCACCACCATCCAGCGTCTGTCCTCCGGTTCGCGCATCAACAGCGCCAAGGACGACGCCGCTGGCTTGGCGATCTCCGAACGCTTCGGCACCCAGATCCGCGGTACCGACGTCGCCATCCGCAATGCCAACGACGGCATTTCGCTGGCCCAGGTCGCCGAAGGTTCGCTGACCGAGATCGGCAACAACCTGCAGCGTATCCGTGAGCTGGCTGTACAGTCGTCCAACGCGACCAACTCGGCAAGTGATCGCAAGGCATTGCAGTCGGAAGTGAATCAGCTGGTCAGCGAGATTGATCGTGTGGCCAAGCAGTCCGATTTCAATGGCACCAAGCTGCTGGACGGCTCGTTCTCCAGCCAGCTGTTCCAGGTTGGCGCAAATGCCGGCCAAGCAATCGCAATTGATAAGATTACCAATGCCAAGACTGATTCGCTGGGCGGTACCCTGTTCTCCTCGGCGACCACCACGGCGACCACCACTACCGTTGCAGAAACACCCGCCGGTTCCGGGGTGTATGCATTTGCTGCAGGCACCGTCGCCGACTTCTCGATCTCCGCAAATGGAGCGACGGTGAACTTCAGCGGTGTGAAGTTCGACGCAGGCAGCGCATCAACGCAGGCCGCAGGTGAGGCTGCCAGCGTGGTTTCCCAAGGGAACGCCATCGCAAAGGCCATCAATCAGAAGTCGGCCGACCTGGGAGTCTCTGCCGAAGTGGACTCCGCGGGTAAGGTAACTATCAGCTCCTGGAAGGAGGGGAAAGTCGGCGACCAGATCACCGCTACCGGCGTAACCCTCGCAGACGACGCAGCTCTGGTTGCCACCGATGCCAAGCATGCCATTGACCTTGACGTCACCAGTTACGGCAAATCTCAACAGGCGCTGCAGATTGTGGACAAGGCGCTGGAGGGCATCAACAGCACCCGAGCCGACCTCGGTGCGATCCAGAACCGCTTCACCTCGGTCGTCGCCAACCTGCAGACCTCGACGGAAAACCTGTCAGCGTCGCGTAGCCGCATCAAGGACACCGATTTCGCCAAGGAAACCGCAGAGCTGACCCGCACCCAGATCCTGCAGCAGGCCGGTACGGCCATGCTGGCCCAGGCCAACCAGGTGCCGCAGGGCGTGCTCAGCCTGCTGCGCTGATCCACGGCAAGAAGGTGCCGCTACCGTCGGGTCAAACCGACGGTAGCAGCAACCCGGAAGTCACGATGCACGAAGGCGCGGGCCATGCCCGGCCCGGGATCACTCCCGAACCGGCTTGGCATCGCCCGCTCCTGCGGACCTCTCTTTCAGCGCTGTACCTTTGACTGTACGTACCGGGCGGCTTCGTCTCCCCCCGATTGTCAGTAGCCTGTGCCCTCCCCTGCATTGGGGGAGGGTTTTTTGCAGACTCCCGGCAGCCCGCGGTGATTCCTCCCGCACCCTGCCCCAACCCTCCTGCAACCTACGTGCCAGAACCTGCGCCAGACCATTGGCACGGCTCATGCATCAACGAAGTCCTCAAGACCCAGCGGCGCAGGCCGCTATTTTCGTTGACGACGGGCCAGCGCCTAGCGGCCAGGCCCGATACCAGGAGAATCACATGGCAAGCTTTGGATACGGTGGCATCGGCTCGGGCCTGAACATTTCAGACATCGTCAGCCAGCTGGTGGCGGCCGACCGCAAGCCCGCCGACAACGCGCTGAACCTGCAGCAGTCCAAGGCCAAGATGCAGCTGTCGTCGATCGGCACCGTCACCTCGGCCTTCGACAAGCTGAAGACCGCCTTGACCGCGCTGAAGGCCACGACAGCCTTCGACACCCGCACCGTAACCGCCACCGGCAAAGCACAGCCAGGCAACACCGACGATGTACTGACGGCATCGGTGGCGCTGTACGACCAAGGCACCACCAAGGCAGCGGCCGCCAACGGCACGCACCAGGTGGAGGTGAAATCCCTCGCCACGGCACACAAGCTGATTGCCAACGCCTCAGTGCCGAAGACTGACACTTTCGGCGCCGGAACCTTGACGCTGACCGTTGGTGTGGGCGACAAAGCAAAGACGATGAAGGTCGAAGTGGAGGCCGGCGACACGCTGACCACCGTGCGCAACAAGATCGACGCCGCAGGCCGCAAGGAAGGCGTGCAGGCGACCCTGATCGCTTCGGGCGACAACCAGTACTTGTCGATCGCCCAGGAGAAAACCGGCGCCGCCAATGCGATCAAACTCGAATACGGCGGCAGCGACCCGAAGTTGAGCGCACTGGTTGGCAGCCTTCAGGAGAACACCGCGGCAGCCGATGCCGAGCTGACCATTGATGGCGTCACGGTAATCAGCGACAGCAACACCGTGACCGATGCCGTACCAGGCCTGACCCTGAACCTAAAGGTCAAGGGTAAGAGCACGGTCGTGATCAGTACCGACACCACTGCAGCCACCAAGGTGATGCAGGACTTCGTCAAGGCCTACAACGATGCGATCGCCGCCATCAATACCGAGACCAAGTACGACGCCAAGACCAAGGAAGCGGCGACGCTGACGGGCGATGCGCAGATGCGCGGCGCATCCAGTCAGCTGCGTTCGATGATGGGCGCTGTACTGAAGGACCTGTCCGCGGATGGATTGGATCCGAAGAAGCTCGGCCTGCAGACCCGTGGCTATCCCAATGCCGATGGTAGTCTGGTGCTGGACGCGACCAAATTCGCAGCGGCGCTTGCCAGCCAGCCGGAGAAGATCCGCTCGGCGATCACCGGTGATACCGGCGGCGCCGGCAAGCTCTACACGATGGTCGACGGTTACGTCAGTACGACCACGGGCAAGGAAGGCGCCTTCGTCGCCCGCACCAAGGGCCTGAACACCACGCTGGACAACATCGACAAGCGCCGCAAGGACCTCGACACGCGCATGAAGAACGTCGAGGAACGCTACAAGAAGCAGTTCCTGGCGCTCGACAGCCTGATGGGCAAGCTGCAGCAGAGCAACACCGCATTGCAGCAACAGCTGGCACAGCTGAACCGCTAAAGGACTGCGTGCGACGCTCAAGTTTGACGTGTAACGCACCGATAACGGACGCAACAGCAATCATCGCCGCGCCGACGGCAGCGGTCCCCACGATCGCCCGGCGGCACCCCGCGCAAGGAGAATCACGAATGTACGGTTCCAGCCGTCAATATGCCGAGCAGTACCGCCAGGTGGGAGTGACCAGTGCGGTCGCCGACGCCGATCCGCACAAGCTGGTGGCGATGCTGCTGGCGGGCGCGCTGGAGCGCGTGCGGCGCGCCCAGGCCAGCCTCGAGCGTGGCGACCAGGCCGGCAAGGGCAAGGCGATCGGCGAAGTCTGCGCGATCGTCGGCCACCTCAACGGCTCGCTGGACCACGAGGCCGGCGGCGAGATCGCCGGCAATCTGTCGGCACTCTACGACTACGTGCTGCAGCGCCTGACCGAGGCCAACCTGCACAACGACCGCGCCGCCCTCGATGAATCCCTGCAGCTGCTGGGCGAGATCGACAGCGCCTGGAATGCGATTCCGCACGAACAACGCCGCCCGGCCGCGGTGGCACCATGAGCCTGCATGAACTGCACGCCCAGCTCGACGCCTTCGAGAAGGCCTTGGGCGAGGACGCCCTGGACCAGGCTGACAGCCTGCTCGATGGCCACGACAGCACCCTGCACGCCCTGCTCAGCCAGCCGCTGACCACGGCCGACCACGCGCCGCTCAGCGCACTGTTCGAACGCCAGCAGAATCTGCTCGGCCTGCTACGCCAGCGCCGTGATGCCGTCGCCGCGCTGATGAACGACGGCCAGCGCTCCCTTCGCGCGGCACATGCCTACCTGCAGGCAGAATCGCTGGCATGACCCAGTTGCCGACCACGTCGCTGCATCATCCGGCCGAAAGCGAGCTGTTCGACGAAACGCTCAGCTGCGAGCTGGCCCTGCCGGCCGAGTTCCAGGCAGGCAGCGCCGCTGGCCGTACCAGCAGTGCCGAGGGCCTGCTGCGCAGCCTGGCCCTGGTCGAGGACAGCCGTGTCGACGAGCACGACGACCGCAATGAGTCCAGCCTGCAGCTGCAGCGGCTGGAAGCCAAGCTGGATCTGGCGATGGTGCTGCTGGGCCGGCTGGTACGCCAGCAGGGCCAGGAACTGACCCTGCGCCCCGTACGCTGGTCACGCCGCGGCATCCGCCTGCAGCTGGGCCCGCGTAGCGGTGCCAGTGCCGGCCAGGCCGGCGTGGTACGCCTGCAGCCCAGCGACTGGCTGCCCGACCATATCGACCTGCCGGTGGAAGTGATCGCCGAAGCGGCGGACGGTGGCGGTGGTCACTACCTGTGGCTGCGTTTCCAGCGTCTTGGCGATGGCCTGGAGATGGCGATGGAGCGGCATCTGTTCCGCCTGCATCGCCGCCAGGTGGCCGAAGCACGCCGCGCCCGCTGAAACCTGCCACCATGGCGGCGGATGGGCAAGCCTTGGCGCGCCCGTTCAGCTAAGTTAAGGTGGACTCCCCTCACGGACCTCCAACGTGCCTGTGCGAGTTCTCATCGTCGACGATCACACCCTGGTCCGCGCCGGCCTGGCGCGGCTGCTGCAGGGGTTTGCCGACGTGCAGCTCGTCGCCGAGGCCAGCAATGCCGAGCAGGCACTGCAGCTGGCCCTGCAGCACGCCCCGGACGTGGTCCTGATGGACCTGTCACTCCCCGGCCGCACCGGCCTGGAAGCCCTCAGTGACATCCGCCTGCGCGCTCCCGGCACGCGGGTGGTGATGATGACCATGCACGACGACGCCGCGCACGTGCGCGATGCACTCGATCGCGGCGCGGTCGGGTTCCTGGTCAAGGATGCGGCGCCGCAGGAGCTGGAACTGGCGCTGCGTGCCGCGCACGCCGGACAGGTGTTCCTGAGCCCGCAGATCTCCGCCAAGATGCTGGCACCGATGCTCGGCCGCGAGAAACCCACCGGCATCGCCGCGCTGTCGCCACGCCAGCGCGAGATCCTGCGCCGCATCGGCAAGGGTGAGAGCAACAAGGAGATCGCCGCCGACCTCGGCATCAGCGTCAAGACGGTGGAGACCCACCGCGCACGCATGATGGAATCGCTCGGCTGCCGCCGCGCCAACGATCTGCTGCTGCTGGCCGCGCGCCACCAGCACGAGCTGGAGTGATTGCCTGCGAATGGGGTCAGATCCCTTTCTGCAGGAACGGGATCTGACCCCTGCCCGGCACTGCACCGGCGACGAATTCCCGTCACCCTGACACGCTCCGACAGGAACCCGTACACGGCGCAGCCCGGTCAATCCGGCAACCACACAGAAAATCAGCAACTTAGGCGCGATCATCGTCAACATTCCGCGCCGATGTAGGGAATACCCCTACATCCTGTCAGGACATTCACGAAGCCCCTCAGGAACCCCCTGATTCCGCCCCCGCCGGATCAAAAGCAAGATGCGTTCCACAAGGCGCCGGGGAGCGGTGCCGGGGAACCACGATGAAGGCTGCACTCTCGACCCATCTGGGCCAACAACTTCACCTTACCCCGCAGTTGCTGCAGTCGATCCGGCTGCTGCAGCTCGATGGGCTGCACCTGGAACAGGAAATCCAGCGCCTGCTGGACTCCAATCCGTTGCTGGAGATCGAAGAGGCCGAAGCGCCCGCAGCCGATGCCACCGAGGCCAGCGCCACGACGATGGACACCGCCGCCTTCGACGAGCTGCCGGAGTCTTCGATGTGGGACGTGGCCGGCGCCAGCTGGCAGGACGGCGACGACGACCGCATGGCGCGCATCGCCGCCGGCGAATCGACCGACCCGCAGCTGCGTGTGCTTCAGCGCCTGTCGCTGGATATGGACGACCGCGAACTGGCGGTGGCCGCGTTCTGGCTCGATCACTGCGACGAGGCCGGCTACCTGCAGGCACCGCTGGACCAGCTGCAGTTGCTGGCCAGCGCCCAGTTCGATATCGCCGCCGACGGCGTCGAAGCCATCCGCCAGCAGCTGCTGCACGGCGAGCCCGCCGGCATGGCTGCGCAGGACCTGCGCGAAGGCCTGCAGGCGCAGCTGCGCAGCCTGCATGGCGCAGTTCCCGCCCGCCATCTGGCCACCCGCATTCTCCACGGCGCACTCGAAGCACTGGCCGCACACGACTACCCCGCCCTCGCCCGCCTGCACGACGCCGAGATCGACGACGTGCGCGAAGCCGTGCGCCTGATCCTGTCGCTGCAGCCGCGCCCGGGTGACAGCCTGCTGCCCGAACGCAATGCCGTGGTGGTACCGGACGTGGTCGCCTGGCACGCCGACGGCCAGTGGAAAGTTGCCCTCAACCCGGCCACCAGCCGCCGGGTCTCGATCAACAGCCAGTACGAACAGGCCTTGGCCGAGACCAGCGAGGCCGCACCGGCGCTGCGCGAAATGCTGCAGGAAGCGCGCTGGTTCAGCCGCGGCCTGTCGATGCGCTACGACACCCTGCTGCGCACCGCGCGGGTGATCGTCGAGCGCCAGGCCGCGTTCCTGGTGCGAGGCGAGGAAGCCATGGCGCCGCTGACCCTGAAGGAAGTGGCCGAGGAAATCGGCATGCACGAGTCCACCGTCTCGCGCATCACCACCGGCAAGTTCCTGCAGACCCCGCGCGGCACCTTCGAACTGAAGCACTTCTTCGCCGTGCGCCTGGAAGGCGCCAGCGTCTCCGGCCAGGCCGTGAAGGCCATGGTCCGCCGCCTGATCGACGCCGAACCGGCCGGCCGGCCGCTGGCCGACGAGGCCATCGCCGGCCTGCTGTCGCGCCAGGGGGTGAACATTGCCCGCCGAACCGTCGCAAAATACCGAGAACAACTGGACATCGCCCCGGCCCGTGAACGGCGCCGGCTTGGCGCCAGGCAACCGCAGCTGGCCCGGGTGGGCTGAAAAGGATGTTGGACATGAACAAGCTCACGGTCCTGTTGGTCGATGACCACGAGGGCTTCATCAATGCGGCGATGCGCCATTTCCGCAAGATCGACTGGCTGCAGATCGTCGGCAGTGCCGGCAACGGCCTGGAAGCGATCGAGCGTTCGGAAACGCTGCGCCCGCAGGTCGTATTGATGGATCTGGCCATGCCGGAGATGGGTGGCCTGCAGGCCACCCGCCTGATCAAGTCGCAGGACGATGCACCGTACATCGTGATCGCCAGCCACTTCGACGACGCCGAGCACCGCGAACACGCGCTGCGCGCTGGCGCCGACAATTTCGTCAGCAAGCTGTCCTACATCCAGGAAGTCATGCCGATCCTGGAAGGCCTCAGGGAGGATCGATCGTGAGCGAATCGCGCATCCTGGTGCTGGACAACGACGCCGTGCGCGCAGAGCGCACCGTTGCCCTGCTGGAATTCATGGACTTCAACCCGCGCTGGGTGTCCGACGCGGCCGACTTCGACCTGGGTCGCCAGCGCCAGAACGACTGGATGGCCGTGATCGTCGGCAGCCTGGACGACAACGCCGCCAGCACCGCACTCTACAACTGGCTGGGCGGCAGCAGCCTGCCACCGCCGGTGCTGCTGGCCGATGGTGACGGGGTAACGTTTGCCCGCCAGCACGGCCTGCACGAAGCCAACATCTGGCCACTGGAAACGCCGCTGCGCCATGCGCAGATGGAAGCCCTGCTGCGACGCGCCAGCCTCAAGCGCCTGGACGCCGAGCACCAGGCCGGCGCCGCGCAGGAGCAAGGCCCGACCGGCAACGGCCCGGCGGTGACTGCGTTGCGCACCATGATCGAGCAGGTCGCCGCGTTCGATACCACCGTACTGGTGCTGGGCGAATCCGGTACCGGCAAGGAAGTCGTGTCGCGTGCGATCCACCAGCGCTCGCCGCGCCGTGATGGCCCATTCGTGGCGATCAACTGCGGCGCCATTCCGCCGGACCTGCTGGAAAGCGAACTGTTCGGCCACGAAAAGGGTGCGTTCACCGGCGCACTGACCGCCCGCAAGGGGCGTTTCGAAATGGCCGAGGGCGGCACCCTGCTGCTCGACGAAATCGGCGACATGAGCCTGCCGATGCAGGTAAAGCTGCTGCGCGTGCTGCAGGAACGCAGCTTCGAGCGCGTCGGCGGCAACCAGACCATCCGCTGCAACGTGCGCGTCGTGGCCGCGACCCACCGCGACCTGGAGACCCGCATCGCCGAGGGCAAGTTCCGCGAGGATCTGTTCTACCGCCTCAACGTGTTCCCGATCGAAGTGCCCGCGTTGCGCGAGCGCCGTGAGGACCTGCCGGCGCTGGTGGAAACCATCGCCGCGCAGCTGGCCCGCACCGGCCGTGGCGAAGTGCGCTTCACTCCCGAAGCGCTGCAGGCGCTGTCCAGCTACGAATGGCCGGGCAACGTGCGCGAGCTGACCAACCTGGTCGAGCGCCTGGCGGTGCTGCATCCGGGCGGTTCAGTACGCGTGCAGGACCTGCCGGCCCGCTACCGTGGCGATGCCGCACTGGCAGCGGTGGCTGCACCGGCACCGGCAGCTACGGTTGCCAACGAAGAACGCCTGGACCTGCGCAGCTTCTCGTTCCACACCCCCGGCAGCGGCAACCAGCCGGCGCTGGAGCACGGCATCGCCGTCAATCGCCCGGCGGCACCGGCCGCCCTGCCCGACGAAGGCATGGACCTGCGCAACCACATGGCCAACATCGAACTGGGCCTGATCAACGAAGCACTGGAACGCACCCAGGGCGTGGTCGCCCACGCCGCCCAGCTGCTCGGCCTGCGCCGCACCACCCTGGTGGAAAAGCTGCGCAAGTACGGTATCGAACGCGAGCAGGCCGAACTGGCCGGCTGAAGCGCGCTACCAGCATGAAGGGGGCACGAACGCCTGGGCTTGCCCGGGCGTTCGTGTTTCCAGAACCCGGGGTCGGAGCCCTGCGCATCTACAGCGCCGGAACGCCGGCCGCTGGACACCGCAGCCGTAGGCCAGAAAACCGACGCCGGTTAAATGGCGCGTCACGGCCCAGAATCGCGCCATCTATCTATCCATGCCGTGGATCAAGCGTGTCGACCAAGGTCGACACCCACCAGGAGCAGCATGCCGACCAACAGCAGCGGCCAACTGTCGGAGGCGGGGTGGGTCTGGTTGCGGGGGTGTCCGCGGCATGGATGCCGCGGCCAAGCCCCCAAGGACGGGTTTACGGCGTCCCCCGCAACCGGACCCACCCCGCCAACCCACAGATGCCCCGCCTTTGACGTTGACGTTGACGTTGCTTCGGCGGGTGCAGGGCGCAGCCCTGCCAGCACACCCAACCTCCTCACTTCACTGAATCGAAAACCGGTTTCGGCACGGCACTTGCACTGGCTCCAGCAGACAACCCCATCCCTGTTTCTGGAACCGTTGCAGATGTCCCACTCCGTCACTTCGATCCTTTCGCAGATCCGCTCCTATCAGACCCAGATGGGACAGCCGGCGCTCAACCCGCTGGGCGAAACGCCGCGCAGCAACGCCCTGCCGGGCACGGTGCTGGACGCACCGCAGGCCCAGCCGGCCAGCTTCACCGAAACCCTGCGTGGTGCGATTGCCGGCGTCAACGATGCGCAACAGAAATCCGGCGCCCTCGCCAAAGCCTTCGAAATGGGCGACCCCAGCGCCGACCTCGCCAAGGTGATGGTCGCCTCGCAGCAGTCCCAGATCGCCTTCCGCGCCACCGTGGAAGTCCGCAACCGTCTCGTCCAGGCTTACCAGGACGTGATGAACATGCCGCTGTAAGGAATAGAGACGCATGGCACTGACGCTCTCCAAGGACAGCCTGAACGCCGAAAAGGCCGGGCAATGGTTCGACCGCCTGCAGAGTCTGCAGATCACCCGTCGGCTGGGCCTGATGGCGATGATCGCGGTGGCGGTGGCGGCAGGCCTGTCCGTGTTCTTCTGGTCGCAGAAGCCGGGCATGGTCCCGCTGTACACCGGCCTGGACCAGAAGGCGACCGCTGAAGCGACCGACCTGCTGCGCGCCGCGCAGATTCCGTTCGCGCTCGACCCGGCCACCGGTGGCATCACCGTGCCGGAAAAGAACCTGCACGACGCGCGCCTGAAGCTGGCCGGCTCCGGCCTGACCGACAGCGGCAAGCTCGGCTTCGAGCTGATGGAGCGCGACCCGGGCTTCGGCGTCAGCCAGTTCGTCGAAAGCGCGCGCTACCAGCATGCGCTGGAAACCGAGCTGTCGCGCACCATCAACACGCTGCGCCCGGTGCGCGATTCGCGCGTGCACCTGGCCATTCCCAAGCCCAGCGCCTTCACCCGCCAGCGTGACGTGGCCAGCGCCTCGGTGACCCTGGAACTGCGTGGCGGCCAGCAGCTGGAACGCAGCCAGGTGGACGCCATCGTGCACATGGTCGCGGCCAGCATCCCGGATCTCGCCCCGGAACGGGTGACCGTGGTCGACCAGAGCGGGCGCATGCTCAGCGTCAGCGACCCGAACAGTGAGGCGGCGGTCAACGCTGCCCAGTTCGAACAGGTGCGCCGCCAGGAAACCTCGTTCAACCAGCGCATCCGCGAGCTGCTGGAACCGATGACCGGCCCCGGCCGCGTCAACCCGGAAGTGAGCGTGGACATGGATTTCTCGGTAACCGAGGAAGCCCGTGAGCTCTACAACGGTGAACCGCAGAAGCTGCGCAGCGAGCAGATGAGCGAGAACACCACCAGCACCCCGGGCCCGCAAGGCGTGCCGGGCGCGACCAGCAACAGCCCGCCGGGCCAGCAGGCCGCGCCGGCCACCGCGCAGGCGCCGACCGAAAGCAGCAAGAACGCGACCCGCAACTACGAGCTGGACCGCACCCTGCAGCACACCCGTCAGCCGGCGGGCCGCATCAAGCGCGTCTCGGTGGCGGTCCTGGTGGACAACGTGCCGCGCGCCGGCGCCAACGGCAAGGTCAGCCCCCAGCCGCTGTCGGCCGCCGAACTGACCCGCGTCGAGGCACTGGTCAAGCAGGCCGTCGGTTTCAATGCCGAGCGTGGCGATACCGTGTCGGTGATGAACGCTCCGTTCGTGCGTGATACCACGCCGGTCGAAGGCCCGGCCTGGTGGGAGCTGCCGTGGGTGCACGATGCCGGCCGCATGCTGCTGGGCGCCGTGGTGGTGCTGGCATTGCTGTTCGGCGTGCTGCGCCCGGCATTGCGTGCGATCACCGGCCAGAACAGGAAGAACGACGAACAGGCACTGGAACCGCACACCGCGGACGTGCAGCTGGTCGATGACGATGGCATGCCGCTGCCGGCGCTGGGCGCCGACCGGGCCAGCCTGGGCGGGCCGGATGCACTGGCCCTGCCGGTGGATTCATATGAGGAACGACTGCGGATGGCGCGTGAAGCCGTGAAGACCGACTCCAAGCGCGTGGCCCAGGTGGTCAAGGGCTGGGTGGCCAATGACTGAGGCACAACTGACCGGCGTGCAGCGCGCGGCCGTGCTGCTGCTGTCCCTGGGTGAGCTGGATGCAGCCGAAGTGCTGCGCCACATGGAACCCAAGGAGGTGCAGAAGATCGGCATCGCCATGGCCACCATGACCGATATCACCCGCGAACAGGTGGAACGGGTGATGGACCAGTTCGGCCAGGAACTGGGCTCGAAGACCTCGCTGGGCGTGGGCTCGGACGACTACATCCGCAACATGCTGGTGCAGGCGCTGGGCAGCGAGAAGGCCGGCAACCTGATCGACCGCATCCTGCTCGGCCGCAACACCACCGGCCTGGACGCCCTGAAGTGGATGGACCCGCGCGCGGTGGCCGATCTGGTGCGCAACGAGCACCCGCAGATCATCGCTATCGTGATGGCGCACCTGGAAACCGACCAGGCCGCCGACGCGCTGAAGCTGCTGCCGGACCGCACCCGCGTGGACGTGCTGCTGCGCATCGCCACGCTCGACGGCATTCCGCCGAACGCACTCAATGAACTCAACGAGATCATGGAGCGCCAGTTCGCCGGCAACCAGAACCTGAAGTCGTCCAACATCGGCGGCGTGCAGTGCGCGGCCAACATCCTGAACTTCATGGACAGCGGCCAGGACCAGGCGATCCTGGGCGAAATCGCCCGCATCGATGCGCCGTTGAGCAACCGCATCCAGGACCTGATGTTCGTGTTCGACGACCTGGTGGACCTGGACGACCGCGAGATGCAGCTGGTGCTGCGCGAAGTGAGCGGCGAGCGCCTGGGCCTGGCCCTGCGCGGTGCCGACATCAAGGTGCGCGACAAGATCACCCGCAACATGTCGCAGCGCGCGGCCGAGATCCTGCTGGAAGACATGGAAGCCCGTGGCCCGGTGCGCCTGTCCGACGTGGAAGGCGCGCAGCGCGAGATCCTGGCCATCGTCAAGCGCATGGCCGATGAAGGCACCGTCACCATTGGTGGCAGCGCGGAGGCCATGCTGTGAGCAACGTCGTGCGCTGGCTTGCCCCGGACCTGCTGGCCCAGCCCGACCCGGTGCTGGATCAGGAGGATGCGTTCGAACTCACCGAGCCGGACCCGGAACACGAACCCGAGCCACCGCTGCAGCTGCCGACCCTGGAGGAAATCCAGGCCATCCAGGACAGCGCCGAGAAGGAAGGCTTCCAACACGGCCATAACGAAGGTTACGGCCAGGGTCAGGCGGAGGTGCGTCGCCTCGCCGCGCAGATCGAAGGCATCCTCGACAACTTCAGCCGACCGCTGGTGCGGCTGGAGAACGAAGTGGTCGGCGCACTGGGCGAACTGGCGGTACGCATCGCTGGCGCGCTGGTCGGCCGCGCCTACGAAGCTGACCCGGCACTGCTGGCACAGCTGGTCGGTGAGGCGATCGACGCGGTGGGCGGCAGCACCCGCGAGGTCGAAGTGCGACTGCACCCTGACGACATCGCCGCCCTCGCCCCGCTGTTGAGCCTGCCGCCACAACAGCGCCTGGTGCCAGACACCAGCCTCAGCCGCGGCGATCTTCGCGTGCACGCCGAAGCCGTGCGCATCGACGGCACCCTGGAAGCCCGCCTGCGCGGCGCGCTGGACGCGGTGATCCGCCAGACCGGAGCCAATGCATGACCCCCGATCCGCAGCCGACGCCGCCACCGGCCGACTGGGCCATCGCCCGCAACCTGCGCCTGGCCCGTCGGCTCGATGGCCTGCGCGTGGATACCGCCCATGGCCGTGGCCTGATCCGCGAAGGCGTGCTGCGCCGCGCGGTCGGACTGACCCTGGAAGCGGTCGGCTGCGAAGCGCCGCTGGGTGCCAGCTGCAAGGTGGAAGTGGTCGATGGTGGCTGGGTCGATGCCGAAGTGGTCGGCTTCGCCGGCGAGCGCACTTACCTGATGCCGAGCGCGGAACTGCACGGCCTGCTGCCCAATGCGCGGGTGGTGCCGTCCGCACGCCGTGGCGGCGTTGAAGTGGGCGAAGGCCTGCTCGGCCGCGTCATCGACAGCGACGGCGTGCCGCTGGACGGCAAGGGCCCGATCCGCGCCGAGGGCCATGTCGGCATGGCCGGCGTGTCGATCAATCCGCTGGCACGTGAACCGATCACCCAGCCGCTGGACGTGGGCGTGCGTGCGATCAACGCGCTGCTGCCGATCGGCCGCGGCCAGCGTGTCGGCCTGTTCGCTGGTTCTGGCGTCGGTAAGTCGACGCTGCTGGGCATGATGACCCGCTACACCGCCGCCGACGTGATCGTGGTCGGCCTGATCGGTGAACGTGGCCGCGAAGTCCGCGATTTCGTCGAGACCACGCTGGGCGAAGAAGGACTGCGCCGCGCCGTGGTGGTGGCCAGCCCCGCCGACCGACCGCCACTGGCGCGCCTGCACGGCGCCTACCGTGCCACCGCCATCGCCGAATGGTTCCGCGACCAGGGCCTGAACGTGCTGCTGCTGATGGACTCACTGACCCGCTTCGCCCAGGCGCAGCGCGAGATCGGCCTGTCGGTCGGCGAGCCGCCGACCACCCGTGGTTACCCACCGTCGGTGTTCGCCAAGCTGCCGGCACTGGTCGAACGCGCCGGCAACGGCGCCAAGGGCCGTGGCTCGATCACCGCGTTCTATACGGTGCTGACCGAAGGCGATGATCCGCAGGATCCGATCGCCGATGCAGCGCGCGCGATCCTCGACGGCCACATCCTGCTCTCGCGGCGCGTGGCCGACAGCGGCCTTTACCCGGCCATCGACGTCGAATCGTCGGTCAGCCGTGTGGTCACGGAAATCGCCGACGAGCCGTGGCGCCTGCGCATCCGCAAGTTGAAGCGACTGGTCTCGGCCTACTCGGCCAACCGCGACCTGATCGCCATCGGTGCCTACCAGCGCGGCAACGACGCGGCCACCGACGAAGCCCTGGAACGCTGGCCGGAAATCATGGAGTTCCTCGGCCAGGACGTTGCCAAGGCCGCAGATCTCCCGCACAGCCAGGCGGCGCTGCAGCGCCTGGTGGAACAAGAGAGTTAAGCCATGAACCAGTCCAAGCGCATCGATCCCCTGCTGAAGCGGGCCCAGGAACACGAGGACGCGGTGGCCCGCGATCTGGCCGAACGCCAGCGCGTGCTCGATACCCATCTGTCGCGACTGGACGAACTGCGCCGCTACGCCGAGGAGTATGCGAATGCGCAGATGGCGGCGACCAGCCCGGCGCAGCTGCTGAACCGGCGCGCGTTTCTCGACCGCCTCGACAGTGCGGTCGAACAGCAGCAGGCCACGGTCAATGGCAACCGCGAGAAGGTGGAAGCCGAGCGCGCCCGGCTGATCCTGGCCAGCCGTGACAAGGCCGTGCTGGAACAACTGGCCGCCAGCTACCGCGCACAGGAGAAGGTGGTGACGGACCGCCGCGACCAGCGCGAGATGGATGACATCGGTGCCCGCCGCGCCCGCCTGGTACAGATCGAAGACCAGGACGGCGCCGAGCAGGGAGGCCGCTCGTGATGCCCGCGCCATTGACCAGCAGCGCCAACGCGCAGCCACAGAATTCCGGCAGCAGCGCAACGCGCGCGCCACGCGGTGAGGGCAGCAAGGATTTCAGCCAGCTGCTGCAGGGGGGTGCGCCGGGCGCCGATGGATCCTCCAGGCCCTCGAACATGCCCACGTCGCCTGCACAGGGGCCGGCATCCGACAGCAATGGCCAGTCCAGCGCCGAGCGCAGGCCGGACAGCGCTGCCGTACCCGAAGAGACCGCAGCGACGGTGCCCCCGGTGCAAGCCAGGCCCGCTGCCGAAAAGGACGCCTCGGCGACGACCGAGGAAGCCCCATGGCCGCCGCTCGGCCTGGCAGGACTGGTACTGGCGGTACCGACACCTGCCGATCCTGCCGCCACTCTGCCAGCAGTGGCGACGGCCACCGATGCAGACGGCAACGCACTGCCCTCGCCCGCTGCACTGCCGGTCGCAGCAGCCCTGCCCTCCACAGCAGCGGCGACCGCTACGGCCACCGCCGAAGGCGACGGCCCCAATGGGGCCGACCAGGCGACCACTCTGCCGTTGCCTGAGCTGGTGCTGCCCGGCAAGCGCGGCGAGCGCGGTGAAGGCAGCGACGCAACCCTCATCGGCGACCGCGCCACGGCGCCGCTGCTGCATGCACCGGGCAACGCGGCTGTGCAGGATCTGAAGGCCGCGCTGGCCACGGGCAATGCCATCTTCAATGGCGAACCGACACCGAAGCCGGTGCTCGGCGACGATGGTTTCGACCAGGCCATTGGTGCGCGCCTGGGCTGGCTGGCCGACCAGAAGATCGGCCATGCCCACATCCGCCTGAGTCCGGACGACATGGGCCCGGTCGACGTGCGCCTGCAGTTGAACGGCGACAAGGTGCATGCCAGCTTCAGCAGCCCGCACGTAGATGTACGCCAGGCACTGGAAAGCAGCCTGCCGCGCCTGCGCGAACTTCTCGGCGAGCAGGGCTTCCAGCTGGCTCATGCCGATGTCGGCCACCAGGCCCCCGGTGGTGACGGCAATGCGTCGGGCCAGTCCGGTGGCGGCGGCATGGCAGGTGACGGAGAACCGTCGCCAGGCGACGCCAGCCTGTCGTCCGCGCAGTTGATCCGCCAGCGCGGGTTGCTGGACGCATACGCCTGACACCGCGCGAGCGGGTAGCGCCGGGCCATGCCCGGCGGAGCCCCAACCCTCCGCCGGGCATGGCCCGGCGCTACCGATACAGGCATCCGACGGAATTCCGTCGCATCCCTCCGCCCCGGCTCCGGCACACCCCTTGCATATCCCGGTGAAGCAACCCTCAGGAGCTTCACCCCGTGGCCGCAGCCGCTGACAAAACCAAGAAGACCGCCGAGAAGGACAAGGCCGCCAAGCCGCGTAGTCCGATCCTGATCACCGCACTGGTGGCCGTACTGGCCGCCGCTGCCGCCGGTGGCGGCGTCTGGTTCTTCATCCAGTCCAAGCACGAAGAGAAGACCGCGCAGGCCCCGAAGAAGGCCAGCACTCCGGCACCGGCGCAGTACTTCGCGCTGGACCCCGCGTTCGTGGTCAACCTCAACGGCCCGGTCGACGGCCCGCGCTACCTGCAGCTGGAAGTGCAGCTGATGACGCGTGACCCGACCGCGCTGGAAGCGATCAAGACCCATGCCCCCGCCATCCGCGCACGCCTGCTGATGCTGTTCTCGCAGGTCAGCCCGGACCAGATCGCCGATGTCGCCGGCAAGCAGAAGCTGCAGGCCGCTTCGCTGGCCGAAGTGCAGAAAGTGCTCAAGGCCGAGACCGGCAGCAACGGCGCCGACGATCTGCTGTTCACCAGCTTCGTGACCCAGTAAGGGCCCACCGATGAATGACCTGCTGTCCCAGGACGAGATTGATGCCCTGCTCCACGGCGTGGACAGTGGTGCGGTCGAGACCGATCCGGAACCGCCATCAGGCGAGGCGCGTTCGTACGACTTCGCCAGCCAGGACCGCATCATCCGTGGTCGCATGCCGACCCTGGAAATGGTCCACGAGCGCTTCGCGCGGCTGTGGCGGATCGGCCTGTTCAATCTGATCCGCCGTTCGGCCGAACTGTCGGTGCGCGGCATCGAGCTGATCAAGTTCAACGACTACATGCACTCGCTGTATGTGCCGACCAACCTGAACCTGATCCGCTTCAAGCCGCTGCGCGGTACCGGCCTGATCGTGTTCGAACCGACCCTGGTGTTCGCCATCGTCGACAACTTCTTCGGCGGCGACGGGCGCTACCCCACCCGCATCGAAGGCCGCGAGTTCACCGCCACCGAAATGCGGGTGATCCACCTGCTGCTGAAGCAGACCTTCGCCGACCTTCGCGAAGCCTGGGCACCGGTGATGGATGTCGACTTCGAGTACATCAACTCGGAAATCAACCCGCACTTCGCCAACATCGTGACGCCGCGCGAGTACGTGGTGGTGTGCCGCCTGCACGTCGAGCTCGACGGCGGTGGCGGCGACATCCACGTGACACTGCCGTACTCGATGCTGGAACCGATCCGCGAGCTGCTCGACGCCGGCATCCAGAGCGACCGCAATGACCGCGACGAGAGCTGGGGCCAGACCCTGCGCGAACAGCTCAACATCGCCGAGGTGACCCTGTCCAGCGTACTGGCCAGCAAGCGCATGACCCTGCGCGACCTGACCCAGCTGAAGGTCGGCGACATCCTGCCGATCGAACTCAGCCCGCAGGTGCCGCTGTGCGTGGAGAACATTCCCGTGTTCACCGGCGAGTTCGGCATCGCCAACGGCATGAACGCCGTGAAGATCACCGCTACCCATCCGCCGGGCACCCGCCCGCGCGCACCCGTCATCCAGGAAGACCCGCAATGAACGATATCGACGCCCTCGAACCGACCCCGGCCCAGTTCAGCAGCCTGCAGGCCGATGAGGCGAACGGTCCTGACCTGAACCTGGACGTGATCCTGGACGTGCCGGTGACCCTGTCGCTGGAAGTCGGTCGCGCCCGCCTGCCGATCCGCAACCTGCTGCAGCTCAACCAGGGCTCGGTGGTGGAACTGGAACGTGGTGCCGGCGAATCCCTGGATGTGTTCGTCAACGGCACCCTGATCGCCCATGGCGAAGTCGTGGTGATCAATGACCGCTTCGGCGTGCGCCTGACCGATGTGGTCAGCCCGAGTGAGCGGATCCGGAGACTGCGTTGAGCCTGCTGGCCTCCACCCTGCTGGCGGTCGGCAAGGCCGCCGCCCCGGTTGGCCCGCAGGTCGGCCAGCATGCGGCCGCCGCACCGAGCCTGTTCGGTGCGGTGCTGGCGCTGCTGGCCGTGCTGGCCCTGGTCGTCGGCCTCGGCTGGCTGCTCAAGCGCATGCCCGGCAGCGGCTTCCGCCCGGCCGAAGGCATGAAGCTGGTGGCCAGCCTCAGTGTCGGCGCCAAGGAACGCGTGGTGGTGGTCGAGGTCAATGGTCAGCAACTGCTGCTGGGTGTCACCGCCGGCGGCATCAACACCCTGCATACCCTGCCCGAACCGCTGCCGCCGCCGGCACCGGTGCGCGTGCCGGACTTCAAGAACCTGCCGAATTTCGCCCAGCTGCTGCAGCAGCGGCTGCGCAAGGACCCCTGACATGCGTGTCACCCGTACCCGTCTTGCCACCCTGATACCGTGGCTGCTGATGCTTGCCCTGTGCCTGTTGCCAGCACTGGCATTCGCCGCCCCGGGCGCCCCGACCACGCCGCTGCCGGACATCAACGTCGGCAAGATCGGCGGTGCGCCGGTCAGCCTGCCGCTGCAGACCCTGCTGCTGATGACGGCGATCACCCTGATCCCGTCGATGCTGCTGGTGCTGACCTCGTTCACCCGCATCATCATCGTGCTGGGCCTGCTGCGCCAGGCACTGGGCACCGGCCAGACGCCGTCCAACCAGGTGCTGCTGGGCCTGGCGCTGTTCCTGACCGCAATGATCATGCTGCCAACCTGGGACAAGGCCTGGAGCACCGGCATGGCGCCCTATCTCAATGGCGAGATCGACTTCCAGACCGCCTGGACGCTGACCACCTCGCCGCTGCGCGCCTTCATGCTGGCGCAGATCCGCGAGACCGACCTGATGACCTTCGCCGGCATCGCCGGGCACGGCACCTACGCCAGCCCCGATGCGATTCCGTTCCCGGTGCTGGTCGCCTCGTTCGTCACCAGCGAGCTGAAGACCGCCTTCGAAATCGGATTCCTGATCTTCATCCCGTTCGTGATCATCGACCTGGTCGTGGCCAGCGTGCTGATGTCGATGGGCATGATGATGCTGTCGCCGATGCTGGTGTCGGCACCGTTCAAGATCCTGCTGTTCGTGCTGGTGGATGGCTGGGTGCTGACCGTGGGTACGTTGGCGGCGAGCTTCAATCCGGCGTGATCGAAAGGCAGTCGAGCCTGGCTCGACTCTACATAAGCAGATGGAATCCGAATGTCTCCCGAACTTGCCTTGACCGAACTGCGTGGCGGCCTGATCACCGTATTGTGGGTGGCTGGCCCGCTGCTGCTCACCGTGCTGGTGGTGGGCGTGGTGGTGGGCGTGGTGCAGGCCGCGACCCAGCTCAACGAACCGACCATCGCCTTCGTTGCCAAGGCGGCGGCGCTGACCGCGGTGCTGTTCGCGCTGGGCAGCCTGCTGATCGGCCACCTGGTGGAGTTCACCACGCTGCTGTTCCAGCGCATTCCACACCTGATCGGCTAGGACACGCGCTTCGATGGACGCCGCCACCCAGATGGCAGCCGACGGCCTGCAGGCCTTCGGCATGATCGGCACCGTGCTGTGGACCATGCTGCGCATCGGTGCCGTGGCCATGGCCATGCCGATGGTCGGCACCCGTGCCGTTCCCGCGCGGGTGCGCGTCGTGCTTGCCGGGACCCTGGCCATCGCGCTGGCGCCGCTGCTGCCGCCAGTACCGGACTGGACGGGCTTCGATGCCGCCACGGTCCTGACCATCGCCCGCGAACTGGCCATCGGCGTGTCCATCGGCTTCCTGCTACGGCTGGTGTTCGAGGCCGGGGCGATGGCCGGCGAACTGATTGCCCAGGGCACCGGCCTGGCCTTCGCGCAGATGAGTGACCCACTGCGTGGCGGCACCTCGGGCGTGATCGGCCAGTGGTTCTATCTGCTGTTCGGCCTGCTGTTCTTCACCGCCAACGGGCACCTGGCGCTGATCTCACTGGTGGTGGACAGCTACCGGGCGCTGCCGATCGGCGCGCCGCTGCCCGACCCGCACGCCTTCTTCAGCATCGCCCCGACCTTCCTGCTGACCGTACTGCGCGGCGCATTGACCCTGGCGATCCCGCTGACCGTGGCGATGCTGGCAGTGAATCTGGCGTTCGGCGTGCTGGCCCGGGCCGCCCCGGCGCTGAACCCGATCCAGCTGGGCCTGCCGGTCTCGCTGCTGCTGGGCCTGTTCCTGCTAGCGTTGCTGGCCGGGGAAATGGGTCCGCCGGTACAGCGCCTGTTCGATGCCGCCTTCCAGGCTGCGGACGCGGTCACACACTGAACTGATCATCACGTTTTACTGCTTGCCATGCCTTTGTTTCTGTAGAGCCGAGCCCATGCTCGGCTGTCTTCGGCAGGAGCGGCAGCCGAGCATGGGCTCGGCTCTACAGGGGCGCAATTTCACGTTTTACTGCTTGCCCTTCCCCCGGGTCCGCGCGTTAGAGTGAATGCGCGGCAACCGGGGGGATGCCGCACGTGGCCGCCGCCCGGCGTCGGCCTGCCTCATGCATGCCCCACCGTGGTTTCCGTCGACAGGCAGGTCCGGGAGACTGACGAATGCTGGTAGGCACGTACAACCCGTGGCTGGTGGCGATCTCGTTGCTGGTTGCCGTAATGGCTTCGTACACCGCGCTGGCGATGGCCGGGCGCACGGTCACCGCACCCGGCAAGGGCGCGGCGTGGTGGTGGCGCCTCGGTGGTGGCTTCGCCATGGGCCTGGGCATCTGGTCGATGCATTTCATCGGCATGCTCGCTTTCGACCTGCCCATTCCGCTCGGCTACGACCTGCCCATCACCCTGCTCTCCCTGGCCCTGGCCATCGCCTCGTCAGTGTTCGCACTGTGGCTGGTCTCGCTGCGCACCCTGCCGCATCCGCGCCTGGCTGGCGGCGCACTGTTGATGGGTACCGGCATCGCCGGCATGCATTACGTTGGTATGGCCGCAATGCGCATGCAGCCGGGCATCGACTATGACCCGGGCTGGCTGCTGTTTTCACTGATGGTGGCAGTCGCTGCGTCGTGGACGGCCCTGTATGTGGCGTTCCGCCTGCGTGCGCAGCGCACCCGTGTCGGCGACCGCCTGGCAGCGGCCGGCCTGCTCGGGCTGGCGATCGTCGGCATGCACTACACCGGCATGGCCGCCGCACGTTTTCCGGAAGGCAGCATCTGTGGCGCGGCGGTCGGCGATGGCCTGCAGAGCGAATGGCTGGCGATGCTGGTGGTGGTACTGACCGTCGCAATCCTGGCCGTGGTGCTGGTGGTGTCCTGGCTGGACCAGCGGGTGGAGGCGCAGCTGCTGCGCCTGCGCAATTCCCTATTGAGCACCTCGCTGACCGACGCACAGCAGGAACTGACCCAGGCTGCACTGCACGACCCGCTCACCCGCCTGCCCAACCGCCTGCTGCTGCAGCGTCGGATCGTGCAGGCACTGGCCGAGGCCGAACAGGGCGGCAGCCGATTCGCAGTGATGTTCATGGACCTGGATGGCTTCAAGCAGGTCAACGATGCCTATGGCCATCAGGCCGGTGATGCACTGCTGGTGGCGGTGGCCGAACGTACGCGCCAGCTGCTGCGCCCCCACGACATGCTGGCCCGTCTGGGCGGGGACGAATTCGTTCTGGTGGTGCGCATCGAGCACGACGAGGACCTTCCGACCCTGGCCCGCCGCATCCTGCAGGCGGTAGGCAGCGGGCCGTTGCTGGCCGACAACGAACTGCAGGTGACCGCCAGCATCGGCGTGGCGATCTGCCCGGACCACGCCGCCAGCGAGCGGCAGCTGATGGCCTTCGCCGATGCAGCGATGTACCAGGCCAAGGAATCCGGACGCAACGCCTTCGTGCTGTTCGCCGACTGGATGAATGACAGCGCCGAACAACAGTTCCGGCTGCTGGCCGACCTGCGCCGGGCCATTGGCAGCGAGCAGCTGTTCCTGCACTACCAACCGAAGATCCAGGTAGCCACGCAGAAGGTGGCCGGTGCCGAAGCGTTGATCCGCTGGCGCCATCCGGAGCATGGCCTGATCCCGCCGGACCGCTTCATCCGGCTGGCCGAGCGCAGCGGCGCGATCAACGACATCGGGCGCTGGGCGCTGGACCAGGCCTGCCTGCAGCTGCGCCGCTGGCATGACGCCGGTCACGAAGGCTGGTCGATGTCGGTGAACCTGTCGCCGGTGCAGTTCAGTTCGCCGCACCTGCTGCAGGATGTGCGTGAAGTGATCGAACGCTACGACATTGCCCCGCGCCACCTGGTGCTGGAGATCACCGAAAGCACGGTGATGCGCGATACCGATACCAGCCTGCGCCTGCTGCAGGCGCTCTCGGCGCTGGGCGTGGGCATCTCCATCGATGACTTCGGCACCGGCTACTCCAGCCTGCTGTACCTGAAGCGGCTGCCGGCTACCGAGATCAAGATCGACCACGCGTTCGTGCGCGATCTGGAGCACAGCGCCGAGGATGTGGTGATTGTCTCGGCCATCGTGGCGCTGGGCCATGCGCTGGACATGGACATCGTCGCCGAAGGCGTGGAAACCGCCGCCCAGCGCGCCTACCTGGAGCGCCTGGGATGCGATTACCTGCAGGGCTACCTGCTCGGCCGCCCGGTCGATGCGGCGCGCTTCATGCAGCTGCATGACCTGCCGCGGCCGCGGGTGGAACTGGCGCAGAGCCCACCGCCCAGCGACAACGCTCCCCTGTAGCCTGGACCAAACGCAGCCGAGCGTGGGCTCGGCTCTACAAAGTGCCGCGCTTCGCTGTAGAGCCGAACCTGCGCTCGGCTCCCGTATGATGACCGCGCGCCCGTCATCCAAGGAAGCGTCCGTGGCCCTACGCACCCCCCTTGCTGGCCTGTTGCTGGCCCTTGCTGTTGGCCACGCCACCGCCGCTGATCTGCCGTGGTCGTTGCCAGCCGATGTTTCCCCGGCCCAAGTCGACGCTGCCCTGCAGGCCCTTGGCAAGCGCGTGCTGAAGTCCCCCAGCCTGACCGATGCACAGCGCGGCCACGCGCTGCTGGCGATGGGCCAGACGGCCGAAGCGCGGCAATCGATCCAGCAGGCGCGGGCATCGCTGGCAAGCGACGGTGATACCGCGGCGGTGCAGCGCTGGGTGCCCATGCTGCTGTTCGCCACCGCCGGCGAGCGGGACAACGCCGCTTATGCGCGTGCCTTCCACAGCACCTTCGCTGCCCTCGACGACGTCGCCGCGGTGCAGGCCGATGCCGCGCTCTCGGCTGAGCCGGCCCGGGCGCGCGCCCAGCTGGAGCAGGCCATCGCGGCGCAGGCAGGTGCCGCGACCGTATCCGAGGCCGTCGCCCTGGAACTGCTGCGTCTGCGGGCAGTACTGCGTGCACAGACCCTGGCCGCCGCAATGGCCCCCGCACTGGTCGCCGCAGAAGAGCAGCGTCGCTTCGTCATCGACGACACCCTGCGCATTCCCGCAGGCGGCGACGTGGTGCTGTCGGCCCAGTTGGCACGGCCACGCGCTGCCACTGCGCCGCTGCCTGCGGCCATGCTGTTCACCATCTACACCGATCCACCGAAGAACCGGCAGAAGATGCTGCTGGCCGCCGCGCATGGCTACGCCGGCATCGTGGTCGATGCGCGCGGCAAAGGCCAGGGCACGGGCACCATCGCTCCCTACGAACATGACGGCGAGGACGCCAACGCGGCCATCGACTGGATCAGCCACCAGCCATGGAACGATGGCCGGGTCGCCATGTATGGCGGCAGCTACGAAGGCTTTACCGCCTGGGCAGCAGCGCGCCATCACCATCCCGCATTGAAGACCATCGTGCCCTACGTTGCCGCCATCCCCGGCCAAGGCCTGCCGATGGAGAACAACGTGTTCCTGAGTGCCAACTATGGCTGGGCGTTCTATGTGGCCAATGGCCCGATGCTGGACAACGACACCTACGACCAGGACGAGCGCTGGTCGCAGCTGCCGCGCCGCTGGTATGCCTCCGGCCGCCCTTACCGGCAGATAGACCAGGTCGACGGCACGGCCAACCCCTGGCTGCAACGCTGGCTCGCTCACCCGGCGTACGATGCTTACTGGCAGTCGATGGTTCCCTATGGCGACCAGTTCGACGACATCCGCATCCCGGTGCTGACCATCACCGGCTACTACGACGACGGCCAGATCTCGGCGCTGCAGTACTTCAAGGAGCACCTGCGGCACCGCCCCGATGCCGATCATGCCCTGCTGATCGGCCCCTATGACCATCGCTGTGCGCAGTCGGCGCTCAAACCGATGCAGTTGCGTGGATATGAGCTGGACCCTGTCGCGCAGTTCGACACGCCCGCACTGACCTTCCAATGGCTGGACCATGTACTGCGCGGTGCCCCGCGACCGGCGCTGGTGCCCAACCGTGTGAACTATCAGCTGATGGGCGCCAACAGGTGGGGCCATGCGGCAACGCTGGAGGCGGCCGCAGGCGATCACCGCCGCTACCACCTCTCCGCCGACCAGGCATCGTCCGATGGTTACCACCGGCTGCAGGAACAGCCACCCGTACCGGGCCAGCTGCGGCAGACCGTGGACATGGCCGACCGCAATGAAATGCGGCATGGCTACTACCCGTTCCCGATCACCGCCGCGCGGGACGAGGTGGATACCGCGCTGTCCTTCGTCTCCGACCCGTTCACCCGTCCCATGGACATGGTTGGCAGCTTCTCCGGCAACCTGAAGGTCAGGATCAACAAGCGGGATTTCGATTTCACTGTCACCCTGTACGAGCTGCTCGCCGATGGACGTCGGATGCAGCTGTCCTACTACATGGGCCGGGCCAGCCACGTGCGTAACCCGAGCACGCGCCAGTTGTTGCAGCCCCGCCAATGGACCCACCTGCCCTTCGACCGCACGCGCATGGTCGCCCGCCGCCTGGCTGCAGGCAGCCGCCTACTGGTGAAGGTGGACGTGCTGAAGGACGCCATGCATCAGGTGAACCACGGCACCGGCCGCGATGTCAGCGATGAATCGGCCGCCGATGCGGGCGCCCCGCTGCAGGTGGACTGGCACAGCGACAGCGTGCTGACGATCCCGCTGCAGGCGGTAGCGCCGACCGGGTGACACGGCCGCCCCGCCATCACAGAACAGTTCTTGTGCACCCGGCAACCCCAGCCGTAGTGCCCGTGCGGCTGCATGACCTGCCGCGGCCGCGGGTGGAGCTGGCTACTGGCTTCAAAGCGCCAGAAGGTGGGGGTTGATGAACCCCCACGGCCGCGCACCTGAGCCAGCCCGGAGTGAGCAAATCACTTCAGCGTGACCGGGTAGGGAGGAGCGAGCCTCGAGTTGTCGGAGACCGCAAAGGCGACTGACTGCAACCGCTGGCAAAGTGTTGAAAGCAGGGCCATGAACTCAGCATTGGCTGCCTCAGACCATGCTCGGCCGAATCTGAGAGTAAGGTGTATGGAGCTCACCGGGTCTCCATTCAGAGCGGACTCGAGCGAGTAGCGCTCACCATCCGAGAATGCACTTTGGACGCATCCAGGGAACACCAACTCCAATGATGCGATTACGGCCTGGGGACATCCAATATCCTGCACAGCCTCAACATTGGACAGGTCTTTTTCACCGGGGCCTTCCAGCTTCAAAACGACAATGTCAAAACTCATTGCTGCGATATCCCATCCTGCAATCCATTCAGCATCGCCCTTCTCTTCTGCGTGTCTGGCCATCATGCCTCATGTAGCTGCTAGCTGCCCCCCTGTACAGCAGCAGTTGAACGATCTTCCCCGCCCGCTGAATGCGTAAGCGCGCCAGCGCGTACAGCACTGCGAACACCAGAATGAGCAGGAGCAGACACACAGTGCTGCCGTTCGCGACTGAAGGCTAGCGGCACGGTTCTTGCACGCACCCCGGCAACCCCTGCCGCAGTGCCCGTGATGTCCGAGAACGAATCCGCCGGCGAAAAGACCGAACAACCCACCGAAAAACGCCTGCGCGACGCCCGTGAACAGGGCAACCTGCCGCGCTCGCGCGAACTCGGCACCGCCGCCGTGTTCGGTGCCGGCGTACTGGCGGTGATGGCCATGAGCGGCTCGATCGGCCGCGGCGCCACGGCCTGGATGAAGCAGGCGCTCAGCCCGGAACAGAGCCTGCGGCAGAACCCGAAGGAACTGTTCGGCCACTTCGGCGACCTGCTGCTGCAGTTCATGCTGGTGATCGCGCCGCTGGTGCTGGTCTGCCTGCTGGCCAGTTTCGTCGCACCTCTGGTGATGGGGGGCCTGCGCTGGTCGCAGAAGGCGTTGCTGCCCGACATCAATCGCATGAACCCGATGAGCGGGCTCAAGCGCCTGTACGGCCCGGAGGCCATCGCCGAGTTCACCAAATCGCTGCTGCGCGTGGCCTTCGTCGGTGTCGCTGCCGGGATGGTGGTCTGGACCGGCTTCGACACCCTGCGCGGGCTGATCCACCACCCGCTGGAGACCGCCATCACCGACGGCCTCGGCTTCACCCTGCGCCTGCTGCTGGCCACCGCCGGTGCGATGCTGGTGCTGGCCGCCATCGACGCGCCGTACCAGCGCTGGAACTGGATGCGCAAGCTGAAGATGACCCGTGAAGAGCTGCGCCGGGAAATGAAGGAAAGCGAGGGCAGCCCCGAGGTGAAGGGCCGCATCCGCCAGCTGCAGCAGCAGATGGCCAACCGCCGGATGATGGAGGCGGTACCCACCGCCGACGTGGTGGTGGTCAACCCCACCCACTACGCGGTGGCCCTGAAGTACGAAGGTGGTGCCATGAACGCCCCGACCGTGGTCGCGCTGGGCGTGGACGAGACCGCCCTGCGCATCCGTGAAGTGGCCGACGGCAACAAGGTGGCGATCGTCTCTGCCCCGCCTTTGGCACGCGCCTTGTATCGGGAAGGCCAACTCGGAAAGGAAATCCCCGTGAGACTGTATTCGGCCGTCGCCCAGGTCCTGTCCTACGTCTACCAGCTGCGCGCCTGGCGCACTGGCCCGATGCCGGACGCCCCGCACATCCAGGTGGATGAATTCGGCAAGGGAGGCCGCCCGTGAGCGCCCAGCCCTCCACCGGTTTCAACACCCGCCGCGCTCTGGAAATGATCCGCCAGGGCCTTGGCGCGCCGCTGATCGTGCTGGCCCTGCTGGCCATGGTTGTGGTCCCGCTGGCCGCACCGGTGCTTGATGCGCTGTTCACCTTCAACATCGCCATCTCGCTGATGGTGCTGCTGGCGGTGGTCTACGTGAAGCGCCCGCTGGACTTCACCATCTTCCCGATCGTGCTGCTGATCACCACCATGCTGCGGCTGGCGCTGAACGTAGCCTCCACCCGCGTCATCCTGCTCAACGGCCAGAACGGCCACGATGCGGCCGGCAAGGTGATCGCCGCCTTCGGCGAATTCGTGATCGGCGGCAACTACGCGGTCGGCATCGTGGTGTTCGCGATCCTCACCATCATCAACTTCGTGGTGATCACCAAGGGCGCCGGCCGCGTCTCGGAAGTGACCGCGCGCTTCATCCTGGACGCGATGCCCGGCAAGCAGATGGCGATCGACGCCGACCTCAACGCCGGTTTGCTGACGCGTGAAGAAGCCAAGCTGCGCCGTGAAGAAGTCCGCGAGGAAGCCGACTTCTACGGCGCAATGGACGGCGCCAGCAAGTTCATCCGCGGCGACGCCATCGCCGGCATCCTGATCCTGTTCATCAACATGCTTGGCGGCCTGGCCGTAGGCGTGCTCCAGCATGGCATGCCGTTCGGCGACGCCGCCGCCACCTACACCCTGCTCTCCATCGGTGACGGCCTGGTGGCGCAGCTGCCGGCGCTGCTGGTCTCCAGCGCGGTGGCGATGCTGGTCACCCGCGCCTCGCGCTCGCAGGACATGGCCCAGGCCATGACCGGCCAGGTGTTCGGCCAGTACCGTGCGCTGGCGATCACCGCCGGCATCATCGGCGTGGTCGGCCTGGTGCCGGGCATGCCCAACGTCGCTTTCCTGACGCTGTCCGCGATCCTCGGCTTCATCGCCTGGAAGGTCTACCGCAAGGGCAAGGCCGCGGCCACCGACCCGGCAGCCGCAGGCAATGACGCCGCCGCGCTCAACGCACTGGGTCGCCCGGCCGCACCGGCGCCCACCGCCGAACTGAGCTGGGACGAGCTGCGCCCGGTCGATCCACTGGGCCTGGAGGTCGGCTATCGGTTGATCCCGCTGGTGGACGCCAACCAGGGCGGCGAACTGATGGCGCGCATCAAGGGCGTGCGCCGCAAGCTGACCCAGGACGTCGGCTTCCTGATCCCGTCGGTGCACATCCGCGACAACCTGGAACTGCCGGCCAACGGCTATCGCGTGCTGGTGCACGGCGTGCCGGTGGCCACCGCCGAGATCCACCCCGACCGGGAACTGGCCCTGGACCCGGGCAGCGCGCTCGGCGCACTGGAGGGCATTGCCGGCAAGGATCCCGCGTTCGGCCTGGATGCCACCTGGATCCAGCCGCACCAGCGCGCCCAGGCCGAAACGCTGGGCTACACGGTGGTCGACCCGGCCACCGTGGTCGCCACCCATCTGTCGCACCTGATCCGCGAACACGCACCCGAGCTGCTCGGCCATGAGGAAGTGCAGCACCTGCTGGCCAACCTGGCCAAGAGCGCGCCCAAGCTCGTCGAAGATCTGACGCCGAAGGCGCTGCCGCTGTCGGCGGTGGTGCGCGTGCTGCAGAACCTGCTGGTCGAGCGCATTCCGATCCGCCAGCTGCGCAAGATCGCCGAGGCACTGGTCGAACATGCGCCCAGCAGCCAGGACCCGGCCGTGCTGACCGCCGCGGTGCGCACCGCACTGGGCCGCTTCATCGTGCAGGAGATCGCCGGAATGTCGGCGGAGCTGCCGGTGTTCACCCTCAACCCGCAATTGGAACGTGTCTTGCAGGAGTCCACGCAGGGCAACGGCGCCGCGCTGGAACCCGGACTCGCAGAGCGACTGCACCAGAGCCTGGCCGAATGTGTCAGCAAGCAGGAAGCGCGAAACGAGCCGGCGGTCGTGCTGGTACCGGGCCCGGTGCGCGCCGCGCTGGCGCGCCTGGTCCGCCACAGCGTCCCGTCGCTGTCGGTCCTGGCCTACAGCGAGGTGCCGGAGGACAAGCGACTGAAGCTGGTCGGAACGATCAGCTGACGCCGCCCACCGATGCGCCAGAAAACAGACACCACTTTCGAACCAACGCAACAGACAGACACCAAGGGGAACCCGCACCGTGCAGACCACCGACCACCCGAGTTCTCCGACCGCCACCCCGCCGTCTTCGTCCCGTGACCACAGCATGAAAATCAAACGATTCGTCGCCGCCGACATGCGCTCGGCCATGAACCTGGTGCGCAAGGAACATGGTCCTGACGCCGTGATCCTGTCCAACCGCCGGATCGAGGAAGGCATCGAGATCGTCGCCGCCGCGAACTATGACGAGAGCGCCGTGCAGCGTGCACTGGAAGCCTCGCGCCGTGACGTGGCACCGCCGCCGGCACCCAAGCCGCGCACCGCCGCCGATGCCGTCATTGCCGCAGTCACCCGCCGTCGCAGCAACACCCCCGCTCCGGAACCGGTTGCCGCGACCACCTCGGCCGTGGCCGCCCTCGCCCGCGCCGCGGTCGGTGCCACCGGCCGTACCCTGGACAGCGCCGACGAGATCGTGCCGACCCGCGGCAGCACCGGCTTCGCCGCGACCCTGGCCCGCGCTGCCGTCAACGAACCGGCGCTGCCCGAACAGATCTTCGCCCCGTTCGCCGAGGCCATCGTTGCACCGGCATCGGCACCGGCCGCCAGCGCGCCAGCCAACCGTGCCCGCTTCCAGGTCGACCCGCCGCACGAGATGCATCACGAAAGCGCGGCCCCCGCCGTGCAGCCGCCGCCGCTGCCGGGCGCGGCTCCGACCGAAGCACAGCCGGAGATCGCCGCCAGCGAACCGGCAGTGGCCGACGCCGTCATCGAAACCTCGCCGGAGCCCACCCTCGCCCCGGCCCCGGTGCTGACCGTGGTCGCCCAGGACGACGCCGAGATCCGCCAGCTGCGCCAGGAAGTGGCCGGCATGCGCCAGGTGATCGAGCGCGAGATGAACCGCTTCACCGACGAGCGCCTGCGTGGCTGCCCGGTGCGCGCCACCGCGCTGGACCTGATGGACGAGTACGGTTTCGACGCCGGCCTGGCCCGCGACGTGGCCATGCAGATCCCGCTGGAGACCGAAGCCCACCGTGGCCGCGGCCTGATGCTGGGGTTGATTTCGCGCAAGCTGCCGATCGCCCCGGTCGACCCGCTGGAAGAAGGCGGCGTGATCGCCCTGGTTGGCCCGACCGGCGCCGGCAAGACCACCACCATCGCCAAGCTGGCCTCGCGCTTCGCCGAGAAGCACGCGCCGCGTGATGTGGCCCTGGTCACCACCGACACCACCCGCATCGGTGCCCGCGAGCAGCTGTACGGTTACGGCCGCCAGCTCGGCATCGCGGTGCACGAGGCCAACAGTGGCACCGACCTGGACCAGCTGCTGGAACGCCTGAAGGACTACAAGCTGGTGCTGATCGACACCGCCGGCCTGGGCCCGCGCGACCGCGCGCTGGCCGCCCAGCTGCAGTGGCTGCGTGCCGCCCGCCAGGTGCGCACCCTGCTGGTGCTGCCGGCCAATACCAGCTTCGGCGACATGGACGAGGTGGTCCGCCGCTTCGGCGCCGCCAACCTGCAGGGTCTGGTGCTGAGCAAGCTGGACGAGACCGGCCGCTTCGGCAACGCCCTGTCGGTGGCCGTGGACCATGCCCTGCCGATCACCTGGGTGACCGATGGCCAGGACGTTCCGGAGGACCTGCACCGGGCCAGTGCGGCCAATCTCGTACTTCGCCTTGAAGATTTGCGCCGCGCGGCCGATATGCCCTGCAACCCGGAGTTGAACCATGCCGTCGCGTGAGTACGCCAAGCTGACCAAGACCTTCCCGCTGTCGGCCACCCGCAGCGAGCCGCTCGGCCCTGTGCGCACCATTGCCGTCACTGGCGGCAAGGGCGGCGTGGGCAAGACCAACGTTTCGGCCAACCTGGCCGTGGCGCTGGCTGGCATGGGCAAGCGCACGCTGCTGCTGGACGCCGACCTTGGCCTTGCCAACATCGACGTGATCCTGGGCCTGAACCCCACCTTTACCCTGGCCGACCTGGTCGCCGGCCGCTGCACGCTGGATGACGTCATCGTCGAAGGCCCGAACGGCGTGCTGGTGGTCCCGGCCGCGTCCGGTCGCCGGCACATGGCCGAGCTGGCCCCGGCCGAGCACGTCGGCCTGGTCAACGTGTTCTCCGAACTGGAACGCGAACTGGACATCATGGTGGTGGACACCGCCGCCGGCATCACCGATGGCGTGCTGACCTTCTGCCAGGCCGCGCAGGACACCGTGGTGGTGGTCTGTGACGAGCCGGCCTCGATCACCGACGCCTATGCGCTGATCAAGGTGCTGTCGCGCGAGCGCGGCGTGGACCGCATCCAGGTGGTGGCCAACATGGTGCGCGACCCCAACGAGGGCCGCGTGCTGTACGAAAAGCTGACCCGGGTCTGCGAGAAATTCCTCGCCGATGTCTCGCTGAACTATCTGGGCTGTGTGCCGCAGGATGATTGGCTGCGCCTGTCGGTGCAGCGCCAGCAGCCAGTGGTAAAGGCCTACCCGTCCAGCCCGGCCGCGTTGGCGATCACCGAGATTGCCCGCCGTACCGCACGCTGGCAGGCGCCGACCGAACCGCGCGGCGGCGTTGAGTTCTTCCTCGAGCGTATTCTCAAGCAGCGCGGGGTGGCCGCATGAAAGGCGCAGCCCAGTACCGGGAAGTCCAGCGCACGGCGGCCAACGAGGTCATCGCCCAGCATTCGGACCTGGTGCGGCGCATCGCCCACCACCTGGCCGCACGCCTGCCGGCGAGCGTCGAGGTCGACGACCTGATCCAGGCCGGCATGATGGGACTGATCGAAGCCTCGCGCAGCTATGACGCCGACCAGGGGGCTTCGTTCGAGACCTATGCCTCGATCCGCATCCGCGGTTCGATGATCGATGAGATCCGCCGTGGCGACTGGGTGCCGCGCTCGGTGCACCGCCGTGCACGTGATGCCGCCGCCACCATCCGCCGCCTGGAACAGAGCAGTGGCCGTGCCGCCAGCGCCACCGAAGTGGCCGCCGCGATGGAGATGCCATTGCCCGAGTACCTGCGGCTGATGGAAGACGCTGCCCGTGGCCAGGTGCTGAGTCTTGAATCGCGCATCGAGGACCAGGGCGAGCTGGACACCGTGGCCCAGGGCGGCCCGACCCCGCAGCAGGTGCTGGAGCGCGGCGAGTTCGGCCGCGAGCTGGGCAAGGCCATCGGCCACCTGCCCGAGCGCGAACAGCTGGTGCTCTCGCTGTACTACGAGCAGGAACTGAACCTGAAGGAGATCGGCGCGGTGCTCGGCGTGAGCGAGTCGCGGGTCTGCCAGATCCACGGCCAGGCGGTACTGCGCCTGCGTGGCCGGCTGAAGCTGTTCGAGGCCGCCGACGCCGGCCTCGAAGAATGAACATCCCCGAGGCGGCTGCCCCCGGCCGTCCGGAATGAACAACAAAGGAATTCTGCTTTGAACAAGAACATGCGCATCCTGATCGTCGACGACTTCTCGACCATGCGTCGAATCGTCAAGAACCTGCTGGGCGATCTGGGCTTCACCAATACCGCCGAAGCCGAGGACGGGCATGCCGCGCTGTCGCTGCTGCAGAGCCAGCCGTTCGATTTCGTGGTCACCGACTGGAACATGCCGGTGATGACCGGCATCGAGCTGCTCAAGGCGATCCGTGCCGATGCCAAGCTGAAGACCCTGCCGGTGCTGATGGTCACCGCAGAAGCCAAGCGTGAACAGATCATCGAAGCCGCCCAGAGCGGCGTGAACGGCTACATCATCAAGCCGTTCACCGCGCAGACGCTGGAAGAGAAGCTCGGCAAGATCTTCGAACGCCTGGCGGCCAGCGCCTGATGGATACCACGGTCGACAAGAGCGCCCTCGCCCTGCGCCTGCAGGAGGCCCTGGACGCACTCGAGTCCGGTGACGAAGCCGCCTGGCGGCAGCGCATCGACGGACTGGTCGCGCTGCGCACGCAGCCGATGATGAGTGGGCTCTCGCGGCTGGCCCGCGAACTGGGGCAGGCGCTGGGTGAACTGCCGACCGTGCCGAGCGAAGCCGGGGAACTGGACGATGCCTGCGCGCGCCTGGACCACGTGGTGGCGATGACCGAGCAGGCCACGCACCGCACCCTGGACCTGGCCGAGGAATGCCGCAGCCTGACCGAACAGCTGCGCGCCGAAGGCCTGCAGCCGGGCCAGGACGCGCAGCTCGAGCGCATCCGCCACAACCTGACCGAGATCGCCCTGACCCAGAGCTACCAGGACCTGACCGGGCAGATCATCCGTCGCGTGGTGGGCATCGTCCGCCGCGTGCACGAAGGCTTCGGCGCACTCGGCCTGCCACCGGAACAGCATCGCACCGACCCGGAACTGGCCGGGCCGGCACTGAAGGGACTGGACCGCCACGCGGTCTCGCAGAACGACGCCGACGACCTGTTGTCGGATCTGGGGCTGTAAGCATGAGCGCGGTATCCGACGACATCACTGCCGATTTCATCATCGAGGCACAGGAAATCCTGGATCGCCTCGGCGAACAGCTGGTGTCGCTGGAGCAGGCACCGCAGGACAGCGATCAGCTCAACGCGGTGTTCCGCGGCTATCACACGCTCAAGGGCGGCGCCGGATTCCTCGGCGTCACCGCCATGGTCGAGCTGTGCCATGCCGCTGAAGAAGCGCTGGGCGCCGCGCGTGCCGGCCAGGCGGTGCTGCAGGCCCATCACTTCGACGCGGCCCAGCAATCGCTGGACTACCTGCAGTCGATGCTGGATGCAGTTTCCTCCGGCACCGAGCCGGGCTATGCACCGCCGGACCTGATCGCCCAGTTCGACGTACACGGCGGTGCCGTGGCGGCACCCGCCGCCGCAGCAGCACCCGCCGCGGGTGGCAGCGACCTGATCACCGACGACGAATTCGAGGCCCTGCTCGACCAGCTGCATGGTGGCAACGCGCCGACCGCGGTCGCACCGGCGAAGAAGGCCGACGACGGACTGATCAGCGAAGACGAGTTCGAAGCCCTGCTCGACCAGCTGCACGGTGGCGCTGCACCGGGCACCAAGCCTGCTGCCGCCATGGCACCGGCGCCGGCTGCAGCCCCGCGCCCGGTCGCCGCACCGGCACCGGTGGCAAAGCCGGCCGCCAAGCCGTTGGCCGAGGCCGAACATACCGTACGCGTAGACACCAAGCGCCTGGACGCGATCGTCAACCTGATCGGCGAACTGGTGCTGTCACGCAATCGGCTCAAGACCCTGCGTGCACGCCTGCGCGATGAAGAATTGGACCGCGCCGTGTCCACCCTGGACATCGCCACGGCCCGCCTGCAGTCGGCGGTGATGCGTACCCGCATGCAGCCGGTGGGCAAGGTCTTCTCCCGCTTCCCCAAGGTGGCCCGCGACGTCGCCCGCTCGCTGAAGAAGGAAGTGGACCTGGAACTGATCGGCGCCGAGACCGAGCTCGACCGCAACCTGGTCGAAGCGCTGGCCGACCCGCTGGTGCACCTGGTCCGCAACGCCATCGACCATGGCGTGGAAATGCCCGACCTGCGCGAGGCGCAGGGCAAGCCGCGGATGGGCCACGTGCGGCTGTCGGCGCAGCAGGAAGGTGACTACGTCAGCATCGAGGTGCAGGACGATGGCGCCGGCATCGACCCCGAAAAGCTGCGTGCCAAGGCACGCGAGAAGGGCCTGATCGATCCGGAAGCGGCCGCGCGCCTGAGCAGCGAGGAATGCCTGCACCTGGTGTTCCTGCCCGGCTTCTCGACCAAGCAGCAGGTCACCGACATCTCCGGCCGCGGCGTCGGCATGGACGTGGTGCAGTCACGCATCCGCGAACTGAGCGGCCAGATCCAGATCCAGTCGGAGCTGGGCCGTGGCAGCCGCTTCCTGATCCGCGTGCCGCTGACCCTGGCGATCCTGCCGACCCTGCTGGTTCAGGCCGGTGAGGACGTCTACGCGCTACCGCTGGCGCGCGTGATGGAAGTGCTGCACGCACCGCGCACGTCGCTGGGCTGGTTCGATGGCCGTGCCGTGCTCGATCGGCGCTCCCACACCCTGCCGCTGGTCGATCTGCGCCAGTGGCTGGATGTGACGCCCGCCGCCTCGCCCCTGCTGACCATCGTGGTGCTGCAGGCCGGCGAAGCGCGCTTCGGGCTGGTCGTGGACCAGGTGCGCGGGCGCGAAGAAGTGGTCATCAAGCCGCTGCCGAAAGCCCTGCGCGGCCTGCGCGGTTATGCCGGTGCAACCTTGATCGGCGATGGTCGCATGGCCTTGATCCTGGATGTGGACGGGCTGCGATGAACCCCGCCAGGGCCATGCCCGGCAACCCGAAAAACTGTGACTACCGTCTGTACGCGATCTACCGGTGTCTCAAGTCCCATTCATACACGCCGATACCGGAACCATGGATAGACTCAGCCTCATTGGACTCTTTCTCGCCCTGGCCTCGCTGGTCGGTGGCAGCATCCTCAAGGGCGCCGGCCTGGCGTCGTTGTGGTCGCCTGCCGCGTTCGTGATCGTCATCGTCGGCACCGTCGCCGCGATTTTGCTGCATACCTCGCCGGCAGTGTTCAAGCATGCGTTCAAGATCGTGCGCTGGGTCGTGCGCCCACCGCACAGCGATCGCCGCGAACTGATCCAGCAGATCGTCGAGTGGAGCAACATCGCCCGCCGCCAGGGCCTGCTGGGCCTGGAATCGCAGGTGGAAGCGCAGCAGGACCCGTTCCTGCGCAAGGGCCTGCAGCTGCTGGTCGATGGCGTTGAACCCGAATCGATGCGGCACATGCTGGAAATCGAACTGGGCAGCCAGGAGCATCAGGACCAGGCCGGCGCCAAGGTCTTTGAAGCGATGGGCATCTACGCACCGACCCTCGGTATCATCGGCGCCGTGCTCGGCCTGATCGCGGTGATGAAGAACCTGGCCGACCCGAGCAAGCTCGGCCACGGCATCGCCGCAGCGTTCACCGCCACCATCTACGGCATCGCCTCGGCCAACCTGCTGTTCCTGCCGGTGGCCGCCAAGCTCAAGAGTGTGATCTCGCACAACACCCGCGATCGCGAAATGGTCATCGAAGGCCTGATCTCGATCGCCCAGGGCGAGAACCCGCGCAACATCGAAACCAACCTCTCCGGCTTCCTGCACTGACATGGCCCGCCGCAAGCACCACGAAGAGCACGCCAACCACGAAGCATGGGCGATTCCCTATGCCGACCTGATGACGCTGTTGCTGGCCTTCTTCGTGGTCATGTACGCGATTTCCTCGGTCAACGAGGGCAAGTATCGGATCATGGCCGACGCGCTGACCGATGCCTTCGGTGGCGCACCGCGCACCATCAATCCGGTGCAGGTGGGTAACAAGCAGGTGCAGGGTGGCGGCTGGGACAGCCCCTCGGTGATCAAGTCCGGCACCAAGATCGGACCCTCAGCGCCTGCACCGTCGCACGACCCGACCCTGCTGCCATCGATGGCCTCGCAGATGCGCATGCCGGTGTCGGTGCACAACCAGGAGCAGATCGCGCGCGCCGAGCGCCAGCTCAACAGCATCGCCGACCGCCTCACCGCCGCACTGGCGCCGCTGATCGACCGCGGCATGATCAGCGTGCGCCGCACCGAACTGTGGATCGAAGTCGAAATCAACAGCGACATCCTGTTCCCGACCGGCTCGGCCGCGCTGGACGTGCATGCACGGCAGACCCTGGCCAGCCTGGCCGAGGTGCTGCGTGACGTGCCCAACAGCGTGCGCGTGGAAGGGCACACCGACAATGTGCCGATTGCTACCGCCACCTTCCCTTCAAACTGGGAACTGTCGGCCGGCCGCGCGGCCAGCGTGGTGCACCTGTTCGCCGACCAGGGCGTGCAGCCGTCGCGGCTGGCGATGGTCGGCTACGGCCAGTTCCGCCCGCGCGAAGAGAACGACAGCGCGCAGGGCCGCAACCGCAACCGTCGGGTGATGGTCATCATCCTGGCCGACACCTCGCATTCGGTGGACCCGCTCGGCCAGCGCCTGAACGCAGCCACCGGCGCCACCGACAGCACCGCTACCGAACAGGCCGCCGCAACTCCGGCCAGCGCCCCCACCTCCCCCATCGCACCGGTGAAGTTGCCGCCGGTGCCGGCTGGCAGCCGCGTCGGCGCCGCCGTTCCCCCGGCAATGAAGGAGTAAACCGATGCGCATCTGGGCAGTCGCCAACCAGAAGGGCGGAGTCGGCAAGACCACCACCACCCTCGCCCTCGGCCGTGGCCTGGCCGCGCTTGGCCATCGCGTGCTGCTGATCGACCTCGATCCGCACGCCTCGCTCAGCCGCGCCTTCGGCGTGCCGGTGGATCCGCCGCCGGCCGGCGTGCTGGAACTGTTCGGCGCACCGCCGGCCGATCTTTCCAGCCTGTGCCATGCCAGCAGCATCCATGGCCTGGACTATGTCTGTGCACAATCCGCGCTGGCCACATTGGAACGCCGCAGCGCCAACCAGCCCGGCCTCGGCCTGGCCCTGCAGAACGCGCTTGCCCGCCATCAGGGACAGCACGACTACATCCTGCTGGACTGCGCACCCACCCTCGGTCTGTTGATGATCAACGCACTGGCCGCGGCCGACCGCCTGATCATTCCCACCCAGGCCGAGCCGCTGGCTCTGCATGGCCTGGAGGGGATGGTCCGCACTGGCGAGATGGTCGAGCGCTCGCGCCGCCGCCCGCTGCCGATCTCGATTCTGCCCACCCTGTTCGACCGCCGCACCCGCGCCGGCAACGAATCGCTGCGCACGATGCAGGATCGTCACGGCACCCGCGTGTGGGAAGACGCCATTCCCATCGACACCCGCATCAGCAACGCCGCCGGCCTGACCCTGCCAAGCGTTGGTGAGGACTACCCGGGCCGCGGCCTGGCTGCCTACCGCCGCGCCCTGAACTGGATCCTCGGCGAGGATGCCCGCGCCCTGGAGCAGGCCGCATGAACAGCACCGGCGTACTGGACGACTATCTGGACGAACTGCTGGGCGAAGCGATCGCCGTGGCGCCACCGGCTGCACCGCCGCCGGCCAGCGACGAAGCGTGCCCGGCGATTGCAGCGGACGCCGAACGCGAGCCGACCTGGGACGATCTTCCGGCCGAAGTGATCTACGAGACCGACACCGCGGCCACCACACCGATTGAGGACGACGCTGCGCTGGAAGCTGCATTCGAGGCCGCTGCTGGCGCGCCCGAGCGCGAGCCGACCTGGGACGACCTGCCGGCCGAGGTGATCTACGAAACGGAGACTGTTGCCGCTGCCCCGGCAGAGGACGACGCAGCACTGGAAGCCGCCTTCGAGGCCGCCGCAATGCCTGTCGCCGCTCCCGAGCGCGAACCGACCTGGGATGACCTGCCTGACGAGGTGATCCACGAGACGCCCCCTGCTCCGGCTGCCGCCAAGGCAGGTCCGGAACCCACCTGGGACGATCTGCCGGACGAAGTGATCTACGAGACCGATACGGCCGACAGCCATCGCCTCGCCCACACCGACAGCCCCGGCCTGCAGGCTGCATTCGAGGCCGCAGCAGGCGGCGAGGACGTTCCTGCGCCACCACCGGCCGTAGTCACAGCACCCGCTCCAGCGGCACGCACCGATGCCGCGCCGCCACCGCGCGTGGCCGTGGACGCGCCAGCAGGCAACCGTCCGAACAGCTGGCAGGAACTGCAGGCACAGGCACATCGGCCCGCCAGCAGTCCGCATCCGCAGAACCGACGCGCCGGCGAGCGCACCTCGCGCTGGTTGCGCCTGCGCTGCGGCACCCAGGCCTATGCACTGGAACTGCTGAAGGTGCAGGAAGTGGTGCTGCCGGTGCCGCTGCTGCCGCTGCGCGGCACCGCACCGGCCATGCTCGGCATCATGAACCTGCGCGGCCAGGTGGTGCCGGTGATGGATCTGGGCCTGCACCTTGGAGCCGCGCCCGCCGAAGACGACTCACAGACCCGTATCGTGGTCCTGGAAGAAGACGGCGAGACCATCGGCCTGCGCGTGTCGGCGGTGGAAGATGTCGCCAACCTCACCGATTCGCAGATCGAACCGCCCGATACCGCGCGCATCTGCCAGATCTCCAACGACCTGTTCCGCGGCGTCGCCCGGGTCAGCCAGCGCCCGATGATCCTGCTGGATGCCACGCGGCTGTTGAGCTGAGTCGGCGCTTTGCGCCGACGCGTTACCTGTCGGGGACGCACCGCGTCGATTCCCCTAAAGAACCCCGCCGGGGTGCCGTTATGGATCACGGAACCGTTTGTCCGGAGCAACGATGAGTACTGTCGAACTGGGTGGGGATCTCGGCATCGAGAGCACCACCGAGCTCAAGAACCGCCTCGCCCCGCTGGTGGCGCAGGCAGGCGAGCTGACCCTGGATGCAAGCCAGGTCGCCCGCATCCACACGGCCGCCGTGCAGGTGCTGTGTGCGTTCGTGCAGGCCCGCCGCGAGGCAGGTCTCGGCACCGGCTTCCACGGTTGCACTGCAACCTTCCGTGACGCCGCGCGCCTGCTGGGCGTCACCCAGGCCCTGGGCCTGGACGTAACCCATGACAACCTGAAATCTGTGGAGAACGCTGCATGAGCGCACGTATCTTGGTGGTGGACGATTCGGCGTCGATGCGCCAGATGGTTTCCTTCGCCCTCACCTCGGCCGGTTTTGCCGTCGAAGAAGCCGAAGACGGCGCGGTCGCGCTCGGTCGCGCCAAGGGCCAGCGCTTCAATGCGGTGGTCACCGACGTCAACATGCCGAACATGGACGGCATCGCGCTGATTCGCGAACTGCGCCAGCTGCCGGACTACAAGTTCACCCCGCTGCTGATGCTGACCACCGAATCGGCCGCCGACAAGAAGTCCGAAGGCAAGGCCGCCGGCGCCACCGGCTGGCTGGTCAAGCCGTTCAATCCCGAACAGCTGGTCGCCACCGTGCAGAAAGTGCTGGGCTGATCGCCCGCCACCGCTCCCCCTCTTCGCTTCCGGACCACCACTGCCATGAGCATGGACCTGCAACGCTTCCACGCCACCTTCTTCGAGGAGAGCCGCGAAGGCCTCGACGCGATGGAGGCTGGCCTGCTGGCCCTGGAATCGGGGCAGCAGGACGCGGAGATCATCAATTCGGTGTTCCGCGCCGCCCACTCGATCAAGGGCGGCGCCGGCACCTTCGGCTTCGATACGATCGCCGGCCTTACCCACGTGCTGGAAACGCTGCTCGATGAACTGCGTGCCGGCAAGCGGGCGCTGGAAGGCCACGCGGTCGACGCCATGCTGTCCTCGGTGGACGTGCTGCGCGCCCTGCTGCGCGAAGCCGAACACGGCCAGGCTGCCGATCCGGCTGCAGTCGCTGCGGTGAAGGCGCGCCTGGAAGCGGTCCTTTCCGGCCAGCCCGCACCGAGCGCCCCCGCTGCCGTCGCGGCCAAGGTGGACGATACGCCGGAAGCCTGGCAGATCGGCTTCACCCCGGCACCGTCGCTGTTCATGAGCGGCAACGACCCGCTGCGCATCATCCGCGAACTGGAGCATCTCGGTTCGCTGCAGGTCGCCGCGCGCATGGAACGCCTGCCGGGCTTCGCCCAGCTCGACCCGCTCGAGGCCCATCTGGCGTGGGATCTGGGCCTGGTCGGCAAGGTGCCGCGCAGCAAGATCGAAGACACCTTCGCCTGGGTACTGGACGACTGCGAACTGGACATCCGTCCGGCCGCACCGCCGAGCCTGGCTACACAGGCGCCCATTGCAACCGCCCCTTCCACACCGGCTGCCGTCGTACCGGCGGCGCCTGCTGCGCCCGCCACCAGCGGCGGCGCCAGCCAGGAAGCCGAAACCTCGATCCGAGTCAGCGTCGACAAGGTCGATGCGCTGATCAACCTGGTCGGCGAACTGGTCATCACCCAGGCCATGCTCAAGCAGGTCTCGCACGCACTGGACCCGGTCCACGCCGAGAGCCTGTTCGCCGGCCTGGACCAGCTGGAACGCAACACCCGCGACCTGCAGGAAGCCGTGATCGGCGTGCGCATGCTGCCGGTCGATGCGGTGTTCCGCCGCTTCCCGCGCCTGGTCCGCGACCTGTCCAGCCGCCTTGGCAAGCAGGTCCGCCTGCGCACCGTCGGTGAAGGCACGGAGCTGGACAAGGGCCTGATCGAAAAGATCGCCGACCCGCTGGTGCACCTGGTGCGCAACTCGATCGACCACGGCCTGGAGATGCCGGACGTGCGTCGCGGCGCGGGCAAGGACGAGACCGGCACCATCACCCTGGCAGCCTCGCATCAGGGCGGCCACATCGTCATCGAAGTCAGCGACGACGGCCGCGGCCTGGACCGCACCAAGATCCTGGCCAAAGCCCACGAACGCGGCCTGGCAGTGCCGGACAACCCTACCGATTCGCAGGTCTGGGACCTGATCTTCCAGCCTGGCTTCTCCACCGCCGATGCAGTCACCGACCTGTCCGGCCGTGGCGTCGGCATGGATGTGGTCCGCCGCAACATCCAGGCGCTGGGTGGCGAGGTGCAGATCGAAAGCAGCCTTGGTAACGGCACCCGCACGCTGATCCGCCTGCCGCTGACCCTGGCCATCCTCGATGGCATGACCGTGGCAGTGGCCGGTGAAACCCTGATCCTGCCGCTGGCCTATGTGCTTGAGGCCCTGCAGCCGCAGGCCGAAGACATCCGCAGCATGGCCGGCGAAGGCCGCGTGCTGCGCGTACGTGGCGAGTACCTGCCGATCCTGTCGCTGAGCGAATACTACGGCTACGGCAACCGTGCGCCGGGCAGCGAATCGCTGGTGGTGGTGGTCGAAGGCGATGGCCAGAAGATCGCGCTGGAAGTGGACGAACTGGTCGGCCAGCAACAGGTCGTGGTGAAGAACATCGAGAACAACTACCGCCGCATCGGCGGGGTGTCCGGTGCCACCATCCTCGGCGATGGCCGCGTGGCCCTGATCGTCGACATCGGCGGGCTGGTGCGTTCGCTGCGGATGCCGCAGGCCGCCTGATCCACGTTGCAGGCGTGTACTGGACCGCCGCCCTTCCGGGCGGCGGTTTCTGTTTGTGTTCGCCCTGCCAGTGGGATCAGATTCCATTCCGCAGGAAAGGGATCTGATCGCGGGACGGCACCCCGATACCAAATCGTGAACTCCGTCGACACGATGGCTGCGGGCGTAACCACTTCATCCAAGCGAAGCCGCGTCGCTGCAACGCTTTCGCGCCGTCATCCCTACGCAACCGAATGTGATCTGCGTCCATAAAGTCCATCCGGACTGCGCCGCTATTTCGCTTTGACGGCCGTCACCGAACCCCCACCGGGCACCACCGTTCGCTCTGCAACCACCCCCAAACCGGCGCACAGACGCCGGCACTCTGCCCACCTGGAGCACCCTGCATGAAGTGGTTCCAAGATCTGCCCATCGCCCGCAAGCTGGCCGTGGGGTTCACCCTCACCACGTTGATGACCCTGGTCCTCGGCGCGTTCGCCCTGCTGCGCCTGAGCGAAGCCAACGCGCAGCTGCGCGAGATGGCCGGCAACGATATCCCCTCCGTCCAGCACCTGGGCGAGGCGCGCTCGCAGCTCGGTGAGTTCCGTACCTACGAACTGGCCCAGCTGAGCATGCTGGACCAGCCGGAGAAGGTCGCCGACTACAACAAACGCATGGACGATACCGCCAAAGCCGTGCATGACGAACTGGCGGCGTACTCGGCGCTGCCGGCGCTGGAGAAGGAGCGCGAACTCTATCGCGCGGCCAGCACGCAGCTGGATCGCTACTTCGCCGCCAACAAGGCGATGCGCGACGCCGTGACCGCCGGTGACGGCGCCCTGGCGCAGCAGATCTCCGACGAGCAGTCGCGCCCGGCACGTCGCGACCTGTTCGCTGCAATGAAGGCACTGGGCACCCACATCGCCGGGCAGATGGACGGCAAGATCGCCGACGCCAACGCCACCCATCGCAACAGTATGATCGCCATCATCGGCTGCATCGTACTGCTGTCACTGGTGGCCGCCGCGCTGGCCATCGTCATCTCGCGTGCGGTCACCGGTCCGCTGGGCAAGGCCGTGCATGCCATCCAGGCAGTTTCCCGCGGCGACCTCAGCGTCAGCACCCAGGCCACCAGCAAGGACGAGGCCGGCAAGATGCTGGCCGCCACCGCGGAGATGACCGCGATGCTGCGCCGCTTCAGCGAGCAGACCCAGCTGATGGCCCAGATGCATGCCGGCCCGGACATCAGCCACCGCATTCCGGAAGATTTCCCGGGCGTCTATGGCCAGCTGGCCAACGGCATCAACACGGTGATCTTCGAACACCTCGATGCGATCGTCGATGCCATTGAAGTACTCAACCAGTATGCCATCGGCAATCTGACCCCGGATGCACGCCGCCTGCCCGGCAGCCGCGCGATCCTGCACGAATCCATGGATGCGGCCAAGGCCAGCCTGCTGGCGATCAATTCACAGATCCAGCGCCTGGCTGCGGCGGCCGCCGCCGGTGACTTCAGCCAGCGCGGCGACGCACAGCGCTTCCAGCACGACTTCAAGCTGATGATCGAGCACCTCAACACCATGATGCAGGTGGCTGACGGCAACCTCGGCCAGCTCTCGCAGCTGCTGCAGTCGATCGCCACCGGCGACCTGACCGCGCGCATGGAAGGCCAGTTCAACGGCGTGTTCGCCCGCATGCGCGACGATGCCAACGCCACGGTCACACAGCTGACCCAGATCGTCGGCCAGATCCAGGCCAGCGCCTCCAGCATCACCTTGGCCGCCGGCGAAATCGCCTCCGGTAACAGCGACCTGTCGCGCCGTACCGAGCAGCAGGCCGCCAACCTGGAAGAGACCGCTGCCTCGATGGAGGAACTGACCTCCACTGTGCGTCAGAACGCCGAGCACGCCCGCCAGGCCAACCAGCTCGCCATCGGCGCCCATGGCGTCGCCTCGCAGGGCGGTGAAGTCGTCGGCCAGGTGGTCACCACCATGTCCGCCATCGAAGCCTCGTCGAAGAAGATCGCCGAGATCATCAGCGTCATCGACGGCATTGCGTTCCAGACCAACATCCTGGCGCTGAATGCCGCCGTGGAAGCCGCGCGTGCCGGTGAACAGGGCCGCGGCTTCGCCGTGGTCGCCAGCGAAGTGCGCACCCTCGCCCAGCGCTCGGCGGCTGCCGCCAAGGAGATCAAGGGCCTGATCGATGATTCGGTCGGCAAGGTTGCCGAGGGCTCCAGCCTGGTCCACCAGGCCGGCAGCACCATGGGCGAGATCGTCGCCTCGGTGCAGCGCGTGACCGACATCATGGCCGAGATTTCCGCTGCTTCGCAGGAACAGTCGGCCGGCATTGAGCAGGTCAACCAGACCGTG